>NZ_JBJDPY010000005.1:0-335075 GCF_044903205.1 Streptomyces sp. NPDC029674
GGGCGGGCGGGGCCCGGCCGGCCCGCGGGCTGGCGCCCGTTGGGGCGGGGCGGGCGCCCGCGCCCCCCCCCCCCGGGGGGCGGGGGGCCGCGGGGGGGGGGGGGGGGGGGGGCCCCCCCCCCCCCCCGCCGCTCAGCCGACCGGTTCGCCCGCGCCCGCCGACGCGGTCGGCTGCTCCGTGATGCCGGGTCCCGCCGCTCCGGCCTCCGCGGCCCCGAGCGCCGTGAGTACGGCGAGGAACGCGGCGAGCCCCGCCGTCGCGAAGGCCGCGCCCCACGCGACGTCCAGCAGGCTGGTCGCCCCGGCGACGAGTACGGCGGCCAGTGCCTGCGCGAACGTGCGGATCGCGCGTTCCGTGGTGGCCTTCCAGAATGCTGCGGTCCACATGGCTGGCTCGCTCTCTCGTGACGACGGCTCGCCTATGGCATACCGCCGTGACGCCACACTGCCCAGGGGCCGGGTGCCCCGGGAAGCGGAGGGTGTGGTGCCTGTGGGAGCCCCCTCAGACAGCGGTCCGCTCCGCGGCGGCCAGCAGCGCCACCTCGTCGAGCACGGCCGCTGCCTGCGCGGCCAGCTCCGCCGTGGCCACGAAGTTTCCGTACCGGCCGGCCAGGCGCTCCTCGATGCCGGGGATCGACAGGCTCCGCCGCGCGGAACGCAGGCCCACCCGGCGCAGCACCGGCTGGATCATCTCGACGGCGGGGGCTCCGCCCGAGCTGCCCGCGCTGTAGCTGATCAGGCCCACCGGCTTGCCCTGCCACTCCTTCTGCAAGTAGTCGATGGCGTTCTTCAGGGGCGCGGTGAACCCGCCGTTGTACATCGGCATGACGAAGACGAAGCAGTCGGCGGCCGCGACGGTCGCGCTCCACTCCTTTGTGTGCCGGTGGATGTAGCGGCCTTCCGACGGGTGCTCGGGTTCGTCGAAGAACGGCAGGTTGACCTCGCCGAGGTCGATCAGGGTGGTGTCGAACTCCTCGCGGCCGGCGGCGAGTTCCGCGATCCAGGCGGCCAGCGGGCGGCCCGCGGAGGTGGGCCGGGTGCTGGCCGAGATGACGTGCAGTCGAGGCATCGTGCCGATCCTTTACGTGGTGGTGGCGTCATCCTTGGATGTGACGGCCGGGGCTGAGAAACGACGGATGGCGAGCTGGGCCATGGGGCCGATCGTCGCGGCGAACAGCAGCGTGCCGAGGCCGACCGTGCCGCCGAGCAGCCAGCCGACGGCCAGCACACAGATCTCGATCACGGTGCGTGCGCATCGGATCGAGATGCCGCGCCGCGCAAGACCGGTCATCAGTCCGTCGCGAGGTCCGGGGCCGAAGCCCGCTCCGATGTAGAGGCCGGTGGCCAGGGCGTTCAGCACGATGCCCGCGCACAGCAGCGGTACCCGTACGACGAGGGCTCCCGGTGCGGGCAGGAGAGCGAGCGCGGCCTCGGCGGCGAGGCCGACGACGAGGACGTTGCCGAGCGTGCCGATGCCGGGGCGGACCCGCAGCGGGATCCATGCGAGGAGCACGAGCGCGCCCACGATGTTCACCACCCAGCCGAAGGGGAGCCCCGTGGTGCGCGCCCCTCCCTGGTGCAGGGCGTCCCATGAGGGGAGGCCGAGATCCGCGGTGACCATGAGCGCGACGCTGACACCGAACAGGACGAGCCCGGCCAGCAGCCTCAGTGACCGTGTCAGCACCGGCGTCCCCCAGGCGTGTCCATGCCGCCCACCGTTAATGGTTGACGTGTCACGCATGACCGTAGGAGCGAGGTGAGTGACATGTCAACCATGCGAGTGACATGTCAACCATCTCTCCGATACGGTGGAGCCGTGACTCAGGAACCCCGCTGGCTGACCGACCGCGAACAGCGCGCATGGCAGGCGTACCGCCGCATGTTCCTGCTGCTCAACGCGGAGCTGTCCCGTGACCTCAACCGGCGGAGCGGACTCTCCGAACCCGACTACGACGTCCTGTCCAACCTGGGCGCAAGCCCCGACCACCGCCGCCGCGTCAGCGAACTCGCGGACCGCATGCTCTGGTCCCGCAGCCGCCTCTCCCACCATCTCGCCCGCATGCAGCAGCGCGGCCTCGTGGTGCGCGAGGAGTGCGCGACGGACGGCCGGGGCGCGGTGGTCGTGCTCACGGAGGAGGGGCTGCGCACGATCGAAGCCGCCTCCCCGCTGCATGTGGAGTCCGTGCGCCGGCACTTCATGGATCTGCTGACCCCCGAACAGATCGAGGCGTTCACCGAGATCGGAGAAACGGTGGTGGCCCGGCTCACCGGACCCGGCCCCGGGTGACACCTGCGACAGCGCGCCCCGGCGGGATACCATCGCTTCCGCCATGCAGATGAATGCCAACTACACCAGTCTCGTCGCGGTGGGCGACTCCTTCACCGAGGGCATGTCGGACCTGCTGCCCGACGGCAGCTACCGCGGCTGGGCCGACCTCCTGGCCGGCCGGATGGCGGCACACAGCCCCGGCTTCCGCTACGCGAACCTCGCGGTGCGCGGCAAGCTCATCGGCCAGATCGTCGACGAGCAGGTGGACGTCGCGGCCGCCATGCAGGCCGACGTGGTCACCCTGGTGGGCGGGCTCAACGACACGCTGCGCCCCAAGTGCGACATGCGCCGCGTCCGCGACCTGCTCGAAGAAGCCGTGGAACGTCTCGCGCCGTCCTGCAAGCAACTCGTCCTGATGCGCAGCCCGGGCCGCAACGGCCCGGTGATGGAGCGGTTCCGCCCGCGCATGGAAGAGCTCTTCACCCACGTCGACGACCTGGCCTCCCGGCACGGTGCGATCGTCGTGGACCTCTACGGCGCCGCGGCCCTCGGCGACCAGCGCATGTGGGACGTGGACCGGCTGCACCTCACGGCCGAGGGCCACCGCAGGGTCGCCGAGGCCGTCTGGCAGGCACTCGGCCACGACCCGGAGGACGACTGGCAGACTCCGCTGCCGGCCGCCGTGCCGCCGGGCTGGGCCATGCGCCGCATCGCCGACGCCCGCTTCGCCAAGCAGCACCTGGGGCCGTGGATAGGGCGCCGCCTCACCGGCCGCTCGTCCGGCGACGGACGAGCGCCCAAACGCCCCGACCTGCTCCCCTACGACGGCCCTCTCCCCTAGGACGTAGGGCCCGGATCAGCGGGGCCGTCGACGGCCCCGCGCGGAGTTGCGGCGCTCGGCCCGGGCCTGCGCCGCGGCTCGGGTGGGCGGCGGCGCCGCGGGGGTGTCGAGGAACGCGGCAAGGCTCGCGACGGTGGGGTGGCGGAACAGGTCGACCATCGAGAACTGGCGTCCCAGGGCCTCCTCCAGGAGGTTGTGCACGCGGGCGAGGTGCAGCGAATGCCCGCCGAGGTCGAAGAAATTGTCGTGCGGGCCCACCCGGTCGAGGTGGAGGACATCGCACCATGTTGCGACGACCAGCTCCTGGGTGGGCCCGGCCGGGGCGGCGGCACCGCCGGAGGAGGCGTCGCTCCCGACGTCGGCCGGGACACAGGTGGTGGGGTGGCCGTACCGGTCGGGGAGCGTGGCAGGGCGCTGTTCCGACGGAGCGGTGGTGTGCGCGCTCAGGCGGTGCACCAAGCGCGTGGGAGCGTCGAGCCGGCTACGGATGAACGGCTTGGACGAGTCGAGCCCGATCAGCACATGGGGGCGGTCGTGGCGCAGGGCGTGGAGGAAGGCCCGCACCCCCTCACCGCGGCCGATGGGGTGATAGCCGCGGGCACGGCTGGGTTCGGTGAGGTGGTGGCCGCGGCTCATGCCGGTCTCCTCCCACAGGCTCCAGGCGAGGCTGCGGACGCGGGGGCCGCCGGACCGGTGTGCCCTGGCATCCAGGTGCGCGTTGGCGGCCGCGTAGGCGCTCGCCAGAGCCGCGCCGAGAGCGCCGTTGACGGACGAGAAGCCGATGAGGACCGCGTCCGGACTGTCGGCGAGACAGTCCAGGAGGACCTGTGTGCCGGTGGTCTTGGACGCGAGGACCTCGGCGACGTCCTCGGGGCTCTGGGTGAGGAACGACTGTTGGCGGAAGGCTCCCGCGAGGTGGAGTACCGCACTGGGCTCTTGTGACCAGCGAGCGCGGGCCTGGTCCAGGGCGGCGCGCGTCTGCTCGAGGTCGCATACGTCGGCCGTGGCGTACAGGACGTCGTCACTGCGGGCTTGCAGGGCTCGCAGGGTATCCAGGCGGGCACGGGCGCCGGGGTCGGCCGGCGCCGCGGAGTCCGGGGACAGCGGTGTGCGGCCGAGAATAAGCAGTCGGGCGTCGTAGGCGTCGAGCAGGTGGGCGCAGATCTCGGCGCCCAGGCCGCCGAGACCGCCGGTGACGACGTACAGGCCCCCGTGCCGCAGGGGTGACCCGGTCGTGGCAGGGGTTTCCGGCAGCTGGGCGAGGCGTGGGGTGAGCCGGCGGCCGTCCCGTACGGCGGCTTCCGGTTCGCCGGGCCGGGCCGTCAGTTCGGCCAGCAGGTGGGGCAGGTCCGTCTCGGGGGCGCCGTCCCCGGGCAGGTCGAGGTGGGAGCCCGTGAGCCAGGGGATCTCCTGGACGAGGCTGGTGAGCAGCGCCAGGCGGGCCGCCCGGTCGCAGTCGGGGCGGTCGCCGGGGGCCGCGTGCTGGGTGTGGCGGCCCGCGACCCGCAAGCAGATCTCGCTGTCGGTCCCGTCCTCGTCGCGGCGGGCGGCGAGGGCCTGCACGAGGTGGATCAGGGCGGCCGTGCCGGAGGGGACGGGCCGGTCCGGGTCGGCCGGGGCCGACGGTGCGTACGTGGTGAGGTCCACGATCTCGCCCGGGGTGAGGCCGTCGGCGGCGAGGGCGCCGAGCAGCCGGCTGTGGTCGTCCGGGTGGTCGGGGCGTATGCGGTAGTGACCGTGGGCGAGCCTGTCGTACTCCTCGCCCGCGTCGACGCGGGCCGCGGAGCGTCCGGTCGCGGCGAACCGGGTCAGCAGCGCGTCGGCGAGCCCCAGCCGGTCGGAGAGGACCAGCACCGTGGCGTCGGAGGAGCGCCCCCGCTGAGGGTGTGCGGGGTGCCAGCGCCGTTCGTAGAACCAGTTGGGCAGGGTCCGTTCGTTGCCCAGGGCGAGGTCGGTGGTGCGGATCAGTTCGTCGAACGCGCCCGCGTGGAAGCTGTCGCGCAGCTTGGAGCGCTGGATCTTGCCGATCTCGGTCTTGGGGATGTCCTCGCGCTCCACGGGCAGGACGTGGCTGGGGTTGAGGCCGGTTCGCCGCACGAGGTGGGCGCGGATGTCCCGGATGGTGTCCGCGAGGTCCGCCGGGCCGACGCGCAGGTGGACGAAGAGGACGAGGCCGTCGGTGGTGGCTCCGGGGTCGCGGACCGCGCAGGCCGCGGTGAAGGAGTTCTCGACGCTGTCGAGTTCCTCCACCACGGACTCGATCTCGTGGCAGTAGTGGTTCACGCCGTTGATGATGAGTACGTCTTTGGCGCGTCCGGTGATGGTGAGGGCGCCGTCACGGAGAACGCCCAGGTCGCCCGTGTCGAACCAGCCGTCGGCGGTGAACGCGGCCTGGTTGGCCTCCGGGTTGTCGTGGTAGCCGGAGGTGACGGTGGGGCCCTTCACCAGCAGGCGCCCCGGTGTGCCCTCGGCCAGGGTGGTGTCGTACTCGTCGACGATGCGCAGGGTGGTGCCCGGCAGCGGACGGCCGACCTCCGTGAAGGAGGCGTCGTCGCTGGTGGTGGCGAGGGTGAAGGCGTCGGAGTACGTGACGGCCGACGAAGTCTCGGACATGCCCCAGGAGGGGCGCATCGCGGTGGCGGGCAGGCCGAGGGGGGCCAGGGCCGCCAGGAACCGCCGGGCGACGCGGGGCATGATGGCTTCGCCGGCGTTCTGGATGAATCGCAGGCAGGACAGGTCCAAGGCCGCTTCGGCTGCTTCCGCGACACGGTCGTTGACCAGGCCGAACGCGAAGTTGGGCGCCCAGGTCAGCGTCACCCGGTAGGTGTCGACGGCCTCCAGCCAGCGCAGCGGCTCCTGGAGGATCCACGCGGTGGGGGCGTGGATCTGGCGGCATCCGAGGTAGACGTCCCTGACGTGGAACATCACGATGCCCCCGACGTGGTCCAGGGGCATCCAGTTGAAGGACACCTCCGCGGGACCGAAGCCGTTGGCAGCGCTGGTGGCCGCGGAGCGGGCGAGCACGTTGCGGTGGCGCAGGGCGACAGCCTTGGGTGCACCGGTGCTGCCCGAGGTCAGCAGCAGCAGCGCGACGTCGTCGGGGCCCGCGGGGTGCGGTGTGCCGGGGCCGGCGGCGCGCAGCTCGTCCAGGACGCCGAGGCGCGGCGCGGTGGTCCAGGCGCGGCGTGCGGCGATCTCCTCCAGGGCGGTGGCGGTCGTGGCGTCGGTCAGCACCAGTGGCGCGTCCAGCAGCTTCAGGGCTCCCGCGAGCCGGTCGACGGCGGGGCCGTCCTGGGCCGCCGAGACGGGCGCCAGGGGTACGGGGACGATGCCGCCGAGCACGCACGCCCAGAACGCGACGAGGAAGTCACGGTGGTCGGGGCACTGCAGGAGGGCGCGGTCGCCGGGGGTCAGGCCCGCCGCTTGCAGCCCGCCCAGGACGCGGCCCGCTTCGGCCGCGAGCGTGGCGTAGTCGAGTTCGCCGGCCTGTCCCTGGTGGTCGAGCAGCAGGATGCCGCCGTCGGCGGTGGCGGCGGCGGCGCGGTGCAGTGCCTCGGGGAGGGTCGCCACGTCCGGCACCGCGCTGCCGGGGCCGGTGAACAGGGCCGGGCGGGCGGCCGCGTCGGCGGTCGCGCGGGGGGCGGCGGAGTCGGCGGGGCGGGCGGAACCGCCGTCGTCCGTACGTCCCTTGGTGAGCGGCGCGGCGGTGCCGGTGTGGACGCGGCCCCGGTGGCTCGCGGCCGGGTCCTCGGTGAGGGCGATCTTCGACGTGGGCAGGGCGCGCTCCCACTGCCGGATCACCTCCTCGTCCAGTACCGGCAGGGCGCGCAGGGCGGCCTCGTCCAGCAGGCCGCCGCGGGTGCGGGGCAGGGAGGTGACAGCGACGTAGGCGCTCGGCACCAGGGCGGCGGGCAGCAGTGACGCGGCGTGGGCGCGCAGCCGGGCGGGGTGGAAGCCGCCGGTGGGCACCACGTAGGCGACCAGTTCCTCGACGCCGTCGGTGGTGGTCCGCGCGAGAACCGCGCAGGCACCGAGCGACTCGTCGCGCAGCAGGGCGTTCTCGATGTCGGCGGGGGTGGCGGTGAGACCATCGCGGCGCACCTGGCCGACGGTGTCGTCGAGGGTGAGGCGGCCGTCGGGCAGGAGACGGCCCCGCCAGGTCAAGGGCCGCGCGGACGCGGGCACGTGCAGCAGGCCGGGGATGCCGGGCGCGAGCGGTCGGGAGCGGGCGTCGACGACGGTGGCGGGACGGTTGCCCGGCCGACCTGTGCTGAGCTCGTGGTCGGTCAGCCCCGGCGCGCAGTGCAGGGCGGCGACGTAGCCTCCGGCTTCGGGAAGCGGCCACAGGCGGTGCAGCTCGGCGCCGGTGCCGGCGTGGAACCGGTCGGCGAGGCGGGCCGTCAGCCGCCCGCCGTCGGTGTGGACCAGGCGCAGCCGGGTGCCCTTGGCCGCGAGGGCGGTGGGCGGCAGGAACGCGACGGTCGCCGGGGTGTCCTCGGCGGACGGGGCCGGGTGGACGGCCGCGCCGTGCAGCAGCGGCCACAGGACTGCGTGGACGGCGGAGAGCAGCGCGTCAGGACGGTGGTGGAGCACGGTGTCGTCCGGGTTGAGCGGGGTGTACCGCTGCAGCCAGTCCACGGTGTCGCACAGCTGGGCGTGGGTGACCGGAACGGGTCCGCGCTCGCCGTGGACGACGGCGGCCGGGTCGGCGGGGCGTACGGGCGGGCCCTGCGGCTCTTCGGCGCCGTCGGGCAGGGCGGTCGGCAGGCCGGTGAGGTCCAGGGCGGGCACGGTGTCCGGCCAGGGCGGTGGGCCTGCGGTGAGCAGGACCCCGGCCCCACTGGCGGCGAGGAAGGCGCGGGCGGCCGCCTCGGGCAGCGCGGAATCGAGCGGGACGCAGACCGCGCCCAGCCGCAGCAGGGCGAGCGCCGCCGTCACGGAGACGGGCCCCGGTGGCAGGCACAGGGCGGCGCGGTCGCCGTGGCGCAGCCCCTGGGCGTGCAGCCAGTGGGCGGCGGCCCGCACGCGTACGTCGAGATCCGCGTATGTGTGCCGGTCCGTGCCTGTCGTGAGGGCCGTGGCCCGGGGGGTGCGGAGGGTCTGCGCGGTGAGGCGTGCCGGGACGGTGTCGGGTGCGAGGGCGGCCGGGGCGGGGGCGGCGTCCGCGTCGTGCAGGGGCAGGTCCGTCACGGGGCGTTCGGGGGTGCGGACGGCTTCGGCGAGGAGGCGGTGCAGATGGTCCGTCAGTCCGCGCACCGTGGACTCGTCGAAGAGGTCGGTGCTGTACACGATCGTGCCGCGCAGCTGTCCGCCGTCCTGCCAGAGGTGGAACTCCAGGTCGAATCGGGTCGACGCGCGCGGCAGCGCCTCCGCCCGCAACTGCGCGCCCGGCAGCGCGCGTTCGGTGTCCGGGCTGTTCTGCAGTGCGAAGAGGGTCTGGAACAGTGGTGTGCGGCTCGCGTCGCGATCGGGCTGGAGGTCCTCCACCAGCTTGTCGAGCGGCACGTCCTGGTGGGCGAAGGCACCGGCGCACATCTGCCGTACGCGGGCGAGCAGTTGGGCGAACGACGGTCCGCCGGACAGGTCGCCACGCAGTACGAGGGTGTTGACGAACAGGCCGAGCAGCGACTCGGTCTCGACCTGGTCGCGGCCCGCCACCGGAGAGCCGATCAGTATGTCGTCCTGCCCGGTGTAGCGGTGCAGCAGTGCGCTGACGCCGGCGAACAGGGTCATGAACAGGGTTGCCCGATAGGTGCGGCCGAGAGCGGTCAGCGCCTCGGTCAGTTCGGCGGGCAGGGTGAGGTCGACGCGAGCGCCGCGGAAGGTCTGCTCCTCGGGGCGCGGGCGGTCCACGGGCAGCCGCAGGCTCGGCAGGTCTCCGCTCAACTGCGTACGCCAATAGGCGAGTTGTCGTTCCAGTTCGTCGCTGGAGAGCCGGTCGCGCTGCCATTCGGCGAAGTCGGCGTACTGGATCTCCAGCGGCGGCAGACCGGTGGGCTCGCCGGTGAGGTGCTCGCGGTAGAAGGCGGTCAGCTCGCGGGTGAGGAGGTTGAGCGACCAGCCGTCGGTGATGATGTGGTGCTGGCAGAGGACCAGCAGGTGCCGGTCGGGGGCGGTGGTCACCAGCGCGGCCCGCAGCAGCGGCCCCCGGGTCAGGTCGAAGGGCCGGTCCACCCAGTCGAGGGCCCACTGCCGCTCCTGCTCGGGCGCCAGCTCCACGGTGTCGAGGGACGCGGCGCCGGAAGGGGCCACCACCTGGCGCGGTTCGCCGTTCTCCGTGGTGAAGGTGGTGCGCAGGATCTCGTGGCGCGCCACCACCTGTTCCAGGGCGGAGCGCAGCGCGGCCACATCGACACGGCCCGACCAGCGCAGCGCGAGAGGGATGTTGTAGTACGGGTTGTCCCGCTGCAGGTGGTGGAAGAACCACATGCGCTGCTGGGCGTAGGAGGCGGGGAAGCGCAGCAGTCCGGTGTCGGCGGGGGCGGTGGACTGGGGGTGCTCGGCCAGGGACACGGCTACTCCGTCTTGTCGGTCTTGTCGTGCTGCTCGGACGTCCCGCCCTGGGCGGCCGCGGCCGGCACGGCCGCCGGTCGGCCGCGGCGGGCGCTGGGGCGGATGCGGCCCGCGGTGGCCGGTGCGGCCTGCTCGACGAGGAGGATGAGGTCGGTGACGGTGGGGGCGTCGAAGATGCGGCGCAGCGACAGGTCGGCGCCGCACCGGTCGCGCAGCCGCGCCATCAGCTGCATGGCCAGGAGCGATTCCCCGCCCAGGTCGAAGAAGTTGTCGTGGACGCCGATGCCGTCGATGCCGAGCACCTCCTCCCAGACCGCCACGACCTCCTTCTCGCGGGGGCTCGTCGGGGCCGTGTAGGCCACGGACAGGTCGGGGCGCCGGTTGAAGGAGCGGCCGACGGCGGCGGCCGGAGGGCCGGCGGGCGCGTCGGCGCGGGGTGCCGTGCCGCGGCGGGCGACGACCAGAGTGTGGTCGCTCTCGTCGTCGGCGCCGGAGCGATCATCGGTGCCGGAGCGGTCGTCGGTCCCGGAGCGGGGGAAGGTGGTGACGTCGGCGAAGCCCTCGGTGCGCAGCAGCTCCTGCCACACCTTCGGGCCGACGAGCGGGGAGCCCTCGCGCAGGTCGTCGTCGAAGTACCACCAGCCTTCGTACAGGCCGGTGGTCATCAGTGACCAGCGCTGCTGCCGGGACGCCTCGAGCAGCATCGCCACCCCGTCGGGGACGAGGAGTCCGCAGGCGTGGCGCACGGCCTGGCGCAGGTCGGGGGTGGCGTGCAGCACGTTGAAGGCCAGGACCAGGTCGAAGGAGGCGGCCGGGTAGCCCTGCGGTGCCGGGTCACGGGTGATGTCGAGGACCCCGAACCGGAGGTCGGTCAACTCCCGCTTCTCAGCCTGGCGTTGGCCGTCGAGGACGAAGGAGCGGCCCAGGTCGGTGAAGTGGTACTCGACGCCGGGCAGGGAGCGCAGCTCTTCGGCCACGTCCCAGGTGAGATAGCCGCGTCCGGCACCGATCTCCAGGATGCGCACGGGTCGCCCACCGGCCTCGGCGGACAGCCTGGCGACCGTCCGGGCGATGAGCCGGCGGTAGAGCGGAATGTCGCTGTAGGCCAGGCGGCGGTCGATCAGGGCCCGCTGGCGCTCGTCGCTGCCGTCGGGCAGCAGCACTTCGGTGCCCGCCACCTCCCCGGACAGGACCTGCGGGTAGTGGCGTACGCAGTGATCGAGGTAGGCGAGGTCCTCGGCCTGGTCGGGGTGGGCCCGGACGAACGCGGCGGTGAGCGCGGCCGGGTCGCCGACGTCGGCGACGGCCGGTGTGAAGCGCAGCCGGTCGGCGTCGGCGTCGGCGTCGGCGTCGGCGTCGGCGTCGGCGTCGGCGTCGGCGTCGGCGTCGGCGTCGGCGTCGGCGTCGGCGTCGGCGGTCAGGATGCCGTCGTCGGCGAGCATGCCAAGGAGGGCGTCCACGAACGGCCGGTAGGCGGGGACGGTACGGAACGCGGCGTGGACGGCGGCGCGTTCGACGACCGAGCCGGGGGTGGTGGGGATGCCTGCCCGGCGCAGCAGCGCGCTGACATGGGCCGAGGCGAGGGCGTCGAGGTTCTCGGTCAGTCCCGCGGGCAGCCGGCGGGCGGCGTGCTCGGCGCGCAGGCGCTGCTCGGCGTCGGTCATCCAGTCGAGGTGCGCGTGGAGCTCGACCGGGAACCCCTGCGCCTGCGGGGGCTTCGCGGACCCGGCCACAGCGGTGAGCGGCTGGACGTCGATCCAGTGCCGGGTGCGGGCGAAGGGGTAGCCGGGCAGCGGGACACGGCGTGGGGCGTGGTCGGTGGGCAGGGCGTTCCAGTCGATGTCCGCGCCGTGGCTCCAGGCGTCCCCCACGGCTTGGAGGAGGGTGCGGCGGTCGGGCTCCCGGGCCTGGGGGTGGCGCATCAACGGCACCACCGGCGTGGCAGGACCGGCCTGGCTCCGGACCAGGGTGGCCAGGGCCCGTCCGGGGCCGACCTCCAGAACGAGTGGGTCGCCTTCCGCGAGGACGGTGCGCAGGCCGTCCGAGAACCGCACGGGTTCCCGGGTGTGGCGCACCCAGGCGGCGGGGTCCGTGGCCTGCTCGGCGGTGACCCAGTCCCCGGTGAGGTTGGAGACGTACGGGATGTCGGGGGCGCCGAGTCCGACGGTGCTCAGCGCCTGCGCGTAGGTGTCGAGGACCGGGTCGAGCAGGGGGGAGTGGGCGGCCGCGCCGAAGCGGATGCGCCGGTGGTCGATGCCGTGTTCCGTCAGCCGTCGTTCGGCGCGGGCCAGCGCGGGCTCCGGTCCCGCGAGGACGCACGCGCGGGGCCCGTTGACGGCGGCGAGCGACAGTTCCGGGTCGAGCGCTCTCGCCTCGGCCTCGTCGAGGGCCACTCCCAGCATGCCGCCGCCTCCGGCGGCACGGGCGAACAGTTCCTCGCGCCGTACGACCAGCGGCAGGGCCTCCTCCAGGCGCAGTACGCCGGACACGCAGGCCGCGGTGTACTCGCCGAGGCTGTGGCCGAGCAGCGCGGTGGGCCGGAGCCCCCAGGACATCACGAGCCCGGCCAGCGCGTACTCGGTGGACAGGAGGGCCGGGAAGACCCCGCCGGTCGCGGGTTCCTCCTCGTACAGCATGTGCCGCAGGTCCATGGGCAGATGCGGACGGAGGATCTCGGCGCAGCGGTCGATCTGCTCGCGGAAGACGGGTTCGCTGTCGTACAGGTCGCGGCCCATGCCGAGGTGCTGCGATCCCGCGCCGGGGAAGAGGAAGACCACCGGGCGTCCGGGGACCGCCCGGTGGGCGGGGCCGCCCGGAGTGAGCGCGCGGGCCGCTTCGGCGGTGTCGCGGGCGACGACGGCGCGCCGGTGGGGGTGGGCGCGGCGGCCGGAGTGCAGCGTGTGGGCCACGTCGGCCAGGGCGAGGCCCGGCTCGTCCTGGAGGCGTCGGCCGAGCCGGCGGCCGAGGTCGTCGAGGGCGTCGGGCGTGCGGGCGGAGAGCACGAGGACGTGTTCGGCGGTGCTCTCGGCGCGCGGCGCACGGGTGGGGGCCTCCTCCAGGACGACGTGCGCGTTGGTGCCGCCGATGCCCAGGGAGCTGACCCCGGCGCGGCGCGGGTGGTCCGCGGCGGGCCAGGGCCGGGTGGTGGTGGGTACGTAGAAGGGGGTCGTGTCGAGCGCCAGGTGCGGGTTGGGCGTGTGGAAGTTCAGGGTCGGCGGCACGGTGCGGTGTTCCAGGGCGAGGACTGCCTTGATGAGACCGGCGATCCCCGCCGCGGAGTCCAGATGCCCGATGTTGCTCTTGACCGAGCCGAGCGCGCAGTAGCCGGTGCGGTCGGTGTCGAGGCGGAACGCCCTGGTCAGCGCCGCGACTTCGATGGGGTCGCCGACCGGTGTGCCGGTGCCGTGGGCCTCGATGAGACCGATGGTGTCGGCGTCCACTCCCGCCAGGGTCCGGGCGGTGACGATCACTTCGGCCTGGCCGGCGGCGCTGGGGGCGGCGAAGCCCACCTTCCGGTCGCCGTCGTTGTTGACCGCGGTGCCCTTGATGACGGCATGGATGTGGTCGCCGTCGGCGAGGGCGTCGGCCAGGCGCTTGAGGAGCACAGCGCCTACTCCCTCGCCTCCGATCATGCCGGTGGCGTCGGCGTCGAAGGGGCGGCACCGCCCGTCCCGGGAGAACGGTCCGTCCTGCACATGGCGGTAGCCCCGGCGCAGGGCCGGGTTGAGGGACACGCCACCGGCGAGCGCGACGTCGCAGCGCTCGTCGAGCAGGTCCTGGCAGGCGAGGTGCACCGCGACGAGCGAGGTCGAGCAGGCGGTCTGCACGGACAGGCTGGGACCCGTCAGGCCGAGTTCGTAGGAGACGCGGGTGGCCAGCGTGCTGTTGACGTTGCCGAGCTGCGCGTGGTGCAGGGCCAGGCCGTCCCCGGCACGCACCCGGGGGTAGACGTGGTCGAGGAAGTAGCGGCTCTGCTGGGCCCCGGCGTACACGCCCACCATGCCCCGGGTGGTGCCCGGTCCGTAGCCGGCGTGCTCCAGGGTGTGGTGCGCGCATTCGAGGAAGAGGCGCTGTTGCGGGTCGAGCAGCTCCGCCTCGGCGGGCGGGTAGCCGAAGTACTCGGCGTCGAACTCGTCGATGCCGTCGACGACGGCGGCCGTCTTGACCAGGTGAGGATCGTCGAGCAGGTCCGGGTCGCCGCCCGCGGCGAGGTAGTCGGCGTCGCTGAGCGGGGTGACCGACTCGCGTCCTGCCGTCAGGTTGTCCCAGAAGGCCGTCAGGTCGCGGGCGCCCGGGAAGCGTCCCGCCATGCCGATGACGGCGATGTCCGTGTCGGAGTGCTCCACGTCGGTCGCCTCGGCGCCGGGTGCCGGTTCGTTCTCCACAGTCCTCATCACGTCCTCTCACCGGGTGCGTCGTGGGTCGCGGCGTCCGTCGTCCCCCGGGTCCCGCGCTGCTTGCGGCGCCGGGCCCGGGCGCGTACGCGTTCCAGCTCCGGGTCGTCGCCGTTGCCGGGCTGCCGGGAGAGGTGGGCCGCGAGTGCGGCCACGGTGGGGTGGTCGTACAGCTCGACCAGGGGGATGTCCCTGCCCAGGCGCTGCCTGTACAGGTTCTGCGCGCGCACGAGCAGCAGCGAGTGCCCGCCCACGTCGAAGAAGTTGTGCCGGGTGCCGATGTCGGTGCGGCCGAGGAGTTCGGTCCACACGGCGGCGACCTCGCGTTCCAGGTCGCTCTCGGGGCGGACCACGGCGACGGCGGGGGCGCGGGCCGGCTCCAGAGCGAGCAGCGCCGCACGGTCGGTCTTGCCCGCGGCGGTCAGCGGCAGGGCGGGCAGCAGGTGCAGTTCGCCGGGTACCGCGTAGTGCGGGAGGCGGGCCACGAGCCATGCGCGCAACTCGCCCTCCGTCACGTCCTGTTCGGGCACGCACCACGCCGCGAGCCGGTCTCCGCCCGGCTCCCCGGAACGCACCAGGGCCACGGCGCGGCGCACGGCGGGGTGGGCGGTGAGGGCCGCCTCCACCTCCCCCAGCTCGATGCGGAAGCCACGGACCTTGACCTGGTGGTCGGCGCGGCCGATGAACTCCACGCGCCCGTCCTCGCGGTAGCGGGCCAGGTCCCCGGTCCGGTAGAGACGCCCTCCGGGCTCGGTGCCGAACGGATCGGGCACGAACGACAGGGCCGTGCGTGCCGGGTCGTTCAGATAGCCGCGGGCCAGCGGCATTCCGCCGATGTGGATCTCCCCCACCACGCCCACCGGCACGGGTCGCAGGGAGGGATCGAGCACGTACAGGCGGGCGTTGGGGTTGGGCCTGCCGAGGGTGACGACCGCGCCGTCCTCGTCCTCGTCGAAGACCTGGCAGCTGATCCCGATGGTCGTCTCGGCGGGTCCGTAGCCGTGGTACATGGTGGCGTCGAGACGGTCGCGGAAGCGTCGGTAGAGCGCGGGGGTGAGCGCCTCGCCGCCGCACCAGAGGTGGCGGATCGAGCGGGCGGTTCTGGTGATGTCGTCGCGCTCGAGGAGGACCTCCAGCATCGAGGCGACGATGTAGAGGAAGGTGACCCGTTCCCGTTCGATCAGCTCGGCCAGGTATCCCACGTCGCCGTGTGCGCCGGGGTCCGCGAGGACGAGCCGGGCGCCGTTGACCAGCGGCAGGAAGATCTCGTTCACCGAGATGTCGAAGCCCATGGGCGCCTTGTGCAGGACACGGTCGTCGCTGGTCATGCCGAGCAGTGCGGACTGCCACACCAGGCGGTTGGAGATGGCCTGGTGGCGGATCATCACGCCCTTCGGGGTGCCGGTCGAACCTGAGGTGTGAATGACGTAGGCAACGTTCTCCATCGCGGGCTCGCCACCGGTGGCGGCCGGGCCCTCGACCGGGGCCAGGGGGTGCGCGAGGTCGAGCACGGGGACGTCCAGCGGTGGTGGTGCGGCGGTGTGCCGGCTGTCCGTGAGCACCAGCAGGGGGCCACTGTCGCGCACGACGGACCGCAGCCGCAGAGCGGGCCAGTCCGGCTCCAGCGGCATGAACGCGCCGCCCGCCTTCAGTACCGCCAGGAGCGCCACCACCAGATCGGGCGTGCGGGCCAGGTGCACGCCCACGATGCGCTCGGGGCCCACCCCTTCGGCGCGCAGCCGGGCCGCCAAGTCGTCCGATCGCCGGTCCAGTTCGCGGTACGTGAGGGTGGTGTCCCCCGCGACGACGGCGACCAGGTCGGGGGTGCGGGCCGCCTGCTCGGCCACCAGGCGGTGCAGCGGGCGGTCCTCGGCGGGGTCCTCGCGGGAGCGGCTCCACTCGGTCAGTGCCCTGTGCTCCTCCGCCTCGGTGAGGAGCCGCAGTGCGCTCAGGGGTACGTCCGGGTGGGCGACCGCGTCCCGCAGGAACGTCAGGAGGTGGCCCAGCATCCGCTCCAGCGCCGTCGGCGAGAAGAGATCGGCCCTGCCGGTGAGCCCGAAGGCGAGCCC
Organism: Streptomyces sp. NPDC029674; assembly: GCF_044903205.1. Taxonomy (NCBI): domain Bacteria; kingdom Bacillati; phylum Actinomycetota; class Actinomycetes; order Kitasatosporales; family Streptomycetaceae; genus Streptomyces; species Streptomyces sp. NPDC029674. The sequence continues at coordinate 16,087 of NZ_JBJDPY010000005.1, forward strand.
GTCGGGGGCCTCCCGCACTTCGAGGACGAGCGGGAAGCGCGCGGTGCCGTTGTGGTGCGGGTGTTCGGCGAAGGTCACGGCGGGAGTCACCACCCGGCGGGGCTGTGCGGTGACGAAGGAGAACACCGCGTCGAACAGCTGGGCCTGACCGACCGCGTCGGCGGGCCGCAGCGCCTCGACCACCCGGTCGAAGGGGACGTCCTGGTGGGCGAAGGCCTCGGCGCAGGTGTCGCGGGTACGGGCGAGGAGCGCGCGGAAGGAGGGGACGCCCGTCAGGTCGGTGCGGAGGACGACGGTGTTGCCGAAGTTGCCGAGGACGTCCTCGAATTCGGTCCGGCCGCGGTTGACGACGGGCGAGCCGACCGCGATGTCGCTCTCGCCGCTCCAGCGGTGCAGTACGGCCTGGTAGGCGGCGAGCAGCGCGGTGTGCAGCGTCACTCCGCTCGTGCGGGCCAGCCCTCGGAGGGCATGGCTGTCCTCGGGGCCGAGGAGTGCGTCGCACGGGACACCGTCCGTGTCGGCCCCTTCCGTGTCGGCGCCTTCCGTGCCGGGGTGGTCGAAGGGCAGGGCGAGGACCCCGGACCGTTGCCCCAGGTGGCTTTTCCAGTAGTCCAGTTGGTCGCTCCAGGCGCCGCTGTCAAGCTGCGCCCTCTCCCAGCGTGCGACATCGGCGTACTGCACGGACGGGCGGGCCGGCAGGGAACCTTCGGCGCCGCTCTCCACCGTGTACCGGGCGGCGAGTTCGTCGAGGACGCGCCCCCAGGAGGTGTCGTCGAAGGCGATGTGGTGCACCGTCATGGTGAGCAGGTGATCGGTCGGCGTGAAGCGGAACAGGCGCAGACGCAGCGGGGTCTCGTCGGCGAGCCGGAAGGGGCGGCGCCCCTCCTGCTCGATGACGCGTTCCGCCGCGCGGGCCCGCTCGTCGTCGGGCAGGGCGCCCAGCTCGGTGAGGTGCAGCGGGACCGCGTCGGGCGGAGGCAGGACCTTGCGGACCGGTGCCCCGTCGTCGCCGGCCGGATAGACGGTGCGCAGGATGTCGTGGGCGGCCACCAGGCCGGTGACGGCGGCGGTCAGCGCGGCGGGGGCGAGGTCACCGGTGAGCCGTATGCCACCGCACAGGTTGTAGGCGATGTCGTCCGGCCGCAGGTGCCGCAGGAACCACATGCGTTCTTCCGCGGCGGTCAGCGGCGTGCGCGCCGATCCGGCGGCGCCGTCCCCCGCCCCTCGGGCGGATATGGGGGCGAAGGCCGCGTCCGGCCGTTCAAGACCCGCCTCGGCCAGCAGCAGCCTGGTGAGTTCGCGCCTCTGCTCCTCGGGGGAAATCCCCTCGCGGGATATCTCGGTCCGGTCCTCGGTACTCGTCACTGCGCGGGTCCCCTGTTTTCTCTCTTCGGGACAGCGGGCCGGGTGCCCTGGTAGTGATTCTCGGCATTCCCGGAATCGTGGCTCTCCGATGGATCCGGTAATCGTCTCCATCGGCCCGGGCCGAACGTAGCAGCGGGGTCCGTGGGCGTCGTCCAACTCCGGTAGTCATCGACGTCTCCAACTGTGGTTCCGCGTTATGCGCGGCCGTATACCCGCCCTTGTCCGCGGCTCATCGCATATGTACGATCGCGGCTCCTCAGGCGGCCGGGAATTATCCGGAGACCTTGGCCACAGACGATGCCCCTTCGGGTCGCCACGGGCAAAAGACATGCGGGAGAAGCAGCATGACGGCCGAAATGACAGATCCCGGGCGGTGGGTGCGCCGGCACCGGGCGCGTCCGGGGGCGCCTCGCCTGGCGTGCCTTCCGCACGCGGGTGGCGGCGCGAGTTCGTACCAGGGGTGGGGCCGGGGTCTCGCACCCGGGGTGGAGGTTCTGGCGGTGCAGTACCCGGGCCGCGAGGACCGGTTCGACGAGCCGCCCGCCCCGAGCATCGAAGCCCTGGCGGACGAGATCACCGCGGCGCTGCCGGTGACGCGCGAACGGCCGTTGGTGCTGTTCGGGCACAGCATGGGAGCCGTCGTGGCCTTCGAAGTGGCCAGGCGGATCGAGCGGGCCTGCCCTGGCGGGCTCGCCCGGCTGTGCGTGTCGGGGCGGCCCGCACCGCACGCGGCCCGCGCGTCGGCGGTGCACCTCCTGTCGGACGACGCGCTGGTGCAGGATCTGCGCGCGCTGGAGGGCACGTCGGACGCCGTCCTCGACAGCGCCGACTTCCGGTCCCTGTTCCTGCCGGCCATTCGGGACGACTACCGGCTGATCGAGACCTACCGGCCGGAGCCCGGGGCGCGGATCTCCTCCCCGGTCACGACCTTCTGCGGCACGGACGACCCGCATGTGCGCCCCGGGGAAATGCTGCGCTGGAGCGAAGTAACGGATGGGGAGTTCAGCTCCCGGGTCTTCGCCGGTGGCCACTTCTACCTGCACGAACGGCTTACCGAAGTGGTCGCCGACATGGCCCGGATACTGGGCGTGGCGCACGGCTGCGAAGTGCCGTCGGCATAGCCGTCGGTGTGGGGCGCCCGCGGTCCGGCGCCCCACACCGTCAGGCGGTGGAGCAGGGTTCCGTGACGGTTCCCGCGACGCCCATTTCGTAGGCGAGGATCACCGCGTCGACACGGTTGCGCAGGGCCAGTTTGCGGCAGATGCGGTTGAAGTGGGACTTGACCGTGGCTTCCGAAAGGACCAGCACGTCGGCGATCTGCTGGTTGGTGAGTCCCTGGGCGACGAGCTGGAAGATCTGCAGCTCGCGCGGGGTGAGCAGGGCGAGTTCGCCGGACGGGCGGAACGCGGCGGGCCGGTGGGTCCTGCGCAGCGCCTTGAGTACTTGGCCCACGATGGCCGGGCTCATGGCGGCGCCGCCCCGGGCGACGTCTCGTACGCCCGAGACGATCTCGGAGGATTCCCGCTTGAAGAGGAAGCCGCGCACACCCGCGCGGGCGGCGCCCAGCACCCGGCCGTCGGCGAGGCCGCCCTCGGAGGCCAGGAGCACCACACCGGTACTGCCGTCGGGCCGGTCCCCGACCAGGCGGCGGACCACGTCGAGGACGTCGGGGCCGGGGAGGTCGACGTCCATGAGGACCATGTCCGGGCGGTGAGCGCTCGCCAGTTCCAGCAGAGAGCTTCCGTTGCCCGCCTCGCCCTGGACGCGGAACGCCGGGTCGCTTTCGAAGAGCGCGCGCAATCCGCGGCGCACCAAGGGCTGCTCGTCGCCGAGCAGCAGCTTTATGCGGCCGTTGCACGCGGCCGTTCTGGACCGCGCGGGCATCCATTCATCCCGGCCGTCCACGGCTGGTATCGCACTCACGCCCCGCATTGCCAGTCCCCCATCAGACGAGTCATCACATCCGCCGGCTCGCTGCAAAGCATTGAACAGCGTGGGCCGTTATGAGCCACAGCCTATGTGAGCCTTACACAAAATAGACGGAAGCCAGTCCTCCGCTTTAGGTTGGCGCGATTTTCGCTCCCGTCGGCCTGACGGCAGCGGGCGAGGAGGCGCTACTTCCGCTCCAACTCCGAGCTTCCGCACTTTTTGCAATATGAAAACTGTTATCACTATGTATTACAGCTACACTTATTCAGCCACCGAGCCCCGCCTCTTACCGTCACCACATGCCGGACCAATCTGTGCATAAGGCAAGGAATTTGCCCGGCCGACCTTGCGGGATCAGGCCCACTGAATCGAGCGCAGCGCCTCCTCGGCGGTCCCGTCGCCGTGCGCGTCAGGCAGCGACTCGAGCAGCACGAAGCGGCCCGGCATCACGGACTCGGCGCCCTGCTCGCGCACATGGGCACGGAGTTTGACCGGGCTCAGGTTCTCCACCCGCCCGTACCAGGGCCGGTTGACGGGGAGGCGCGGCGGGGCGGGCTCCTCGGGGAAGCGCACCTCCGGCGCCGATGCCGCCGACGCGTCGTCGACGCGGACCAGACTCACGTCGAACGCCCCGTCGGGCAGGGAGCGGGCCCAGCTGAGGCGGACGGCGTAGGGCAGGTCGTCACCGAGCGACCAGATCTCCTCCGGGTCGACCCCGCTGCCGGCCTCGGCGCGGGCCCGGTCGAGCACCTCGGCCGCCACGGCGGGGCGGTCGGGCCGCGAGAGCAGTTCGCAGGCCAGGTGGTCGGAGAGCACGCGCGCGTTGGGCACACCGAGCAGTCCGAGCACCGCCGGGCGCTCGTCCTCGAGGTGGCGACGGAGTTCGGCCGCGCCCCAGCGGTCCCGCTCCCAGGGACGCCACTCGGGCACGGCGGCCTCACCGCCGGGCAGCCGGTCGAGGCGGATCACCACGTCGTAGCGGAACCTGTTCATCTCGGTGCGGCGCGCGCCCCTCCGCAGCAGCACGGCCACGTGCGCGACGCGCGGCAGCCGGCCGAGGAGGGAGGTGAAGTAGCTCGGGTCGATGATGAGTTCCGTGCCCGTGCAGCAGCGGCGCTCGACCAGTGCCTGCACCTTCTCGCTGGGTGCCCGCCGCGGAGCGCGGGACAGCTCCAGGCCCGCGCTGAACGCCCGGTTCACCGCCGCCGAGCGCACGTCCCCGATGAAGAGGTAGCCGCCCTCGTCCACCGCGTCGACGGCCTGGCGTACGACCCGGTCTAGATACTCCTCGTCCGGGAAGTACTGCGACACCGAGTTCACGACGAAGCCGTCGACGGAGCGGGGCGCCACCGCCGACAGGTCGTCCGCGGGTGCCTGGAAGACCTCCACACCGTCCGGCAGCCGGTCTCCGAACGAGCCGCGGATGCGGTCCAGCGCGCCCGCCGAGATGTCGCTGGCCAGATAGCGGTCGGTGCCGGGTGCGAGACGGTGCAGCAACAGGCCCGTGCCGCAGCCCACTTCGAGGATGCGCCGGGCACCCAGGCTCTTGATCCGGGTCACCGTGCCGTCCAGCCAGGCACGCATGTCGTCCTCGCTCAGCTCTCCCCCGGTGTAGCTGCTCAGCCAGCCCCGGATGTCGAAGGTGGGGTCGTCGGAGGCGGGCTGGGCGTAGACGTGGTCGTACACTCCCTGCCATTCGGCGACGTACTGCCGGCCGAGGGCGGCACCGTCGTCCGTGACGGCGTCGTTGCGGCGGGGGACCACATAGGCCGTGCGCACCGGCGTGCCGTCCGGCCTCGTCTCGGTCAGCACGGCGGAGCGCTCGACACCGGGGTGCGCGTCCAGGACGCGCTCCAGCTCCGCGGCGGCCGCCGCGCCTTCGAAAGTCCGCGCATCGAGAGCGGGCATCTGATTCTCCTTTTTCTGAGGGATAACGGCGGTCCGGCAAGGGATAACGGCGGTCCGGTAAGGGATAACGGCGGTCGGCTTTTCCCGCAGCACCACCGAAAGATGCCGCACATCCTACGGTTCACGCAACACCCCGTGCCTGCACACTGAGTTGCAGAGCGGAATGCCTACTCAAGTTGGAAGACCCGCACCGACGGGCACTGGTAGCGTCCTCGCCGATCGGTGCCCGGGGGTCAGGGCAGCGCAAGGGAAAGCTACCGGCGGGGTGAATTCACATGACAGAGAACGTCATCGGAGATATACCCGAGTGGGGAACCGCATGCATTCGGGAATTGCAGGAGACACTCCTGTCGGACACTTCGCCCTTTCCCTGTACCTTCGCGGTGTCGGGGACCAAGCGGAACAGTCTGCGCTTCGGCTTCGTGGAGTCCCTCGACGACCGGAGCACGTGGGACGGACTCGGCGACACGCTCACCGAGTACCTGGACGGATACCGCGAACTGGGCCGCGAGACCTCGCTCATCGTCTTCTTCCGTCCCGACGGCCGCACGCGCACGATGGACGAGTACCGGGACAAATTTTGGTCGGTGCTCCAGCATCTGCACGACACGGACGAGAGCCCGTGGCCCGCCGAGGTGCCCCGGGACACGGACGACCCGTGGTGGGAGTTCAGCTTCGGCGGCACTCCGATCTTCGTGGTCTGCAACACCCCGGCGCACGTGCTGCGCCGCAGCCGGCACAGCCCCGTCTTCTTCATCACCTTCCAGCCGCGCTGGGTCTTCGAGGAGTTGGGTGCCGACACGCCGCCCGGGGCCGCGGCGCGGCGCATCATCCGCAAGCGGCTCAGCCGTTACGACGCCGTCGAGGCGTCCCCGGAACTGGGCTCGTACGGCGACCCGGACAACCGGGAGTGGCGGCAGTACTTCCTGGCCGACGCCCCGGAGGGGCCGGAGACCGGAGAGGGCCGCTGCCCCTTCCGGTCCCATGACGCCGAGCCCGTTCCCGCAGGTCAGGCGAGAGGGCTCGACAGCACCATGCGCTTGGAGCCGAGGACGGTCGGTGAGGTGTAGGGGACGGGCGGCTCGGCGAAGCGCAGTTCACCACAGCGCTCGAGGAACATCCCCAGCGCGATCCGGGCCTCCATCCGGCCCAGTGGCGCGCCGATGCAGAAGTGGATGCCGTGCCCGAACGACAGGTGCGGGTTGGGGCTGCGGGTGATGTCGAAGGTCTCCGGGTCGGTGAACTGGCGCTCGTCGTGATTGGCCGAAAGGACCCAGGAAGCCACCATCACGTCCGCCGGGATGTCCACCCCGCCGAGTGTGGTGTCGCGCGTGGTCAGCCGGTACGCCAGCGGGGCGGGCGGGCTGTAGCGCAGCACCTCCTCCAGGGCGCCGGGGACCGCCGAGGGGTCCTCGCGCAGAGCGGCGAGGGCCGCGGGGTTCTCGTCGAGGCAGATCAGGCTGTTGCCGAGGAGCAGGGTGGTGCTGATGTGCCCGGCGAGCAGCAGCATGAGGGTGATGGTGAACACCTCGGTCTCGCTGAGCCGTTCACCGTCCACCTCCGCGGCCACCAGCCGGCTGAGCACGTCGTCGGACGGTTCGCGCCGCCGGTGGGCGGCGTGGTCGAGGATGTAGTCCTGCATCTCAAGGAGCAGTCCGGCCATGTCCTGCGGCAGGTGCAGGCGCTCGGCGTCGACGGCGCCCGCGTCGTGGTTGGCGGAGACCAGTGCGTCGGCCCAGCCGCGGAACATCCCGTGGTCGGCCGCCGGGACACCGAGCAGTTCCGCGATGACGGTCACGGGCAGCGGATTGAAGAACCCGGTCACCATGTCCATCTCGTTCCGGCCCGCCATGGCGTCGAGGAGTCCCGCGGTGATCTCGGTGATCTTGCCTTCGAGTTCGAGCACGGCGCGCGGGGTGAGCGCCTGACCGACCAGCTTGCGCAGCTTGCTGTGGCGCGGTGGGTCGGTGACGCTCAGATGCCCCTCAAGGAGGTTCGGCACCGGGCGGCCGTCGGACGTGGTCTGTGCCGCTCCCGCGTCGGGCGGCACCAGTCTGCCGAAGTCCGAGGAGAACGTCCGCGGGTCCTTCAGCATCTGCTGGGTCTCGGCGAAGCCGAATACCTGGCAGGAGCGAGTGGTCTCGTCCCAGAGCACCCGGTTCTCCCGACGGTTTCGGGCCAGCCACTCACGCAATAAGCGGCCGCCGTCCTCACTCCCGGGCGGCGGACTGGTCACGGTCTCGGTCATCGCTCCACTCCCTATTCGCGGCCGTGTTCGGGTTCACGGGTCGGCCGGCCCAGCCACCATAACCATCGCGGCGGTCACTTGCCCAGAAGCCTCAACTGCTGGTGGGAGACGGCATTTCCACCCCTGGTTGGACGACTCCCGTCGAACCCCGTTGTTAGCTTCTTATCCGCTCGAGGCCGCATGGAACAGTGCGTCACTCCGGCGCCGAAGAAAGGGAAAAGAACTCATGTCCCCTGTTTCGCGTATCAAGAGCGCGCCGGACGATCCCAATGGAATCGTCCGGCGATACGCAGCGAATTCACCTTTCCGCAGCGCGACGGCGGAAGAACTGGTCAACGAGGACAATCCGTTCCGGCGGCCCGTCCGCCCGCACGACCTGGGTTTCCTCGACTACGGCACGCCGCTGACCGCCGACCGTGCGCTGCGGCTGAGCGGTCTCCTCGGTCACCGGATGCTGCGCACCGTTCACGACGCCGACCAGCTGTTCGTGCGGGCCGGCGGCGACGACCACCCGAGCGCCGCCGACGCAGAGGCGTTCCACTCGCTGGACAACCGCGTCCTGGCACTGCGGGCGGGCCAGGTCCTCGAGAACCACCTGTTCCACTGGCTGGGCGAGGAGCACACTCCGCCGGAGGGCGGACCCGACGCCGTCACCCGCCATGTGCAGGGCGTCCTGGAGGAGCGGCGGGCGCGCCCCGGCCGGGCCCTCGACGTGGCCCGGTCCTGCCGCCACCGCACCGAGGCGGCGACGTTCGCCCTGGTGCAGCTGACGGCGGCGCGCCCCGCGGTGCAGAGCGCCGTGAGCCGCGGCCTGCTCGGCGACTACGGCACCGCGCACGCCGCACTGCGCGGGCTGCTGCTCGACGACCTCCGCGACCGCGCGGACCGCACGCCGCACTACCGGGCGCTGCTGGCCGGTGCGGAGCTGTCCCCCGAGCCGTACGCCTACTGGCAGTTCCTGCTCGGCTCGTCGCTGGCGGGCGCCAACCACCTGCACTCGGTGGCCCGCGACCGCGCGCGCCTCGGCGAGTTCCTGGGCGCCTGGGTCCACCACCGCCTGGACGAGGCCGTCACCGCGGCCGCGTACGCCGAGGTGTTCCAGGACGCGTTCGGCGACGAGGGCGCCGCGTACTTCACCGGGGTGCGCCCGCTGACCGGGGAGGGCGTGGCCGAACTGACCGGAGCGCTGCTCGGACCGCTCGTCGCGCGGTTCGGCGCCGACGCGGCGCTCTCCTTCCACCGCGGCTTCGAGGACGCGCGGCGGCTCGCCGCGCTCTCGGACGAGGACCTCGCCGTGCAGCTGGACTGGGCGGACCGGCTCGACGAGTACAAGGTCAAGGCGGAGAAGCTGGACGCCCTGATCTCGGAGAACGGCATCGAGGTCGACCTGGAGACGTTCGTGGAGTCCCACGAGGAGACCTCCACCACCCATGTCCACGACGACCACCGGCTCGTCGTCGTGGAGGTCGGACAGATGCACTTCTGGAACAACGTGGGCCACATGATCCCCATGGAGGAGGGCGACAAGCTCCTCATCCCCGCCGAGCGGCTGCACGGCTCGATGGTCCGGTCGGGGACCTGCACCTACCACCAGCCCGTCATCTCCGAGGAGTTGCTCGGCCAGGTCTGAGCCGGCTGCCTCCGCCCCTCCCCGCATGCCCCTCCCCGCACGCCGCTCCCAGGGCCGCCGCCCGGTACTTCGCGAAGGACTTCCGGTGACACATCCGGCAACAGACGAGCAGGACGACAGCGCGTACCGCGTCGTCGTCAACGACGAGGAGCAGTACGCGCTGTGGCCGGCCGACCGGGCCGACCCGCCCGGCTGGTACCCCGAGGGCACCACGGGGTCCCGCGTGCGGTGCCTGCGCCGCATCGAAGAGGTCTGGACGGACATGCGCCCGGCGTCGCTGCGGCGCCTGATGGACGAGCGGGCGACGGGGCGATGACCGAAGACGCGTACGGCGACGGCCCAGGGCGGCGCGGAGAGCAGGGCGAGCACGGGGACGACCGGATCGCGGTCGTGGGATTCTCCGGCCGCTACCCGGGGGCGTCCTCGCCCCAGGAGTTCTGGAAGCTGCTCCTCGACGGCCGGGAGGCGCACACCGAGTTCACCGAGGAGCAGCTGCGCGCGTCCGGAGTGCCCGAGGCGCTCCTGGACGACCCTCGTCTGGTGCGCCGCCGTCCGGTCCTCGACGGGGTGGAGTTCTTCGACGCCGACTTCTTCGGCTGCACTCCGCGCGAGGCCGAGCTGATGGACCCGCAGCAACGGCTGTTCCTGGAGTGCTCCTTCGAGGCGCTCCAGTCGGCCGGGTACGATCCGGCGGCCTTCACCGGGTCCATCGGAGTGTTCGGCGGCGGCGGGCCGACCTCGTACTGGCAGCGTCACCTGTCGGCGGATCCGGCCTATCTGCAGGATGTGGGCGAGTTCCAGGCGCTGCTGGGCAACGAGAAGGACTTCCTCGCCCCGCGGGTCTCCTACCGGCTCGACCTGCGCGGGCCGAGCATGAGCGTGCTCACGGGCTGTTCGTCGTCCCTGGTGGCGGTGCACCTGGCGGTGCAGAGCCTGCTGGGCGGCGAGAGCGATCTGGCCCTCGCGGGCGGCGTCACCGTGTACTTCCCGCAGCGGGCGGGCTATGTGCACAACGAGGGAGGGGTCAACTCGCCCGACGGCCACTGCCGGGCGTTCGCCGCCGAAGCCAACGGCACCGTGCCGGGGGACGGCGCGGGCGTGGTGGCCCTCAAGCGCCTCGCGGACGCGCTGGCGGACGGCGACCAGGTGCTCGGCGTACTCCTCGGCACGGCCGTGAACAACGACGGCGCGCACAAGGTGGGCTTCACCGCGCCGAGCGTCGGCGGGCAGGCGGAGGTCGTCGCCGAGGCCCTGGCCGTCGCCGGGGCCGAGGCCGAGTCGATCTCGTACGTCGAGGCGCACGGCACCGGGACCCCGCTGGGCGACCGGGTGGAGGTCGCCGCGCTGACGGAGGCGTTCGGCACGGAGAAGCGCGGCTACTGCACGCTCGGCTCGCTCAAGCCGAACATCGGCCACACGGACACGGCGGCCGGAGTGCTCGGCCTGATCAAGGTGCTGCTCGCGCTGGACCACGAGGCGATCCCGCCGCTCGTCAACTGTGCGGTGCCGCACCCCGACATCGACTTCCCCGGCACCCCGTTCCGCGTCAGCTCCGAACCGACGCCGTGGCCCCGGGGCACCGAGGCGCGCCGCGCGGGCATCAGCTCCTTCAGCGTGGGCGGTACCAACGCCCACGTCGTCGTGGAGGAGCCGCCGCTCCCGGCCCCGTCCCCGGCCGACGGCCGTCCACAACTCCTGGTGCTCTCCGCTCTCGGCGACGCCTCGCTGCAGCGTTCCGGGGCCGCGCTCGCGGATGCCCTGCGCACCGATTCCGCACCGGACCTGGCCGACGCCGCGCACACGCTGCGCGTCGGGCGGCAGGCCTTCGGCCACCGCATGGCGCTGGTGTGCCGGGACCGCGCGGATGCGGTGGCGGCCCTGGACGGCACGGGCATCACGCCCGTCACCGTGGGCCGCGTCGACCCGGCCGGGCCCACCCCTGACGTGGCGTTCCTCTTTCCCGGACAGGGCAGCCAGCGCCTCGCCATGGGGCGCGGGCTCTACGAGACGCAACCGGCGTACCGCGCCGTCGTCGACGAGTGCGCCGAGCTGCTCGCCCCCGAGCTGGGCGAGGACCTGCGCACGGCGCTGTTCCCCGGCCCCGGCGGCGCCGCCGCCCTGGACCGGGCGGCCCGGCGCCTCACCGAGACACGGCTCGCCCAACCGGCCCTCTTCACCACGCAGTACGCCCTGGCCCGGCTGCTCGGCGACTGGGGGGTGCACCCCGCCGCCCTGCTCGGTCACAGCGTCGGCGAGTTCACCGCCGCCTGTCTGTCCGGCGTCCTGGACCTGCCGGACGCGCTGCGCATGGTCGCCCTGCGGGGCCGGCTGCTCCAGGACTGCCCGCCGGGCGCCATGGCCTCCGTGCCGCTGTCCGCCGAGCGGGTGCGCGAACTGCTCGGTGCCAGGGACGACGTGTCCGTGGCGGCGGTCAACGGACCGGAGCAGACCGTGGTCTCGGGCCCGGTCGCGGCCCTCGACGAGGTGACCGGGCGGCTCGTGGCCGACGGGTACACCGTCACCGGGCTGCGGACCTCGCACGCCTTCCACTCGGCGCTCGTGGCCTCCGCCGTCGAGCCGTTCACGACCGCCATGGCCGGGGTGCGGCTCAACGCGCCCGCCGTGCCGTTCGTGTCGAACGTGACCGGCACCTGGATCACTCCGGAGCAGGCCACCGACCCCGCCTACTGGGGACGGCAGCTGCGTGCGCCGGTGCTGTTCGGGGACGGCCTGCGAGCCCTGCGGGAGGCGCCCGCACGGACGCTCCTGGAGGTCGGTGCGGGCAACACGCTGCGGGCCCTCGCCGGACGCGGCACCGGTTCCGGCGGCGCTCCGGTGATCCCCACGCTCGGCGCGGACCAGGACGCGGCCGACGCCGGGCCCCTGCTGGAGGCCGTCGCCCAACTGTGGTGTCTCGGTGTACCCGTGGACCTCGGCGCGCTCGGCGGGGACGGGCGGCGGCGCCGGGTGGCATTGCCGACCTACCCCTTCGAGCGCCGGCGCTACTTCGTCGACGTCCCCGCCGGCGGTGCGACGGTGCCCACCGCTCCCGCCGCCACCACCGGGCCGTCCGACGGAGCGGCCGGGGCCACCGGGGCACCGGAGGAGTCACGCCTCACCCGGTACGAGCGGCCCGAGCTGCCCACCGCGTACACCGCGCCCCGTACGCCACTGGAGAAGACGGTGGCGGAGGTCTGGCAGGACGTCATGGGCGTCACACCGGTCGGGGCGCACGACAACTTCTTCGACCTGGGCGGGCATTCGCTGGTCGCGGCACAGGTGGTCACCCGGCTCCAGACGCTGCTGCCGGTCACCCTCACCGTCACCGATCTGCTCTCGCAGGCGCAGACCGTCGCCCAGATGGCCGGAGTCGTCGAGCAGCGGCTGCACGAGAAGCTGCTCGGCATGTCCGACGACGACGCCGCGCGGCTGCTCGGCGAGTGACGCCGGGCCTCCACCGGCCCACGACAACATCCCAGCGCCCGCCACCGGGCACGAGCGAAGGTTGACGCCCCCATGGTTCCACCCGGTCCCCTCGCGGACGGCGCAGAGCTGTCCGTGACGAAACAGCGGCTGATGGAGAAGTGGCTGGCCGGCGGCGCGGGACAGCAAGGGCCCCGCATTCCCCGCCGGGGCCTCGCCACGGCCGACCTGTCCTTCGCGCAGGAGCGCCTGTGGTTCCTCGCCCAACTGCACCCGGAGAGCTCGTACCACCACATGGTCGAGGCGATCCGGGTCCGCGGCCCACTCGACAGGGACGCCCTGAAGTGGGCCCTGGAGCAGGTCGTACGCCGTCATGAGGCGCTGCGCACCGTCTTCCACGTGCACGCCGGCGAGCCCCGTCAGGTCGTCCTCGCGGAGCAGCCGGTCGACTTCGGCGTGGACGCGCGGGTACGGGGCGAGGACGAGGCGGTCGAGCTGCTGCGGCGGGACTCCGACCGGCCCTTCGACCTCGAGCGGGGCCCGCTCATCCGGTTCCTCCTCACCCCGCTGGGCCCCGCCGACCACGTCCTGATGGTGACCATGCACCACCTCGTCGGTGACGGCATGTCGATGGGCATCCTCTTCCGGGAGCTGTTCGCCTGCTACGCGGCCCGCGTCGAGGGGAAGGAGGTGCCGGCCCTCCCCGATCTCCCGCTCGGTTACGCGGACTTCGCCCAGTGGCAGCGCGATCTGCTGCGCGGCCCCGAGCTGGAGCGGCGCCTCGCGCACTGGAGCCGGGCACTGCGCGAACCGCTGCCCACCCTGGACCGTCTCACCGACCGGCCCCGGCGGGGCCGCACCAGTCTGCGCGCCGTCAGCCGGGCCTTCACTCTCACCGAGCCGGTGGCGACGCGGCTGCGCGCGCTGGCCCGCGAGCGCCAGGCGACCCTCTTCATGGCGCTGCTCGCCGGGTTCAACACCTTGGTGCACCTGCGCTCGGGCGACGAGGACATCGTCACCGGATCGGTGGTGCACGGCCGCGACGAGCCCGAGGTGGAACACCTCATCGGCTTCTTCGCCAACACCCTGGCCCTGCGCTTCGACCTGTCGGGGAGCCTCACCTTCACCCAGATCCTCGAGCGGGTGCGGCAGACCTGCCTGGAGGCGTACGCCCATCGCGACACCCCGATCGAGGTGGTCGCCGCCGAGTTGCGCCCGGGGCGCAACGGCGGCGACAACCCGCTGTTCCAGGCGGCCGTGGTGGAGGAGAACCCGGCCGGGGCGGCGCGCATGGGCGACTTGGAGGTGGCGGCCTTCGACTTCGGCCTCGACAGCTCCGAGTTCGACCTGGTGCTGCACTACTGGGAGACCGACGGGCGCGTCGAGGGCGGGGTGCGCGGCAGCGTCGACCTGTTCGACCCGGAGTCCGTCGACCGGTTCACGGCGGAGCTGGAGCGGCTGTTCACCGCGGTGCTCGACGCACCTGATGTGCCGGTGGCGGAACTCGGCCTCCTCGATGCCCCGCCGGATCGGGAATCCGCGACGGTCGGAGCAGCGGCCCCGGACGCGGCTGCCGCTACGGAGGACCGCGACGCGGCGGACGGCGACGCGGCGCTCACCGCCACCGAGCGGGAGGTCGCCGCCGTCTGGCGCGAGGTGCTCGGCCTGCGTGAGGTGGACCCCGACGAGGACTTCTTCGAAGCGGGCGGGCATTCGCTGCGGGCCGTGCGGGTGCTGCTGCGGCTGCGCGAGCGGCTCGGCGTGGACCTGCCGGTCCAGGTGTTCTTCGAAGCGCCCACGGTGACCGCGCTGGCCGCCGTGTTCGACCGGGCGCGCGCCGCCGGGGGCGCCGGGGCCGGGCAGGAGGACACGGCCGACGCGGAGGCGGCGGTGCTGCGTGCCGACGCCGCCCTGGACGAGGACATCGTCTGTGCCGGCACTCCCGTGGACCCGGAGCGCGTCGTCGCGCCGGAGCACCTGTTCCTGACCGGGGCCACCAGCTTCCTGGGCGCCCATCTGCTGGCCCAGCTGCTGCGTGTGACGGGGGCACGCCTCCATGTCCTGGTGGACGCCGAGGGGCCCGGTGAGGCCGAGCGGGCCCTTGCCCGGGCCTTCGCCCGCTTCCGCCTCGACGTGCCGATGGAGCGGGTGACCGTTCTGGCGGGCAGTCTGCGCGAGCCGCTGCTCGGCCTGTCACCAATGGCGTTCACGCGCCTAGCGGGCACCGTCGACGCCATCCACCACGTCGGCTGCGAGGCCAACCTGGCCCAGCCCTACCGGCGGTTGCGGGCGGCCAACGCGGGCGGCACCACGGAGGTGCTCAGGCTGGCGGCGCGGGGCCGGACCAAGCCGGTGCACTACGTCTCGTCGCCCGGCGTGCTCTTCGCGCGCGACACCGAGCCGGGGGTCCTCCGCACCGACGGCAGGGTGCCCGCCGAAGCGGTCCTGCCCTCCGGCTATGTGCGCAGCCGGTGGGTGGCCGAGGAACTGATCGACGAGGGCAGGCGGCGCGGCGTGCCGGTCTCCGTGTACCGGCCGGGACGGCTCGGCGGCGACTCGGTGAGCGGCAGCGGCGATCCGGAATCGGCGTTCTGGCGGTTCATCGGCGCCTGCGCCGAACTGGGCACGGTGCCCGACTTCGGGGTGGACGCCGACTTCGACCTGGTGCCCGTCGACTTCGCCGCCGCGGCCCTCGCCGAACTGTCGCTGCGGGTGGGCGCGTTGGGCGGCACCTATCACCTCGCCAACCCGGCGCGGACCCGGCTCGACACGGTCGTGGCCCGGCTGCGGGCGACCGGATACCGGCTCGTGGAGACCGACCCGGAGGACTGGGCCCGACTGGTGTCCAAGGACGTCCTCGACGCGGGCGGCGACGAGGGTTCGGTGCCGGTGGCCGCGCTCACGGGCGCCTCGCACGGCATGCCCGGCTTCGGCAGCCTGCGGCTCGACGTCTCCGGCACGCTCGACGCGCTCGCCGGGACCGGGGTGAGCTGCCCGGTCGTGGACGCTCCGCTCATCGACCGCTATGTGGCCCACCTCGTGGGCGCGGGGCTGCTGCCCCGGCCGGACCGCGCCGGCCGAGACCCCCGAGACTCCCGAGACCTCCGATCGGAGAACATCGCATGAGCACCGACCTCGCCCGTGGCACCGGCGGTGCGGTGCCGCGCGGCCCCCGCCTGCCGCTGCTGCCCTCGCCGTCGCCCGACGGTCCCCGCGTCAGCCACTCGGTGGTCCTGGAAGCCGGCCGGTGGCGCGCGATCGACGAGCGGGCGCGGGCCACGGGCCTGGACGCGACCGCCGTACTGCGCACCGCCTTCACCGAGGTCCTCGGTCTGTGGTCGCGGGACCCCCGGTTCGCGCTGCGGGACCGCGCGGCGGACGGCTGCCGCGTCCTGGTGGCGGACGCGCTCGCGGACGGCGGTTTCGCCGGCCGCGCCGCCGCGCAGTCCCCGTGGGTCACCTGCACGACGCCGGACCTCGACCCGGCGGCCGGGGCCACCGAAGCGGAGCTCGATCCGCTGGTCGAGTTCGCGGACGCCGTGGCCGGTGAACCGGTGTCGGCGCCGCCCGGCGCGGTTCCGGTTCTGGCGCTGCGGGTGGTGACGGCGGACGACGGGATCGAGGCCGTGTGGGAGTACGCGTCCGGCGTGCTGCCCGGGGGCATGGTGGCCGACATGGCCGAGTCCTGGCTGGGGCTGCTGACCTCGCTGGCCGGGGATCCCGCGGCCTGGCGGGCGGCGGCCTCACCGGTGCGGCTGCCGGCCGCCCAGGAGAAGCAGCGCGCGGAGGTCAACTCGACCGCGGCGCCGGTGCCCGCGGGGCTGTTGCAGGAGGCCGTCGCACGGGCCGCCGGGGCCCGGCCCGCCCACACCGCGATCGTCTCCGGCGAACACAGGATTTCCTACGGCGAGTTGATGAGCCGGGCCCGTCGCATCGGACGTCGGCTCAGGGAGCTGGGAGCGCGGCCCGGCGAGCCCGTCGCGGTGTGCATGGAGAGGGGCTGGGAGCAGCCCGTCGGCCTGCTCGGCGCGCTGGAGTCCGGGGCCGCGTGGCTGCCGCTGGACCCCGGGCTGCCTGCGGACCGCAGGCAGCGGCTGCTGGAGATGACCGGCGTACGCCTCGTCCTCACGCAGCGGAAGGTGGCCGGGCGGTGGGAGTGGCCGCGGGACGTCACCGTGCTCGCGGTGGACGACGACGCGCCCTGGGAGGGCGTCGGCGACGGTCCGCTGACGGCCGCGCAGAGCCCCGAGGACCCCGCCTACGTGCTGTTCACCTCGGGTTCCACGGGCACTCCCAAGGGAGTGATGGTCCCGCACCGGGGCGCGCTCAACACGCTGCTGCACGTGATCGAGCGGTACGGCGTGACGGAGCGGGACCGGGCCATCGGCCTCTCGGCGATGAGCTTCGACCTGTCGGTCTGGGACATGCTCGGCACGCTGTGCGCCGGGGCCACGCTGGTCCTGCCGGACGCGGGCACCGATCGCGACCCCGGGCACTGGCTGGACCTCGTGCGCCGGGAGGGCGTCACCACCTGGCTGGGTGCTCCGGCCCTGTTCGAGCTGTTCTGCGAGCAGGTGGAGCGTGACGACGAGCCGTGGGTCGAGTCGCTGCGGCTGCTGGTCATGGGCGGCGACTGGATCCCGCTGTCCCTGCCCGGGCGTGCCAGGGAGATCGCGCCGGACGTCCGGTTCGTCGGACTCGGCGGCAACACCGAGGCGTCGATCCTCTCCAGTACGTTCGACGTGGACGAGGTCGACCCGGCCTGGTCCAGCATCCCGTACGGCACTCCCCTGCCCAACCAGACCCTGCACGTGCTCGACGCGGCGCTGCGGCCCAGGCCGGTGGGCGTGCCCGGTGATCTGTACATCGGCGGGGCGGGGCTCGCACTGGGTTACTGGCGCGACCCCGAGCGCACGGCCCAGGCGTTCCTCAGCCATCCGGTGACCGGCGAGCGGCTGTACCGCACCGGCGATGTGGCGCGGTTCATGCCGGACGGCAATGTGGAGTTTTTGGGCCGCGAGGACTTCCAGGTGAAGCTGGACGGCCACCGGATCGAGCTGGGCGAGATCGAGACAGCGCTCCGGGCGCACCCGTCCGTCGGTTCGGCGGCGGTCGTCGCCCTGCCGCGCCAGGACGGCGAGTTGGGCAATCAGGCGCTCGCCGGGTACGTGTCCCCGGCCGCCGGTGCACGGCCCTCGGTGACGGAGCTGCGCGAGCACGTCGCCGGACGCCTTCCGCACTACATGGTGCCGGCGCATCTCCAGGTGCTGGAGGCGCTGCCGCTCACCGCGCACGGGAAGGTGGACCGCAAGGCACTGCCCCGGCCCGGCACCGTGTCCGGCGAGGTCTTTGCGGGCGCGCCGCGCACCGAGCTGGAGGAGCTGGTGGCCGGTCTGTGGTCGGAGCTCCTGGGTGTGGACCGGGTGGGCGTGCACGACACGTTCTTCGAGCTGGGCGGCAACTCGCTGCTCGGGATCCGGGTGATGAACCGGCTGCGTGAGCGGCTCGGCCTGGAGCTGGACCCGCACAGTGTGTTCCGGCACCGCACGGTGGCCGAGCTGAGCGAGGTGATCGAGCGGGCGCGAACCCGGTCCGGCGACGGCCCGGACGGCGCCGCCCTGCCGGCCGTGCGCCCCGCCCCGGAGGCGGCGTACGAGCCGTTCCGGCTGACCGACCAGCAGCAGGCGTACTGCGTGGGCCGCACCGGTTCGCTGTCCTCCGGGAACGTCTCCGCGCACATGTACCTGGAGTTCGAGGGCGCGCGCCTGGACGTGCCACGCTTCTCGGCCGCCTGGCAGCGGGTGGTGGACCGGCATCCGATGCTGCGCGCGGTGGCGCTTCCCGAGACGATGACCCAGCGGGTCCTCGAGTCGGTGCCGCCGTACGAGATGCCGGTCGTCGATCTGCGGACGGCGGACGAGGACAAGGTCCGCCGGGGCCTCGCGGAGATCCGCGAGCGCTACTCGCACGAGGTGCGCCCCGTGGACGTCTGGCCGCTCTTCGACGTGGTGGTGGCCGAGCTGCCCGGCGACCGGTTCCGGGTGCACTTCAGCATCGACGCGCTCTGCGCGGACTTCGCCAGCATCCGCGTCCTGTGGGACGACCTGACGCTGTTCTACGCGGATCCGGACGCGGACCCGGCGCCGCCCCCCATGGCGTACCGGGACTATGTCCTCGCGACGGCGGACCTCTCCGGCACGGAGGCGCACCGGCGCTCGGCGGAGTACTGGGCGCGGCGGCTGCCCGACCTCGCGCCCGCGCCGCGGCTGCCCATGGTGCGCACCCCGGAGTCGGTGGAGCAGCCGCGGTTCGTCAGGCGGTCGGTGCGGCTGACGGCCGACCGCTGGCGACAGGTCACCGACCGGGCCGCGGAGGCGGGGCTGACCCCCGCCGGCCTGCTTCTCGCGGTGTACGCGGAGGCGCTGGTGCCGTGGGCACAGACACCCCGGTTCACGCTCAACGTCACCAACCTCAACCGGCTGGGCGCGCACCCCGACGTCAACGACACCGTCGGCGAGTTCGCCTCGTTCGCCCTGGTCGAGGTGGACGCCGCCGCGTCCGGCGACTTCACGGAGCGGGCGCGCCGGGTGCAGGAGCAGCTGTGGAGCGACCTGAGTCATTCCTACGTCAGCGGCGTCCATCTGCTGCGCGAACTGATGCGGCTGCGCGGCGGGTTCGACGGTGCGCTGATGCCGGTGGTGTTCACCAGCGCGGTGCCGCTGAGCGGCGGCAAGGGCACGCTCCTCGACGGTCTGCTGCGGCAGACGGGCGGCATCACCCAGACCCCGCAGGTCTGGATGGACCTCCTCACCGAGGTGCAGGACGGTGACCTGATGGTCAACTGGGACGTGAACGAGGTCCTGTTCGACCCGGAGATGGTGGACGCTGTGTTCGCCGGGCTGAGCTCGCTGCTGGAGCGGCTGTCCGACGACGCCACCACCTGGACGGCGCCGGAGCCATTGGACACGCCCGTGCGGCGGGGCCCGGACGGCGGGGAGTTCGGCGACGGCGGCTGCCGCCCGCTGCCGGAGCGGCTCGTGCAGGACGACTTCCTCGATCAGGTGGCCGCGCGCCCCGACCAGGTGGCGGTCGTCGCCGACGGCCGGACACTGACGTACGGGGAACTGCACCGCGAGGCCTGCCAAGTGGCCGGGTGGCTCCGGGCGAACGGCGCCTCGCCGGGCAGACCGGTCGGTGTCGTACTGGACAAGGGCTGGGAGCAAGTCGTCGCCGTCTACGGCGTGTTGTACGCGGGATCTCCCTATCTGCCCGTCGACGCGGAGGCCTCGCCCGGGCGCGTCGCGGGGCTGCTCGACCAGTGCGAGGTCGACCTGGTCGTCACGGCGCGGGACCTCGCCCACCTCGCGGGCGAGCGGCGCGTCCTGTGCCTGGACGCGCTGCCGGCCGAGGTGCGAGCGGCGGACCCGGTGGCGCCGGAGCCGTCGGCCGGACCGTCCGATCTGGCCTACGTGCTGTTCACCTCGGGCTCGTCCGGGCGGCCCAAGGGCGTGATGGTCGAACACCGGGGCGTCGTCAACGCCCTGCGCGAGACCGTCGAGACCTTCGCGATCGGTCCTGGCGACCGGGGACTCGCGCTGACCGCGCTGCACCACGACATGTCCGTGTTCGACTTGTTCGGGGTGCTCGGCGCGGGCGGAACGCTGGTGATGCCCCGGGCCTCGGAGCGGCGTGAGGCGGCGCACTGGGCGCGGCTCATGAGCGAGCACGGCGTGACCGTGTGGAACTCGGTGCCCGCGATGATGGAGATGCTGGTGGAGCACCTGGGTCCGGTGAACGGACCGCTCGGCGGACTGCGGCTCGCCTTCCTGGGCGGTGACTGGCTCAACGTGGCCACGGTGCGCCGGCTCTCCGAGGACGCGGGCGTGCGGGTGGTGAGCGTGGGCGGGCCCACCGAGACCACGCTGTGGAACATCTGGCACCCCGTGGACGGACCGGCCACGGAGCGGCGGAGCATCCCCTACGGCACGCCCATCGCCAACACCCGCTACCGCATCCTCGACGAACGCATGCGGGACCGCCCGGTCTGGGCGACCGGTGAGATGTACTGCTCCGGAGTGGGGCTGGCACGCGGCTACTGGGGGGACCCGGAGCGGACCTCGGCCTCGTTCGTGACGCATCCGCGGACCGGCGAACGGCTGTACCGGACCGGTGACCTGGGGCGCTTCCTGCCGGACGGGAGCATCGAGTTCGTGGGCCGGGCCGACTTCCAGGTCAAGGTGAACGGGCACCGGATCGAGCCGGGCGAGGTGGAGGCGGCCCTCCTCGCGCACCCGGGTGTCGGCGCGGCCGTGGTGTGCGGGCAGCGGCGCGCGGACCGGCAGGGCCACCGGGGCCTGACCGGATACGTCGTACCGGCCGCCGGGAGCACGGCCGTCACGGACGCCGTGCTGCGGGAACATCTGCGGGCCGTGCTCCCGGAGCACATGGTCCCTTCGGTGTTCGTGACACTGGACGCACTGCCGCTCAACGCCAACGGCAAGGTGGACCGGTCGGCGCTGCCCGAGCCGCGCCCGGAGCCCGCCCCGGCCATGGGGGACGCCCCGCGCTCCGCCGTCGCCGAGGTGTGCGCGCAGGTGTGGGCGCAGGTGCTCGAAGTGGAGAGGGTCGGCGACCAGGACAACTTCTTCGCCCTCGGCGGGGACTCCGTCCTGGCCACCCGGATCGTGACACGGCTGCGCCAGGTCTTCGCCTCGGACGCGGTGTCGCTGCGCACCGTGTTCCTCTCGCCGACGGTAGCGGGCCTGGCGGCGGGGGTGATCGCCGCCGAGGAGGCGCCGGGGCGGGCCGAGGCGATGGCCGACGTACATCTGCGGGTCGCGCGGATGTCGCCGGAGGAGGTCGAGCGCGAGCTGTCGGCCCGCCGCGCCGCGGCCGGAAGCGGAGCGGGAGCGTGAGCGCGGGTGGGAGCGTGAGCGCGGCTGGGGCACGCCGCCCCCGCCTGCACGAACTGGTGGCGCGGCAGGCGGCGTTGACGCCGGACGCGGAGGCCGTCGTGAGCGGCCGGGAGCGGCTCAGCTACGGAGAGCTGGAGGAGGCGGCGCAACTCCTCGCCGGGCATCTGCGCGGCCTCGGTGCGGGTCCGGAGACCCTGGTCGGCATTTGTCTGGGGCGTTCGCCGTGGATGGTGGTGGCGATGCTCGCCGTCCTCAAGGCGGAGGCGGCGTACGTGCCGATCGACCCCGCGTTCCCGTTGGAGCGCAGGGAGTTCATCCTGCGCGACAGCGGCGCGGAGCTGATCGTCACCGACGAGGCGGTGCGGAGGAAGTGGGCGGACCGGCCGGGCACGGTGGTCTCGCTCGACCGCGACTGGGACCGCATCGCCATGGCGGAACCGCGGACCGGGGAGGGCACGGGCGCGGACACGCAACTGGCGTACGTCCTCTACACCTCGGGCTCCACCGGGCGCCCCAAGGGCGTCGCGGTGGAGCACCGCAGCGCGGCGGCGTTCCTGGACTGGGCGCTCGGCCTCTTCACCCCGGATGAGCTGCGGTACACCCTGGCGTCCACGTCCATGTGCTTCGACCTGTCGGTCTTCGAGCTGTTCGCGCCGCTGGCGGCGGGCGGCACGGTGGTTCTCGCGGAGACGGTCTTCCATCTGCCGGTGGCCGCCGCGGACCGGCCGGTGACGCTGGTGAACACCGTGCCCAGCCTCCTCCTCGACCTGCTGCCCTCCGGATCGCTGCCCCCGTCGGTGGTGACGGTCAATCTGGCCGGTGAGGCGCTGCCCTCCGCGCTGGCCCGCCGGCTGTACGCGACGGGCACGGTGGAGCGGGTCTACAACCTGTACGGCCCGTCCGAGGACACCACGTACTCGACCTGGAGCCTGGTGGGGCGGGACGCGGACAAGCCGTTGATCGGCCGTCCCGTCACGGGCACCACCGCCCACGTCCTCGACCCCGAGGGGCGCCCGGTGGCGGACGGCGAGGTCGGGGAGCTGTATCTGGGCGGCGAGGGTCTCGCACGGGGATACCTGGGCCGTCCGGCCCTGACGGCGGAGCGGTTCATCCCGGACCCCTTCTCCGGCCGGCCGGGCACGCGTCTGTACCGGACCGGCGACCTCGCGCAACGGCTTCCGGACGGGCAGCTCGACTATCTGGGACGCGCCGATCAACAGGTGAAGGTGCGGGGCCTGCGCATCGAACCCGGCGAGATAGAGGGGGTGCTGATGGAGCACCCCGGCATCCGGCGCGCCGCGGTGGTCGCCCGGTCCGGGAGCGCGGACGAGGTCGGTCTCGTGGCGTATGTGGTGAGCGGGGAAAGCACCGACTTCACCGCGGTGCGGCGGTTCCTGCGGGAGCGGCTGCCGTCCTACATGGTGCCGGGGCTGTTCGTGCCGGTGGAGTCCATCCCGTTGACGGTGACGGGAAAGGTGGACGTGGGAGCGCTGCCCGTGGTCGCCACATGACCGGGCGACGTCTTCACCATTTCGTCGCATACGGGTGTGGCTCATTAATTTCGACGCGCTCTTAAAGCCACGTAAACCGAGTGCTACACTCACGCAACCATGCGCGGTAAGGCAAGCCTTACCCAGAATGGCGGCGCCGCTCCGGAATTGAATCGGTAACGATTTTCAATGCACCGCGCAGGGCCGGACGGAGCCGCCGCACCACGTCATCGGAAGAGGAATTCGTGAGCGCCACGGATACCACGACGAGTCGCGAGGCTCGAATCGTCCTGATTATCACCGTCGTAGCGTCGGCGCTATTGGTTATCGATATCACCATCGTTTCCGTAGCGTTACCGGAGATCCAGTCGGATCTCGGAGGCTCGCTGGCCGCCCTCCAGTGGATCATCATCGGCTACACGGTCACGTTCGGCGCCTTCCAGCAGGCGGCGGGCTCGCTGTCGGACCGGCTCGGCAGGCGGTCCATGTTCATGGGCGGCATCGCCCTGTTCACCCTCTCCTCGCTGGCCTGTGGCCTCGCGCCGAACGCCGTCTCGCTCGACATCGCCCGCTGTGTGCAGGGCGTGGGCGCCGCCTTCGTGCTCGCCAACGCGATGCCGCTGATCGCCCAGGTCTACGACGGGCAGAGCCGCAACATGGCCATCGCCGTCTGGGGCACCACCCTCGGCGCCTGCGGTGCCGTCGCCCCGGTCATCGGCGGTCTCCTCGTCGACCTCACCGAGTGGCGCTACCTCTTCCTGATCAATGTGCCGATCGGCGCGGTCGCGCTCTTCCTGTGCCGCACCCGGCTGCCTCTCGACCCGCCGCGCAGCTCGCTCGCCGGCATCGACTGGACCGGCGCCGGTCTGCTCGTCGTCACCCTCGGCCTGGTCAACTTCGCCCTCACCCGCGGCGAGGACCAGGGGTGGGGCTCCGCCGCCACCCTCACCCAGCTCGGTGTCTCCGCCGTGCTCCTCGTCGGCTTCCTGCTCCTGGAGCGGCGGGTCGCCACACCGACCCTCGACCTGACCCTGTTCAAGGTGCCGACCTTCGTCGCGGCCACCCTGATCGCCTTCTTCTCCCGCTTCGCCACCATCGGCGGCTCGGTCTACTACATCCTGTACTTCCAGAGCGCCCGGGGGCTCAGCCCGCTGGAGACCGGCCTGATGATGATGGCCATCTTCGCGCCGCAGCTCGGCATGGGTCTTGTCGCCGGGAAACTCCAGGCCAAGTACTCCCCCTCGCACATCATCGGCGCCGGCTTCGGCATCCTCGCCCTCGGCGGACTCGCCATGTCCTGGGCCTTCGACCAGGGACACAGCATCTGGGCGGCCCTGCCCGGCCTCCTGCTGTGGGGCGTGGGCGGCGGCCTCGCGGGCAGCCCGTCCATGTCGCTCGCGGTCAACGTGGTGCCCAAGGAGCGCGCGGGCATGGCCTCCGGCGCGATCAACAGCCTCTTCATGTTCGGGGCCGGCATCGGCGCCGCGATCTTCGGTGTCCTGTTCCGCAGCCGCATCGAGGACCAGGCCGGCGGCGGTCTCCGCACGGGCACGGCCGACCACGACACCGTGGTCTCCGCCGCCGCCCAGGGCGACATCTCCCGAGCCCTGGAGCACGTGCCCGACGACCTCGCAGGACAGGTGCGCCGCACCCTGGAATCAGCCATCGCCGACGGCGCCTCGTTCGTGATGCTGTGGGCCTCGGTGGTCTGCGTCGGCACGGCCGCCGTCGCTCTCACCCTGGTCCGCAAGAAGGACCTGCTCACCGGTGCCCCCGAACCCGCCGAGGAAGAGGACAACGCGGCACCGGAACCGGCCTGACGGCCCGGGGGCGGCTCCCCTTTCGGGGCCGCCCCCACCTCTTTCCCACCCGCCGTACGACCGCATGCCAGGAGCCCGCGATGCCCACCGACTCCACCGCCGCTCCGCTGCGCCTGCTGGTCCTCGGCGGCACCGGCTTCGTCTCCGGCGCCGTCGCCGCGGAAGCCGTCGCCCGCGGCCACGACGTCACCTGCGTCGCCCGCG
This sequence comes from Streptomyces sp. NPDC029674, assembly GCF_044903205.1. Classification (NCBI taxonomy): domain Bacteria; kingdom Bacillati; phylum Actinomycetota; class Actinomycetes; order Kitasatosporales; family Streptomycetaceae; genus Streptomyces; species Streptomyces sp. NPDC029674. Next base: position 41,019 of record NZ_JBJDPY010000005.1, read on the forward strand.
GCACCGGCGGCACGCCGCCGCCCGAGGGGGCGCGGCTCCTGCGCGCCGACCGGAACGCACCGGAGGGTCTCGCTCCGCTGCGCGGCACCCGCTTCGACGCGGTCGTCGAGACCGCGACGCTCTCCCTGCCCTGGGTCCAGCGGGCCCTGCGCGACGTGAGCGCCGGCCACTGGACGTTCATCTCCTCGATCAGCGTGTACGCCGACACCTACACCCGCGGCCAGACGGCCCGCACCGCACGGCTGCGCCCCGCCCTGCCCGACGCCGCAAGCTATGACCCCGCCCACGACCCGGAGCCCTCCCAGGCGACGTACGGAGGGGTGAAGCTCGCCTGCGAGCAGGCCATTCGCGAGGCCACGGGCGACGCGGCCTTCGTGGTCCGCCCCGGTCTGATCGTGGGCCCCGGTGACGACATCGGCCCCTTCGGCTACTGGCCCCTGCGAATGGCGCGCGGCCGGGCCACCGCCGTGCCGCCCGCGGCCGGCGCCGACGGCCTGGCGCTGCCCGCGCAATGCGTCGACGCGCGGGACCTGGCCGCCTGGATCGTCGAGCAGGCGGCGGCGCGTGCGTCCGGGGTGTACGACGCGGCCGGTCCCCCGGTGACCCTGGACGCGCTGCTCCACGAGGTCGCCGACGCCGTGGGGCACGGCAGCCTGGAGCTCGTGCCGGTGCCCGAGGACATACTGCGGGGCGCCGGAGTGCGGGAGTGGACGGGCCGGCCCTCGATGCCCCTGTGGCCGCCTCGTGAGCTGCACGGCGCGCTCGCCCGGGACGTCACGTCGTCCTTCGAGGCGGGACTGCGGGCCCGGCCGGTCGCCGAGACGGCACGGGCGGTGCTGCGCGACCGCCTCGGACGCGGCGCGGGCACGCCCCCGGTGGCGGGTCTGACGCCCGTCGAGGAGGCGTCGCTGCTGCGCCTCGCGGGCGCCTGAGGAGCGCCTGAGGAGCCCCCGAGCAGTCGGGCGCCGCCCGCTCGGAAACCCCGTCGTGCAACCGGAGTTGGACGGCACGATGCCATCCCGGGGTGGCATACATCAGGCCATGTCCGTTGATACGTTCGGCGCGTTTTTGACGCTTCGAACATGTCAGGAGACGCCGTGGCAACGGCCGTGCCGCCCCTTCCCTCCGCCGCGAGACTGCCCTCGCTGACCGGCCTTCGCTTCGTCGCCGCGTTCGCCGTCTTCGCCTCGCACGCCTATCTGGCGATCTGGTTCGACGGCGTGTGGCAGGGCAACACCCCGGCCATGGTCGCGCTGATCACCGCGCGTTCCGGGGTCGGATTCTTCTTTCTGCTCAGCGGATTCGTCCTGGCCTGGTCGGCGCGGCCCGGCGACAGGGCGGTCTCCTTCTGGCGGCGGCGCGCGGCGAAGATCTATCCGGTGCACGCGGTGACCTGGTTCGCCGCGCTCGTCATGATCAACTGGACGGGTGGCCAGGTCGCCGCCCGGCAGGCCGTCCCCAACCTGTTCCTCGTGCAGTCCTGGTCCCCCGTGTTCGACGTCTACGACAGCGTCAACGGAGTCTCCTGGTCGCTTTCCTGCGAGGCGTTCTTCTACCTGGCCTTCCCGCCGCTCATCCATCTCGTCCGCCGTATACCCGCCCGCAGGCTGTGGGCCTGCGCCGCCGCCGCGGCCCTTTCGGTGATCGCCATGCCCCTGGTGGCCACCGTCGCGTTCGCCTCCGAACCGAAGTTCTTCGCCTTCCCGGTGACACTGCACCAGTACTGGTTCGTCTACGCCTTCCCCCTCACCCGGTTGCTGGAGTTCGTGCTCGGCATCCTCATCGCCCGCGCGGTCCTGGAGGGCACGCGGGTGACGGTGCGCTTCCGGCACGCACTGCCCGCGCTGGCCGTCGGCTACCCCCTCGCGCTCCAGGTGCCGTTCCTGTACGCGATATCCGCGGTCCTCGTCGTCCCGATGGCGCTGCTCGTGCTGGCCGGCGCGGGGGCCGACATCCGGGGTTCGCGCTCACCGGTGCGGTGCCGTCCGATGGTGTGGCTGGGGGATGTCTCGTTCGCCTTCTACATGGTCCACATGCTCGTGCTGACGCACGTCTACCGTCTGATCGACGAGGAGCACACCGCCTCCGACGGTGTCAGGGCCGGGTCCGTCGTGCTCATCCTCGGTCTCTCCCTGCTGGCTGCGTGGGCGGTGAACGCCCTGGTGGAACGGCCGCTGACCCGGCGCTGGGGATCGGGCAGGCCCACGCGTCGGAGGACCGAGGCGCCGCTCGACGAGAAGCCTGTGGCCCCCTGAACCGTGCGGACACGGACCAGGGGACCACGAGGTGGACCGCCCCGTCGGGGGATGCCAGGGCGGTCCGGCCGAGGGGTCAGTGAACCGGGGACTCCTTGCGCAGGACCGTGCCGTGCGGCTCCTCGCAGTGCTGCCCTGCCTCGGCCGCGCCGGCCTCGGCGAGCCGCTCGGGAGCGTGGTCCACCTCCAACGTGGCGTGCGTGATGCCGTGGTCCGCACGCAACGTGGCCTGGATGCTCTTGCGCACCGCGTGGCAGTCGCCGTCGGCCTCCACCAGCACATGGGCCGAGAGCACCGGCTGGCCGGAGGTGAGCTCCCAGATGTGCAGGTCGTGGACCTCCACCACGCCGTCGTGGCTCACCATCCCGCTGCCCACGTCACTGGGGTCCAGGTCGACGGGCGCGGCCTCCAGGAAGATCCTTCCCGAGGCCCGGACCAGTGAGACGCCGGACCGGACCATGAGCACGACCACGATCATGGAGGCGATGGAGTCGGCCCTGGCGAAGCCGGTCGTCATCACGACGGCACCGGACACCGCCGTCGCGATGAAGCCGTAGAGGTCGGTGATGATGTGCTGGAAGGCGCCCTCGACATTGAGCGAGGACCGGTTGGCCTTGGACATGCACCACGCCGCGGCGATGTTCACCGCCACGCCCGCGAGCGCGGTCACCAGCACCAGGCTGCCGCCCACCTCCGGCGGGTCAAGGAGCCGCTCGATGTTCTCGTACGTCAGCCAGGCCGACAGGAGCAGCAGGGTGAGCCCGTTCGCCTGGGCCGAGAGGATCTCCGCGCGCTTGAAGCCATAGGTGAAGCGTCCGCGCACCGGCCGGTTCGCGAGCTTCATCGCCCACAGGGCCAATGCGATCGCTCCCGCGTCCGAGAGCATGTGCGCCGCGTCCGCCAGCAGGGCCATCGACTGCGCGGCGAACGCGACGACGACTTCCACCGCCATGTAGGCGACGATCAGAGCGAGCGCGAGGGATAACCACCGGCGGTCGGCGTCCTCGGCCACCGCATGGCTGTGCCCCGCGTGTCCATGGCCGTGGTCGTGCGCGTGAGCATGGCCGTGCGCATGAGCGTGTTCACGATCGGTACCGCTCCGGTCCATTTCCGTACCGCCGGCATGCTGACGCCCCTGTTTCATCGAATTCCCATCGCATCGCTGTGCGGATCCACGGACAAGGGAAGTGAAGCGCATCAATCACGCGATTTCAAAGGCTGCAATGAAGATGGTTATCGATTACCTGGACCCTTGGCGGTGAATTCCGTAATCCGGCCGGGTGCCACCTGGATGTCACCTAGGTGGATCGACCACGCATGGCCGGAAATGAGTCCGAGAATGGACCGTTCTCCCGCTCCTCTACACCCCGTATTTCGCCGCGTACCCGCGAGCGATCTCCAACTGCTCACGCTCCATCCACTCGGCGGCCACCAGCACACCGGGAAGTGCCGCACGCTCCACCGTCAGGGCGCGGAAGAGCCGGGAGACGGTGACGTCGTGACCGGGACGGCACATCACCTCGATCGCATCGCCGCCCCGGATCTCGCCGGGCTCGATCACGCGCAGCATCACCCCGGGGGACGCGGCCTGCGTGAAACGCCGGACCCAGCGGCGCTCCCCGAGCCAGCCGGCGAAGGTGCGGCACGGAAGACGGCCGCCGGTCACCTCCAGCACGACCTCCCGGCCGAGCCGCCACCGTTCACCGACCAGGGCGTCCCGCAGATCGATGCCGAGGGTGGTGAGGTTCTCGCCGAAGGACCCATTGGCGAGCCTGCGGCCCAGCTCCCGCTCCCAGCCGTCCAGGTCCTCGCGCGCGAAAGCGTAGACAGCCCGGTCGTCGCCGCCATGGAAACGGAGATCGCACACCGAATCGCCGGAGAGCCCGCTCGCCCCGACACCCGGGGCCCCGGGACGTGCGACCCGGACCGGCCCTTCGACCGGCCGCTTGTCGATCCCCGTGGTGCCGGACGGGGCATCGGTGTAGTCAACTGCCTTGGCGGGCCCGGCATTTACGCTCGCGATCTTCATGCCCCCGCATGGTACGTCCCTCCGCCCTCTCGCACGCCCACCGCCGGCCTGCTGCCGCGGGCCCGCCCGAGCCCCTCTGACCTGTACGTTCCTACATCAGGTGGATGGTTCGGAGCCTGTATGGACGCCCGGTAAACTCCGTACACGTGACTGCCGCGCCTGCAAAGCCCCGTATCCCGAACGTCCTCGCCGGACGTTATGCCTCCGCCGAGCTCGCCACCCTCTGGTCGCCCGAGCAGAAGGTGAAGCTCGAGCGTCAGCTCTGGCTCGCCGTGCTGCGCGCGCAGAAGGATCTCGGCATCGAGGTTCCGGACGCCGCCATCGCCGACTACGAGCGCGTGCTCGACCAGGTCGACCTGGCCTCGATCGCCGAGCGCGAGAAGGTCACGCGCCACGACGTGAAGGCCCGCATCGAGGAGTTCAACGCCCTCGCCGGGCACGAGCACGTCCACAAGGGCATGACCTCGCGCGACCTCACCGAGAACGTGGAGCAGCTGCAGATCCGGCTCTCCCTGGAGCTGATCCGCTCCCGTACCGTCGCGGTCCTCGCCCGGCTCGGCAAGCTCGCCGGCGAGTACGCCGAGCTGGTCATGGCCGGCCGCTCCCACAACGTCGCCGCGCAGGCGACGACGCTGGGCAAGCGCTTCGCGACCGGCGCCGACGAGCTCCTCGTCGCGTACCGCCGCCTGGACGAGCTGGTCGACCGCTACCCGTTGCGCGGCATCAAGGGCCCGGTCGGCACCGCCCAGGACATGCTCGACCTGCTCGGCGGCGACGCCGGGAAGCTGGCCGACCTGGAGCAGCGCATCGCCTCGCACCTCGGGTTCGAAACGGCCTTCACCTCGGTCGGCCAGGTCTACCCGCGCTCCCTCGACTACGACGTCGTGACCGCGCTCGTGCAGGTCGCCGCGGCGCCGTCCTCCATCGCCAAGACGATCCGTCTGATGGCGGGCCACGAGCTGGTGACCGAGGGCTTCAAGCCCGGTCAGGTCGGCTCGTCGGCGATGCCGCACAAGATGAACACCCGCTCCTGCGAGCGCGTCAACGGCCTCACCGTCATCCTGCGCGGCTACGCGTCGATGACCGGCGAGCTGGCGGGCGACCAGTGGAACGAGGGCGACGTCTCCTGCTCCGTCGTACGCCGGGTCGCCCTGCCCGACGCGTTCTTCGCGCTCGACGGCCTCCTGGAGACCTTCCTCACCGTGCTCGACGAGTTCGGCGCCTTCCCGGCGGTCGTGGCCCGCGAGCTGGACCGCTACCTGCCCTTCCTCGCCACCACCAAGGTCCTGATGGCCTCGGTGCGCGCGGGCGTCGGCCGCGAGGAGGCCCACGAGGCCATCAAGGAGAACGCCGTCGCCTCCGCGCTGGCCATGCGCGAGCAGGGCGCCGAGCGCAACGAACTCCTCGACAAGCTCGCCGCGGACGCCCGGATCCCGCTGGACCGCGCACAGTTGGACGAGCTGATGGCCGACAAGCTGTCCTTCACCGGCGCCGCGAGCGACCAGGTCGCCACGGTCGTCGCGCGGATCGAGGCTCTGCTGAAGGAGCACCCGGAGGCCGCGGCCTACACGCCGGGCGCGATCCTCTAGCCACGACCCCGCAGCGGCCCGTCCACCGGATCGGTGGGCGGGCCGCTGCGCGTCGCGGCCCGGCCGCGGTCAGGCGGCGCGGCCGACGGTGCGGGCATCCGCGTACCCGGCCTCGGCGCGCACCCGGTCGCAGCTGCGGCTGATCAGGCGCGAGACGTGCATCTGGGAGATCCCGAGCTTCTCCGCGATCCGGCTCTGCGTCATGTCCTCGAAGAAGCGCAGGTACAGGATGGTCCGCTCGCGCTCCGGCAGCTTCCGCAGCCCCTGCTTGGCCGCCTCCCGGTCGGTGATGATGTCGTACGCGGTGTCGGGCGCCCCGAGCGTGTCGGCGAGGCTGAACCCGTCGGGGTCCGCGGAGGAGATCTCGGCGTCCAGCGACAGGGCGCTGTAGCCCTCCATCGCCTGCATGCCGTCCCGCACCTCGTCCTCGGTCAGCCCCGCGTGCGCGGCGATGTCGGCGATGCCGGGCTCGGGACCGCGGCCCGGCTGGTCGATGAGCTCACGGCGGGCGGCACGGACCTTGTTGCGCAGGTCCTGGACGCGGCGGGGCACCCGCACGTCCCACATGCGGTCGCGGAAGTGCCTGCGCAGCTCACCGGTGATGGTCGGCACGGCGTAACTCTCGAAGGCGCCGCGGCCGGGCTCGTACCGGTTGACGGCCTTGACCAGGCCCATCGCGGCGACCTGGCGCAGGTCCTCGATGCTCTCGCCCTTGTTGCGGTAACGGGCGGCAAGACGGTGTGCCATGGGCAGCCACGCCTCGACGATCCGCTCGCACAGGAGCTCCCGCTCGGGGCCGTCCTCGAGGGTCGCGAGCCGGTCGAACTCCGCCGCGGTGTCCGGCGCGTCGTTGTGGGGGTGCCGGCCCGCCGTGCGGCGGCGGGCGGAGTATGCAGTGAGGTCGGTAGGCATCAGAATCGCTCCTCAACGGTGCCGTCAACAAGTAGCCGCGAGAAACGGGGCGCCCCGGTGACAGGCATCCACCGGGAGAGAACACACCGCTCCCGCGAACGCGCCTCCGGTCCGAAGCACGACGTTCGCCTGCCCTGCGTTCTGGGGGCCAAACAGCCGTGTGCGCAAGGAGATCGGGACGCATACCTCTGTACGTGTGGGGCACACGCGACGCGGGGTGCGCAGCGCCGGGAACGGCCGTCGGGCGCCCGCGTCGCCGACCGGCCGCATTGGGGTGCGGCCGGTCGGTCTCCGGCTGAGCGCCGACGCTCCGGCTAGGTGCCGGCGAGGACCTCACTGTCCAGACGGCTCAGCATCTCGGCGGGATTCGCGTACACGGCCGAGGCGCCGGCCTCCTCCAGGTCGCCGCGGGGAATGCCGCCCGAGAGCAGCGCGAAGCTCCGTACGCCCGCGCGGGAGGCGGCCCGCATGTCCCACACCGTGTCGCCCACGAACAGCGCGTCCTCCGGAGCGCATTCGGCGATCTCCAGGGCGTGGTGGACGGGGTCGGGAGCCGGTTTGCCCGAGGACACGTCGTCCGCGCTCGCGATGCCGACGATGACGTCGTCGGCGTCGATGGCGCGGCGCAGCGCCGACAGCTCCGAGCCGCCCGCCGAGGTCGCGAGGACGATGCGCCGGCCGCGGTCGTGCAGGGCGTGCAGCAGGTCGCTCGCTCCCTCCAGCGCGGGCAGCCGGTCGAAGTACGTGGCGTACAGGGTGCTGTGGGCGTCGCTGATCTCCTGGTCGCGGCTGCTGTCGCGGTCCTCACCGAGCAGGTGGGCGATGAGATCGGTCGAGCCGAGGCCGACGGCCCGGTGGATGTCGTGCATCGCGACCTGCTGCCCCGCTTGGCGGAACGCCTCCCACCAGGTGATGACGTGCAGGTGGTTGGTGTCCGTCAGTGTTCCGTCGACATCGAACAGCGCGGCTCTGGTCATCGCTGCACACTCTTCTCTCGTTCTTCTCGCTCGTTCACTCGGGTGATCACGAAGCCGCTGCGGGGCCTGGTCGGCACGCGGTTCAGGGGGATGCGCAGGTCCTGCTCGGGGACGTCGTAGTCGAGCCGCGCGAGGCGCGGGAGCAGGGTGCTGAGCACCGCGAGGGTGACGTCCTCGCCCGGGCAGCGGTGTCCCTGGGACGCCTCGCCGCCGCCCTGGGGGACCAGTTCGTCACGGCCGGGTTCGCGGCCGTCGAATCGCTCGGGGTCAAACGTGTACGGGGCGTCCCACAGCTCCGGGTCGTGGTTCTGCCCGTAGAGGTCGAGCAGGACCATGGAGCCCTCGGCGATGGGCTCGCCGTGCCATTCGATGTCGGCGGGGGCGAGGCCGGCGACGAACGGCGCGAACGGGTAGAAGCGCCGCACCTCATGGGCGAACGCGCGCGCGTAGCCCTCGTCCTGCGCGGCCAGTCGCTTCCGGAGCGCCGGATGCCGGTGCAGGGCGTGCGCCCCGAACACGGTGAACCAGGTGACGGCGACGGTCGGCCGGAGGATGTTCAGGAGCTCGACGGCGGCCGTACGCGGGTCGAGCAGCTCGCCGTCGGCGTCGCGGTGGAACGCCACGGCCGCCACCACGGAGGGCGGTTCGCCGGTCCCGTCCGAGGCCTCTCCCCCGGTCGACCGGAGATCCTCGATCAGCCGGGCGAGGCGCGCCTCCTGACGCTGCCGGGCACGCCGGGCCTTCCAGTGCCGCGGCCCCGCGGTGGCGAATCCGTCGACCATGGCCACCAGGTCCTGTGCGGTCCGCCGCGCCTCGTCGTCGGGGTGCTCAGGGACGGGGACGCCCGCCCACGCGCACACGGCACGCGTGATCAGGACGCTCACCTCGTCGAACAGCGTCACCTGGGGACGGTCGGCCCACTCCTTGCAGGACCGCTCCCACTCCTCGGCGACATGCCGCGCCAGTCCGGCGACGCCCTCGGTGTCCTTGAGGACCGTCACGAAGAGGGCTTTGCGCTGCCGGTGCTCCGCCCCGTCGAGGGTGTGCACCGCGCCCTTGCCGAAGAGCGTGGCAAGCACGGGTTCGGGCAGCGCCGTCCGGCGGCGTACGTGGTCCTCGTCGTAGAAGAATCCGACGGCCGCCGGACCGCGCAACGCGATGGCCGGCTTGCCCAGCAGACGGGTACGGACGGCGCCCGGGCCGCGGCGGCGGCTCAGGTCGGGGAGCCACGCGTAGCCCTGGCTGAGCAGCGGCAGCGTGTTGTCCAGCATGGAGTCCTCCTGGATGAATAGGGCGCGGGCCCTGTCGATCACTGCTCACGGGTTCCCCGGTGCCGCCTCCGCGAATCAGGGCGAAAGGGGGCCAGCTTCGCGAAGACGGCGTGGCCGGGCCCGGCGAACCGGGTGCTTCGCCCCGTTTCGGCCGCGGTGCGGAGGGGCACCCGGCGTACGGCCAAGATCGTGAAAGGAGGCCTCCCCATGCGGGATCAGCAGACCAATCCGGGCGCCGACGCTCCCCGGCAATCGCAGGGAGCGAGCGAGCCGACCCCCGAGTTTCCCGCGCACAAGCAGGACCCGCCGGGCCTGGAAGCCGAGATGACGCCGGCGCCCCGCTACCGGGCTCCGCGGTACAAGGCGGCGGGCAAGCTGACCGGGAAGGCCGCGCTCATCACCGGCGGCGACTCGGGCATCGGCCGGGCCGTCGCCGTGCTGTACGCCCGCGAGGGCGCGGACGTCGCCATCGTCCATCTGCCCGAGGAGCACCGCGACGCCGAGGAGACCCGGCGCGCCGTGGAGGCCGAGGGGCGGGCCTGTCTGCTCCTGCCGGGAGACCTGCGCGATGCGGAGTTCTGCCGCGACGTGGTCGCCCGTACCGTGGCCGAGTTCGGCAAGCTCAACATCCTCGTGAGCAACGCGGCGTACCTGAACAGCAAGCTCGAGCTGGAGCAGCTGACCGCCGACGACTGGGACCGCACGTTCAAGACCAACGTCTACGCGTGCTTCCACCTGGTCATGGCCGCCCTTCCGCACCTCGGCCAGGGCGACGCCATCATCGCGACGGCGACCGAGGAGGCCCTCAAGGGCAGCGACACCATGATCGACTACGCGGCCTCGAAGGCCGCACTGATCACCTTCATCAAGTCGATCGCCTCCCACCTGGCGCGCAGGGGCATCCGCGCCAACGTCGTCGCGCCCGGCCCCACGTGGACCGTCCTGAACAACTCCGACCCGCACATGCCCCGGGAAGGACTCGTCCACCTGGGCGACGAGACCCCGCTCGGCCGCCCGGCCCAGCCGGAGGAGCTCGCGCCCGCGTACGTGTACTTCGCGTCCGAGGCCGACTCCAGTTTCACCGTCGGCGAGGTCCTCGCCGTCACGGGCGGGGAGACCGACACCCGCTGAGCACCCTGCGCGCCGGCCTCGTGGCTCAAAGCCCTACGTCGCGGCTGCGGAAGTCCTCCAGGGATTCGCGGCGGACCAGCAGTCTCGCGTGTCCTTCGGCCACCGCGACCACGGGCGGCCGGCCCACCAGGTTGTAGCCGGAGGCCATCGACAGGTGGTAGGCCCCGGCGACGGGGACGGCGAGCAGGTCGCCCGGGCGTATGTCGCCGGGCAGCGGGACGTCGGAGGCGAGGATGTCGCCCGCCTCGCAGTGCCGTCCGACGACCGTCGCCGGGGCGGGCTCCGCCGTGGAGCGCCGACCGACCAGCCGGGGCGCGTAGCGCACCCCGTAGAGGGCGGGCCGCGGGTTGTCGCTCATCCCGCCGTCGACGGCGACGAAGGTGGTCGCGCCGGTGTGCTTGACCGCGAGGACCCGGTAGAGCGCGACGCCGGCGGGGCCCGCGATGGCGCGCCCCGGTTCCACTGTCAGGCGCGGCACCGGCAGACCCGCCGCCGCGCAGCTCGCGGTCAGCTCGCCGCGCACCTTGCGTGCGAGCGTGGTGATGTCGAGCGCCTCCTCGCCGGGGCGGTACGCGATGCCGTGCCCGCCCCCGAGGTCCAGCTCGGGGAGCGTGACACCGTGCTGGTCCTGGATCCGGGCCAGCAGTCCGACCATGCGGCGCACCGCGGCGAGGAAGGGCTTCTCCGTGGTGATCTGTGAGCCCAGGTGGCAGTGCAGACCCACCAGTTCCAGCGTCGGCTGGCCGAGGATACGGGCCACGGCGTGCTGCGCGGAGCCGTCCGTGAGGGAGAGGCCGAACTTCTGGTCGTCGGTGCCCGTACGGATCTTCGTGTGGCCGCCGGCCGCGATGCCCGGCACCACCCTCACCAGCACCTTCTGCCGGCTGCCGTGCGGTACGGCCGCGGCAAGGCGGGCGATCTCCGACGCGCTGTCGATGACGATCCGGCCCACGCCGAGCCGGAGGGCGGCCCGCAGGTCGTGCGGGCTCTTCGCGTTGCCGTGCAGGACGATCCGGTCCGCGGGGAACCCCGTGGTGACGGCGAGCTCCAGCTCACCGGCCGAGCACACGTCGAGGCCGAGGCCCTCCTCCGCCACCCAGTGCGCCATGGCGCGGCACAGGAACGCCTTCGCGGCGTAGAGGACCTCGCCGTCCGGGAAGGCCTGCCGGTAGGTGCGGCAGCGGCTGCGTACGTCGTCCTCGTCGATGAGGTACGTGGGGGTGCCGAAGCGCTCGGCCACGTCGGTGAGCGCCACGCCGCCGACGGCGAGGTCGCCGTGGGCGAGCCGTGTCGTGGACGTGGGCCAGACGGACAGCTCTGCGTCGAGCCCGGTGGCGGCGGGGAGCGGGGGTTCGCGGAGTGTGGTCATGACAGCTTCTCTCTTCGTCTCGTGGTCCTCGGCCGTGTCCCAGCGTTCTCAGCCGTGTCTCGGCGTTCTCAGCCGTGTCTCGGCGTTCTCAGCCGTCCCGGCCTTCTCAGCCGTCTCGCCCTGTCAGCGCGCCCACGAGGTCCGGGGCCCGGCGGACGGTGATCGTCGGCGGCGGGCCGACGGGGTGCGCGACGAGGCGCGGGTCGACGGTGATCCCGGCGGCGCCGAGCGGCTCGGCGAGGGACCGCAGCGCCGGTTCGGAGAGCCTGATCCACGCCTGCCGGGGGCCGAGGGCGGCGCTCAGGCGGTGCGCGGTCGTGAAGGCGACGGCGGTGCGCCCGCCGACGGGTGTGCGGAACAGCCGGGCCACGCAGCCCGCGGGTCCCGGCCGGACGGGGACGAACAGCGGCCCGGCCGGGCCGGTTTCACAGGGCTCGGGGTCCTCGCCGCACGGGAGCTCGGCCATGGGTACCTCCAGGGGAACAGCGGAGAAGCTGGGCAAGGCGCCGCGACGTCACTCGGAAATCTGCGGCATACGGTGACGTTATGCCCGGCACGGGGTGCCAACCGACCCGCCATGACGCGACATTGACGCATCCGCGGCCACCTCTGACGCGATGCTGGCGCACGACCGCCCCGTTGATCAGGGCGGCGTCAAACCGGCGAAACGCTCTTGAGTCCGCGCGTGCGGGCCAGTTGGATGTCGGGCGGGCCAGTTGGACGCCCGGCGGAGCGGGAACCCGGCGCCGAGGCGGCCGGCCCCCGGTCACGCCCCGGCCGACCGGCGCACCGTTTCACTCGAAGGTTTCACTCCGGAGGAGCCCCGATGATCCAGCTTCCGCCGCACCACCTGCCCGCCGTGCCCCGCTGGTTCGCCCCCGGAGCCCCCGGCCCCGCCTCCCTGCCCGAGCACGTCGCGACCAGCGGCGTCGGCAGCTGGTGGGCCGACCGCGCCCTGGACCCGCGGGCCGTGGCGGTCTCGTGCGCGGGCCACGTACTGCTGAGCGGTGATCCCGGCAGTGTCGCGCCCGACCTGCTGGCGCCCTTCGCGCACAGCCATGTCGAGGCCTCCGTCCGCTTCCTGCCGGTGCTCGGCGCCGCCTTCGACCGCCTCGTGCCTACCGAACGCATGGTGTACATACACCGCGAGCAGGTGGCGGCGCCTCGCCCGCCGCGGGGCGTGACCGTCCGCCGCCTGACGCCCGCGGACGCGCCCGCGCTCGCCGCCCTCTCCCCCGATTCGGCCTGGATCCACGGCAGTTGGGGCGGGCCCGAGGGGCTCGCGGCCTCCGGGCACGGCTGGGCCGCGGTCGACCGGGACGGCCGGGTCGCCGCCGTGGCCTGCGGCTACTTCGCCGGCCAGGCGTACGAGGACGTGGCCGTGCTCACCGCGCCCGAGCGCCGCCGTGAGCGCCTCGCCCTCGCCTGCGTCACCGCCCTGTGCGCTGACATCACCGCGCGCGGCCGCACGGCGAGCTGGTCCTGCGCGCGCGAGAACCGCCCCAGCCGCCTGCTGGCCTGGACGGCGGGCTTCCGGCTGCACCGCGAGTACGTGCAGTACGTCACCGGGGAGCCCGTGGCGCCGCCCCGGCACGCCACGGACGTGCCCGCCTGACATTCCCGCCCGACATGCCCTCCGGACGTGCCCTCCGGACGTGGCGAGCAATAGCCGCCCGCTCGTTCGAGATCAAGAGCGTTCAGAAGAGGGCAAGGTCACAGCCTTTGGTGGCACCGCGTGCCATGGGTTGCGCCCTAGCATCGGGGCATGACGGTCCTGCCTGACGACGGGCTTTCGCTGGCCGCCGAGTTCCCTGATGCGACCCATGACCAGTGGCACCGCCTTGTGGAAGGCGTGCTGCGCAAGTCGGGTAAGGAAGTATCGGGCACGGCTGCAGAGGAAGCGCTGTCCACCACCCTCGAGGACGGGCTCACCACCCGCCCCCTGTACACCGCACGCGACGCCGCGCCCGACGCCGGTCTCCCCGGCTTCGCCCCGTTCGTCAGGGGTTCCGTTCCCGAGGGCAACACCCCGGGCGGCTGGGACGTCCGGCAGCGGTACGCAAGCGCCGACCCCGCGCGCACCAACGAAGCGGTCCTCACCGACCTGGAGAACGGCGTCACCTCGCTCTGGCTGACGCTGGGCCCCGCCGGTCTCCCGGTCACCGGTCTGGAGCGCGCGCTCGACGGCGTCTATCTCGACCTGGTGCCCATCGCGCTCGACGCGGGCAGCGAGGCCGGGACCGCCGCCCGGGAGTTGCTGCGCCTGTACGAGGCGGCGGGCGTCGCCGACGACGCCGTGCGCGGCACGCTCGGCGCCGACCCGCTCGGGCACGAAGCCCGTACCGGGCAAGAGGCCGCCGGGTTCAAGGGGATCACCGAACTGGCCCAGCTGTGCGGGGAGCGCTACCCCGGCCTGCGGGCGCTGACCGTGGACGCGCTGCCGTACCACGAGGCGGGCGCCTCCGCCGCGCAGGAGCTCGGCGCCTCGCTCGCCACCGGTGTCGAGTACCTGCGCGCCCTGTACGACGGGGGCCTCAGCGTCGAGAAGGCCTTCGCACAGCTGGAGTTCAGGTTCGCGGCCACCGCCGACCAGTTCCTCACCATCGCCAAACTGCGTGCCGCGCGCCGTCTGTGGGCGCGGGTCGCCGAGGTGTCGGGGGTGCCGGCGGCCGGGGCGCAGCGGCAGCACGCGGTGACCTCGCCGGTGATGATGACCCGCCGCGACCCTTGGGTGAACATGCTGCGGACCACCGTGGCCTGCCTCGGCGCGGGCGTGGGCGGCGCGGACGCCGTCACGGTCCTGCCGTTCGACCACGAGCTCGGGCTTCCGGACGCGTTCGCGCGCCGCATCGCCCGCAACACGTCGACGATCCTCCTGGAGGAGTCGCACCTGGCGCGCGTCATCGACCCGGCGGGCGGCTCCTGGTACGTGGAGCGGCTGACCGACGAACTCGCCCACGCCGCCTGGGACTTCTTCAAGGAGATCGAGGGCGCGGACGGCCAGACCGCGGCGCTGCGCTCCGGCCTGGTCGGGGACCGGATCGCCACGACCTGGGCCGAGCGCAAGAAGAAGCTGGCCCGGCGCCGCGAGCCGATCACGGGCGTCAGCGAGTTCCCGCTGCTGACGGAGCGCCCGGTCGAGCGCGAGCCCGCTCCCGCAGCCCCGTCCGGCGGTCTGCCCCGGGTGCGCCGCGACGAGGCGTACGAGGAGCTGCGCGGCCGCTCGGACGCGCACCTCGCAGCGACCGGTGCCCGCCCCAAGGTGTTCATCGCCGCGCTCGGCCCCGCCGCCGCACACACGGCGCGCGCGACGTTCGCCGCCAACCTCTTCATGGCGGGCGGCGTCGAGCCCGTCCACGACCCGGTGTCGGTGGACGCGGAGACGGCCGCCGAGGCGTTCGCGGCGAGCGGGGCCTCGGTCGCGTGCCTCTGCTCCAGCGACGCGCTGTACGCCGAGCAGGCGGACGCGGTCGCGCGGGCGCTGAAGTCGGCGGGCGCGCTGCGGGTGTTCCTCGCGGGGCGCGGCGAGTTCGCCGGCATCGACGAGTACGTCTTCGCGGGCTGCGACGCGGTCGCGGTGCTCACCTCCACCCTCGACCGCATGGGAGTGGCGTAATGCGGATCCCCGAATTCGACGACATCGAACTGGGTCCGGGCGGCGGCCCGGCCGGCTCGGCGGAGCAGTGGCGCTCCGCCGTGAAGGAGTCCGTCGGCAAGTCCGAGTCCGACCTGCTGTGGGAGACGCCCGAGGGCATCGCGGTCAAGCCGCTGTACACGGGCGCCGACGTCGAGGGCCTCGACTTCCTGGCGACGTACCCGGGCGTGGCGCCGTATCTGCGCGGCCCCTATCCGACGATGTACGTGAACCAGCCGTGGACGATCCGGCAGTACGCGGGGTTCTCCACCGCCGAGGAGTCCAACGCCTTCTACCGCCGCAATCTCGCGGCGGGCCAGAAGGGGCTCTCGGTCGCCTTCGACCTGCCCACGCACCGCGGGTACGACAGCGACCACCCGCGCGTCACCGGTGACGTCGGCATGGCGGGCGTGGCCATCGACTCCATCTACGACATGCGTCAGCTCTTCGACGGCATTCCGCTGGACAAGATGACGGTGTCGATGACGATGAACGGTGCCGTGCTGCCCGTTCTCGCGCTGTACATCGTGGCGGCGGAGGAGCAGGGCGTACCACCGGAGAAGCTGGCCGGGACCATTCAGAACGACATCCTCAAAGAGTTCATGGTCCGCAACACCTACATCTATCCGCCGAAGCCCTCGATGCGGATCATCTCCGACATCTTCGCCTACACCTCGCAGAAGATGCCGCGCTACAACTCCATCTCGATCTCCGGCTACCACATCCAGGAGGCGGGTGCGACGGCCGACCTGGAGCTGGCGTACACGCTCGCCGACGGTGTGGAGTACCTGCGGGCCGGTCAGGAGGCGGGCCTGGACGTGGACGCGTTCGCGCCGCGGCTCTCCTTCTTCTGGGCGATCGGCATGAACTTCTTCATGGAGGTCGCCAAGCTCCGCGCGGCGCGCCTGCTGTGGGCGAAGCTGGTCAAGCAGTTCGATCCGAAGAACGCCAAGTCGCTCTCGCTGCGCACCCATTCGCAGACGTCGGGCTGGTCGCTGACCGCGCAGGACGTGTTCAACAACGTCACGCGCACCTGTGTCGAGGCGATGGCGGCGACGCAGGGCCACACGCAGTCCCTGCACACGAACGCCCTGGACGAGGCGCTCGCCCTGCCGACCGACTTCTCCGCGCGGATCGCCCGCAACACCCAGCTCCTCATCCAGCAGGAGTCGGGGACGACACGGACGATCGACCCGTGGGGCGGCAGCGCGTACGTCGAGAAGCTGACGTACGACCTGGCGCGCCGTGCCTGGCAGCACATCGAGGAGGTCGAGGCGGCCGGCGGCATGGCGCAGGCCATCGACGCGGGCATCCCGAAGCTGCGCGTCGAGGAGGCCGCGGCGCGCACCCAGGCCCGCATCGACTCGGGGCGCCAGCCGGTGATCGGCGTCAACAAGTACCGGGTGGAGACCGACGAGCAGATCGACGTCCTGAAGGTCGACAACTCCTCGGTGCGCAGCCAGCAGATCGCCAAGCTGAAGCGGCTGCGCGAGGAGCGCGACGAGGCGGCCTGCCGGGACGCGCTGGCCGCGCTCACCGCGGCGGCCGAGCGCGGCCCCGGCCAGGGCCTGGAGGGCAATCTGCTGGCACTCGCGGTCGACGCGGCCCGCGCGAAGGCCACGGTCGGTGAGATCTCCGACGCACTGGAGAGCGTGTACGGGCGGCACGCGGGCCAGATCCGTACGATCTCCGGTGTGTACCGCACCGAAGCAGGCCAGTCCCCGTCCGTCGAGCGGACGCGTGCCCTGGTGGACGCGTTCGACGAGGCCGAGGGGCGCAGGCCGCGCATCCTGGTCGCGAAGATGGGCCAGGACGGCCACGACCGCGGCCAGAAGGTGATCGCCTCGGCCTTCGCCGACCTGGGCTTCGACGTCGACGTCGGCCCGCTGTTCCAGACCCCGGCGGAAGTCGCGCGCCAGGCCGTGGAGGCGGACGTGCACATCGTCGGCGTCTCCTCGCTGGCCGCCGGCCACCTCACCCTCGTACCGGCACTGCGCGAGGAGCTGGCCGCCGAGGGCCGCGACGACATCATGATCGTCGTGGGTGGCGTCATCCCGCCGCAGGACGTCGAGGCGCTGCACGAGGCGGGCGCCACGGCGGTGTTCCCGCCCGGCACGGTGATCCCGGACGCGGCGCACGACCTGGTGAAGCGTCTGGCGGCCGATCTCGGCCACGAGCTGTGAGCCGGTGAGCGCCGACCCATGCCTGTGACGATCGACATCGATGCGTATGTGAAGGGCGTCCTCGACGGGAAGCGTGCGTACGTGGCGCGCGCCATCACCCTCGTCGAGTCGACCCGGCCGCAACACCGGGCGTTGGCGCAGGAGTTGCTGACGGAGCTGCTTCCGCACAGTGGGCGGGCGCGGCGGGTCGGCATCAGCGGGGTGCCGGGCGTGGGCAAGTCCACGTTCATCGACGCGCTCGGCGTGATGCTCACGTCGCTCGGGCACCGGGTCGCGGTGCTCGCCGTCGACCCGTCGTCCACCCGCACGGGCGGCTCCATCCTGGGCGACAAGACCAGGATGGAGCGGCTCTCGCTGGATCCCGCCGCGTTCGTACGTCCCTCTCCTTCCGCCGGGACGCTCGGCGGGGTCGCCAAGGCGACGCGCGAGTCGATCGTGGTGATGGAGGCGGCGGGGTACGACGTGGTGCTCGTGGAGACCGTGGGCGTGGGCCAGTCGGAGACGGCGGTCGCGAACATGGTGGACACGTTCCTGCTGCTGACCCTCGCCCGCACGGGCGACCAGCTGCAGGGCATCAAGAAGGGTGTCCTGGAGCTCGCGGACGTCATCGCCGTGAACAAGGCGGACGGGCCGCACGAGCGGGACGCACGCTCGGCCGCCCGTGAACTGGCGGGCGCTCTCCGACTCATGCACCCCGCCGACTCGGCCTGGACCCCGCCCGTCCTGACGTGCAGTGCCCGTGAGTCGAGCGGTCTTGACACGCTCTGGGAGCGGATCGAGCAGCACCGCACCCTCCTCGACTCGACCGGCCGCCTCGCCGCCAAACGCCGCGACCAGCAGGTCGACTGGACGTGGTCGATGGTGCGGGACGAGCTCCTGGGCAGGCTGCGCGGTGACGCGGAGGTGCAGCGGGTCGCCCCGGACCTGGAACAGCGCGTCCGCGAGGGCACCTTGACGGCCACGTCGGCCGCCGAGCGGATCCTCGACGCGTTCCGTACCGACCGCCCCTGACCCCGCCCCTCCCGAACGGAGCCACCCGCACCATGCACGCCACGCCCGACGCCCCCGACGACTCCCCCGTCCTGCTCCGCCGCGAGGGACACGCCGGGCACCTCGTCCTGAACCGGCCCCGGGCCATCAACGCCCTGAACCACACCATGGTGCGGATCATGGCGGACGCCCTCGACGCCTGGGAGCGGGACGATTCGGTGGCGGCGGTGGTGCTCACCGGCGCCGGGGAGCGCGGACTGTGCGCGGGCGGCGACATCCGCTCCATCCACGACGACGTGCGCGCGGGCCGCGCGGCGGCGTCGGCCGCGTTCTGGCACGACGAGTACCGCCTCAACGCCCGGATCGCCCGCTTCCCGAAGCCGTACGTGGCCGTCATGGACGGCATCGTGATGGGCGGCGGCGTGGGTGTCTCGGCGCACGGCAGTGTGCGGGTGGTCACCGAACGGTCCCGGGTCGCGATGCCGGAGACCGGCATCGGCTTCGTGCCCGATGTGGGCGGCACCTACCTGTTGACGCGCACGCCCGGGGAGCTCGGCACCCATCTCGCGCTGACCGGCACGGCGGTGGGTGCGGGCGACGCGCTGCTGTGCGGGCTCGCCGACCACTTCGTACCGTCGGAGCGGCTGCGCGAGTTCACGGCGGCGATCGCCGGGACGGAGCCGTCCGAGGCCGTGCGGCAGTATGCGGCCGATGCCCCCGCCGGTGAGCTGGCCGGGCACCGCGAGTGGATCGACCACTGCTACGCGGCGGACTCCGTCGAGGAGATCGTCGACCGGCTGCACGCGTGCGGCGACCGGCATGCGAAGGAGGCGGCGGAGACGATCCTGGCGAAGTCCCCCACGTCCTTGAAGGTGACCCTCGCCGCGCTGCGCCGGGCACGGGAACTGCCGTCTCTGGAGGCGGTCCTTGAGCAGGAGTACCGGGTGTCCTGTGCCGTGCTGGCCTCGCCCGATCTGCCCGAGGGCATCCGGGCCCAGGTCGTCGACAAGGACCGCAGGCCTCGCTGGTCGCCCGCGGAGCTGGCCGGGGTGACGGAGGCGGACGTCGCCCGCTGCTTCGAGGCGACGGGTTCGGGCTCGCTCGGCCTCCTCTGACGGCTCCGGGGGCGCCTCTGACGGCACCGGCGCCGCTCGCGTCCTCACGGCGGGTCCGTCTCCGTGACGACGGCGAGGAGCTGGAAGGGCAGCTCTTTGTCCCACTGGGCGACACCGAGGGCGATCCAGCGGCCGTCGACCTGCCACAGGTGCAGATCCGGCACGCAGGAACTCAACTGGGCCCACGGCTCCGGTATCTCCTCGTCCGCCTCGCCGAAGTCCACGGCCACGGTGCGCTCGAAGAGACTCGCCAGGCTGAACCGCTGCGGCGGACCCCAGCGGTCGGCCAGGAGCACGGTCAGCGCGTCACGCTCCGCCTCGTACTGCTCCTCGGTGGCCTCCCAGCGGGTGCCGTCGTCCTCCCAGAAGGTGTCGCTCGTCAGTAACTCCGCGATGTGGAACCCGGGTCCCCCGGAACCGCTCGGCGACCTGCCGTGCTCGGCGGGGAAGTCCCGGGAGCGCAGCAGGTCGATCGTGGCGAGATGCTGTGCGGTACTCATGGCGTCCAGACTCATGACATCCAGTAAAGCGGGCGCCACTGACAATCAGTCACGCGTCGCGTCGCCGCACCGCCCACCAGCCGGCGAGGACCGCGGCCGCCGCCCAGGCCGCGCATACCGCGAGCCCCGCCAACGGTCCGAGGCTCCCCGTCGGGTCCTCGTGCAGCACCTGCTGGCCCGCCTTGTCGGGCAGGAAACCCGCGGCCCCGCTCGCCACGTCGCCGACCACGAAGGAGACGATCAGCGTGAAGGGGATGAGGATGCTCAGGACGGCGACTCCGCTGCGCAGCACGGCCGTCAGACCGGCCGCGAGGAGCGCCATCAGCGCCAGATAGACGCCGCCGCCGACGCAGGCCCGCACGGCGCCCGGGTGGCCGAGCCCGATCGCGTGGTCCCCCATGAAGGCCTGGCCGGTCAGGAAGGCTCCGAAGGCGGTGGCGAGTCCGGCGAGCAGGGCGAGGCCGCCGACGACCGCCATCTTGGCGCCGTAGAAGAGTCCCCGGCGCGGCACGGCGGCGAGCGAGATCCGCAGGGCGCCGCTCGTGTACTCGGCGGAGACCGCGGTGGCACCGAAGCTGATGGCCGCGATCTGGCCGAAGTTGAGGGCGTAGAAGGCGTCGAAGAGCGGCTCGGCGTCCGCGTTGTCCGCCTCGGCCTGGCCGACCGACGCGAAGGCCAGCGCGGTGACGGCGACGGTGACCAGGAAGACGGCGAGCAGCGAACCCCAGTTGGACCGCAGGGTCTTGATCTTGATCCACTCGGCGTGGGCCACGGGCAGGGCGGCGGTGCTGGACACGGTCAGGCCTCCTGGCGGGACGCGGCAGCGGTGGCCGCCGCCTTGAACTGGGTCTCGTCGGCTGTCAGGGCGAGGTAGGCCTGTTCCAAGGAGGCCTGCTCGTCGGCGAGTTCGAGGACCGGGATCCCGGCTCCCGCGGCGATGGCCCCGATCTCCTCGGCCCTTGCCCCTTCGACGGTCCACCGGTCTTCCACGGCCTCCCCGAGGGCGTAGCCCTTGCCCGTCAGGATGGAGCGCAGCCGGTCCGGGTCCGTCGTGCGCACACGGACCCGCGGGTGGCTGTGCGCCTCGATGAACGCGGCCATGGGACGGTCCGCGAGGAGCCTGCCGCGGCCGAGGACCACGAGGTGGTCGGCGAAGGTCGCGGTCTCGTTCATGAGGTGGCTGGAGACGAGGACGGTGCGGCCCTCGCGGGCCAGGCGTCGCATCAACTCGCGGATCCAGATGATGCCTTCGGGGTCGAGACCGTTGGAGGGCTCGTCCAGCAGCACGACCTCGGGGTCGCCCAGGAGCGCCGCGGCGATGCCGAGCCGCTGCCGCATGCCCAGCGAGAACGTCTTGATCCTCTTGCCCGCGACGGACGCCAGACCCGCCTCGTCGAGGACCTCGTCGACGCGGCGCACCGGGAGGCGGTTGCTGACCGCGAGGGCGAGAAGGTGGTTGCGTGCGGTGCGCGATCCGTGGGCCGCCTGGGCGTCGAGGAGCGCCCCGACGTGGCGCAGCGGGTCGGTGAGTCCGGTGTAGTGGCGGCCGCCCACCGTGGCCGTGCCCGAGGTGGGGCGGTCCAGGCCGAGGACGAGGCGCATGGTGGTGGACTTGCCCGCGCCGTTGGGGCCGAGGAAGCCGGTGACGCGGCCGGGGCGGACGCTGAACGTGAGGGCGTCCACGGCGCGGGTCGTGCCGTACTCCTTGGTGAGGTCTTGGACGTCGATGCTGGTCATGGGCGTCAGCCTGGCCGTTGCCGTCCCGCGGGGTCTTCCCCCGCCCGGGGAGTCCGGCTCCCCCTCACGGGGGAGCCGCGCGGCCCCGATCACCTGGCACGATGGCGCAATGCCCGGCTTCCTGAGACCTCTGACGCGTGCGGTCACCTATACGCGGGGGTTGCATCTCCTCATCGGCTCCGGGGTCGCCTGGGTCTTCGCCGCGGTCTACCCGGGCCTCTCCAGTCCCTCGTACACCGAGGGACTGCTCGTCCTGGCCGACCCCATCCCCTTTCTGGTGCTTGCCGGGATGGTGCCCGCCATGCGACGGGCCGAGGGGCTCCAGGCCCGGATGATGCTGTTCCCGGGGCCGCACGCGCGCGTGGAGGGCGACGGGGCGGATCCGGGGGTGTCGGTGGCGCCGTCCGCGTCCTGGCGTGAACGGGCCAGGACCGCGGCCTGGCTCGTCCTCAGGGTGGAGGCCGGCTGTGCCGTCGTCCTGCTCACGGGGCAGTTCATGGGGATCGTGTTCGCGGCCATGGGCGCGATCGACCAACCCGAGGACAGCGACGGTCTTCTCCTTCCCGTCGTGCACGGCTGGGCCACTGTGCCGGTGGTCGTCCTCGCCGTCCTGGCGCAGCTCGCGATGTTCGTCGTGGCGGGCCACCTGCTGGCCCGGGCCGCGCGCCGCCTCCTCGGCCCCTCCCCCGCCGAGCGCCTCGCCGTCCTGGAGGAGCGGACCGAGCAGCTCCTCGAACGCAACCGCATCGCGCGGGAACTGCACGACTCCATCGGTCACGCGCTGACCGTCGCCGTCGTCCAGGCGGGTGCCGCGAGGGCCGCCGCCGACCCGGAGTTCACCGACCGCGCCCTCGAGGCGGTCGAGGAGACGGGCCGGGCCGCGCTGGAGGATCTGGAGCGGGTGCTGCGCGTGCTGCGGGAGGACGGGCGGCCCGCGAGCGGCCGGCCCACGCTCACCGATGCCGAGCGCCTGCTGGCCTCCGCCCGCGCGTCGGGGGCGAAGGTCGACGTCGAGGTGACGGGCCCGGTGGAGCGGGTGCCGGGGCCGGTCTCCCGCGAGGGTTACCGCATGCTCCAAGAGGCGTTGACGAACGTCCTGCGGCACTCGGGTCCGGTGCCGGTGCGGCTGCGCATCGCCGTCGACGACGCCCGCCTGGTCATGAACGTACGCAATGTGCTCCCTCCGGAGTCGACGGGTGTCACCGGGCGGGGCGGCAGCGGGCTGCGCGGGATCAGGGAGCGGGCCACGCTGCTCGGCGGGCGGGCCACGACGGGACCGCACGAAGACGAATGGCAGGTGCACGTCGAGCTGCCGCTGAAGTGATCTACGCTGGCCGGATGCCGGTCACAGTGCTCCTCGTCGACGACGAACCTCTCGTACGCGCGGGTCTGCGCGCCGTCCTTGAGGCGCAGCCCGACATCCGGGTGGTGGGCGAGGCCGCGGACGGCGCGGCGGTCATCCCCCTCGTCCGTGAACTGCGCCCCGACGTGGTCGCCATGGACGTCCGCATGCCGCTGCTCGACGGCATCGAGGCCACGCGCGCGGTGCTGCGCACGGTGCAGGACCCGCCGAAGATCCTGGTGGTGACGACCTTCGAGAACGACGAGTACGTGTACGAGGCGCTGCGTGCCGGGGCCGACGGGTTCCTCCTGAAGCGGGCGAGGCCGGCGGAGATCGTGCACGCGGTGCGGCTGGTCGCCGAGGGCGAGTCGCTGCTCTTCCCGCAGGCGGTCCGGCAGCTGGCCGGGGAGTACGGCGGGGAGCACGGTAATCCGCGGGCGCGGGCCACGCTCGAGAAGGCGGCGCTGACCGAGCGCGAGGCGGAGGTGCTGCGGCTGATGGCACGCGGTCTGTCGAACGCGGAGATAGCCGCCCGTCTGGTGGTCGGCACGGAGACGGTCAAGTCGCATGTCAGTGCCGTGCTCGCGAAGCTGGGCGCGCGGGACCGGACGCAGGCGGTCATCGCCGCCTACGAATCCGGTTTCGTCTCTCCGGGGTGACCGGGATGACGCGTCCGCGCGGCGTGCGGGTGGGCCCGGCACTCGCCGCCGAACCCGCGTGCGAGTACGATCCGGCCATCATGCGCACGAGCTGGGAGGACGGACGTTGGGGCGGCTGACCGGCGGGGACCCCTCTCTGTTGCGGCGGATCAACTCCGCGGTGGTGCTGCACGCGCTGCGCGCCGCGGACTTGGCGACGCTCACGGAGATCACCCGCGTGACCGGGCTCTCCCGGCCCACCGTCGAGGGGGTCGTCGAGGGGCTCATAGAGGCCGGGCTCGTGGTGGAGTCGGCCGCCGAGGACGTCGGTGCCAGGCGCCAGGGACGGCCCGCGCGGAAGTTCCGGTTCCGTGCGGAGGCGGGCCATCTGCTCGGTCTGGAGATCGGTCCGCACCGGGTGGCCGCCGTCCTGTCGGACCTGGACGGCAAGGTCCTCGGCACGGCGTCGAAGGGCGTCTCCGAAGACGCCGCCGCCGACGACCGGCTGGAACGGCTGCGCACCGTGGTCGCCGATCTGCTGCGCCGGGCCGGGATCGCCCGCAGTTCGCTGCGTGCCGTCGGGGTGGGCAGCCCCGGCATCCTGGAGGCGGACGGCACGGTGCGGCTGAGCACGGCGCTGCCGGAGTGGACGGGGCTGCAGCTGGGCGAGCGGCTGCGCCGGTCGTTCAAGTGTCCGGTCCTGGTGGAGAACGACGCCAACGCTGCGGCCGTCGCCGAGCACTGGAAGGGCGCGGCGACCGACACCGACGATGTGGTCTTCGTCCTGGCCGGGCTGAGTCCGGGCGCGGGATCACTGATCGGCGGGCGGCTGCACCGGGGCTACGGGGGTGCGGCGGGCGAGATCGGCGCGCTGCACCTGCTGGGCCGGGAGGTCACTCCGGAGACGCTGCTCTCCACCACGGGGGAGCCGCTGCACCCGCTGGACGAGCCGGCCGTCGCGGAGGTCTTCGCCCACGCGCGTGAGGGCGACGAGCGGGCGCAGGCAGCAGTGGAGCGCTTCATCCAGCGGCTCGTGCACGACGTGGCCGCGCTGGTTCTCGCCCTCGACCCCGAACTGGTCGTGGTGGGGGGCTGGGCGGCGGGCCTGGACGGTGTCCTGGAGCCGCTGCACCGGGAGCTCGCGCGCTACTGTCTGCGGCCGCCGCGGGTCGCGCTGTCGATGCTCGGCGAGGCGGCGGTGTCGACCGGCGCGCTGCGGCTGGCGCTCGACCATGTCGAGGAGCAGCTGTTCGCCGTCGAGGGGACCGTCACCGCGCGGCGGTGAGGTCTCCTCGACAGCGGCTGGACTTCGGGAAGCGTCGGGCGGCCGGACCTCAGGAAGCGTCGGGCTCCGACTCGTGGTGTATCTCCACGCCGCCGGTGTCGCCGAAGGTGAGCCTGCACGTGTCGGCGCGGTAGGTGGCCACGGACACCGCGGCCGTGCGGCCCTCGGCGAAGAAGCGGGTGGTCACGACGAGCACCGGTGCTCCGGGGAGGCGGTCGAGGGCCCTGGCGTCGTCGGCGCGGGCGGAGCCGAGCTCGACGGCCCGGTCCTGGCCCTCGAGGCCGAGCCGGGCCAGGTCGCGCAGGACGACACGCGCGCGTGCCGCGCCGGAGGGCGCGTCCATGCCGGTCACTTCGGCGACCGATGAGGTGGGCACGTACAGCAGCTCGGCGGCGACCGGCTGGCCGTTCGAGACGCGGGTGCGGCGCACCACGTGCACCTGTTCGCCCGCGCTGAGCCCCAGCATGCGGGCCACCTCCGCGGGCGGGGCCGCCGGGGCGCAGTCAGCGGGCTGCCAGGCGTCGCCGACCGCGCCCGGCCAGCTGCCCTGCGCGGATCCGACGGCCACACCCATCCGCGGCGGAGCGACAGTCGTGCCCACTCCACGGCGGCGCTGCAGCCTGCCTTCGAGCTCCAGCTGTTCCAGTGCCTGCCGGAGCGTGGCGCGGGCGACACCGAACCGGGCCGCGAGCTCCCGCTCGTTCGGCAGGATCTCCCCCACGGCGAATTCGGAGTCGAGCGCCTCACTGAGCACCGTCTTCAGGTGCCAGTACTTCGGCTCCGGCGCCGTTTCGAGCTGCGTGGTCCCCACCCTGTCCTCCGCAATCGCCGTCATCCGGCGGCGTTTTAGCGCCCTTGTTTATTAAAGGTTCCTGCACTATCTCTGCGACCATAAAGCCGCACCCACCCTTGGTCAAGACCAATCCTCGTTCCGTTACAGCCTGCACAGGGGTGATGCCACAGAGCATTCATGCGGAGTTCGCACGGGGCCAAGCAGGCGTAATCGGCCACGCGCGCGTGAACGGCCGGCAACGGGCGCACGACGGAGCCCCCGCCCTTCCCGGACGGGGGCTCTGTACTGTGCGAACGCGCTCTTGAAGGTGGTCCGGCGGCGGCGCCCTACGGAGCGAGCGTCGTGAGCTTGTCCGGATTACGGACGATGTAGACGTCCTGGATGTGGCCGTCGGCGACGCCCAACTGGAAGACGCTGTCGGGCTTGCCGTCGATGAGGACGAGCAGGGATTCCGCGCCGTTGACCTCGACGAAGCGGAGTTCCAGGTCGGTCGCTTCCCTGAGCGCCTTGCCCACGGCGCCGTGCAGGAACCGACCCACCTTGTCGGCGGTCTCCAGGACGCGCACCGGAGCCTTCGCCTTGCCGCCGCTGTCGCCGACCAGCCGGACGTCCGGCGCGAGGAGGGACATCAGTCCGTCCAGGTCGCCCTCGCTCGCCGCCGCCAGGAACCGTTCGGTCAGGTCGCGGCGCTCGGCGGGGTCCACCTTGTAACGCGGACGGCCGGCGTCCACGTGCTTGCGGGCCCGTCCGGCGAGCTGGCGCACGGCGGCCTCACTGCGGTCGAGCGTGAGCGCGATCTCGGCGAAGGGGAAGCCGAAGGCCTCACGGAGCACGAACACGGCGCGCTCCAGGGGCGAGAGGGACTCCAGGACCACGAGGACCGCCAGCGAGACGGACTCGGCGAGCACGGCCCGCTCCGCGGTGTCGGGGACCGTGGGCCCGAACTCGGTGACGCAGGGCTCGGGAAGCCACGGCCCCACGTACGCCTCGCGCCGGGACTGCAGGTGGCGCAGGCGGTCGATGGCGAGCCGGGTGGTGACGCGCACCAGGAAGGCGCGCGGTTCGCGCACTTGGTCGTGGTCGGCCGCCGACCAGCGCAGCCACGCCTCCTGGACCACGTCCTCCGCGTCGGCCACCCGGCCGAGCATGCGGTAGGCCACGCCCATCAGGACTGGTCGGTGCTCTTCGAAGACGTCGGTCATGCTGTCGGTAGCCACCCTTCCATCCCAGCTCACGGGAGCGCGCCTGTCCAGGCGGTTCGGGTGCGGCACGGAGCACAGTGACGGGCGCCCCGCACGGTTCTTCCCGATGGCCCCTGGCCACCTCTTGAACTGGGGCCTACTGAGCGGTAATTGTTGCTGACAGCGTGTCTAACGTATTGAGGAACCGTCGCCCCGCGGCGGGGACAGGAGCAGTTCATGGCCGCAGAGGTCTCCTTCGGCGTCGCGTCACCCGACGGCCCGCGCACCGCGACGATCTCCTACGAACGGGCGGGCGCCGGCGAGCCGTTGCTGCTGCTCCACGGCATCGGCCACCACCGGCAGGCCTGGGACCCGGTCTTCCGGATCCTGGCCGCCGAGCACGACGTGATCGCGGTGGACCTGCCCGGTTTCGGCCGCTCCCCCGCGCTCCCGGACGGACTGGCGTACGGCCTCGCCACGGTCGTCCCGGCCCTCGCCGCGCTGTGCGAAGCGCTGGAGTTGGACCGCCCGCACGTGGCGGGCAACTCCCTGGGCGGCCTGCTCGCCCTCGAACTGGCCCGCGAGAAGCGGGTCCGCTCCGTCACCGCCCTCTCCCCCGGCGGCTTCTGGTCGCCCGCCGAGCGCCGGTACGCGTTCGCCACGCTCCTCGCCATGCGGCGGGGCGCGCGCCTGCTGCCGGTCCCCGCGATCGAGCGGCTGTCCCGCAGCGCGGCCGGACGCACGGCGCTCACGAGCACCATCTACGCCCGCCCCTGGCGCCGTTCACCCGAGGCCGTCGTCGCCGAGACGCTCGCACTTCGCGAGGCCACGGGGTTCGCGGCGACGCTGACGGCCGGGCGCGACGTCCTCCTCAAGGACGACGTGACGGGCCTGCCGATCACCATCGCCTGGGGCACGCGGGACCGGCTGCTCCTGCGCCGCCAGGGGATCCGTGCCAAGCAGGCCATCCCCGCCGCGCGGCTGGTCCGGCTCCCCGGCTGCGGCCACGTCCCGATGCACGACGACCCGGCCCTCGTCGCCCGCGTCATCCTCGACACCTGCCGCCGCTGACCGGCGCCCGCCGAGGACTCCGGAACCCAGGGCCACCCCGGCGCCGACGAGCACGCTGCCGACGGCCTGGGGCGCCCCGTACGCGCCCGTGCCCACCAGCGGGGCGGTGCCGGCCGCCGCGACAGGGATGAGACCGGAGAAGAGCGTGGCCCGCTCGGCACCGATGCGCTGGACACCCGTGTACCAGAGCACGAAACCGACGACGGTCACGACGACCGCCTGCCACAACAGGGCGGCACCTTCGGTGCGGTCGGGCCACCGCACGAAGCCGCCGCCGTCGACGACGAGCCCCAGCACGGCCGCTTCGACGGCGGCGACGGCGCACACCGCGGCCGCGAGCAGCCGCGGCCCCAGCGGCCGCAGCACGGGGACGGCGAGCACCGCGAAGCCGACCTCACCCGCGAGCGCACCCACCGAGAAGAGAAGACCCGCCGCGTCCGTCCGGCCCCACCCCTGCACCGTGAACGCCCCCGCGGCCACGAGCAGCGCGCCGTGCAGAACGGCCCGTTGGGGAGTGCGCCGTTCGAGGAGTGGCACAAGGAGAGCGACGACGACCGGGGCGCATCCTACGAAGACACCCGGTACGGCAGGTTCCGCCGACCGTTCCGCGGCGAGGATCGCCATGTTGAAGCCGACCATCCCCACGGCCGCGAGCAGCGCGAGACGCCCCCACTGGGGACGCGACAGCCGGCGCAGCGCGGTGGCCGTGCCTTTCCCGAGCCAGGGCAGGAGGAGCAGACAGGCCAGGCCGTAGCGGACGAACTGGCCGCCCGCGTACGGGTAGTCGCCCAGCACGCTGTTGGCGGTGAAGGAGCCGCCGACGAGGAGACAGGCGAGGCCCGCGATGAGTGCACCGCTTGAGGAGTTCGCGTTCATGCCCCGACGCTAGGAAGCGCGGCGGCTCCCATTAAGGTCCA
This sequence comes from Streptomyces sp. NPDC029674, assembly GCF_044903205.1. Taxonomy (NCBI): domain Bacteria; kingdom Bacillati; phylum Actinomycetota; class Actinomycetes; order Kitasatosporales; family Streptomycetaceae; genus Streptomyces; species Streptomyces sp. NPDC029674. The sequence continues at coordinate 69,938 of NZ_JBJDPY010000005.1, forward strand.
CTTTCACGGCCTGTTCGGGGACCACTTCACCGCGCCGGGCTCCCATGCGGCCTCTCCCCCAGGCCTCCCACCAGCCCGCTCCCCGGCAGCTCTACCGAAGAGGTGGATCGCACTGACCGCACAGAGTCCCGACGACCGCGAGCGCCGGCACCCCGCCTGGGAGCTGCTCCTGCCCGCCGTGTCCGCCCCCTCGCGCAGCCGTGGCCGCCATCTGTGTTCGGCTCTGCGCGAGGCGGTCAGGTCGGGGCGGCTCGCCGCGGGCACCCGGCTGCCCTCCAGCCGTGAGCTCGCCGCCGACCTGGGCGTCTCCCGCGGCCTGATCACGGAGACGTACGAGCAGTTGACCGCCGAAGGCTATCTGCGCAGCGGCCGCGGATCAGGGACGTGGGTCGGGGAGGCGGCGCGGGCCGCGGTACCCACGGTGCGGGATCTGGCGCCGCGTGACGGGCACGCGCGCGTGGACTTCCTGACCGGCGTGCCCGACCTGACGCTGTTCCCCCGCTCGGCGTGGACGACCGCCCACCGCCAGGTGCTGGCCGAACTGCCGCACCACATGCTGGGCTACCCGGACCCGCGCGGACTGCCGAGGCTGCGTACGGTCCTCGCCGACCTGTTGACGAGGCGCCGCGGTGTGGTCGCGGAGCCGGAGCGCGTCGTCGTCTGCTCCGGAGTGGCCCAGGCGATGACACTGCTGGCGCTGGCCCTCCGCGCGCGTGGGCACACGGCGATCGGTGTCGAGGACCCCGGCAGCCCCGAGCACGCCACGCTGCTCACCGCGGCGGGGATCACCCCGGTGGGCATACCGGTGGATGAGGAGGGCATGGACCCTGTGGCGTTGCGGGAGCGGGGTGTACGCGCGGTCGTCACCACGCCCGCCCACCAATTCCCCTCCGGCATCGGCTATTCGGCGAGGCGCCGCGCGGAACTCCTGGACTGGGCGCGATCCGTCGAAGGGCTGGTCGTCGAGGACGACTACGACGGGGACTTCCGCTACGACCGTGCCCCGGTGGGCGCCTTGCAGGGGCTCGACCCCGAACACGTCGCGTACACCGGGTCGGTCAGCAAATCGCTCGCTCCGGGGCTACGCCTCGGCTGGCTGCTGGTGCCGGGCGGTCTGGCCGCCGAGGTCGTCGAGCGCAAGCGGGTGATGGACCTGGGCAATCCGGCCCTCGACCAGGAGCTGCTGGCCCGCTTCGTCGAACGCGGTGACTACGACCGGCAGTTGCGCCGCTGCCAGCGCGCCTACCGTGAGCGCCGGGACGCACTGGTGGCCGCCCTGCACGAGCACTTCCCTGGCGTACGGGTCACCGGAATCGCGGCCGGACTGCACGTCATCGCACGGCTGCCCGGCCGCTGGGGCCCGCAGGACGAACTCCTGGCGCGGGCCGCCGCGGCCGGCATCGCGATCCGGCCGCTGAGCGCCTACCGCATGCCGACCGCCACCGGCGACACCGTCCTCGCAGACGCCGCTCCCCATGGCACCGCCGACGACGGGGTCCAGCTGGCCTTTGGTTACGCGCACCTGTCACCGGCCCGGATCGCCGACGGCGTGCGTCTGCTGGCCCGGGCGGCGATTCAGGAGTTGGACCACGCGCGCGTGGACAGCACCAGGCGGTAGCCGTCCGGGTCCTCGACGGTGACGCCCCACTCGTTCCAGTAGGGGTTGGGCGAGAGGACCCGCTTTCCGCCGCGCTCCTCGAGCCGCGCCACCAGCTCGTCGGGAACCTCTCCGTCGAGGTAGACGACGAGCAGGTCCTCCTCGGTGGGGTTCGGCCGGACGGGAGCGGCCGCCTCGTGGACGAGTTCGAGGTGCCAGGACGCGTCGGGCAGGCCCAGCATGAGCAGGTCGTGCTCGCCGGGTGCGCCGCCGCCCTCCGCCCTGTACAGGACGGCCAGCCCGAGCCCTTCGGTCCAGAAGCGCTCGGCCGCCGCCAGATCGCGGGAGGGGCGGGCGATGCGGATGTGGCTCTGAGCGTCGATGGACACGGGCTCCCCCTTCGGTGCGGCTCGCCTGTGGGCGTGCCTTCTCGTCCCGAGCGTAGACAGTCGTTGATCTTGTCGGACATCGGTCGTACGACCCCGGGCTTCGGTCCCGGAGACGTACGGCCGCGGGCCTAGGTCCCTGTCCTCACCGACGCCGACGCGGCCCGGCCCGCCCCCGGTGACGCGATCTCCGCGCGGCGGTTCCCCCACGCCCGTAGGGAGTTGTTCACTTGTGCTTCGCGTGGGCGCTGTGGCGCGGTACCGGCCCGGCACCCGCACACTGGTCGCACCCGTCACCTGGAGGCGCATTCATGTCGCAACGTCAGCCGAGCCCGTCCCCCCGCCGCCGCAGCGTGCTGCGCGGATCGCTCGCCGTACCGGCGGCGCTCGCCGTGCCGGCACTGGCCGGGGCGGCTCCTTCACTCGCCCTTTCGGGACGCCCGAAAGCCGGGTGGGGTGTACAGGCCGGAGACGTGAGCGCGCACTCGGGGCTCGTATGGGTGCGGTCCGACCGCCCGGCCCGGATGATCGTGGAGACGTCGGCCACCGAGTCGTTCCGCAACGCCCGGCGGTGGCAGGGCCCGTTGCTCGGCCCTGGCACGGACTTCACGGGGACGACGCGGCTGCGCGGCCTGCCCGCGGGGGAGCAGATCCACTACCGGGTGCTGCTCGCCGACCCGGACGACCCGCGGCGTACGGGGAAGCCGGTCACCGGCACGTTCCGTACGACGCCGAAGGGCCGCAAGGAGGACGTGCGCTTCCTGTGGTCGGGCGACATCGCGGGCCAGGGCTGGGGCATCAACCCGGACCGCGGCGGTTTCCGCGTCTTCGAGGAGATGCGCCGGCGGAACCCGGACTTCTTCCTGTGCAGCGGCGACAACATCTACGCCGACGGCCCCATCCCGCCCAGCGTGACGCTGCCCGACGGCACCACGTGGCGGAACATCACGACGGAGGAGAAGTCCAAGGTCGCCGAGTCACTCAAGGAGTTCCGCGGCGCGTTCCGCTACAACCTGCTCGACGAGAACCTGCGGCGGTTCAACGCCCAGGTGCCGTCCATCATCCAGTGGGACGACCACGAGGTGCGCAACAACTGGTACCCAGGGCAGATCCTGGACGACGCGCGGTACACGGAGAAGAACGTGGACGTCCTCGCGGGACGCTCGCTGCGGGCCTTCAGCGAGTACTTCCCCATCTCCACGCTGCCGCCGGGCGACGAGGACGGCCGCGTGTACCGGGTACAGCGGCACGGCCCGCTCCTGGACGTGTTCGTGCTCGACATGCGCACCTACCGCAACGCCAACTCCCCCAACAGACAGCCCGACGACGCCACCGGCATCCTCGGCGCCCGCCAGCTGGCCTGGCTCAAGCGCGAGCTGTCCCGCTCGCGGGCCGTGTGGAAGGTCATCGCCTCCGACATGCCGCTCGGCATCGTCGTGCCCGACGGCAGGACGAACTTCGAGGCCGTGGCGCAGGGCGACCCCGGCGCCCCGCTGGGCCGTGAGCTGCAGATCGCCGAACTGCTGCGGCACATCAAGCACCAGAGGATCACGGGCACGCTGTGGCTGACCGCCGACGTGCACTACACCTCGGCGCAGCACTACGACCCGTCGCGCGCGGCGTTCAAGGATTTCGCGCCGTTCTGGGAGTTCGTGTCCGGGCCGCTCGCCGCGGGCGGTTTTCCCGCGACGCCGCTCGACGCGACGTTCGGTCCCGAGCAGAAGTTCCTCAAGGCTCCGAGCCGGGCCAACACCTCGCCGGCCGAGACCCCACAGTACTTCGGCGAGGTCGACATCGACGGCGGCAGCGGCGAGTTGACGGTGCGGCTCCGGCAGGAGGGCGGCGGCGTGCTGTTCAGCAAGGTCCTCCAGCCCGGCCGGGTGGGGCAGTAGCGCCGGGCCAATTGCCGCCAAAAGGACAGAGGACCTCTTTACCCACCAGTCACAGAGCGTTCGTGATCACGAAACACCGGTCCAGCACAGTGAACGTATGAGAGCTGACATGCCTGACGTGACACGGACCAAGCACGGTCGCCCCGTCCATCACTGGCGGCGCGACGTGGTCGAACTGGCGGCCCTGTTCACCGCCGTCGCGGTGGCCGACGCCGTGGCGAACATGGTGGGGCACGGGCCCGACGGGCCCGCCCTGCTGCTCGTGTCGGCCGTGGTGCTGCTCGCCACGGCCGGCTTCCACATCTGGTGGGCGCGACGCCACAACCACGCGCCGCCGCCGCACGATACCGTCGCCCGGCCACCCGCGGACGCGGAGCAGGCCGGGCGCATGACGACAACCCCCACGGCTTCCACCACTTCCACTTCCACCACTGCCGCCGCACCGCCCGCGGAGCCGGTCCAGCCGGGTGACACCACCCTGTGGCGCATGCGTACGACTGTGCGGGACGAACCGGGATCGCTGGCCTCGCTGTGCGTGGCCCTCGCCGACCGCCGCATCGACATCCTCAGCCTCCAGGCCCACCCGCTGGCCGAGGGAACCGTCGACGAATTCCTGCTGCGCGCTCCGGCCGAGCTGACCGGTGCCGAGATCACGCGGTCCATCGCCGGGGCGGGCGGCACCGGCACCTGGATCGAGCGCGCCGACGCCCACGACCTGGTGGACGCCCCCACCCGCATCCTCGGCCTCGCCACCCGCACCGCACTCGACGCGGCCGAACTGCCCCTGGCCCTGCGCCACCTGCTGGGCCGCTGCACCATTCGTTCGCTGCCCGCCACGTCGCGGCCGGGGCCCCGGCAGGACGAGGCCGCGCCGTCGGACGCGGCCCCCGTCGAGGGCGTACTCGAAGGGACCGTGCTGCGCCTGGAGGGCCCCGACGGCGAGGTCATCACCGTGGAGCGGCCCTATCTGCCGTTCACCCCGACGGAGTTCGCCCGCGCCCGGGCCCTCGTGGAGCTCGACACGCGGCTCGGCCCGCGCATCCCGCGCAGCCAGGACGTCCTGACGCTCCCGGAGGGCAACTCCATCACCGTCCAGCGGGCCGGCACGGCGGACATCGAGGCCGCCAAGGCCATGCACGAGCGCTGCTCGCGGCGCACGCTGGACATGCGCTACCACGGCCCGGTGCACGACGCCGACCGCTATCTGAACCACCTGCTCAGCCCCCGGTTCGGCCGCACGCTCGCGGTGCGGACCGCCTCCGGGCGGATCGTCGGCATCGGCCATCTCCTCTGGGACGGCGACGAAACCGAGGTGGCGCTGCTCGTCGAGGACGACTGGCAGCGCCGCGGCATCGGCAGCGAGCTGCTGGGCCGGCTGGTGACGATGGCGGTCGAGGCGGGCTGCGAGAGCGTGTACGCGGTGACGCGGGCGTCCAACACCGGCATGGTGGCCGCGATGCGCGGGCTCGGCCTGCCGCTCGACTACCAGATCGAGGAGGGCACGCTGGTGATCACCGCCCGGCTGGACGCGACGCCGGTCACCTCGCGGCTGCCGTACGACCACGCGCAGCGCCCCTGAGGCCCTCGGTGGCCGTGGCGCCCACGGTCCCGGTGGCCGCAGGCGCGGGGATGGTGACCGGCACGGGGCCGAGCGCCCGGTCCAGGTCGCGCCACAGGTCCTCGACGTCCTCCAGGCCGCACGACATCCGCAGCAGCCGGTCGCTCACGCCGGCCGAGCGCCGGTCCGCGGCGTCCACCACGCGGTGACTGATGGACGCGGGGTGCTGGATGAGCGAGTCGACGCTGCCGAGGCTGACCGCCGGGGTGATCAGCCGTACGCCGGCGATCACCTCGTGCGGGTCGCCGCGCACCTCGAAGGCGACCATGGCGCCGCCGAGGCGCGGATAGTGGACGTGGTCCACGCGCGGGTCGGCGGTGAGGCGGCGCGCCAGTTCCGCCGCGGTCGCCGAAGCGGCACGCACCCGGACCGGAAGCGTGGCGAGGCCGCGCAACAGCAGATATCCGGCGAGGGGGTGCAGCACCCCGCCCGTGGCGAACCGCACCTGGCGCAGCCCGCGCGCCAGCTCCTCGTCGCACGCGACCACTCCCCCGAGGACGTCGCCGTGCCCGCCCAGGTACTTCGTGGCGCTGTGCAGCACGAGCCGGGCACCGCTCTCGGCGGGCCGCTGGAGTACCGGCGTGGCGAAGGTGTTGTCGGCGAGCAGCGGCACCGTGCCGCAGGCGCGGGCGACCTCGGCCAGGTCGAGCTCGGCGAGGGTGGGGTTGGCGGGCGACTCGACCATCACCAGGCCGGTGTCGGGGCGGATGGCGTCGGCGATGCCCGCCGGATCCACCCAGGTCACCTCCGTGCCGACCAGGCCCGCGGTGAGCAGGTGGTCGCTGCACCCGTACAGGGGCCGGACCGCCACGACATGGCGCAGGCGCGCTGATCCCCGTACGAGAAGCACCGCGGTGAGGGCCGCCATGCCGCTCGCGAACGCGACCGCGCTCTCGGTGCCTTCGAGCCGGGCGAGGGCGGTCTCGAAGCGGGCGACGGTCGGATTGCCGAGCCGGGCGTAGACCGGCGGTCCGTCGTCGACGACGCCTTCGGCGGCGAAGGCGTCGATGCGGGCGGCCTCCGCCCGGCTGTCGCGGGAGGGGTAGGTCGTGGAGAGGTCGATCGGCGGGGCGTGCAGGCCCATTTCGGCCAGATCGTCCCGTCCCGCGTGGACGGCCTCGGTGGCCAGAGCGCGCGGTGGCGTCGTCCCGTCGGCGGCGGGTGTGTGCGGTGCCGTCCTGTCGGCGGAGGGCGCGTGCGGTGCTGTCCCGGTGTTCGCTTCCATGGGCCACAGGCTGAACATCACCCGGAGTCCGCGGCCCATCTCCCGTGTTACGTTCGGCCGATGGCCGATTCTGTCGCACTGGACCCGGTGGACCTCCACATACTGCGTCTGTTGCAGAACGACGCCCGGACCACCTACCGCGACCTCGCCGCGCAGGTCGGTGTCGCGCCGTCGACGTGTCTCGACCGCGTGACGCGGCTGCGGCGGTCGGGGGTGATTCTCGGACACCAGCTGCGGCTCGACCCGGCGAAGCTCGGCCGCGGGGTCGAGGCACTCCTGTCCGTGCAGGTGCGGCCGCACCGCCGGGATCTCGTGGGCCCCTTCGTGGAACGCGTCCGGGCGCTGCCCGAGTCGCTGTCCCTCTTCCACCTCACGGGGCCCGAGGACTTCCTGGTGCACGTGGCGGTGGCCGGTCCGGCGGATCTGCAGCGGCTCGTCCTCGACGAGTTCACCGCGCGGCGCGAAGTGGCCCGCGTGGAGACCCGGTTGATCTTCCAGCAGTGGTCGTGCGGCCCGCTCCTGCCGCCCGACGCCCCGCCGGAACCGCCGAACCCGTCAGATGAACCATGGTGACTGAATCATGTGAATCACGGTGACTGAAGCAGGTGAATCATGGTGACTGAATCATGGTGACGCGCGCCCGTTCCTCGTACGAGGATGTCCACATGTCAGCCACGAAGAACCCGCATTCGAACACCGGCCCCCTGCCCCGCGCCGTCGCCGACACCTACGTCGACGAGCTCATCGCCCTCGACCCCATCACGGGCACCTACCTGGGCGTGAAGGAGAGCAACAGCAAGCTCCCCGACACCTCCCCCGAGGGTCAGGAGGCACTGGCGCGGCTGGTGCGCACGACCCTGGAGCGGCTCGACGAGGCGGAGGCGCGGCCCGGCGCGGAGAGCGAGGCCGAGCGCCGCTGCGGCCGGCTCCTGCGGGAGCGGCTCACGGCGCGGCTGGCCGTGCTCGATGCCGGGGAGGAGCTGCGCGCCGTCGGCAATCTGCACACGATGCCGCACCAGGTGCGGGAGATCTTCACCGTCTCCCCCATGGACACGGAGGAGGACTGGGCGGCGATCTCCGAGCGGCTGCGCGCCGTGCCGGCCGCCCTGGAGGGCTACCGCGCGTCGCTCGAACTCGGCCTGGACCGGAAGCTGTTCGGGGCGCCACGGCCCACCGACACCTTCATCGGGCAGCTCACCGAGTGGGCGGGGCAGGCGGGCGGCGGCGCGAGCGGGCGCGGCTGGTTCGAGGAGTTCGCGTCCGCGGGCCCCGACACGCTCCGCGCCGACCTGGACGCCGCGGCGCTCGGCGCCACCGCGTCCGTGGTGGCGCTGCGCGACTGGATGCGGGACGTCTACGCGCCCGCGATCCAGGGCGCCCCCGACATCGTGGGCCGCGAGCGCTACGCCCGCCTCTCCCGCGATTTCAACGGCGCCGACCTGGACCTCGACGAGGCGTACGCGTACGGCTGGTCGGAGTTCCACCGGCTGCTCGCCGAGATGCGGACCGAGGCCGAGAAGATCCTGCCCGGCGCGGCCACGCCGTGGGTGGCGCTCGCCCACCTGGACGAGCACGGGACGCACATCGAGGGCGTCGACGAGGTCCGGGTCTGGTTGCAGGAGCTGATGGACGAGGCCATCGACGCCCTGGACGGCACACACTTCGAACTCGCCGAGCGGGTACGAAAGGTGGAGTCCCACATCGCGCCGCCCGGCGGCGCCGCCGCCCCGTACTACACGGCCCCCTCCGAGGACTTCTCACGCCCCGGCCGCACCTGGCTGCCGACGATGGGCGAGACCCGCTTCCCGGTCTACGACCTCGTCTCCACCTGGTACCACGAGGGCGTGCCGGGCCACCACCTCCAGCTCGCCCAGTGGGCGCACGTCGCGTCGGACCTCTCCCGCTACCAGGCGACCGTCGGCATCGTCAGCGCCAACGCGGAAGGCTGGGCGCTGTACGCGGAGCGGCTCATGGACGAGCTCGGCTTCCTCACCGACCCCGAGCGCAGGCTCGGCTACCTCGACGCGCAGATGATGCGGGCGCTGCGGGTCATCGTCGACATCGGCATGCACCTGGCGCTGAAGATCCCGGCGGATTCGCCCTTCCGTCCCGGCGAGCGCTGGACGCCCGACCTCGCCCAGGAGTTCTACGACGCGCACTGCGGCCGCCCCACGGAGTACGTGGCGAGCGAGATGACCCGCTACCTCACCATGCCGGGCCAGGCCATCGGCTACAAGCTGGGCGAGCGCGCCTGGCTGCTCGGCCGCGAGAACGCGCGCCGACGGCACGGCGACGCGTTCGACGCCAAGGCGTGGCACATGGCCGCGCTGTCGCAGGGGTCGCTGGGCCTCGACGACCTGGTGGCCGAATTGTCCGAGCTGTGAGCACCGGGTTCCTCTTCCCCTCCGACCCCCTGCGCGCCGCGCGGCCCGACCCCGAGTTCGTACCGGAGGTCACGGCCGCGCGGGCGACCGGCGCCGAGGTCGCCCTCGTCGACCACGACGCGCTCATGTCCGGTGACGCGGCCCGCGCCGTCGGACGGGTGCCGCGCGGGTCCGGACCGTACTGGTACCGGGGGTGGATGGTGCCGGTCGCGCGCTACGAAGAGCTGGAGGAGGCTCTCGCGGCGCGCGGCTGCGCACTGCTCACGGACTCCGGCGCGTACGGTCGCGCCCACGAACTGCCCGGCTGGTACGCCACGTTGGAGCGGGCCTCGCTCACGCCGCGCAGCGTCTGGTGCGCGGCGGCTCCGGGTGAGCCGCCCTCGGCCGAGCGGCTCACGGAACTCGTGGCCCCGCTCGGGCCCGGCCCGGGGATCGTCAAGGACTACGTCAAGTCCCGCAAGCACGAGTGGGACGAGGCGTGCTTCGTGCCCGAACTGGCGGACGGCGCGCGGCTGTCCGCGGTGGTCGACCGGTTCTTCGCATTGCAGGAGGAGGCACTCGCCGGCGGGTTGGTGGTACGCGCCTTTGAGCCGTTCGTCGCGGGAGGCGAGGCCCGCGTGTGGTGGCTGGACGGAGAAGTGCTGCTCGTGACCGCACATCCGGACACTCCGGACCGGGTTCCCGCGCCCGGACTCGATGCCGTGCGCGGGGCGGTGGCGGCACTTGGCTGCCGGTTCGTGACGACGGACCTCGCGCCGCACTCCGACGGGCGGTGGCGAGTCGTGGAGGTGGGCGACGGGCAGGTCAGCGGGCTGCCGCGGGAAGCCGGGGCCTCCATGGCCACGACCGCGCTGTACGCCGGCCTGGCGGGCGCCCCACCGGTTCCGGCCCAGGGCGGCCCGCCGGTTCCGGCCAAGGACGTCAGCGGCGGCAGCCACCCTCCGAGTCGATGACCTGCCCGGTGATCCACTCGGCCTCGTCCGTGGCGAGCCACGCGATGAGCCGGGCCGGGTCGTCCGGCATGCCCCACCGGCCCGCCGGGAACAGTGCGGCGACCGCGTCGTACGCCTCGCCGGTGAGGTAACCCGTGTCCACGGGCCCGGGGTTGACGCAGTTCACGGTGGTGGCGAGGTCGGCGAGCGCGGTGGCGAGCGAGCGGGTCACGGACGCCAGTGCGCCCTTCTGCAAGCTGTACGCGATCTCGCCCGGCATGCCGCCCGCGATGTCCTGCCCCGACGTCATCATCACGACACGGCCGCCGGGCGTACGGTCCGGCAACCGCGCACGCAGCCGGGCGTACGCCTGGACGAGGAGGATCACGGAGCGGGTGTCGACCGCCCAGTGCGCGTCGAGCATCGCCGCGTCGATCTCGTCGAGCGTCCCGTCGCTGCCGCTCAGCGCGTGGTTGGCGACGAGGATGTCGATCCGGCCGCCGAGCGCGTCGGCGGCCGTGTCGATCAGGCGGGCCGGGGCGTCGGTCTCCGTCAGGTCGCCCGGCCCCGCGTGGACGGGCGCCTCCGGGTCGCCGAGCGCTTCGCGCACCCCGGCGACGACGGCCTCCGGGCGGTCGGCGCCCCAGGGCATCGCCGCGTCGTGCGGGACGTGGTGGTGCAGATAGACCCCGGCGCCGTACGCGGCGAGCCGCCGGGCGACGGCGTATCCGATGCCGCCGCGTCGGCTGGCCCCCGTGACGAGCGCGGTACGGCCGCGCAACGGGAGCGGATCGCGGCGGAGTTGTGCGGGTGAGGGCTGTGGCAGGTGAGGCATGGCAGACCATGGTGGACTCGCGGGCGCCGACGCGCACGCGGATTTTCCGCCTCCCACCCCCCTCCCCCGGGCACACGCGGCGTGGACGTGAGGGTGCGTGCGCGGGGGCGGCCGGTCAGCAGCCGCAGTCGCCGGCATCGACCGGCGCGGTGAGCGCGTCGGGAGCACGCCGCTCGCGGCCTTCCCACGTCTCGTACGCGAAGCCCTCCCGCACCCAGTACTCGAAGCCGCCCAGCATCTCCTTGACGTGGAAGCCCCGTTGGGCGAGGGCGAGAGCCGCACGGGTCGCGCCGTTGCAGCCGGGCCCCCAGCAGTAGGTGATGACCGGCACCGACTTGTCGAGGAGCGCCTCCGCCTGCTCGGGGATGAGGGCGTTCGGCAGATGGACGGCGCCCGGCACGTGTCCCTGGTCCCAGGAGGCGGTGGAGCGCGTGTCGATGACCACGAAGCCCGGGTCGTCGTTCGCGGCGAGAGCGGAGGCCACATCGGAGACGTCGGCGTGGAAGGCGAGGCTCGCGCCGAAGTAGGCGGCAGCCGCCGCCGGGGAGGCGGGCGGCACCCCGTTGGTGCCGTTCGTACTGTTCACGTCGGTCACGCCGGTCACGCCGGTCACGTTGTTCATGGCGAAAAATCTATGGGCGGCGGCCGGAAGTCTGAAGCGGCGATCCCCGGCGTCCCACCGCTGACGCCGTCGAATCCCCGGCAATTCGTGAGGGCCACGCACGGTTCCCCTGTCGGCTCCGCAGGCGAGGCCAACAGGGTTGTCGCGAAAGGGCGTTGCCAGGAACGCGGCCCTTCCGCCGAGAATGGTCCGTACCAGCAAGCGGTTTGATCATGCGACGACCCGCAAACCCACCCACGGCGCCGCAACCGGCACCGAACCGCCCGAACGGCGGCGCCGAACAGAAGCCCCGCCAGCCTCTTGCGCCACGCACAACACCTCTGCCAGATTCACCCCTGCCGCACATGGCATGCACGCGACAGAGAACCCGCCTCCCGAGCGTGCACTAGGGCTGCATACCTATGCAGCCTCGTCCTCATCCAGGACGCTTCATCCCCACATAATGGAGACGAACGTGCGTATATCCAGACTCGTCCCCGCTCTCGCGGCCACCGCCCTCGCCGTTCTCGGGCTCGCCCCCACGGCAGCGGCCCAGACCGCCGCCCGCGCGGACGCCCCCGCCGTGACATCGAGCAACGGGCCCCAGCCGATCATCGGCGGTGGCTACGCCAGCAACGCCCCCTGGGCGGCCAGGCTCTTCTCCAACGGCCGGCAGACCTGCAGCGCCACGATCATCGCCCCCACCTGGATCCTCACCGCGAAGCACTGTGTCAGCGGCGGCGGTCTCTCCTTCCGCATCGGCAGCCTCGACCAGACCTCCGGCGGCACCACGGCCAACGGCATCAGCGTCAGGAACCACGCGTCCTCGGACCTGTCCCTGGTCCAGCTGGACCGCTCCGTGGCCGGCACCTACGCGCGCCTCGGCAACCCGGGCTCCGTGTCGGTGAACCAGACCGTCCAGGTGTACGGCTGGGGAGCCACCTCCCAGTGCGGCTCGGAGATCAACTGCCAGTCCCGGCTCCTGAAGGTCGCCAACGTCGTGGTGACCGGCGGCTGCCGCGACGCCTACCAGGGCCAGGCCATCTGCGCCCGGCGCGGCGACGGCATCACCGCGGGCGGCGACTCGGGCGGCCCCATGATGGCCAACGGCGTACAGGTCGGCGTCGCCTCCACCAGTGACCGCCAGACCACGACGGCGTACACGAACGTGACGGCGTACCGTTCCTGGATCCAGAGCATCGCGGGCGTCTGACACCCGCGCTGACACCTGCACCGACACCTGTACTGACACCTGTACCGACACCTGTACCGGCACGCCCGATACGCACTCAGGTACGAACAATCCCCGGCCGCCTCTTGAACGGCCGGGGATTTCCCTGTTACCTCTCGGGGATGAGCGGATATTCCACGGACGCCACCGACTGGCGCATACTCGACGTCCTCCAGCGGGAGGGCCGCGCCAGTTACGCCGAGTTGGCGCGCGCCGTCTCGATGTCCGCGAGCGCCGTGACCGAACGCGTGCGGCGCCTGGAGGAGGCGGGTGTGATCCAGGGGTACGCGGCGGTGGTGGACCCGGACCGCCTCGGCCTGCCCATCCTCGCGTTCGTACGCCTGCGTTACCCGAACGGCAACTACAAGCCCTTCCACGACCTGGTCGAAGCCACCCCGGAGATCCTGGAGGCGCACCACGTCACGGGCGACGACTGCTTCGTCATCAAGGTCGCGGCCCGCTCGATGCAGCACCTGGAAGAGGTGTCGGGCAGGATCGGCGCACTCGGCTCGGTGACGACCAGCGTCGTCTACTCCTCGCCGCTGCCCCGAAGGCCACTGGGCCGCTGATCGACCCGTCCGCCCGCCGGTGGTAACGTCGCGCTCTTCTCCGGCACGCCGGACGGAGTCCAGTCAGGCAACACCACATGCGACCCCACATCACCGACCCCCACCAGCGCCTCCAGAACGCACTCGACACCCTGGACGCCACCTTCGCCCCGCTGTCCGACCTGCCGTTCACGGTGGGCGGCTGCACCTACTGCTACGCCGAGTCCGACCTTCAAGTCCTCGCCGGCCCCGTGCACCTGGTGCCGGAGGACCTGATCCCGCACGTCGCCCACGAAGCGACGAACCACTGGGACGACTTTCCCGGCCTGTACCGCAGACTGACGCCCCGCATCGTGCGTGCGCTGACCGAGGGCCGGCTCCTCCACGACATGGTCGCCTCCCGCTACCTCGCCGCCGGCTGGCGGGACTGGCCCGCGTCCGAGCGGGCGGCACTGGAGGAGGTGTGGCAGGCCTGGTGGCGTTCGGCCCTGCACATGCACCCCGGCACCACCGCACGCACCACCACACGCATCATCGACGTACTGGAGACACTGGCGGTCACCACCGGAACTCTCAAGCCCTGGCTGGCCGTATGGGCGGAAACACGCACCGACGCGGCCGACCGGCACCTCGAGGACGCCCTCGACACCTGGCTGATCGAGGACGACATCGCCGACCTGCAACTCGGCTTCTACGACGAGGTGTACGCCGCACCCGAACTGCTCCGCTGGCTCTGCTCCTTGGAGAGGGGACGCGTCGGTGCCACGCAGCTGAGAGAGATCGAGCGCATCGTGCTCGGCTGAGGGATTCTCGCTCTCCTCAGCTCTCCGGAGCTCTCCGGAGCTCTCCGGAGCTCTCCGGAGCTCTCCGGAGCTCTCCGGAGTGTCGCGTGTCGGGAACCTGTCGGCGACAAGGTGTGCTCTGTCGGCAGTATGTCGGTGGAGGTTGCGACCTTGGGCGGGCGGATCGGTGCTCTCGATGAGCACGCCGCCTCAGAGCGCAAGGAGCCTGCCATCGTGTCTTCCACCCCCCAGAGCAGACCGTGGGACGTTCACCGACTGCCGTCCGCCGAGGGCAGTACCTTCCTGATCACCGGGGGCAATGCCGGCATCGGCTACTTCGCCGCGGAGCAGCTCGCCGCCACCGGCGCCGTCGTCATACTCGGCAGCCGGGACCGCGCGAGGGCCGACGCCGCCATGGCCTCGATCCGCTCGCGCGTCCCCGGCGCGCGTGTCCGCCACCTCCGGCTCGACCTCGCCGACCTCTCCTCCCTCAAGACCGCCGTGGCCGAGCTGGACCTCACTCATCTCGACGCGGTGGTCCACAACGCGGGCGTCGCGCTCGACGACCCGCCGCGTCGGGAGACCGAGGACGGTCACGAGCTCATGTTCGGCACCAACCACCTCGGCCACTTCGCCCTGACCCAGTGGCTGGCCCCCCTGCTGTCCGCGGCGCCGGCGGGCCGCGTCGTCACGGTGGGAAGCTTCGCGGCGCGGTCCGAACGACTGGACCTCGGCGATCTGCAGTCCACCCACGACTACCGGCCCAAGCGCACCTACGGCCGATCGAAGCTGGCGCAGATGTGCTTCGGCTTCGAACTCGATCGCCGCCTGCGTGCCGCCGGCAGCACGGTACTCAGTGTGGTGGCCCACCCCGGCGGCGCACTGGACTCCCTCACCCCGCCCCGCCCACCGATATGCGAGACGACCCCCGGCGAGCGGCTGCGCGCCCTGCCCTCCGCCCTCTTCGTCCAGGGCAAGGACGCCGGAGCCTGGCCCATCGTCCGCGCGGTCCTCGACTCACAGGTGCGAGGAGGCCAACTGTGGGGCCCGGCAGTCTTCGGCCTCCGCGGCAAACCGCGACACGAGCCCACCCCCTCCCACATGTCCGACCCGGCCGTCGCCGCCGACCTGTGGGCCGCCAGCCGAGACCTGGTCGACGCCGACCCACACCTCGGCTTTCGGTAGGCACGGAGCGGCCCTGGCGAAGTCGCCCAGCCGTCGGGACCAAAGCCCCCCGAAGGGGACTTTGGCCCTCTTTCTTATTTAGATCCGATAAACACCGTTCATGTCAGCTGGGGCATATGACACAGTTCTTCAAGATCATCTTGGCGCGGGAGCCCCCACCTGGCTTCGTGCGCCGACGCCTATGGAATGTCGCACCGGAAGGGCATCATGAATCACCGTCAGCGCACCGCGACCGACCTGGTCGCCGCAGTGACCGCCACCTCGCTCCGGGCGTAGCCGCGCGGAGTGTCACGAAGACCAAGAGCGGCACTGTGACCGTGCAGGCTTCCGAAGACGCCACCGGAAACGTGCGGACCACGGCTTCCGTGAAGGCGGGCTCCGGGACCATCGTCTATCCCGATGCCGCCGACTCCACCGACCTCGCCGTCCAGCCCGCCACGGAGGGCGATGCCCGCACGCTCGTCACGCTCAAGGACAAGAACGCTCCCACCGAGCAGCGTTTCGACCTCCAGATGCCGGCCGGGGCGCACCTGGCCGCCAACGACAGCGGCGGCTACGACATCTTCCAGGACAGCGGCGAGGGCTCCACCGTGCTCAAGGGCACCATCTCGACACCTTGGGCCAAGGACGCCAACGGCAAGGACGTCACCACCAGCTACAGCTGGAAGGCGGCACCTTGGTGCAGAGCATCGAGACCAACGACACCACGGCCTTCCCCGTGGTCGCCGACCCCCACTACACCTGGGGCATCGTCAGCGGAACGGTCTACTTGGAGGACTGACAGGCACCGTCGTGGCCTGCGTCGTCGCCACGGCGCGACGCAAGAGCGCATACCTGCGAGGCAAGAAAAACGCCTCCTACTAACGCCTCATACTGAGGAGTTCACCCGCCGTCAGGGCGGGCCAAGCGTCACTTCTTGGCCCGCCCCTCGGTACGAAGGCACGAGCGGAGGACACGAGTGTCGGTCGACGAGTCCTGGGAGAAGATCGAACGCTGGCTGGACCAGTACGCTCCGCAAGAACAGCCTCTGCCGGCGCCGTGCACCCGCTCCGAGCTGGACGGCCTCTACAGCGCGCTCGGCGTGCGGCTGCCCGGGGATGTCGAGCAATCGCTGTTACGGCACAACGGGTCCGGGCTCACCGATGTCATTCCGTCCAAGTTCGCGCTCCACAGCGTCGAGCAGATCGCTGACGATCATCTTGGAACGCTCAAGTACAAGCTGAAGAACGATCACTACGGCTGGGGCGACAGCCGCTTGATCGTGCCGATCGGCGCGCTGGGCGAAATGCAGCTCGTCGTCGACACCCGGACGGGGCTTCTCGGCTCATGGGACATCGAGGAGACCGGCTACCACTGGCGCGAAGGACCGGGATGGGCGTCTCTTTCGACCGCACTCGAAGTCATCGGGGACGCATTGGCATCCCCGCCCCCGTGGATCGCAGTCATGGGTGACGGTAACGAGTGGCGGGCCATCGATATGGACACCGATTTCCCGGGAACACTGGTCTGGGCCGACGTGAGGGGTTAGGGCCTGAGCAAGCCGGGGATGACAGGGCGCGATCCGGTATCGAGGATCTGAGGACTCACTCACCACCCCGCTGCCGTACCGACGAACCCGCCCGCCCCTTCACCACCTCCAACTGCGCGTGCACCCGTCGTCGCAGGTCCGCGACGTGGCTCACGATGCCGACGCTGCGGTCGCGTTCGCGCAGGGAGTCGAGGACGTCGAGGACCTCGTCGAGGGTCTGGTCGTCGAGGGAGCCGAAGCCCTCGTCGATGAAGAGTGTGTCGAGGCGGACGCCGCCCGCCTCGTCGGTGACCACGTCGGCGAGGCCCAGGGCGAGGGCGAGTGAGGCGAAGAAGGTCTCGCCGCCCGAGAGGGTCGCCGTGTCGCGCTCGCGGCCCGTCCAGGCGTCGACCACGTGCAGGCCGAGGCCCGAACGGCCGCGGCCCGTGCGGTCGTCGGAGTGCACGAGGGTGTAGCGCCCGGACGACATGCGCCGCAGCCGTACGGTCGCGGCGGCGGCCACCTGCTCCAGGCGGGCGGCGAGCACGTACGACTCGAGGCGCATGCGGCGTTCGTTGTCCGCGGAGGTGCCGGCGGCGAGGCCGGCGAGCCGGGCCACTCGGTCGTACGCGGCGCGCAGGGGCGCCAGCCTGCGCGCTCCCGCGGCGGATCGGGCGGAGAGCCGGTCCAGTTCGGCGCAGCGCCGGGCCGCGGCGTCCCGCGCGGAGGACGCGTCGCGCAGGCGTCGGGCCGCCGCCTCGGCCGCGGCCCGCGCGGCCGGCAGGTCGGCGGGCGGCCGCTGCGCCGCGGCGGCCGTGTCCGGCTCGGCGAGGACGGAGCGGACCGCGGCCTCCTCGTTCCGCCAGGCGTCGATGCGGTGCTGGATCTCGCGGTGGCGGGCGTCGTCGAGGAGGGCGGCCGCCGCGGCCGTCGGCGTGTCGAAGCCGGCGCGGAAGGCCGCGTCGGCGAGTCGCGCGTCGGCGGCCTTCAGGCGCTGGGCGGTGTCGTCGGCGGCGCGGGCGGCATCGGCGGCCTCGGTGAGCAGCTCGGCCTGCCGCTCCAGCTGGGCGGCGCGTGCGGCGACGCTGCCGGTGGTGCCCCGCGCGCGGGTCAGCTCCTCTTCGTGGGCGACCTGTTCACGCTCCAGGGCTTCGCGCAGGGTCGCGCGGGACGTGGCGCGGCGGACGGCCTCCTGCTGCTGGGCGAGCCTGCGGTCGTACTCGCGCTTGGCCTGTGCCAGCGCCTCCCGGGCGGCGTGCAGTCCGGAGGCGCGGTCGCGGGCCTCGGTATACGCGTGGCGCAACTCGCCGACAGATGCGGTGAGTTCGTCCGTCGTGGGGTCCGTGCCCGTCCCGGTCTCGTCCGGGTCCGTGGTCACCGGGCCGCCCCGCGCCGCGGCCGTCGCCGCCGCCAGGGATTCGCGTACGTCCCCGAGGGCGCGCTCGGCGGCCGCGCGGGCCTCGTCCGCGCGGCGGTGCTCGGCGAGGGCGGCCTCTTCGGTGTGGCGGTCCACGTGTCCGGCGATCTTCCGCGCGGGGGCGGGATGTTCCGTCGCGCCGCAGACCGCGCAGGGTTCGCCGGTGGTGAGGTGGGCGGCCAGTTCGGCGGCGATACCGGTGAGGCGCTGTTCCTTGAGGGCGAGCCAGTGTTCGTGCGCGGCGGTGGCGGACTCGCGGGCGGCGAGGGCGCGTTCCTGCGCCTCCGCCGCGTCCTGGGCGAGCCGGTCGCGGCGGCGGGCCGCGTCGAGGCGGGCCTGGGCCGGTTCGAGGCGGCCCGCGAGGCGCTCGGCGCGGGTGGCGGCTTCCTGGGCGGTTTCGATGCGCTCCTGGAGCGCGGTCCGGGTCGTCTCCCAGCCGTCGAGCCAGCCGGACGCGTCCTGGAGCAGTTCGTCGTCCGCCCGCTCCTGACGGTCCAGCGTCGCGCGTTCAGCGGTGATCTCGGCGGTCCGCAGCTCGGCGCGCCGGGCCGACGCGAGGCCGCCCAGTTCCTCGGCAGCCGTGCGCGCGGCAGCGGCGAGGCCCGCCGCGCCGGCGGAGGCGAACGTCTCGGGCAGCCGGCCACGCGCGCGTGCCTCGGCTTCGGTGGCGCGCCGGTGTTCGGCGTCGGTGGTGTCGCGCAGGGCGAGCGCGGGCTCGACCGTCTCGGCCTTGCGGGCCCGGCGCAGACGCTCTTCGAGGTCGCGCTGTTCGTCCGCGCGCGCGTGGAGCTGCTCGGCGCGCGACTGCGCCTCGGCGAAGCGGCGTTGCAGCCGGTCGAGTTCCCGTACGTCACCGAGCTCGCGTTCGGCGGCCGCCTGGGCGGATTCGGCGGCGGTGAGCGCGCAGTCCGCGACGGTGAGGCGCTCCCGGGCGTTCGTGCGGGCGACGGCAGCCCAGGTGAGGACGGCGTCCGCCAGGCCGGGGTCGCCGGGGGCGAGGTCCGGCAGGGGCAGTTCGGTGTCCCGGCCGCCGTCGTGCGCGGCCTGCTGCATGCGGTGCGCGTCGGCGAGGAGCGCTGCGTCCCCGTCCTTGACCTCGGCTTCGGTGGTGCGCCGCTGCTCGGCGAGCCGCTGTTCCACGGCGGCGAACCTGCGCGTGTCGAAGAGCCGCCCGAGCAGCTTGCCGCGCGCCTCCGCGTCCGCGCGCAGGAACCGCGCGAAGTCGCCCTGGGGCAGGAGCACGACCTGGCAGAACTGTTCCTTGCTCATGCCGAGGAGCTGGGTGATCTCCTCGCCGATCTCCTGGTGGGAGCGGCTCAGGTCCTTCCAGGTTCCCGGGGTCGCCCCGGCGTCGTACTCGCGCAGCCAGCTCTGCGCCTTCTCCGTGGTGGTGCCCGTGCCGCGCTTCTTGGGGCGCGCCCACGGGGGCTGGCGGGTGATCTCCAGGCGGCGCCCGGCGACGGTGAGTTCGAGACACACCTCCGTGCGCGAGCCCTGCCGCGCGTGGTCGCTGCGCAGCGTCATGCCCTGTCCGCCGCCCTGCCGGGCGCCCGGCACCGAGCCGTAGAGGGCGTAGCACACGGCGTCCAGGACGGAGGTCTTGCCGGCGCCGGTCGGGCCGTGCAGGAGGAAGAGTCCGGCGGCGCTGAGGTCGTCGAAGTCGATGTCCTGGGTGGTGCCGAAGGGGCCGAAGGCGGTGATGCGGAGCCGGTGGAGCCTCATCGGGCGACCTCGCGCAGGGTGTCGTCGGTGCGGACCGCGTCGAAAGCCGACCGCAGTACTTCCTGTTCCTGCTCGTCCGGACCCGCGCCCCGCACGTGGGTCACGAAGTCCTCGGCGACCTGCTGGTCGCTGCGGCCCTGGAGGCGCTGGGCGTACGAGACGTCCGGGTCGTCGGGGGCGCGGTCCGGGTCGAAGACGAGGCTGAGGGTGTGCGGGAACCGCTGGCAGAGGCGGGCCATCGGGTCGTCGGGGCGCACCGTGTCGGTGAGGGTGGCCTCGACCCACGCCTCTTCGTGGCGGGCGAGGGCGGGGTCGTCGAGCAGGTCGTCGAGGGCGCCCTTGATGCGGGCGAGCGGGCGCGGGACCGGGCAGTCGACGCGCTCGGCGTCGATGTCCCCTTCGGGGCCGAGGTCGACGAGCCACATGCTCTTGCGGTGGTCGGCCTCGGAGAAGGAGTACGGCAGGGGGGATCCGGAGTAGCGCACGCGCGGGGAGAGGGTCTGGCTGCCGTGCAGGTGGCCGAGGGCCGCGTAGTCCACGCCGTCGAAGACTCCGGCGGGCACGGCCGCGACCCCGCCGACGGTGATGTCCCGCTCGCTGTCGCTGGCCTGGCCGCCGGTGACGAAGGCGTGGGCGAGGACTACGGAGCGGCTACCCGGCGCGCGGGCGGCGAGGTCGGCCCGCACCCGGTCCATGGCGGCTCCGAGGACCGCCTCGTGTCCTGCTCTGTCCACTCCGAACGCGTCCTTGACCAGGGCGGGTTCGAGGTAGGGCAGGCCGTAGAAGGCCACGTCCCCGTGGCGGTCGGCGAGGATCACGGGGTCCGCGCAGGCGGCCGGGTCGGTGCGCAGGTGGATGCCGGCGCGGTCGATGAGGCCGGCGCCGACGCCGAGGCGGCGTGCCGAGTCGTGGTTCCCGGAGATCATGACCGTTGGCACGCCGAGGTCCGCGAGCCGGTGCAGGGCGTCGTCGAAGAGCTCGACGGCGGCGAGCGGCGGCACCGCCCTGTCGTACACGTCCCCGGCCACCACGACGGCGTCCACGTCACGCTCGCGCACGGTCGCCAGCAGGTGACCGATGAACGCGGCCTGGGCATCGAGCATGTTCACACGGTGGAACGATCGCCCCAGATGCCAGTCGGACGTGTGCAGAAGCCTCATGATTCCCGAGACTATCGGGCGGGTCGGACATCACGGATGGCCACTCCCGTAACTCCTCCGCCCCGGACCCGTCAGGCGTCCCCGTACGCCTCTCCCCCGAGTTCGAGGACGGCGCTGCCCGCGGTGGCGTCGGCCAGCCAGCCGCGGAAGGCGTCCACGTCGGCGTCGGGCAGGCCGATCTCGATCGTGACGGCGTCTCCGTAGCGGACGTCGCGCACCTCGCGGCCCGCCGCCCGCAGATCGTTCTGGACCTTGCCCGCGCGCTGGTGGTCGACGGTGACGGTGGCGAGGCGGAAGCGGCGGCGGGTGACGGTGCCGAGGGTGTCCAGTGCCTCGCCGACGGCTCCTCCGTAGGCGCGGATGAGGCCGCCTGCGCCGAGTTTGACCCCTCCGTAGTAGCGGGTCACGACCGCGGCGACGTACCGCATGTCGCGGCGCATCAGCATCTGCAGCATCGGGACGCCCGCGGTGCCGCCGGGCTCGCCGTCGTCGCTCGCCTTCTGCACGGCGGCGTCGGCCCCGATGACGTACGCGAAGCAGTTGTGGCTTGCGGTCGGGTGCTCCTTGCGGATGCGGGCGACGAAGTCCTGGGCCTCCCGCTCGGTGGCCGCGGGTGCCAGGGCGCACAGGAAGCGCGAGCGGTTGATCTCGGTCTCGTGCACGCCCTCGCGGGCCACTGTGCGGTATTCGTCCTGCATCACGCCAGCGTAGGCGCTGCCCGGGGGTCTGCCGTGCCCGGGAGGGGTGGCCAGTGGCATAGGACACAGCCCCGCGTTCCCGCGCGGGCCGCCCGGTACCGTGATCTCTTGTGACGTCACCTTCGACAACCGTGCGCCAAGTCCCCGACCCGGTGGGCCCCTTGGCATCCCTGCTCGCCGGCGTGCCCGTCACCGTCGTCGAGACCCACCACGATCCGGCGGACGCCGTCCTCTTCCCCGAGGAGGCGGCGGTGGTCGCGAACGCGGTGGCCAAGCGGCGCAACGAGTTCACCACCGTGCGGCACTGTGCCCGCACCGCGCTGGCCCGGATCGGGGTGCCGCCCGCGCCGATCCTGCCGGGACACCGGGGCGCGCCCGGGTGGCCGGACGGCGTCGTCGGCAGCATGACGCACTGCGCCGGATACCGCGCGGCGGTCGTGGCCCGCGCGGACGAGGTGACCTCGCTCGGCATCGACGCGGAGCCGGGCGAGCCGCTGCGCGACCCCGACGTCCTGAACCTGGTGGCCGACGAGACGGAGCGTGCCGCGCTCGCCGCGCTCGGTTCCCGCCACCCGGCCACGCCCTGGGACCGGCTGCTCTTCAGCGCGAAGGAATCCGTCTACAAGACGTGGTTCCCGCTCACCGGGCGGTGGCTCGGTTTCGAGGAGGCGCGGGTGGAGCTGGATCCGGGCGGCACGTTCACCGCGCGGCTGCTGGTCGAGGGGCCTGTGGTGGAGGGCGTCGAGCTGAAGGTGTTCTCCGGTCAGTGGGTCGTACGGGACGGGATCGCCGCCACGGCCATCGTGCTGCGCTGACGGCACCCGCGGACCGGTCCCGGCCCCGCCCGTGAGGTCCGCGGTCAGTGCGCCGCGATCTCCTCCCTCGACCTCACGTCGTCATCCGTCAGGATGAGGAACTCCCGCTCCTTCTCGGTGAGCACCTTGAGGAACCCGGGCTCGGCCTGCATCACATATCCCCGCAGGCCCTTGGCGCCGCCCAGCTCGATCCGCTCCAGCGGGACCCACGGGGTGGTGATCGTCGCCGCTCCGAGCAGCATCGCCAGGCCGGTCAGCGCCACGAGGTGCCGAGTGGCCCAGAAGGCGGCCCTTTGCAGCCGGCCACCCGCCTGTACGCCGTAACCGATGCCGAGGACCACTCCGCAGACGCCGACCATGAGCAGCAGCACCCACCAGCTGTGGAACGTCCCGATGTACGCGACGACGGCCACGACCGCGATCAGCAGCAGCATCGCCCCCGCCAGGTCGGGCCGCTCGGCCCGGCGGCCCGCCGCCCGCGCGCGGTTCCTGGCCTCCCGCAGGGCTCGCGCCTCCATGACGAGCCGGAGGACGGCGACCGGCAGGAGGAGCGCGAGGAACAGCACGGAGGCGAACGAGTCGGCCATGACGGTGCCGAGGACGAGGCCGATGGTGTCGTCCAGGTCGAGGGTGTGGAGGACCGCGAAGGCGGTGTGCCAGTCGTAGCCGGACACGGCGAAGAGCCGCAGGAGGAGGAAGGTGAACGCGGCGGTGGTCACCGTGAGCCCCGCGCCCTGCCCGTCCGCCTCCGTCTTTGTCCCGGTCCCGGGCCCGGTCTCGGTTTCCGTCTGCTTCTCCTTCTCGGTCTCGTGAGATGTCATGTGTGCCTGGAGGCCTTCCCTGCAAGGGAGTTCGTGCGCGCGCGTGGCGATCGCGCAGTACGTCCGTCTCTCACTCCAGGCGGCCGAACCGGCGGGCGGCCCACCAGAGCACGGCCAGGCCCAACAGGGCGAGGACCACGATCTCCAGCGCGGCCGGGACCTGCCAGTCCCCCCAGCGCACCCCGTCGGCCGTCGGGCCGCCGGGGGCGTGCCGCTCGATGCTGCGGCGCAGCACGTCCACGGCGTACGCGAGGGGGTTGAGGGCCGTCAGCTGGGCGAGCGGGCCGGGCAGGGCGGTCAGGGGGAAGAACGCTCCGGAGAGGAAGAGCAACGGCATGAGGGCGAGGCTGAGCAGGATGTGGAAGGACTCCACGCTGCGGATGCCGAGAGCGAGCGCAGCCGCCAGGACGGTGAGCACGAACGAGGTCAGGACCATGGTCGCGAGCAGGGTCAGGAGCAGGGCGGGGTCGTAGGGCAGCCCGACGACGCCCGCGGTGGCCAGGAGTACCGCGCCCTGCACGGTGGCTTCCGCCGTGCCGCCCAGGCAGCTGGCGCAGAGGAGGGTGGCGCGGCGTACGGGGGCCATCAGGAGCTCGCGGAGGTAGCCGCTCTCGCGGTCGGTGATCAGCCGCATGCCGACGGTCACCGCCGGGGTCTGCACGGTCATCACCAGGATGCCGGGGAAGAGGTAGGCCCGGTAGTCGCCGCCGACGGCCGTCGCGGGCACCAGGGCGGCCAGGCCGCCGCCGAGGATCAGCAGGAAGAGCAGGGGCTGCACCAGCGTCAGGGCCGTCTGCGCGGGCTGGGCGAGCATGCGCAGCAGGTCACGCAGAACGAGGGCGTGGACGGCGCGCGCTTCCCGTACCAGGGGGGACGCGGCCTCGGTGGCCGGCGGGGCCGTCACCGGCCGCTCCCGGTGATGAGGCGGCCGGTGTGGTGGAAGAAGACGTCGTCCAAGGAGGGTTCCGTGAGCGTGATGGCGTGCACGCGGATGCCGCGGGCGGCCAGGGCGGCGCACAGCCGGGGCACCTGCTGCGCGCCGCCCGCCACGGCGACGGTCAGCCCGCCCGGCCCGGCGGCCGGGCTCAGGGCGAGGTCCTGCCGCAGCACGGCGGCCGCCGCGGCGTCGTCGGCGGTGCGCACGCGCACGTGGTCGTCGCCGATGGCGGCCTTGAGGGCCGCCGGAGTGCCGTGCGTGACGACGCGGCCCCGGTCGAGGATGGCGAGGCGGTCGCAGTGTTCGGCCTCGTCCAAGTAGTGCGTGGTGACGAAGACGGTGGTGCGCCGGTCGGCGCGGAGCCGGGCCAGGTGGTCCCAGATGTGGGCACGGGCGTGCGGGTCCAGGCCGAGGGTGGGTTCGTCGAGGAAGAGCACGGCTGGTTCGTGGAGCAGGGCGCGGGCGATCTCCAGGCGGCGGCGCAGCCCTCCGGAGAGGGTGCGCACGCGGTCCCGGCGGCGCTCGGTGAGCCCGGTGAGTTCCAGGAGTGCCGCACCGCGGGTCCGGGCGAGGGGGCGGGACAGGCCGTACAGGCGGGCGTGGAGATAGAGGCTGCGTTCCACGCTGAGGTTCGGGTCGAGGGCGCTGTGCTGGAAGAGCAGGCCGACACCGCGGCGTACGCGCTGCGGCTCGGTGCGGATGTCGGCGCCGGCCACGCGCGCGTGCCCGGAGGTGGGGCGGGCCAGGGCGCACAGCATCGCGATGGTGGTGGTCTTGCCGGCGCCGTTGGGGCCGAGGAAGGCGAAGGTCTCTCCGGTACGTACGTGGAGGTCGACCCCGCGGACCGCCTCGGTGCCGGGGTAGTGCTTGGTCAGGCCGTGGGCGCAGATCGCGTACGGGCCCGCGTCACCGGCGGGGCAGCCGGTGCGGTCCGCGCCGGTCACCACCGGGTCTCCGGCTCACCTGGTTGCCGCTTTTGACGTGGCACGCTCCACCCCACAAACTGGAAGAAGAGGGAACAAACACCCTATATGTCACATGTCGTCGTTGCGGCGACGACCCGGGAGCAGGAGGAAGGTGAAGCACAATGCGTCTGCGCTACACGCCTCCGAAGATCGTCCGAATCGGGCGGGTGGAGAAGCTGACCGGCCAACTGCGTCGTGGAGTTCCCGACTTGCTCGGCCACGGCAACATCCTCTGACCGACCCCACCTCAGGGCGGAGCCTCATGGGCTCCGCTCCGTTCGTGGGACGAGCCCGGGAGCGCGATGGCCGGCCAGCACTTCGCGGCGTTCCCCGGTTGCTCCGGGCGCGCAGCCGCCCGTCCGAGCACCGTGGACCTCACGCACGTCTCGTTCGACGCCCGCCACGCCGACGGTCGCACCGCCGACGGTGTCCGCCAGTGGCTTCCGGCGGGAGTGAGCACCCAGCCGACCGTCCCGCAACCGGTCCCGAACGCCTGCCTCGCCCTCGCCGGCCCCCTGCCGTACGAGCTGACGTCGGATCAGGTGGAGCGGCTGATACGGGAGACGGAACGCGGCCGGTTCGACGCGCTCCGCCGACTGCCGCCGGAGCTCGCCGGAGCCGTCGTCACCGCCCGGCGCGTCGTCCTCTTCCGCGGCGTGTGCAGCGCCGACCAGCTCTTCTTCCGTACGTCGGACCGTGGGACACAGTGGTCGAGCGACCCCCGCGATCTGCTCGAAGGGCCACCGGAGTTCGCCCCGGAGACGTTGTGGCGCGCCTGTCGCGGCGAGGACGTCTTCGTCTTCCCCGGCATGGAGCGGCTGCTCCCCGGCCACCTCGTCGTCGCGGACGGCCGGACGGCGCGCGACGAGACGTACGACAGCATCAGCCCGCTCCCACTGCCGCGCCGCACCTCCCTGCGCCAGTACGCCGGCATCGCGCAGGAGTTGCTCCTGGAGGAGACCCGCTCCTACGCGTCCGCCGGCCGCATCGGCGTCCTGCTCTCCGGAGGCGTCGATTCGGCCCTCGTGCTCGCCGCGCTCGTCGATCAAGGGGCCGAGGTCACCGCGTACCACATGCGCACCACCGACCCGATCGCCGACGAGTGGCCACGCGCGCGTGAAGTATGCCGACGGCTGTCGGTCCCGCTGGTGACGGTGGACCCACCCGGTGAGGACGAGTCCTACTTCCCGGTCGGGCGCGACCATCCGCTGCCCTTCAACCACGTGTGGTTCCGCCGTCTCGACCTGACGGCCCGACGGATCGCCGACGACGGCGTGCGCACGGTGCTCACCGGCCTCGACGGTGACGTCGTCTTCGGCCCCCTGCGCTACGGCCTCTACGACGTCGCCGTCGCGGACGTCCCGTGGCGCGAACGGTGGGCCATGGCCAACGGCCTGCTCAGCTCCCGGTGGGAACTGAGCAGGATCCTCCGCAGTCTGCACCCCGGCCGCTCCCTCTACGACGACCCCGAAGCGGCCGCCGAGACCGAACGCGCGAGCGACTTCCTCGTCCCCCTTCCCGACGCCGAGGCCGAGCGCTACGAACCGGACTCCGCCGCACAGGAGCACACCCTGAACCTGTCGGTCTGGCGGCCGTACGGCATCCACTGCGCCAAGCCCTGGGGCGGCCGGGAGCTGCGCCGGCTCGCCGCCCGGCTGCCGAACGCCTACCGGGTGATCCCGTACGCCGGCCGGACCATCGACAAGCCCGTGCCGCGCCTCGCCGCCGCCCGCCGGAAGCTTCCCTCCGTCGTGTGGCGGCACTACGGACGGGACTGGCTGGGCTCGCCGGACGAGACGTGGTGCCTGCGCCATCCGGACGCCGTGGGCGACGTACTGGGCGGGCCCGACGCCCTGTTGCCCGCCCTGGGCGTCGTGGATCCGCGCCGCCTGGCCGCCGTCCTCGACGACCCGCGCGCGTTGCGCCGCAACGCGGAGAACTTGCTGTGCACGGCGATGGTCGAGCTGTTCCTGCGCGACCTGACGCACAAGCTCGGCCCGGTGCCGAGGGAGTGAGCGCCCCCGCGCCACGTGCCCTGACGGCCACCGTGGCCGGCTTCGTGAAAGGAGACCGAGATGCCGCTGATCCAACTGGCCGAGCAGACCGTCTTCGACCCCGCCGACGGTACGGGGGTCCTCCTCGACACCGCCGACGGCGTCTACTTCGAGCTGAACCCCACAGCGACCCTCATGCTGGAGACGGCCCTGCGCTGCGAGACGTACGACGAGGCCGTCCGCGACCTCACCGAGCGCATCGACGCCGCCGACGGCGAACTGCGGGAGGGCATCAGGTCACTCGCCGCCCAGCTCGCCGAGAGCCGCCTCGCCGGACCCGGTGACGTGCCGTCATGACGGCCCCGACGACGAAGCCGCCGGTGACCGCCGACTGGGCCTTCCTGCTCTGGGGCGACGACGCGGCCGGGCCCCTGCCGCGCACTCCCCTCCCGGTCCGGGTGGCCGCCGCCTCGCGCACGGCAGGGGCACTGTGGACCCTGAAGAGGCACGGCTGGGGCACGGCGCAGTCCCGGCTGCGCGACCTGCACGTGCCCGCGGGCGCCCACCGCGACCTGCCGGAGGCGACGGCGATCCGCCTCGCCCGCCGCGACCTGCCGCACTGCCAGCTCGTCGTACGCCTGCTGGCTCCCGACGCGCTCTGTCTGGCCAGGTCGTTCGCGCTGGCCGTCCATCTGTCGGCGCTCGGGCTGCCGGCCGAGACCGTCATCGCCCGGCAGCGTTCGTCGATCGGCGCGCGGTTCGCCTTCCACTCCTGGACCGAGCTGCACGGCGAGGTCCTCAACGACGTGCCGGGCGTCCAGAGCGGCCACACGGTCCTCCAAAGGGTGGGGTGCGCCGCCCTCCGGTGAGGGTCACATCACTCCCCCGCGGAGGCCGCTCTGTACGTGGGCCGGCCGGCCAGCCACGTACCCAGCACGCGCGCGTGGCGGATGTCCATCGGATCGCCCGCGCGTGGATCGGCGGAGAGCAGGACCAGGTCGGCGGGGGCTCCGGGGGCGAGCGTCAGGCGGTCGTCGGCGCCCGCCTGGTGGGCGACACCGGTCGTGGCCGCCGTCAGCGCCTGGTCGACGGTGAGCCGCTGGTGCGGCAGCCAGCCGCCGGCCGGCTCGCCCGTGAACGTACGCCTGGTGACGGCTACTTGGATGCCCTCCAGCGGGACGTGCGAGCTGACGGGCCAGTCGCTGCCGAAGGACAGGCGCACTCCGTCGCGTGCCAGCTCGCCCATGGGGTACTGGAGCGCGGCCCGCCGCGTGCCGATCCGCGGGACGGACAGCTCGGTCTGGAGCGGGTCCGGCTGCGCCCACAGCGGCTCGAAGTTGGCGATGACGCCGAGCGCGGCGAAGCGTGGCAGGTCGGCGGGGTCGACGAGCTGGACGTGGGTGATGACCGGGCGCCGGTCCCAGGCCGGATTGGCCTCGACTGCCGACTCGACGGCGTCGAGGGCCGCGCGCACGCCCGCGTCGCCGATGGCGTGGATGTGCGTCCGGAATCCCTCGGCGTCGAAGGCCCGTACGGCTTCGGCGAGGGCGCTCGGTTCCCACACCGGCATGCCGCAGCTGTGCGGCGCGTCCACGTAGGGGTCGAGCAGGGCGGCCGTGCCGCCCTCGATGACACCGTCGCTGAAGAACTTCACTGTCCGCGCGGTCAGCAACTCCCCGCCGTCGTCGGCCACGCGCGCGCGGGTGGCGGCGAACGGCCCGAGCTGCTCGCGCCAGCGGTCGGGGTCGGCGCGCTGGGCCAGATCGACACGCACGGTGAGAGCGTCACGCCGGGCTGCGGCGAGATAGGCGTCGGCCATCTCCGGTTCGACCCAGGCGTCCTGGACCCAGGTGATGCCCGCGCGCGCGTACGCGTGACCGGCTCGGCGCACGGCCTCCACCAGTTCGTCGACCGCGCGCGAGGGCACTTGGTCGAGCACGAGATCGCAGGCGTGCCACTCGCGGAGTGTGCCCAGGGGCGTGCCGTCCGCGCGGCGCACGATCCAGCCGAGGCGCGGCTCCGGAGTCGTCTCCGTCACCCCCGCCCTGCGCAGTGCCTCGGTGTTGCACCACACGGTGTGGTAGTCGTGGGCGCGCAGCACGATGGGCCGGTCCGCCACCGCGGCGTCCAGCCAGCGCGCGTCGAACTCGCCGCCGGGCGCGAGCGCGGGGTCGTAGGAGGCGCCGACGATCCACTCCGTATCCGGGTGTTCCTTCGCCCAGCGCCCCACTTCGGAGACGATCGCGTCGACCGAGCCGAGCTCCTTGATCTGCGGCCCGAAGCTCTCCAGGCCGCCGAAGAGCGGGTGTGCGTGCCCGTCTCCGAAGGCGGCCATCAGCAGTCCGCCGCCGATGTCGACCACCTCGTGCGCGGTGGGGGCGAGTGCGCGGGCGTCATCACCGAGGGCGACGATCCGGCCGTCACGCACGGCGAGCGCCGTGGTGTCCCCGTCACCGTTATCGGTGCGGACCGTGCCGAGGAAGACGAGGGTGGTGGTCTCCGTCATGCCGTCACCGACTCCTCGCGTTCGGCGTCCACCGTCGTCAGCCGCTCGTACGCCGCTGGATCGCGCCGCCGGAGTCGCAGCGCCAGCGCCGTCCCGGCCACGAACAGCACCGGCAGCGGCGCGATCAGCGCCGCGTTCACCCCGGCCGTGGCGCCGGTGAGCAGATCGAGGTGGACGCAGACGAGGACGATCATGACGACGAGTCCCGCGCAGGCGACGAGCGGCGCGGCGACGACCCGCCAGGCCGGCACGGCACGCCGGTCCTTGCGGAAGAAGCCGTACACGGCGAGCGCGGCGAGGGCCTGCATGAGCATCACGCCGACGATGCCGGAACCGTTGCTCCACAAGAAGGTGACCGTGTACGGGTCGGCTCCGCCGAGCACGGTCACGACCAGCACGGCCAGCGCGATGACCGACTGCGTGACGACCGCGACGGCCGGCGCCCGTGTCCTCGCGGAGACCGTGCCGAGGCGCGCGGGCAGCAGGCCCTCCCTGCCGAGGGCGTAGAAGTAGCGGGCGGCGCAGTTGTGGAAGGCGAGGGTGGCGGCGAAGGCGCTGGTGATGATCAGCACGTGCATGGAGTCGGCCGCCCAGGCCCCGGCGAACCGTTCGGTGGCCGCGAACACCATGTCGGCGCCGTCGTCCCCGTTCGCGACCGCCTGGGCGCGGTCGGCTCCGTACGCGTTGACGATCGTCCAGACGGTGAAGGTGTAGAAGAGCGCGAGGAACCCCACCGCGAAGTAGGTGGCGCGGGGCACGGTCCGCTCGGGGTGCCGCGCCTCCTCGGCGTAGATCGCGGTCGCTTCGAAGCCGATGAACGCGCCGATGGCGAGGACGAACATGCCGCTCATCCCGGACTCCCCGAGGCGGGCGGGTGAGAGCGCGCCGGGATCGAGGCCCTGCGGGCCGCCGCCGTGCGCGAGGACGCCCGCTTCGAGGACGAGCAGCACGAGGACTTCCAGGACGAGCGCGGCGCCGAGGACCTTGGCGCTGAGCGTGACCTTGAGGTAGCCGAGCACTCCGATGGCGACGAGCCCGGCCGCCGCCCAGATCCACCAGGCCACCCGGATCCCCGTGAGGTCCGCGAAGCCGGATTCGGTGAACCAGCCGAAGGCGGCGAGCAGTCCGACCTCGATCGCGTTGTACGAGAAGAGCGCGACGTACGCGGCCCCCGCCCCCGCCGGGCGGCCCAGCCCCCGCCCGATGTACGCGTAGAACGCGCCCGCGTTGCGCACGAACCGGCTCATCGCCGTGAACCCCGCGGCGAACACGGTGAGCAGCACCCCGGCGAGCAGATAGCCGAGCGGTGCCGCGTCCCCGGCCATGCCGATGGCCAGCGGGGCCACGCCCGCCATGACGGTGAGCGGCGCGGCGGCGGCCACGACGAAGAACACGAGGCCGCCGGTGCCGATGGCGCCGTCGGTGAGGCCTCCGCCGGGGAGGTCGCGCGCGGGCGGTGCGTCCAGCACGGTGTCACCGGCCCCGCGTCGCGGCGTCGACGTCGCCGTCGGCAGCCCCGTCGGCGTCGGCGTCCCCCTCCGCGAGGGTCTGCCAGAACATCTCCTCGTAGCGCGCGAGGAGGCGGCCGTAGCGCAGATGGACCGCCGTGACCTGTCCCCGGTCGAGGCCGGCCTGCACCGCGGCCAGTGCCTGCCGGTCGAGGTCCGGCGCGGGCTCCGCGAAGAGGTCGAAGAACCCGCAGGCCTCGTCGGTGAAGCCGTAGTGGTCGCGCAGCGCGCGGGCGATGGTGGCGCAACAGGCGCCCCATGCGGCGAAGTTGGCGGTGAGGGCGAGGACGACGTCGGCCGGTTCGCCGTTCAGGGCGAGCCACGCCACGTACGCGGGATAGGCCTGGCAGCCCGGCTGCGGTTCGTACGTCGCCGCCTCGGTCCTGCTCACCCCGCAGGCGTCGAGCAGCGGGGCGAGCCGCTCCCGGGCGAGGCTCTCGCCGTCGGCGAGGGTGTCGAAGAAGGCGGCTGACTCGAGGTCCTTGGCCTCGGCCGCCCGCCTGGTCAGGAGCTGGAAGGAGCGCCGGTCGGCGGGGATCACGTGCCGCTGCTCCAGTGCGAGGACGGCGATCGTGCGCGCCCGTGCCCGGCCGTCGGCGACGCGCGGCACGAGCGGATTGGCGGCGGGGTCGGGGACGAGGCGGGCGGCCGTGGTCCGCAGGAGCTCATGTGCCGTCGGAGTCATCACGCGCACCTTCCGCTGGGCGGGAACTTCTCGGCCCGGCTGCTAGTTTCTACTCTGTTGTAGAAATTGGCGGGGGCCCGGACTTGCGCGCAGCGTACCGGGACCGCGCCGGACACCCCTGATACATCGATACGTTTATGGAGTTCCCCATGGCCCTGTGGGACCGCGTCAAAGAGTCCGCGTCGACGATGCAGACCCAGCTGATGGCGAAGAAGAACGACCTCAAGAGCGGCGCCTTCCGCGACGCCAGCATGGCCATGTGCGCCCTGGTGGCGGCCGCGGACGGCACCGTCGACCCGTCCGAGCGCCACCGCGTCGCCCAGCTCATCGGGACGAACGAGGTGTTGCAGAACTTCCCCGCGGACGACCTGCGCCGCCGCTTCGACGAGTACGTGGACAAGCTGACCGCCGACTTCGCGTTCGGCAAGGTGAGCGTCCTCCAGGAGGTCGCCAAGGCGAAGAAGAAGCCCGCGGAGGCCCGCGCGGTGATCCAGATCGGCATCGTGATCGGCGGCGCCGACGGCGACTTCGACAAGGACGAGCAGGCCGTGGTGCGCGAGGCGTGCTTCGCGCTCGACCTGCCGCCGCACGAGTTCGACCTCTAGGACGTGTCTTTTGGATCGGTCCGGACAGCCCGCGGCGTCTGGTGCGGTGCATCGCAAGGCGGAGCATCGCCCGCGGACCGGGTGTCCGTGGGTGATGCGACAACGCCGCGAGGCGCCGTGCCAGGCGTCGCGGGCCCGGGCTGATCCGAAAGACACGCCCTGGCCACCCCCTGCCGGACCGGCCCCCGGGGCCGGTCCGCTCGTGGCGGCCGGGGCTCAGAGCGGCGTGGCCGCCCGCAGGATGAGGACCATCGTCACGGCGGCGTTCGCCGAGGACATCGCGGACACGGCGGTGCCGAACGCCGCGGACCACAGCGCGAGTCCCACCGCCGTGAACACGGAATGGCGGGTGCGGGCGGACGGCGCGGGGGCGAGGAGCGCGGCGACGCGGCGCGGTACGGGGCCCGGTACCGGACCGGGCGCCGCGAGACCCGCGAAGGTCGGTGCGGGCACGCCCTTGGAGACCATGGCCGCCTTGCCGATCGCACGGGCGACGGCCTTGCGGTCCCGCACCGCGCCGGCCGCCGCCTCGTCCGCCCACCGCTCGGCGGCGTAGGCGACGGAGGTCCGCAGCGGCCGCAGGAAGGGGTTCGCGCGGGCTGCCAACTGCGTGACGAGCAGGTGCCGGTGGTGCCGTGCGGAGAGGTGGGCCCGCTCGTGGGCGAACAGCGCGCGGCGCTCCGGGGACGCGAGCCGGGACAGCATGCCGGTGGTGACCACGACCCGGCCGCCGGCGCGGGTCGGCAGGGCGTAGGCGTACGACGCCTCGTCGGCGAGGACGGCGACGGAGCCGCCACGCAGCCCTTCGAGGGCGCGGCGCCCGCGGCGTCGTACGCGCGCGTGCCGCCACAGTGTGCGTGCACATGCCGCACACACGGCGAGCAGCGCGGGGATCGCGACCTTCCCGGCGACCTCGTCGTAGGGAACGGCCGCGCGCACCTCGGGGTCGGACCAGCCGTCCGGCAGCGGGTTGCCCGGGAGTTGGGCGGTGCCGACGACCATCAGGAGCGCCAGACAGAGCGTGCTGCACACGGCCATCACGCCGGCGACGGCGGTGAGCAGCCGGGTCGCGGTGCGCGGGTGGAGGTGCTGCTCGGCGAGGCGGGCGATCGGCCACGCGGTCAGCGGCAGCACGAGGGGCAGGAAGACGAAGACGCCCATCAGTGGAGAACCCCCATCGGGCGTCAGTCGTCGGCCTCGGCGCCCGCCTGCCCGAGCAGCCCGCGCAGGAGCTCCTCGTCGTCGGGCGTGAGCGTCGTCACGAAGCTGGCGAGCACGGCCTCCCGGTCGCTCTCGCCGTCGAGCACCTTGCGCATGCGGAACGCGGCGAGTCCGGCCTCGTCCGACGCGGGCGTCCACGCGAACGACCGGCCCGCGCGCTCGCGGGTGACCACGTCCTTCGCGAGGAGGCGGGTCAGGATCGTCATGACGGTCGTGTACGCGAGGTCGCCGCCGATCCGCTCCTGCACCCAGGCCGCGCTGACGGGCCCGCGCGCGGCGTGCAGCGCGGCGAGGACCTGCGACTCCAGTTCGCCCTGCGCGCGGCGGCGCAGCCGCGGCTGCCGCTCGTCGCGCCCCTCGTGCTCGTCGGCATGGCTCATGCCCGGGATCCCTCCAGCCTCTGTGTGCTCCACGGCGGACGGGGAGCGCCCTATCGTAACGGGGCACCGCCGCACGACCCACTTCTACACTCCTGTAGATTTCGGGGAGCCAGACACCGGATTCCAGCACTCGGACCGTAGGAGGACATCGTGGGAGTTTCCCTGGCCAAGGGCGGCAACGTCTCGCTCAGCAAGGAGGCCCCTGGCCTCACCGCCGTACTGGTCGGCCTCGGCTGGGATGTGCGCACCACGACCGGCACGGACTACGACCTCGACGCCAGCGCGCTGCTCTGCGACGACTCCGGCAAGGTCGTCTCCGACCAGCACTTCGTCTTCTACAACAACCTGACGAGCCCAGACGGCTCCGTCGAGCACACCGGCGACAACCTCACCGGTGAGGGCGAGGGCGACGACGAGGCCGTGAAGGTGAACCTCGCGCAGGTCCCCGCCGACATCTCGAAGATCGTCTTCCCGGTGTCGATCCACGACGCCGAGAACCGCGGCCAGAGCTTCGGCCAGGTCCGCAACGCGTTCATCCGCGTGGTGAACCAGGCGGACGGCGTGGAGATCGCCCGCTACGACCTGTCGGAGGACGCCTCCACGGAGACCGCCATGGTCTTCGGCGAGCTCTACCGACACGGCGCGGAGTGGAAATTCCGTGCGGTCGGCCAGGGTTATGCCAGTGGGCTGCGCGGCATCGCGACGGACTTCGGCGTGAACGTCTGACCGAGCGCGGCCCTGACGGCATCCGGCCACGCCCTTACGGCGTCCGGCCGCGACCCTTGAGGAGGCAGGTCATGTACGGCGACCGGAAGACGGTGCGCAAGATCCTGACGGAGCTCGGCGACACCTGGGCCGTCGTGGGCCTGTCCAACAACCGCGACCGTGCGGCGTACGGCGTCGCGGCCGTCCTGCAGCGCTTCGGCAAGCGGGTCGTGCCGATCCACCCCAAGGCGGAGACGGTCCTCGGCGAGCAGGGATACGCCTCCCTGTCCGCCGTGCCGTTCCCGGTCGACGTGGTGGACGTGTTCGTCAACAGCGCGCTGGCCGGCCAGGTCGCCGACGACGCGGTCGCCGCCGGTGCGCGGGCGGTCTGGTTCCAGCTCGGCGTGGTCGACGAGGCGGCGTACGACAGGACGCGCGCGGCGGGCCTGGACATGGTCATGGACCGCTGCCCCGCCATCGAGATCCCGCAACTGCGCTAGCCCGGCCCGCTCGTCGCAACGGCCGGGGCGGGAACAGTCCGCAGGGCCCGGCCGTTGAAGCGGGTATGCCTCTGAATGGTGAATACGAGCCGGGTACGTGGGACTGGGCGAGCAAGCAGGCCGAGCTGTACGAGAGCTCCGGTGGAACCGACGGGACGACCATGCAGGGAAAGCCGGTCATCCTGCTGACCTCGGTCGGCGCCAAGAGCGGGAAGCTCCGCAAGAACCCCTTGATGCGCGTCGAACACGCCGGGGAGTACGCGGTGGTCGCGTCGAAGGGCGGCGACCCGGCGAACCCGTCCTGGTACCACAATCTGATCGCGCACCCGCACGTGGAGCTGCAGGACGGCCCGGTGAAGAAGGACTACCGCGCCCGGGTCGCCTCCGGTGAGGAGCGGCGGCTGTGGTGGGAGCGGGCGGTCGCGGTCTGGCCGGCGTACGACGAGTACCAGAAGAAGACGGACCGGGAGATCCCGCTCTTCGTCCTGACCCCTTTCGAGTCCTGATCCCTCTCCAGCTCTGAACGCCTGAGCCGGTTCCGGGTCCACCGCGCCTCCTGGCAGGTTCGGCGGGCCCGGGCAGGTCCGGCCTGGCGAGCGGGCGGGCGGCTCACCCCTCCCGTACGAGCTCGATCGCCCGCCCCAGCGTGTCGAGCCGCGCCGCCAGTGTGTCGCCCGCCGGATAGAGGCGGACCGTGTCGACTCCCGCGGCGCGCCAGACCCGCAGCCGTTCGCGCACCATCTCCTCGGTGCCGATCAGAGTGGTCGCGAGCACCATCTCGTCGGTCACGAGACCGGCCGCGCCGTCCCGGTCACCCGCCTGCCAGCGCTCTCGGACCTCCGCTGCGACCTCGGCCCAGCCCTGCCTGCTGTAGGCGCCGTTGTAGAAGTTGGTGGTGGCGGAGCCCATCCCGCCGAGGGAGAAGGCGAGTTCCTTCTTGCGTCCCGCGACCATCGCGCGCAGGGCGTCCTCGTCGTCCGCGAACGCCACTTCGGCGCCCTGGCAGATGTCGAGGTCGGCGCGGGTGCGGCCGGCCGCGGCGAGACCCGCGTCCAAGTGGTCGAAGTAGGCCCCCTTGGCGCCTTCCGGCACGAAGCTCGTGCCGAGCCAGCCGTCCGCGACCTCCCCCGTGAGGCGGAGCATCTTCGGGGAGAGAGTGGCGAGGTAGATCGGCAGGTCGTGCTCGGCGCGCAGCGAGAGGCGCATGGGCCGGGCATCGCCGCCGGGCAGCGGGACGGTGAACTCCCGCCCCGCGTACACGATCTTCTCGCCGGAGGCCGCCCGCCGGACGATGTCGACGGTCTCCCGCATCCGGGAGAGCGGGCGCGCGAACGGCACGCCGTGCAGGCCCTCGATCACCTGCGGCCCCGAAGGGCCGAGGCCCAGCAGGAAGCGCCCTTCGGAGATCTGCGAGAGCGTGAGGGCCGCCCGGGCGATGGCGACCGGGCTGCGGGTGCCGAGCTGGATGATGCCCGAGCCGAGCAGCATCCGTTCCGTGCGGGCCGCCAAGTAGCCGATCGGGGACGGCGCTTCGGAGCCCCAGGCCTCCGCCACCCAGCAGATGTCCATGCCCAGCTTCTCGGCCTCGGTGACGAAGTCGACCGTCTCCCGCCAGTCCGCCCCGGACGCCTCGATCGTCGTCGACGTACGCATCAGGCGTGCGCCCCTTCCGCGGTCGGCGCGCCGGCCGTGCCCTCGGCCAGCGCCTTGATCGCGTCGACCGTGGCGGTCATGCTCCGCTCGAACTCCCTCAGCCGTACGAACACGATCTTCTGCTCCTTCTCCGGCATCCGCTCGATCGCGTGGCTGAGCCCCGAGCGGCCGGGGCCGAGGCGCATCCACTGCGTCAGGAGGGTGCCTCCGTCGTCCTGCGCCGCGAGGCCGAACCGCCACAGGGCGCTGGGGTGTTCGGGGTCGTTCACCGCCCACGCGAACTCGCGCGGCGCCTCGCACGCCACGACGTACGACGTGGTCTCCCACTCCCCCAGCGACGCGTGCCTGCTGCGCCCGGTGAACCGCGCGCCGAGCGCGGGGCCGGCCGCTCCGTCCAGCCACGCGACCGACTGCAACTCCGCGCTCAGCGTGGGCAGCAGACCGATGTCGGAGACGAGCTCCCACACCCGCTCCGGTGACGCGGCGATCCGCCCGCACACCTCGACCGTCGGCCCGTCCCCGTAACGCGCACCTGTCCACTCCATCGAAGACCGCCCTCCAAGTCGTCTCTGAGCTTGAGAGTTGCGTAGATGAACTCACTCGTCAAGGGTCGGCGGCCGAGGGGCGAGCACTGTCGTACGCCCTGGAGTGCGGTGCCGTCAGCGGTTGAAGCGTGCCTGGACGTCCGGGCGTTCGGCGAGCCGGGGCGGGTAACCGGGGCCGAGCCGCGGGCTCGTGTTCGCGGCCGTCATCGGTTCCTTGCAGTCGGCGCAGACGACCTCGGCGTGGCTGTCGTGGCCGCAGCGGTCGTGGTGGAACACCACCGGTGCGCCTTCCTCGCCGCTCAGCCAGCGGTCGCCCCAGCTGTTCATGGCGGCGAGGACGCCGAAGAAATCGCGGCCCTTCTCGGTGAGCACGTAGTCGTGGCGCACCGGGTCGCGCTGGTAGGCCCGCTTCTCCAGGAGCCCTTCGTCGACGAGGCGGCGGAGCCGGTCGGTCAGGGTGTTGCGGGCGATGCCGAGCTCCCGCTGGAAGGCGTCGAAGCGCTTGATGCCGTAGAACGCCTCGCGCAGGACGAGCGGGGTCCACCAGTCGCCGAGCAGGTCCATCGTGCGGGCGATGGAGCACGGCCAGTTCGCAAAGGAAGTCCGCCTCATGACGCCAGCATACGAAGGCCGGTCTCAGCATGAGACCCAGCAGGGAGGGACCGCGCCCGGGGAGTGACGTTCGACGCAAAAGGCGCCCGCCTGTTGTGGCCGGACGGCCGGAACTGATCGGGTACGGGGACCGGGACCCGGGCGACGCTCCGGTCGGGACGAGCAGTCAGGAGAACTCCCCATGACGACCGGGTACTTCACCTCCGTCGACGACGTCTCGGCGCGCCTGGCCACGACCGGCTACCTGGCCTCCCCCGCCGTCGCCACGACCGTGTTCCTGGCGGACCGGCTCGGCAAGCCGCTGCTCGTGGAGGGCCCGGCCGGCGTGGGCAAGACGGAGCTGGCGAAGGCCGTCGCCGAGGTCGCGGGCGCCCGGCTCGTGCGGCTGCAGTGCTACGAGGGTGTCGACGAGTCGCGCGCGCTGTACGAGTGGAACCACGCCAAGCAGCTGCTGCGCATCACCGCGGGCCGCGACGAGTCGTGGGACGAGACACGCACCGACATCTTCAGCGAGGAGTTCCTGCTCCCGCGCCCGCTGCTCACGGCGATCCGCGGCGCCGAGCCGAAGGTCCTGCTGATCGACGAGACGGACAAGGCCGACGTCGAGGTCGAGGGGCTGCTCCTCGAAGTCCTCAGCGACTTCCAGGTCACGGTGCCGGAGCTGGGCACGGTCAGCGCCGAGCGCCGCCCGTTCGTCGTCCTCACCTCGAACGCGAGCCGCGAGCTGTCCGAGGCGCTGCGCCGCCGCTGTCTGTTCCTCCACATCGGCTTCCCCGCTGAGGAGCTGGAGCGGCGCATCGTCCGGATGAAGGTGCCGGGGCTCGACGAGGTGCTGGCCGCGTCGGTGGTGCGGGTGGTGGGCGCGCTGCGCGCGATGGACCTGCGCAAGGTGCCGTCGGTCGCGGAGACCATCGACTGGGCGCGCACGCTGCTCGCGCTCGGCGCCGACACGCTGGACGAGACCGTCGTGCGCGACAGCCTCGGCGTCGTCCTCAAGCACCAGGACGACGTGCTGAAGGCCGCCGCCAAGCTGGACCTGGACGCCGTGTGACGGCCCCGCCGACCGCGGGCGGGCCCGGCTCCCCCGGCCCCGGCTCCCCTGCCTCCGGCATCACCGGCCGCCTCACCGGTCTCGTCGGCACCCTCCGCTCGCACGGGCTGCGCATCGGCCCTGGTGAGACCGTCGACGCCGCGGCCGCCCTGGAGGCGCTCGGCCTCGCCGACCGGGAGCGGGTCAGGGAGGGGCTCGCCGCCGCGCTGCTGCACCGGGAGGACCAGCGCGCGGTCTTCGACCCCGTCTTCGACCTGTACTTTCCGCTGGGGGTCGGTGCGCCGGACGGCGGGAGCGACCGCGTGCGCGAGGGCGGAGACGCCGAACGGGACGCGTTGCGGGAACGGCTCGTCGCCGCGCTCGCCGCCGACGACCAGGCGTTGCTCGGCCAGTTGGCGGGTGAGGCGGTGGACGGCTTCGGCGGTTACGGCTCCTCCTCGTCGGGTGCGGACGGCTGGTCGTCGTACCAGACGCTGAGCAGGCTGCGGCCGGAGACGCTGCTCACCCGTGTCCTCGCGGCCCTGCGCGCGGGCTCCACCGGGCAGGACACCGGCGAGGCCACGTTCACGGACCGCCTGGAGGCCGACGAGGTGCGGCGCCGCATCGAGGGGTTCCGCGAGCGTGTCCGCACCGAGGCGCGGCGCCGGGTCGCCGAGCGGCGCGGCACGGAGGAGATCGCCCGCCGCGCCGTGGCGACCACCGCGGACCGCGTCGATTTCCTCCTCGCGGGCCGCGCGCACCTGGACGAGCTCCGCCGGGCGGTGCATCCGTTGGCACGCAAGCTCGCGACCCGCCTTGCCGCCCGGCGCAGGCGGGCCGCAAACGGCAGCATCGACCTGCGCCGCACCCTGCGCGGTTCGCTGTCGACAGGCGGCGTGCCGATGCGTCCCGTGCTGCGCCGGCGCCGCCCGGCCCGCCCCGAGCTGGTGCTGCTGTGCGATGTGTCCGGTTCGGTGGCAGGCTTCGCGAACTTCACGATGCTGCTGGTCCAGGCGTTGCACGACCAGTTCAGCAAGGTGCGCGTGTTCGCCTTCGTCAACCGTGTGGACGAGGTGACGGGCCTGGTCGCGAGCGGCGCCGCCGACCCGGGCGGCCTGGGCGCCCGGATCCTCGGGCAGGCCACGGTGACCGGATGGCACGGGAGCAGCGACTACGGCACCTCCCTGGGCGAGTTCGCCGAGCGGTACCCCGACGCGGTCGGCCCGCGCTCCACGGTCTTCGTCCTCGGCGACGCCCGGACGAACATGAGCGATCCGAACCTGCCCGCGCTGCGGCACATCGCGGAGCGGGCCCGCCGGGTGTACTGGCTCAACCCGGAAGGGCGCGCGCAGTGGTCGACCGGGGACTCGGCGGCGGACGCGTACGCCGAACTGGTCGAGATGTACGAGTGCCGCAACGCGCGGCAGCTCAGCGCGCTCATCGCCCGTCTGCTGCCCGTCTGACCATCCCCGCGAACACGCACAGCCAGACCGCCACCGCGATCCACAGCAGCACTCTGCCCGGCGCGTCGAGCCAGCCGATGCCCGCCGCCGCGCCGGCCGAGAGCGTGGCGACGGCCGTCATGCCCATCGGGAAGACCGTGGCCCAGCGCCGCACGTCGTAGCGCGGCCGCGGCCAGCGCACCTCGGCGACCAGCAGGACGAGGTACCAGGCGAGGTCCAGCGCGAGGACGATCAGCGTCACCGTGCGCAGGACGTCGTGCCAGGCTCCGGTGAACAGGGGCGCGGCCACGAGCTTCGCCCCGGCCAGCGCCGAGATCGCCAGGGCACCGCTCGCCACCCACTGGTCACCGGCCCCCGTACGCAGGTTCGCGAGGTCGAACCGGACGAAGGCCGCCCCGTACAGCGCCAGGCCCAGGCAGAAGAAGACGAGCGCGACGCCGGAGAGCGGGCGCGCGGGCAGGGCGACGGCCAGGGTGCCGCACAGCACGGCGATCCCCTGCGTGGCGACGCAGACGAGAAAGACCGCGCCCGGCATGCGGTGCCCCCAGTGCCGCAGGACAGCGGGCAGCAGGACCGGCCAGAGGACGGCGGCGATCACCAGCAGGGTCACGGCGAGCGGCTGCCGGCCGAGGAGCGACAGGCGGGTGCCCAGCACGCAGGTCGCGGCGACGGCGGTGAGCGCTGGCGGTGTGTCCGCCTCCGCCCTCCATCGGGAGCGCTGCCGGGCGAGGCGGACCGTGAAGTCCGCGGCGAGCGCGAGCCAGGCGACGGCGGCAAGGGCCAGTGCCACGCGGGAGAGGGTCTCGTGGCCGAGGAGGTGCAGGCCGACGGAGATGATCCCGGTGGCCATCACCGCGGATCCGGCCGCGGGCGGCAGCCCCGTCCACCAGGCGGTGAACCGGGCCCGGCGCGTCATCGGCACAGTGGGCGTCATGGCCCCAGGATCGGCGACCCGGCACGGGTCCGCTGGCCGGGCGGGGCCGATCGGGATCTTCGCGCGCCCCACCTGACGTGTGCCTTTTCGGCGTGCGGGTACCCGGCCGCTCCGACGCCGACTGAAGGAGAATCCGTGGCTGCACCCCGCAAGAACGTCTTTGTGATCGGTCTGG
This sequence comes from Streptomyces sp. NPDC029674, assembly GCF_044903205.1. Taxonomy (NCBI): domain Bacteria; kingdom Bacillati; phylum Actinomycetota; class Actinomycetes; order Kitasatosporales; family Streptomycetaceae; genus Streptomyces; species Streptomyces sp. NPDC029674. The sequence goes on from NZ_JBJDPY010000005.1 coordinate 111,712, forward strand.
ACGACGCCAATGCGCCCACCCTGAACAGCGTTCTCGACGCGGCTGAGTACCGCTTCCACCCGCTGCTCACCGTCGAGGAGCTGCAGGGCGGCGAGGTCTCCGTGCCGGAGCTGCTCGACAAGGCCCAGGGCATCCTCGACTCGTTCGACGGCAGCATCGACGCGATCGTGGGCTACTGGGACTTTCCCGTCAGCACGCTGGTGGCGATGCTCGGCGACCGCTACGGCACCCGCAGCACCAGCCTGGAGTCGATCGTCAAGTGCGAGCACAAGTACTGGAGCCGGCTCGAGCAGCAGAAGGTGACCGACGCGCACCCGCGCTTCGGCCGGGTCGACCTGGACGCGGACGAGCCGCGGCCGCCCGAGGGGGTGCGGTACCCGATGTGGCTCAAGCCCGCGCTCTCTTATTCCTCCGAGCTGGCCTACGGCGTCAAGAACGAGGAGGAGTTCCGCGAGGCCTGCGCCCGCATCAAGGAGGGGATCAGCCGGGTCGGCCGCCCCTTCGAGTACATACTCCAGCAGATCGACCTGCCCCCGGAGATGGACGGGATCGGCGCCGAGGTCTGTCTCGCCGAGGAGGCGCTCTCGGGCGTCCAGGTCGCCGTGGAGGGTTACGTCCACCGGGGCGAGGTCACCGTCTACGGCGTCCTCGACTCCATCAACTACCCCGACTCCTCCTGCTTCCTCCGCCACCAGTACCCCTCCGGCCTGCCGGAGCCCGTGGTGCGGCGGCTGCACGACATCTCGGAGCGGGTGATCCGGCAGATCGGCATGGACGCCGCGACGTTCAGCATCGAGTACTTCTACGACCCGGGCACGGACGCCATCAACCTCCTTGAGATCAACCCCCGGCACTCGCAGTCGCACGCGGAGCTCTTCGCGTACGTCGACGGCGTCCCCAACCACCACTGCATGGTCAGCCTCGCCTTCGACCGGGATCCGGCGCTCCCCTACCGCGAGGGCCCGTACGCGACGGCGGCCAAGTGGTACTACCGGTGGTTCGCCGACGGCGTGTCGCACCAGGTGCCGACCTCCGAGGAGGTCGAGCGGATCGAGCGGGAGAACCCGGGCGTGCGCGTCGAGGTCCTCGCCGAGGAGGGCAGGAAGCTGTCCGAGGTCACCGATCAGGACAGCTACAGCTACGAGCTGGCCCACATCAGCACCGGCGGCGACGACGAGCAGGACCTGCGGCGCAAGTACGACCGGTGCGTGGCCGCGCTGGGTCTCGCCTTCGACGACACCGAGCCCGGCGGCCGCGACGTCACCAACGACTGACCGGAGCAGCGAACACCCCGCACCACCCGCCGGCCCCGGCGGGAAAGCAACTGAGAGGACGACCCGCACCATGCGTTACGTGGGCAATCTCCCGTACGCGACGAAAGAGGAAGAACACGTCGTCATCCCCATGTCCGACGGCGTCCGGCTGTCGGCCCGCGTCTGGCGCCCCACGGCCTCGGACGACGACCCGGTACCGGCCATCCTGGAGTACATCCCGTACCGCAAACGGGATCTGAGCTCGCAGCGCGACTCGATCCACCACCCCTACATCGCGGGGCACGGGTACGCGTGCGTGCGGGTCGATCTGCGCGGGACCGGCGAGTCCGAGGGCGTCCTCACGGACGAGTACCTGGAGCAGGAGCAGACCGACGCCGAGGAGGTGCTCGCCTGGCTGGCGGAGCAGCCCTGGTGCGACGGCACCACCGGCATGATGGGCATCTCCTGGGGCGCGTTCGCCGCCCTCCAGGTCGCCGCCCGGCAGCCCGAGAGCCTCAAGGCGATCGTCATCTCGTCGTTCACGGACGACCGGTACGCCGATGACATGCACTACATGGGCGGCGCGATGCTGTCGGACAACCTGGCCGAGGCGGGCACCATGTTCGCCTACGCCACCTGTCCCCCGGACCCGGCGGTGGTCGGCGACCGCTGGCGCGAGATGTGGCAGGAGCGCCTCGACCACGCCCGGCCCTGGGTCCTGGAGTGGCTGCGCCACCAGCGCCGCGACACGTACTGGAAGCACGCCTCGGTCTGCGAGAACTACCAGGACGTGCGCTGCCCCGTCCTCGCCTCCAGCGGCTGGGCGGACGGCTACTCCAACGCCGTGACCCGGCTGCTCGGCCATCTCGACGTGCCGCGCAAGGGCCTCATCGGCCCCTGGTCGCACAAGTATCCGCACCTGGGCGAGCCCGGCCCCGCCATCGGCTACCTCCAGGAGGTGGTGCGCTGGTGGGACCACTGGCTCAAGGGTGAGGACAACGGTGCGATGGACGGCCCGATGCTGCGGGCCTGGATGCAGGAGAGCGTGCCGCCCTCCACCTCGTACGAGGAGCGTCCAGGCCGCTGGGTCGGCGAGCCGGACTGGCCCTCGCCGCACATCGAGCAGGTGAGCCACCCGCTGGCCCGGCACCGCATCCTGACGGCGGGAGAGGCGGACCCGGGCGAGGCCATGACCGTGCAGTCGCCGCTCTCCGTGGGTCAGTTCGCCGGGAAGTGGGCGTCCTACAACGCGCCGCCGGACCTGCCCTACGACCAGCGCGAGGAGGACGGCGGCTCGCTCGTCTTCGACTCGCCGGAGCTCACCGAGACCGTCGAGATCCTCGGCTCGCCCTGCGTCGATCTCGACCTGTCGGTCAGCGAGCCGGTGGCCACCGTCGCCGCCCGCATCTCCGACGTCGCCCCCGACGGGCGCGCCACGCGGGTCACCTACGGCGTGCTCAACCTGACCCGAAGGGACGGCACGGGCGAGCCCGAACCGCTCGAACCCGGCCGCCGCTACCGCGCGACCCTCCAGCTCAACGGCGTCGCCCAGTCCTTCCCGCCCGGCCACCGGATCCGGCTCTCCCTGTCGACGTCCTACTGGCCGCTGGCCTGGCCGCCGCCGCGCCCCGTCGTGCTCAGCGTGTACGAGGGGTCCAGCGCGCTGCGCCTGCCGGTGCGCCCGACGACGGAACCGGACAACGCGCCCCAGCGGCCCTTCGGCGAACCCGAGGGAACCCCGCCGCTCGCCACCACCCAGCTCACACCCCCGGAGCAGCGCTGGGAGGTCAAGCGCGACCTGGTCGGATACGACTCCTCCCTGGAGATCGTCAAGGACCGCGGCACCGTGCGCTACGACGAGATCGGCCTCGATGTCGGCTGCCGGGCGTACGAGCGGTACACCGCGACCGGCGACGACTTCACCTCGGTGGGCGGCGAGTCCGACTGGACGCTGCAGTTCCGGCGGGACGACTGGGACGTCAGCGTGCGGACCCGCACGGTGCTGAGGTGCGACGAGGACCACTTCTTCGTCGACGCGACGCTGGACGGCTACGAGGGCGAACGCCGCGTCTTCTCCCGCACATGGAACGAGACGCTGCCGCGCGACTGGCTCTGACCCGTCCGGTCGGCCGCCGGGCCGCGGGGGCGGCGCGGCGGCCGGGTTTGGCGCACAGGCCGGGGGAGACTCGCCCCACGGACGCCGAGACCTTGGAGACCGACATGTACACCGTCACGGAAGCCGCATGAACACGAAGACATCCGGCCCGCTGCCGGGCCGCCCCGAGTCGTACTGGATGGACACCAGCGCGTCCACGTCCCACCCGCCCCTGACCGAGGACATCGAGGTGGACGTCGCCGTGGTCGGCGGCGGCGTCGCGGGGCTGAGCACGGCGTGGGAACTGGCCCGCGCCGGACGGTCGGTCGCCGTCCTGGAGGCCGACCGCATCGCCGCCGGCGTCACCGGCTACACCACCGCCAAGCTCACCGCCCTGCACTCCCTCGTCTATGAGCAGCTGCGCCGCACGCGCGGCCCCGAGGGCGCCCGCCTGTACGCGGAGTCGCAGCAACGGGCGGTCGAGCACGTGGCGGAGGTTTCCGCCGAGCTCGGCATCGACTGCGATCTGGAACGCGCCCCCGCCTTCACCTTCACGACCCGCACCGACCGCACCGACGAGCTGCGGGCCGAGGCCGCCGCGGCCCGGGAGGCCGGCCTCGCCGCCACGTACACGGAGGAGAGCGGTCTGCCCTTCCCCGTGGCGGGCGCGGTGCGCGTCGAGGACCAGGCGCAGTTCCACCCCCGCGCCTACCTGCTCGCGCTCGCCGACGACCTGCTCGCGCGGGGCGGCGTCATCCACGAGCGGACCCGGATCACCGGCCTGCGCGAAGGGTCGCCGTGCACCGTGACCTCCGAGTCCGGGCACACGGTCACCGCTCGGTCCGTCGTCATCGCCACCCACTACCCGGTCTTCGACCGCGCCCTGCTGTTCGCCCGCCTCTCCCCCCGGCGCGAACTCGTCGTCGCCGCCCCGCTGGCGGCCGGCCAGGACCCGGGCGGCATGTACATCACGCAGGACGAGGGCAAGCGCTCGGTGCGCACCGCGCCGTACGGCGGTGACGGCGGACGGCTCCTCATCGTCACCGGTGAGAGCTTCACCCCGGGCACCGGCGACCCCGCCGCGGGCTTCCTCTCCCTGGACACGTGGATGCGGGAACGCTTCGACGTCGGGGAGACCGCCTACCGGTGGGCGGCGCAGGACAACGAGGCCACCGACACGGTCCCGATGGTCGGCCCCTTCCACCCCGGCGCCCGGCACACCTATGTGGCGACCGGGTTCGGCGGCTGGGGCATGAGCGGCGGCGTCATGGCGGGACAGCTGCTCACCAAGCTGATCTGCGGCGAGAAGTCGCCGTGGGCCGAGCTGTACGACCCGCGCCGGCTGTGGAGCGCCGTGCGGGAGATGCCGTCCCTGCTGAGCACGCAGGCGGAGGTCGCACGGCACTTCATCGGGGACCGGCTCCGCACCACGCACCTCGACTCCGTGGACGAGATCCCCGCGGGATCCGGGGCGGTGGTCCGGGTCGAGGGGCGGCGCTGCGCGGTGCACCGGGACGAGTCCGGCGCGCTGCACGCGGTCTCGGCCCGCTGCACCCACCTCGGCTGCCTGGTCTCCTTCAACGAGGCGGAGACGACGTGGGAGTGCCCGTGTCACGGCTCCCGGTTCGCCACCGACGGCTCGGTCCTGCAGGGCCCCGCGACCCGTCCGCTGGAGCCGCGGAAGCTGCCCGGCTCATGAGGTCCCGGGTGCCGGTCCGCCGGTGAGAGGCGCGGGCAGGTCGCCGGGCGTGCCCGTGCGCGCGAAGGTGAGCCACGCGGAACGCAGCGCCCTGCCCAGCCGGTCGATCTCCTCCCACGGCGTCTCCCCCAGCATCGGCGCCGTCCGCCACGCGTCGCGCGTACCGAAGAGCAGGGGCAGTTCGAGGCAGTGGGTGGCGCCCAGCGGGGATCCGGCGGGGCGCCAGTCGATGCGGTAGGAGTGCACGCGCGCACCGGCCCGCGCCAGGCGCTCCCCGTAGCGGGTCAGCGGCCCCTCGTACACCTCGCGGGTGCGCACCGCCGGGTCCTCGCCCGCGCCGAGGAACACGGTCATGTCGTCGGCGTTCCAGCCGTACAGGACGTCCAGGCCCCGGACGCTCTCGCCGAGGGGGGTGCCCGGCGGCGGGATGGGAGGGACTCCCTCCACGGGTATGAAGGCGGGCTCCATGCGCCTGCCCGCCGTGCGCAGGTGAAAGGCCGCCGTCTCGCTCTGTGCCGCCAGGATCGCGGGGACCTCGGCCGTGCGCGGGTCGGTGCCGAGGGCGTCGGCGAAGACCTTGCCGAGCGCGAAGGACTCCTCTCGGGGCCGGGCGGTGATCTCCAGCGGGGCGCTCTGCAGGACGGCCCGGCGGAAGAGGCCGCGCGCTTCGGGCAGTTCCATCAGGAGGCGAATGGAGATGCCGCCTGCGGACTGCCCGATCAGCGTGACGTCCGCGGGGTCGCCGCCGTACCCGGCGATGTGCTTCCGCACCCAGCGCAACGCCTCCACCTGGTCGTACAGGCCGAGATTGCCCTCGCTCACCCCGTCGAGGCACAGGTAACCCAGCGCTCCTAGGCGGTAGTTGACGCTGACGACGACCACGTCGCCCTCGGCGGCGAGGACTCCCCCGTCGTACCAGTCCATGAGGCCCGCGCCGGTGCTGAACCCGCCGCCGTGCAGCCACACGAACACCGGCCTGGCCCCGGCGTCCCGGGCCGGGGTGGCGATCGCCAGGTTGAGGCAGTCCTCGCCCTGCGGGTGGGTGTCGCGGGGCGCACCCATCACGAAGTCGAGCCGGGAGGGCGGTTGCGGGCAGATCTCGCCGCGGGTGGGGAGCGGGTCTCCGTCCGGTACGGGCCGGGGCCGGGCGAAGCGTTCGGCGGTGGCGTAGCGGATCGGTCCGGTACGGATCACTTCCGTACGGGTGGCTTCTGTACGGGGCGGTGTCGTGTCGGCCATGCTTGCGCACCTTCCGTGGTGGTTGCACTGTCCGTGCCCTGCCGGGTGCCGCCGGGTCCGTCGTGGTGGATCGGCGTGCGTGAGCCGGTCAGCGGCAGGCCGGTGCCGCCCTGCCGTGCCGCGACGATCTCCGCCGCGATGGACAGGGCGGTCTCCTCGGGCGTGCGAGCCCCGAGGTCGAGGCCGATCGGCGAGTGCAGCGCGGCCAGTTCGTCCTCCGTGACGCCCACCTCGCGCAGCCGGCGGTTGCGGTCCTCGTGGGTGCGGCGGGAGCCCATCGCGCCGACGAACGCGACGGGCAGCCGCAGCGCCGCCGCGAGGAGCGGCACGTCGAACTTGGCGTCGTGGGTGAGGACGCACAGGACGGTGCGGCGGTCCGTGGTGGTGTCGCGGAGGTAGCGGTGCGGCCACTCGACGACGATGTCGTCGGCCTCCGGGAAGCGGGCCCGGGTGGCGAAGACGGGGCGGGCGTCGCAGACCGTCACGTGGTAGCCGAGGAACTTGCCCGCGCGGACCAGGGCCGCCGCGAAGTCGACGGCGCCGAAGACGATCATGCGGGGTGGCGGCACGCTCGACTCGACGAGGACCGTCACGGCGCTCCCGCAGCGCGTCCCGCTCTCGGAGACGACGAACTCGCCGGTGCGGCCGGCCGCCAGCAGGGCGCGGCTCTCCCCCGCCGCCGTGCGGTCCAGCTCCGGGTGTCCGCCCAGTGTTCCCTCGTACGCGGTGGGGTCCGCCAGGAGCGGTCTGCCGAGGAGTTCGGGCGGGCCCTTGAACACGCGGGCCAGGGCCACCGTCCCGCCGCGGACGGCGGCGGACAGGGCGGCGGCGAACACCGCCCTGTCCGGCGCGTCCGCGGCGACCGGCGTGACCAGGACCTCGATGGTCCCACCGCAGGTCAGGCCGACCGCGAAGGCGTCCTCGTCGCTGTAGCCGAACTCCTCGACGGTGGCTTCGCCGTCCTGGAGGGCCTGGACGCACAGGTCGTAGACGGCCCCCTCGACGCAGCCGCCGGAGACCGAGCCGATGACGGTGCCCGCGCCGTCGACGGCCAGGGCGGCGCCGGGACCGCGCGGTGCGCTGCCGCCGACGCTCACGACGGTGGCGACGGCGAAGTCCCGGCCCTCCTCGACCCATCGGTGCAGGTCGTCGGCGATGTCAAGCACGGGGCGCGGTTCCTGCCAGCAGGACGCGGTCGGGGCGGATCGGCAGGGTCCGGTGGCGGACGCCCGTCGCGTGCCAGACCGCGTTGGCGACCGCCGCCGCGGCGCCCACGATGCCGATCTCACCGACGCCCTTGATGCCCACCGGGTCGTCCGCGTCCGGGTCGGCCACCCAGTCCGCCTCGATGTGCGGCACGTCGGCGTGCGTGGCGATGTGATAGCCCGCGAGGTCGGGGCCCACGAGGCCGCCCGACGCCGCGTCCCGGACCGCCTCTTCGTGCAGTGCCATGGACAGGCCCCAGGTCATGCCGCCGATCAACTGGCTGCGTGCGGTGAGCGGGTTGACGATCCGTCCGGCGGCGAAGATGCCGAGCATGCGCCGCACGCGCACCTCTCCGGTGGTGACGTCGACGGCGACCTCGGCGAACTGGGCGCCGTAGGCGTGCCGTTCCTTCTGGGTGAGCGCGCCGATGGCGTCACTGGTGTCCGACCGTACGGTGATGCCCTCCGGCGGGATGTCTCCGCCGGGGACCAGCTTGTCCCGCAGTTCGCGCGCCGCGAGGGTGACCGCCCAGCCCCAGGACCGGGTGCCCATGGAGCCGCCCGCGATCATCGCGGGTCCGAAGTCGCTGTCGGCGATGTGGACGCGGACCCGGTCCGTGGTGACTTCGAGGGCGTCGGCGGCGATGAGGGTGAGCGCGGTGCGCGCGCCGGTGCCGACGTCCGCGGCGGTGATGCGCACGGTGTAGGTGCCGTCGGCCTCCGCGGTCACGCCCGCGGTGCTCGGGGCGACGAGCACAGGGAAGGTGGCCGCGGCCGTGCCGGTGCCGAGCAGCCAGCGTCCCTCGCGGCGCAGCCCGGGACGCGGATCGCGGTCCGCCCAGCCGAACCTGCGGGCGCCCTCGTCGAAGCACGCCAGCAGATTGCGGCTGCTGAAGGGCAGGCCGGAGACGGGGCCGACGTCCGGTTCGTTGCGGGTCCTGAGCGCGATGGGGTCCATGCCGCACTTCTCGGCGAGTTCGTCGAGCGCCGACTCCACGGCGAAGGAGCCGGGCGCCTCGCCGGGAGCCCGCACCCAGGTCGGTGTCGGCACGTCGAGGCGTACGACACGGTTGACGGTGTGGTGCGCGTCGGCGGCGTACATCGGACGCCCGAACCCGGCGCTCTGCTCGATGAACTCATGGACGGTCGACGACAGGCTGTGGCCCTGGTGGTCGAAGGCGAGCAGCCGTCCGTCCGGCTCGGCGCCGAGCCGGACGCGTTGCACGGTGGGACTGCGGTAGCCGACCAGCGAGAACATCTGGCGGCGCGTCATGACGACGCGGACGGGCCGGTCCAGCATGGTCGCCGCCATCACGGCGAAGACCTGGTGGATGCGCAGCCCCTTGGACCCGAAGGCGCCGCCGACGTGCTCGGACCGCACCCGCACCGAGGCCGGGTCGAGGGAGAACAGCTTCGCCAGCTCGTCCGCGACCCAGGTGCTGCCCTGGTTGGAGTCGACGATGTCGAGGCGGCCGTTGTCCCAGCGGGCGGTCGCGGCGTGCGGCTCCATGGAGCTGTGGTGCTCTTCGGGCGTGCGGTACTCGGCGTCCACGACGTGGGTGGAGGCGGCGAGCCGGGACTCCAGATCGCCCTTCTCCGTGCGCATTCCGTCGGCATCCGGCGTGTACGTGCCCGGATGCCCGGCGGAGAACTCGATGTCGTGCGGCTCCTGGTCGTAGTGGACGACCAGCGCCTCGGCGGCCTCTCTCGCCTGTTCCGGCGTCTCGGCGACGACCAGCGCCACCGGCCAGCCCACGAAGGGCACCCGGTCGTGCTGGAAGGCCTCGACGATCGGGTCGGGGCGCCCGAGCATGCCCACATAGTCCGCGTCGACACGCGGCGCGTTCCCGTGGTGCAGCACGGCGAGGACGCCGGGCATCGCGAGGACGGCCGCGGCGTCGACGGACCGGACCCGGCCGCGGGCGATCGTGGAGAGCGCCAGCCAGCCGTGGGCGAGGTCGGCGAAGGGGATCTCGCCGGCGTAGCGGGCCGCGCCGGTGACCTTGTCCCGGCCCTCGATGCGGGTGTGCGCGGTGCCGACGGCGCCGGCCGCCGCGGTGGTCGTCGTGGTCGTCGCGGTCATCCGGTTGCCTCCTCGGTGAGTTCGGTCAGCAGGGCCAGGACGAGGTTGCGCGTGAGCGTCACCTTGTAGCCGTTGTCGGGCAGCGCGCGGGCGGCGGCCAGTTCGGCGTCGGCCGCGGCGGCGAAGACCTCGGCGTTCGCCGGGCCGCCGGTCAGTACCCGCTCCGCCTCCCTGGCCCGCCACGGCCGGGAAGCGACCGCGCCGATGCCGATGCGCACGTCCCGTACGACACCGTCCCGCACGTCGAGGGCGGCGGCGATCGAACCGATGGCGAACGCGTACGAGGCACGCTCGCGCACCTTGCGGTAGCGGGAGACGGCCGCGACCGGGGCGGGCGGCAGGGTGACGGCCGTGATGAGCGCGCCGGACGGCAGCGCGGTCTCCAGATGCGGGGTGTCCCCCACGGGCAGATAGAAGTCGGAGATCGGCAACTCGCCAGGACCGTCCGCCGATTCGTAGTGGACGACGGCGTCGAAGGCGGCGAGGGCCACGCCCATGTCGGAGGGGTGAACGGCCACGCAGTGCTCGCTGGCGCCGAGGATCGCGTGGTTGTGGTGCACGCCCTCGATGGCGGAACAGCCGGTGCCGGGCTCGCGCTTGTTGCAGGGCTTGGTCAGGTCGGTGAAGTAGCCGCAGCGGGTGCGCTGCAGGAGGTTCCCGCCCACCGTCGCCATGTTGCGGAGCTGGCCGGAGGCGCCCGCGAGGACCGCCTGCGTCAGCGCCGGGTAGCGGCGCCGCACGTCGGGGTGGGCGGCGAGGTCGCTGTTGGTGACGGTCGCACCGATGCGCAGCCCGCCGTCCTCGGTGGTCTCGATGCGGTCCAGGGGCAGTTCGCGTACGTCGACGAGGAGCGCGGGCCGCTCCACGCCCGTCTTCATCAGGTCGACGAGGTTGGTGCCGCCGCCGAGGTAGCGCGCGTCCGGGTCGGCGCCGAGCACGGCGACCGCGCCGGACACGTCATGAGCTCGCTGGTAACCGAAGTCCCTCATGCGGTGGCACCTTCCTCGGCGCTCGCGGCCTTGGCGACGGCCTGCACGATCGATACGTACGCGCCGCAGCGGCAGAGGTTGCCGCTCATCCGCTCGCGGATCTCCTCGGCGGTGAGCTCGGGCACGCCCGCCTCGGGCCGCACGTCGGTGGTGGCGGCGCTCGGCCAGCCCGCCGCGTGCTCCTCCAGCGCGCCGAGCGCGGAGCAGATCTGCCCCGGTGTGCAGTAGCCGCACTGGTATCCGTCGAGGTCGAGGAAGGCCTGCTGGACGGGGTGCAGCCGGTCGCCGTCCGCGACGCCCTCGATGGTGGTGATCTCGCGTCCCTCGGCGGCGACCGCGAGTTGCAGACAGGAGACGGCCCGGCGGCCGTCGATCAGCACCGTGCAGGCCCCGCACTGGCCTTGGTCGCAGCCCTTCTTGGTGCCGGTCAGATCGAGCCGCTCGCGCAGCGCGTCGAGCAGGGTGGTGCGGTGGTCGACGGTCAGTGTGTGCTTCTCACCGTTGATGTTCAGGGTGAGGGCACTGGACGTCGATGGAGCCATGAGCAGCCTTCTTTCGCGAATCGCGTCGAACGAGGCGGTCCCGGCGGGAAGTGCGGGAGAGATGGCGCTGTACAGGGAGGGAGACCTGCCGCTCCGGCGGCGGGGGTCCCCAGTGGCCGTGACTGGCGCTATGGTGAGCCTAAGCGGACAGCCGTCCGTTAACCGTTGAACTTAGCGGACAGCTGTCCGCTAAGCAAGGCACAACCAGGCCGTGATGCGCCGCGTGACGGGTCGAAGGAGAGCGAAATGGGCCGGCACAAGGACGCGCCCTTGCGCTCGGACGCGCAGCGCAACCGCGAGCGGATCCTCGAAGTGGCCCTGGCGGAGCTGACGCGGGCGAGCGACGCGCCGCTCAGCGTGATCGCGAAGAAGGCGGGCGTCGGACAGGGCACGTTCTACCGCAACTTCCCCAACCGGGAGTCGCTCGTCCTGGAGGTGTACCGCTACGAGGTCCAGCAAGTCTCCGACGCGGCCTGCCAGTTGCTCCACACGCGGGACCCCGACCGGGCCCTGCGGGAGTGGATGGACCGCCTCGTCCGGTACGCGATGGCGAAGGCGGGCCTCGCCGAGGCGATCCGCAAGGCCACGAGCACGCTGGGCAGCCTGGCCGGTGTGGGCCCCGGCCCGCTGACCGAGGCGATCGAACACCTGCTGAGGGCGAACGAGGAGGCGGGCACCATCCGGCCCGGAGTCACCCCCGACGACTTCCTGCTCGCCATCGCCGGCCTCTGGCACATCGACCCGCACAGCGACTGGGAGTCACGGGCGGGCCGCCTCATGGACCTCGTCATGGACGGGCTGCGGGCCGGGGCTGGCGGTGGGCGGCCAGCACTGCCGCCAGGCCCTCGCGAAGATCTTTGACGAAGTACTGGGGAACCTCCAGCGACGGGAAGTGTCCCCCGCTCTCGGGCTCCCTCCATCGGACGATCCGCCGGTACCGCTCCTGCGCCCAGGGGCGCGGGCACTTCTCGACGTCACGGGGGTACATGGTGAGTGCCGACGGGACGTCGACCCGGAGCTCGGGGTCCAGCGAGTTGTGGCTCTCGTAGTAGATGCGGGCCGCCGATGCGCCGGTCCGCGTCAGCCAGTACAGGGTGACGTCGTCAAGAATTCTGTCCATGGAGATCGTCTCGAACGGGCTGTCCTCGGTGTCCGACCACTCGGCGAACTTGTCGAGGATCCAGGCGAGCAGCCCCACCGGTGAGTCGACGAGCGAGTAGCCGATGGTCTGCGGCCGGGTCGCCTGCTGCTTCGCGTACGCGGCCCGGTGGCGCCAGAAATCGCGGGTTTCCTCGGCCCACTCGCGCTCGGAAGCCGTCAGCCCGTCCGTCGTCGACCCGGGCGGCCCCTCCGCGAACGTGGAGTGGATGCCGAGCACGTGCGCCGGGAACCTGCCGCCGAGGATCGTGGTGATGTTGCCTCCCCAGTCGCCGCCGTGGGCCACGAACTTGTCGTAGCCGAGCCGTCCCATCAGTTCCACCCATGCGGCCGCGATCTTCTCGGTCCCCCAGCCGGTCGTGGCCGGCTTGTCGCTGTAACCGAAGCCCGGCAGCGACGGGACCACGACGTGGAACGCCGGCGCGTCCGCGTCCTCCGGATCCGCCAGCTCGTCCACCACGTCGATGAACCGGACGACGCTGTCCGGCCAGCCGTGCGTCAAGAGCAGCGGAGTGGCGTCCGCGCGCGTGGACCGGCGGTGCAGGAAGTGGATTCCCAGACCGTCGATGACCGTGCGGAACTGCCCGATCCCGTTGAGGCGCTCTTCGAACGACCGCCACTCGTACGCGGTGCGCCAGTAGTTCACGACATCGACGAGGTCGGCGAGCGGAACGCCCTGTTCCCATCGGTGGGGGCCGGGCCCGGCACGCTGGACCGTCTCGGCCTCCGGCAGCCGCGCCGCGGCCAGCCGCGCGCGCAGATCGTCGAGGTCGGCGTCGGTCGCACGGGCTTCAAAGGCTTGTACGTCAGCTTGTGCGACTGCCTGCGCGTCTGCTTGTACGTCGCTGTTGGGGCGGGGCATGAGACCTCCTGGCCATCGCGGTACCGGCAACGATCCGTCGCGAACCGTCTAAGACGGTTCTAACAGCGGGTCGAGCCGTGCCGCAACCGGCTATGGTGGTTCCATGCGCACCGAGTACCCCGACTTCCGCCTAGGTACCGTGCTGGCGACCAGCTTCACGGGGACCCTCTCGGAGCGTCACGGCAACGCCGTGGAGCGCATCCCCACGCCGCACCGGCTCATCGACTGGCTGGCGGTGAACGGCCTCGACGTGGACTCCTGCACCACGGCCCAGCTCGACCTCGCCAGGGAACTGAGGGAGTCGATCCACGCCGCCGCGACAGCGGCCGCGGTCCAGGACCCTCTCCCCGCGTCCGCCGTCCAAGTCATCAATGACCGCAGCGCTCAGGGCCGCGCCGCGGCCGCCCTGACGCCCGAGGGCAAGCGGCGGTGGCTGCTCGGCTCGGCCTCCGGCGTGGAAGATGCCCTCGGCGTGATCGCCGCCGACGCGATCAGCATCATCTCGGGCGAGCGGGACGGAAGACTCGCCCTGTGCGCTTCGCCGACCTGCCGGGCGGCCTTCTTCGACACCAGCCGAAGCCGCACCCGCAGGTGGTGCGACATGAACACGTGCGGGAACCGCCAGAAGAAGGCGCGCTTCAACGCCGGCCGGCGCAAGGACTCCGGATCCACGGACTGACGAGGCACTGGCACCCTCCGCCCTGCACCGGCATCGGTTTTCCGATACCTCCCATCGGATTCCTCATTGGATACCTATGCCCGAAAGATTTACCGTCGAGGACATCACCGCTCTGACGGTCTGGATCCAGAACGTCAGCGCGACCAGAACGTCAGCCCGGCCAGAACGTCGGACCCGTCCATCGGAGAGCACCGCATGTCGAAGATCCTGTTCGTAGTCACCGGCGTCGACCACTGGACGCTGGCCGACGGCACCCGGCATCCCACCGGCTTCTGGGCCGAGGAGGCCGTCGCTCCGTACGAGGCGTTCAAGGCCGCTGGTCACGAGGTCGTCGTCGCCACGCCGGGCGGCGTCGTGCCCACCGTCGACCGCGGCTCCCTCGCCCCGGAGGCCAACGGCGGGCAGGAAGGTGCCGACAAGGTCGCCGCCTCCCTCGCCGCCTTCACCGAGCTCCAGCACCCGGTCACGCTGGCGGACGTCGACCTCGACGACTACGCCGCCGTCTTCTACCCGGGCGGTCACGGGCCCATGGAGGACCTCGCCGTCGACCCCGACTCCGGCCGCCTGATCAACCTGGCCCTGGACACCGGCAAGCCGCTCGGCATCGTCTGCCACGCCCCGGCAGCGCTCCTGGCGGCCGTCTCCGCCGACGGCACCCCCGCCTTCGCGGGCCGCCGCCTCACCGGCTTCACCAACGCCGAGGAGACCCAGGCCGGACTCGCGGACCGCGCCGAGTGGCTGCTTCAGGACCGCCTGGTCCAGGGCGGCGCCGACTTCCAGGAGGGCGAGCCCTGGGCCCCGCACGTGGTCGTCGACGGCAGCCTGGTCACCGGCCAGAACCCGGCCTCCTCCGCCCCGCTCGCCGACGAACTGCTCAAGAAACTGGCCTGAACCATGGGCACCGACCGGCTCGACGAGGTCCTCGACGCCGCCTACTACTGCCTCACGCGGTACGGCGTGCGACGCACCACGATGGACGACATCGCCACCGCCATGGGCGTGTCCCGGTCGGCCGTCTACCAGTACGTCCGCAGCAAGGACGACGCCTTCCGCAGGCTCGCCGGACGCCTCCACGAGCAGGCGCTCCGGCGGGCCCGCGAAGCCGCCGCCTCCGACGCGCCGTACCCGGACCGGCTGCACGGCGTCCTGGCCGCCAAGCTCGGCCTGGTGCTCCAGCTCGCCGGGGACTCCCCGCACGCCGCCGAGCTGATCGACGAGAAGACCCGCCTCTTCGGCGACATCTGCACGTCGTTCACCGCGGACCTGCGGTCCCTGCTGACCGGGCTGTTCACCGAGGCGGGCACGGTCGCCGGGGTCGGGCCCGCGCGCGCCGCCGACATCTGTATCGCCCTCGTCGTCGGCCTGGAGTCGGCGCCCGACCCCCGCGGCCTGCTGCCCCCGGCCACGGACGCCCTCGCGACCGGCCTGCTCGGCACGGACGCCCGGCCCGACGACTCTCCGCACCCTCCGCACAGCACTCCCTGAGGAACCCCCCATGACCACCGACGTCACCTCCCCCGAACAGACCGAGCAGACCGAGCAGACCGACCGGACCGCGGCAGCCGTCGTCGCCCGGCTGCGCGCCACC
Organism: Streptomyces sp. NPDC029674; assembly: GCF_044903205.1. Classification (NCBI taxonomy): domain Bacteria; kingdom Bacillati; phylum Actinomycetota; class Actinomycetes; order Kitasatosporales; family Streptomycetaceae; genus Streptomyces; species Streptomyces sp. NPDC029674. The sequence goes on from NZ_JBJDPY010000005.1 coordinate 127,104, forward strand.
TTCGCCACCGGCCGCACCCGGCCCCTCGCCTGGCGCCAGGAGCAGCTCACCCGGCTGCGCGCGCTGTTCACCGAGAACCGCGAGGCCATCGCCGACGCGCTGCACAGCGATCTGCGCAAGCCCCGCCCCGAGGCGTACGGCGCCGAGGTCGACCTGCCCGTCCACGAGATCGATCACACGCTGGCGCACCTGGCCGAATGGCTCGCTCCGCAGCCGCTCGACCAGGCGTCCCTCGCCGGGCTGCCCGAGGGGTCCACGGCCGGTACGCAGTACGAGCCGCTGGGCACCGTGCTGGTCATCGCGCCCTGGAACTACCCGGTGCAGCTGTCCCTCGTACCGGTGGCGGGCGCGCTCGCCGCGGGCAACACCGTGCTCCTCAAGCCGAGCGAACTCGCCCCGGCCACGTCCGGGTTGATGGCGGACCTCGTGCCCCGCTACCTGGACCAGGAGGCGGTCGCCGTCGTCGAGGGAGGCGTGCCGGAGACCACGGCGCTGCTCGCCCAGCGCTTCGACCACATCTTCTACACCGGCAACGGCACGGTCGGCCGCATCGTGATGCGCGCCGCCGCCGAGCACCTCACGCCCGTCACCCTCGAACTGGGCGGCAAGTCCCCGGTGTTCGTCGACCGCGACGCCGACGTCACGGTGGTGGCCGCGCGCCTCGCCGACGCCAAGTTCCGCAACGCCGGGCAGACCTGCGTGGCGCCGGACTACGTCCTGACCGACCCGGCCACCGCCCGCGCCCTGGAAGTCGCGCTCGCCGAGGCCGTGGAGCGCCTCTTCGGCACCGACCCGCAGTCCTCCCCCGCGTACGGACGCATGGTGAACGAGCGGCACTTCGACCGCGTGTCCGCCCTGCTCGGTTCCGGTACGCCGGTGTTCGGCGGGCGGACCGACCGGGACGACGTGTACATCGCGCCGACCGTCCTGACCGGAGTGACGGGGGACGACCCCGTCATGCGCGAGGAGATCTTCGGCCCGGTGCTGCCCATCGTGGAGGTCGAGGGCCTGGACGAGGCCATCGCGTTCATCAACGACCGCGACAAGCCGCTCGCCCTGTACGGCTTCACGGAGAACGAGACCACCCGGCAGCGGCTCGCCGCCGAGACCTCGTCCGGCGGGCTCGGCTTCGGACTGCCGATGGCTCATCTGCGCGTGGCCGAGCTGCCGTTCGGCGGTGTCGGTGAGAGCGGCATGGGCAGCTACCACGGCCCGCACTCCATCGCCACCTTCAGCCACCGCCGCGCCCGCCTCGACGTGCCGCTGGGTTAGGGCGTGTCTTTTGGATCGGTCCGGACAGCCCGCGGCGTCTGGTGCGGTGCATCGCAAGGCGGAGCATCGCCCGCGGACTGGGTGTCCGTGGGTGATGCGACAACGCCGCGAGGCGCCGTGCCAGGCGTCGCGGGCCCGGGCTGATCCGAAAGACACGCCCTAGCCGGTTCGGAAGGCGACCGCTCCGTAGTGGGCCCTGGGGGCGCTGGTGGTGAGGGCCCAGTAGCGGTCGCCGTAGGACCAGTGCCACCACTCGGTGGGGTAGTTCACCAGGCCCGCCGTGGCCAGGGCCGCGGCGAGAGTGCGGCGGTTGCGGCGGGCCTCGGCGGTGATGCGGTCGGTGTCCGTGTAGCAGGCGCCGTCGCTCTCCTCGGGGCCCGCGTTCACCGGTGTGCCCAGGTCGAGTTCGGTGCCGTCCGTGGTGCACAGGGTGATGTCGACCGCGGCGCCCGCGACGTGCGGGGCCACCTCGGGCGGTGAGAGGGAGCGGCTCGCCTGGTGGTGGAGGTGGTCGTCCGACCAGTCGGGATGGGCTCGTCTGAGCTCGGCCGCGTACTCCTCGAAGTACTTGATCTGCAGGTCGAGCGGCCGGTAGCCCTCGGTGATCAGCAGGCGGAGGCCTTCGGGCAGCAGCCGGGCGGCGCGGGCGAGCCGCCAGGTGACGCCCTCGCGGAGCTGGGCGTAGGCGCCTGCCGGGTCGGCGAGGCGGTCGTCGACGTCGACGAAGGGCAGGTGGCGCAGGTCGACGAGGACTTCGCCGCAGTCGTGGACGGGCATGTCGGCGACACGGGGATCGCTCATGAGAATGATCGGCGGCATGCCGGCCCCCTCTGTTACGGAAGTCTTCGCGGCGGGCAAAGCTCCGGGGACGGGCTGCTGCCCGCCCCCGGAGTCCCCCGGTCCTGCCGTGGCTCCACCGCGCCTTTGCCGTGGCTCCACGTGCCGCAGGCCCATACGGCCGACTGCCTCGGTCGTATGGGCCGTGAGCGCAACAGTGGCCTTTCCCCCGATAGTCCCCCGTTGTTTCCCCCGTTGCTGTCGGCCTCACTGCTCCGCCGACACGTAGAGCCTGACGCACACCGCTGCAAGTTCTCTGCAATTCCGCGCCAAGCGGGCTTGTGGAGCGGCCGGTTCGGGCATCCGGTCAGCTCTCGTGCCGCTCGCGCGCCTCGTACGCCGTGAAGACCTCCCGTGCCTCCGCGCGCAGCGCGAGCGCCTCGTCGTGCGCGCCCGCGGCCTCCCGCGCCGCGGCGAGATCGCGCAGCGTGCGGGCGCGGGCCAGCGGGAGACCGAGGGCCGCCCAGAGGTCGGCCGCCTCGGTGAGGAGCTGTTCGGCCGCGGCGATCCGGCCGTCGGCGAGTTCGCACTCGCCGAGGGTGCGCAGCGTGAGCGCCTCGCCGAAGCGGTCACGGTGGGTCCGGCAGGTGTCCAGGACCCCGCGCAGCTCGGCGGCGGCGTCGGCCGAACGCCCCATCCTCATCCGGCACTTGGCCCTGGCCTGCACGGCGTACGCCGACATCAGCGAGTCCCCGATGGCGGCGAGGAGCGTCACCGCACGGTCGGCGAGCCGCTCCGCCTCGGCGTACTCGCCGAGTGAGCGGTGGACGAGGCTCAGCGAGCGCAGCGTGAGCGCTTCGCCGCGGCGGCTGCCGAGCCTTCGGTACGCCCGCAGGGATGCGTCGAGGAGCGTGAACGCCTCCTCGTGTTCGCCGAGTTCGAGGTGGACGGTGCCGGCGAAGCGGCAGGAGAGGCCGAGCCCCGGGTCGTCACGCAGCGCGCGGAAGCCGTGGACGGCCCGGCCGAGCACGTCCAGCGCGGCACGCAGCCGTCCCGCCTCACGCAGGGCGCTGCCGAGTCCGGCGAGGGCAGCGGCCCGGCCGCGCGCGTCGCCGAGATCGGCGCAGATCCCGGCCGCCTGCCGGAAGTAGTCCTGCGACTCGGTGAACCGGTCCTGTTCGTAGCGGAGTTGGCCGAGACCGATGAGGAGGAGGGCCTCGCCGGAGCGGTCCTCGGCGCGCCGGGCGGCGGCCAGGGCGGCGTCGTGGCTGCGCCACCAGGCCTCGAAGCGGTTGCCGACGGCGTACGCGGACGAGCACAGGGCGGCCGCGGCCTCGCAGGCCAGGGTGTGCAGGTCGAAGGCCGCGGCGCGTTCCACGGCGGCGGCGAACGCGTCGGCCTCCGCCTCGAACCAGGCCGCCGGGTCGGCGAGCGCCCGCCGGACGGCGGCCGGGCCGACGGGCCGCACGACGTCCCGCAGGGCGCCGGGCGCCGAGCTCGCGGGGCCGCCCGAGTCGAGGAAGCCGCGGTGCAGTTCGACCGCTCCGGACGGTGTCGCGGACGCGACGCGGCCGGTCAGCCAGAGCCCGGCGCCGAGCGCCCGGCCGACGGCGGCGGAGCGTTCGGCGGGGGTGTCCTCGGCCTCGGCGCGTTCGGCGGCGTACACCCGGACGAGGTCGTGCGGCCGGTAGCGGGGCTGGCCCGCGCGGTCCACGATCGTGCAGTGCAGCAGCTGGGCGTCGATGAGCTGCTCCACGACGCGTTCCGCTTCGGCTTCCGGCGCGTCGAGCAGCGCGGCGACCACCCAGGACGCGACGTCGGGCGCGGCGAGCAGGCCGAGGCGGCGCAGGGCGGTCCTGGCCGGGGCGTCCAGGGCGCGGTAGCTCAGGCCGAGGCCCGCCCGGACCTCCAGGTCGCCGACGGAGAGCTCGTCGAGGCGGTGGTGCTCGTCGGCGAGCCGGTCGGCGAGGGCGCGCGCCGACCAGTGGCTGCGGGTCGCGAGGCGGGCTCCGGCGATGCGCAGGGCGAGCGGGAGGCCGCCGCAGAGCTCCACGATGCGGCGGGCGGCCGCGGGATCCTCGCGGACCCGCCGTTCGCCCGCGACCTTGGCCAGGAGATCGGTTCCGGGCTCCGTGTCGAGGACGTCGAGGTCCGCGCGGTGGGTGCAGGGCAGCGCGCCGAGGCGGGCGCGCGCGGTGATCAGCACGCCGCAGGTGGCGCTTCCTGGGAGCAGTGGTCTGACCTGGGATTCGCTGCCCGCGTCGTCGAGTACGAGCAGGACGCGGCGGCCCGCGACGAGGCTGCGGAAGAGGTCCCTGCGTTCGGCGTCGCCTTCCGGCGGGTCGGCGCCCAGGGCGCGCAGCAGGCGGCCGAGGACTTCGCCGGGGGCCACGGGGTCGGTGGCGCCCCGCAGTTCGGCGTAGAGCTGTCCGTCGGGGTAGGCGTCGGCGGCCCGGTGGGCGGCGGTGACGCCGAGGACGGACTTGCCGATGCCGCCGGGCCCGGAGATGACGACGACGGGCACGGCCTGCCGGGGTCCGGGGCCCGTCAGCGCGGCCCGCACCTCACTGAGCTGTGTCTCGCGTCCGGTGAAGTCGCCGATGGCGGGCGGCAGGAGGGCGGGGGGCGGGCGGGTGGCCGAGGGGCCGGAGTCGGTGTCGGGGCCTTCGAGGGCGGGACCGTCCTTCGTCCCGGGCTCGGCGCTGTGCGTGGCCACCGTCGTCTGCCTCGGTGCGGGCAGCAGCGCCGCGTCCGCCCGCAGGATGGCCTCGTGCATCGAGCGGAGTCCGGGTCCGGGGTCGAGCCCCAGCTCCTCGGCGAGTACGTCGCGTCCCTCCGCGTACACGGCGAGCGCGTCGGCCTGACGGCCCAACCGGTAGAGGGCGAGCATCAGTTGGGCGCGCAGCCGTTCGCGGGTGGGGTGGGTGGCCACGAGGGCGGTGAGCTCGCCGACCAGCTCCGTCTCGTGGCCCGCCTGCGCGAGGTCGGCGGCGATCCGCTCCTCCAGGGCGGCCTGCCGGGCCTCCTCCAGTTGGTCGGCCATGGCGCGCAGCGTCTCGCCGATCCCGCCGAGCGCGGGGCCGCGCCACAGCGCGAGGGCCTCGCTGAGCAGCCGCGCCGCGTCGGCGTGGGCGCCCGCGGCCGCCGCCTGCCGGCCCCGCGCGGCAAGCTGTTCGAACGCGACGCGGTCGACGACGTCGGCGTCCGCGTGGATGAGATAGCCCGGCGGTTGTGTCTCGATGACGTCGGCGGACAGCGAGCGGCGCAGCGCGGAGACGTACGACTGGATCAGGGACCGCGCGGTGTCGGGCGGGCGGTCACCCCAGATCACGTCGATCAGCGCCTCGGCGGAGACGACCCGGCCGGGCTCCAGGAGCAGTGCCGCGAGCAGCGCGCGGGGCTTGGGCCCGCCGAGGGCGAGGCGCCGGCCCGCGCGCCACGCTTCGACCGGCCCCAGCAAGCGGTAGTGCATGTCCCTGTTCACGCCCAGCTCCATGGGTCCTTGCCCCGCACCGCCCCCGCTCCACGATCCCCGCCCCCGGCCCGGCTCACCGATCGGGTGGTCATGTTACGTCGGTACGACACCAACTCGCCTGCGCACGCGGCGGATCAGGCCAGCTCCGCGACCCGGCATCATCTCTTCCGGAGCCACCCGGCAGAAAGGCAGGAACCGATGCGGAGCATGTACGTCGTCGCCCACCCGGAGGCGGCCCACCACATCGAGAAGGTGGTCGGCGGATGGCACGATTCACGGCTCACGGCGGCGGGCCTGCGCGCCGCGGGGGCCATCGCGCGGACGCTGCGGGCGGAGATCCCCGAGGGCGTGGAGGTGGAGGTGGTCTCGTCGGATCTGCGACGGGCCCGGCGGACGGCGGACGAGATCGCCGGGCTGTTCGGCGTGGCGCCGGTCCTCGACCGCAGACTGCGGGAGAAGTCCTACGGAGAGGCGGAGGGCCGCCCGCAGGAGTGGCTGGACCGGCGCTTCGTACCGCCCCCGGCCACGGGCGACCGCATGGGCCACCACGAGGGCGTGCCGGGCGCCGAGACCAGAGGGGAGTGCGCGCGGCGCGTCCACGACGCCATGGACGACATCCTGGGGCGCCCCGCCACCCACCAGATCGTCGTGACGCACGGCTTCGCCCTGACGTTCGTCGTGACGGCGTGGATCAAGATGCCGTACGAGTCACTGGGGTCGGTCAGTTTCCGGGCGCCCTCGGGCAGCATCACCGAACTGCGCGAGGACGACTTCTTCCACAACCGGCAGGTCGTCAGCCTCGGCGCCACGGGGCACCTCGGCTGACGACCGGGAGCGAGGGGACCGGCCGGAGCCTTACGCGCCGCTCGCGTCGAGCATGTCCTCACGCTCGACGATCTTCACGCGCTCGCGGCCCTGCGGCTCGCCCAGCGCCTTCTCCGCGGCGTCGAGGCGGTACCAGCCGTCCCACGTGGTGAAGCGGACGTTCCGCTCGCCGAGGAAGGCGTCGACGGCCTCGGGCTCGGGCGAGGCGGGGGTGAGCAGCCGGCCGTTCTCGCGGTCGTCGAGGAGGCTGGCGACCGTTTCGTTGGCGTCGCCCTTGGTGTGGCCGATGAGGCCCACGGGGCCGCGCCGGATCCATCCGGTGACGTACGTCGACCGAAGGTGTTCGCCCGACTCCTCGATCACGCGGCCCGCCGCGTCCGGAACGGTGCCCGTCGCGACGTCCCAGGGCAGCTTGGGCAGTTCGTCGGAGAGGTAACCGACGGCACGGTAGACGGCGCCGAGGTCCCAGTCCTTGAACTCGCCGGTGCCCTTGACGTTGCCGGTGCCGTCGAGGGCGGTGCGCTCGGTGCGCAGGCCGACGACCTTGCCGTCCTCGCCGAGGATCTCGACGGGCGACTCGAAGAAATGCAGGAACAATTTGTGCGGGCGGTCGCCGACGTCGCGGATGGCCCAGTTCTCCAGGGTCTTGGCGACCATGTCGGCCTGCTTGTTGCCGCGCCGGGTCGCGATCGAGCCGTCGTCGTAGTCGATGTCCTCGGGGTCGACGATGACCTCGATGTTCGGCGAGTGGTCCAGCTCCCGCAGCTCCATCGGGCTGAACTTCGCCTGCGCGGGGCCGCGGCGCCCGAACACGTGGACTTCCAGCGCCTTGTTGGCCTTGAGGCCTTCGTGGACGTTGGCCGGGATCTCGGTGGGCAGCAGTTCGTCGGCGGTCTTGGCGAGGATGCGGGCGACGTCGAGCGCGACGTTGCCGACGCCGAGGACGGCGACCTTCTCGGCGTCCAGCGGCCACGTCCGCGGCACGTCGGGGTGTCCGTCGTACCAGGAGACGAAGTCGGCGGCGCCGTAGGAACCGTCGAGGTCGATGCCGGGTATGTCGAGCGCGCGGTCGGCCGTCGCACCCGTGGAGAAGATCACCGCGTCGTAGAACGCGCGCAGGTCGTCCAGGCTGATGTCGCGCGGGTAGTCGACGTTGCCGAAGAGGCGGATCTGGGGCTTGTCGAGCACCTGGTGCAGGGCCGTGATGATGCCCTTGATGCGCGGGTGGTCGGGGGCGACGCCGTAACGGATCAGGCCGAAGGGGGCCGGCATCCGCTCGAAGAGGTCGATCGACACACCCGGCTCGACCGCCACTGCGGACTTGAGCAGCGCGTCGGCGGCATAGATTCCGGCGGGGCCGGCTCCGACAATGGCTACCCGCAGAGGGCGAGGCATGTTGAGGTTCCCTTCGAGCGGTGATGGAGTGACTCGAGGGAAAGCCTAAACTAAGGCAAGCCTAAGTAAGTAGGCGGGTCTGCTTTATGACCCCATAAGCATGCCTTATGACTCCTGAAAGCCGTGACAGGGCCCCCTGGGCGGACCCTGTCGGCCGCGCCTCAGTGCTGGATCGGGCCACCGACCGGGACGGAACTGAGAAGGCCGTCGAGCGGGGCCGGTACCCGGCCGGGTTCCAGGGCCGCCACCAGGAGGTGGCCGTACCGGATCTTGCGTCCCTTCTTCGTGCCGAGGAAGCGCCGCAGCTGCTGGTGCGCGGGGCGCCCCTGGTGGGCGGGCTGCCGGCGCAGGGTCTGCCAGGCACGCAGGTCGCCCTCCGCCCGGACGATCTCTTCGGCCTTCTCCGTGCCCAGCGCGCGGATCAGCTCGTCCTCCAGGTCGGCCGCGCACACGAAGACGCCCTGGCGCGAGGCGCCCGCCCGCTCCAGCCCCCGGTCGTAGAAGCCCTGCTCGGCCACGTCGCACAGTCCGGTCAGGCGCAGCCCGAGTCCGGGCGGTCCGAGGAGTGCGGCATAGCGCCCGACGTTCATCGCCCCGCCCATCGGCACGACGCACACGCCTTCGGCCGCCAGGTCCCGGCCGCGCCGTGCGGCCAGCGTCTCGACGGCCGCGAGGTCGCTCGGCCCCTCCAGCAACACGGCCGTCCGCAGCCCCAGTTGCCCGGCCAGTTCACTCGCCGCGCCACCGGGCCCGCCGGCCGCCCACCGGTTCACCGCGTCACGGAACGCCCACATGTCCACCATGCGCCGAGTCTGCACGCCCGCCGACCGCATCGGCACGTCAGTTTCGACAGTGGACGTCGGACAGAGGTCCGGGCCGACCCGCGAGGGCCGGCCCGGACCTCCGGGGCAGAGGGATCAAACGAGGTCGAACCGGTCGAGGTTCATGACCTTCACCCACGCCGCGACGAAGTCGTTCACGAACTTCTCCTTCGCGTCGTCGCTCGCGTAGACCTCGGCGAGCGCACGCAGCTCGGAGTTCGAGCCGAAGACCAGGTCGGCCCGGGTGCCGGTCCACTTGACCGTGCCCGAGGAGTCGCGGCCCTCGAACGTGTCCTGGGCCTCCGACGTGGACTTCCACCGCGTGTCCAGGTCGAGCAGGTTGACGAAGAAGTCGTTGGTCAGAGTCCCGGGCCTCGTGGTGAGGACGCCGAGCCCGGAGCCCTGGTGGTTCGCGCCCAGGACGCGCAGGCCGCCCACGAGGACCGTCATCTCCGGGGCGCTCAGGGTGAGCAGGTTCGCCTTGTCGAGGAGGAGGAACTCGGCCGGCAGGCGGTTGCCCTTGCCGACGTAGTTGCGGAACCCGTCGGCGGGCGGCTCGATCGCGGCGAACGACTCCACGTCGGTCTGCTCCTGCGTCGCGTCGACGCGGCCCGGCGTGAAGGGCACCTCGACGGCGAATCCTGCGTCCTTGGCGGCCTGTTCGACGGCCGCGCCGCCGGCCAGCACGATCAGGTCGGCGAGCGAGACCTGCTTGCCGTCGGTGCGGCCCGAGTTGAAGGACTCCTGAATGCCCTCCAGGGTGCGGAGGACCGCCGCGAGCTCGTCGGGGTTGTTGACCTCCCAGCCGCGCTGCGGCTCCAGGCGGATGCGCGCGCCGTTGGCCCCGCCGCGCTTGTCGCTGCCCCGGAACGAGGAGGCCGCCGCCCACGCGGTCGACACGAGCTGGGACACCGACAGGTCCGAGTCGAGGACCTGCGCCTTCAGCGCGGCGACGTCACCGGCGTCGATGGTCTCGTACGTCGCCTCGGGCAGCGGGTCCTGCCACAGCAGCGTCTCGCTCGGGACCTCCGGGCCGAGGTAGCGGACGATCGGGCCCATGTCGCGGTGGGTGAGCTTGTACCAGGCGCGCGCGAAGGCGTCCGCGAACGCGTCGGGGTCGTCCTTGAAGCGGCGCGAGATCTGCTCGTACACGGGGTCGAAGCGGAGCGACAGGTCGGTCGTCAGCATCGTCGGGGCGTGCGTCTTCGACGCGTCGAAGGCGTCGGGGACGGTGCCCGCGCCCGCGCCGTCCTTCGGCCGCCACTGGTGCGCGCCCGAGGGGCTCTTGAAGAGCTCCCACTCGTAGCCGAAGAGGATCTCGAAGAAGCTGTTGTCCCACGTCGTGGGGGTGTCGGTCCAGATGCCCTCGAGTCCGCTGGTGATGGCGTCGGGGCCCGCGCCGGTGCCGTGCGTGCTCTTCCAGCCGAGGCCCATCTGCTCCATCGGGGCGGCCTCGGGGTCGTCGCCGACCGCGTCGGCCGGGCCGGCGCCGTGGGTCTTGCCGAAGGTGTGGCCGCCCGCGATCAGGGCGACCGTCTCCTCGTCGTTCATCGCCATGCGGCGGAACGTCTCGCGGATGTCGCGGGCCGCGGCGATCGGGTCCGGATTGCCGTTCGGGCCTTCGGGGTTGACGTAGATGAGGCCCATCTGGACCGCCCCGAGTGGGTTCTCCAGCTCGCGGTCGCCGGTGTAGCGCTCGTCGCCGAGCCAGGTCGTCTCGGGGCCCCAGTAGACGTCCTCGTCGGGCTCCCACACGTCTTCGCGGCCGCCGCCGAAGCCGAAGGTCTCGAAGCCCATCGTCTCCAGGGCCACGTTGCCGGTGAGGATCAGGAGGTCGGCCCACGAAAGGGACTGACCGTACTTCTTCTTGACCGGCCACAGCAGTCGGCGGGCCTTGTCGAGGCTGGCGTTGTCCGGCCAGCTGTTGAGCGGGGCGAAACGCTGCTGTCCGGCGCCCGCGCCGCCGCGGCCGTCACTGATCCGGTAGGTGCCCGCGCTGTGCCACGCCATGCGGATCATGAAGGGGCCGTAGTTGCCGAAGTCGGCGGGCCACCAGTCCTGGGAGGTCGTCAGCACCTCGGCGATGTCCCGCTTCACGGCGGGCAGGTCGAGGCCCTTGAACGCCTCGGCGTAGTCGAACTCCTCGCCGAGCGGGTTGGCCACGGCGGGGTTCTTGGCGAGGATCTTCAGATTGAGGCGCTCCGGCCACCACTGCCGGTTCCCGCCGCCCTGCGTCGGATGCGGCGCGCGGTGCGCGACCGGGCAGCCCTCCGTCTCCTCCGGTTTGGGGTCGGTGACGATCGCGTCGTGGTTCTCGGTCATGGGAATCCTTCCGGAGAGGGCGGATCGCGGTGCTCACGAGCGGAGGGTGGTGGAGCGGGCGCACGCACGGGCCGGAAGGCGACCCGGATCCGGTGAAGTCCCGTGCTGTTGCCTGCCGTTGCCCTGTCCCTTGGCTGTCAGCCGGATCCGATCCTACGATGGACGAAATCCAAGTCAATACGGAAGACAGGCGCACGCGGATTCATTCGTACGAGCCAGGCATGACTGGGCGCGGGCCAGGTACGGGCCAGGGACGGACGAGGCACCGACTATGCACAGTGAGGGCTGGTGGTCATGAGTGACCTGCTCCAACGGCTTCGCGGACGCGGCTGGCGGCTGACCGCGCAACGTCGCGTGGTCGCCGAGGTGCTCGACGGCGAACACGTCCACCTGACCGCCGACGAGGTGCTCGCCCGGGCGAGCGCCCGCCTGCCGGAGATCTCGCGCGCCACCGTCTACAACACGCTCCGCGAACTGGTCTCCCTCGGCGAGGTGATCGAGGTCAGCACGGACGGCCGCGCCAAGCGGTACGACCCGAACGCCTGCCGCCCCCACCAGCACTTGGTGTGCTCGGGCTGCGGCACCATCCGCGACGTCCATCCCGTCGGCGACCTCCTGACCGACCTGCCGCCCGCGGAGCGCTACGGGTTCAGCGTCTCGGCGGTCGAGGTGACCTTCAGGGGCCGGTGCCCCCGCTGTGCCGGAGATTGACTGCTCATTCCGGCGGCGAGGGTGGTGCCGTCGGCGGGGTCGATCAGGAGGAAGGAACCGGTGCGCCGGGAGTCGGCGTAGGAGTCCAGAGCGACCGGTTCGGCGGTGCGGACCCTGACCCGGCCGATGTCGTTGGCGACGAGCCGGCCGGGGGCCGGGTGCTGGGACAGGTCCTCCAGGGCCAGCCGCGACGGGATGTCCTTGACGATGGCGTTGACGGTGCGGGTGGTGTGTTTGAGCAGGACCCGCTGGCCGACGGTGAGGGGCGTGTCGGCGACGTGGCAGACGGTGGCGTCCACGTCCCGGCTGAGCGTGGGGGCTTCACCGGAGGGCACCAGGAGGTCGCCGCGGGAGATGTCGATGTCGTCCGCAAGGAGAACGGTGACCGACTGGGGATCCCGCGCGACGTCGACGGCTGTGCCGAGCAGGTCGATGCCGGTGATGACGGAGGTCCGTCCGGAGGGCAGCACGGTGACGGGCTGCCCGACCCGGAAGGTGCCGGCGGCGATCTGTCCGGCGTAGCCGCGGTAGTCGGGGTGCGTGGCGGTCCTCGGGCGGATGACGTACTGCACGGGGAGGCGGGCGGGGCAGGTGTCCGGGTCGTGGTCTACCGGAACGGATTCCAGGTGTTCCAGGACGGTGGGGCCGCGGTACCAGTCCATGAGCTCGGAAGGCTCGACCACGTTGTCGCCGACGAGGGCGGAGACGGGGATGGCGGTGACCTCGGCTGTGCCGAGTTCGGTGGCGTAGGCGGTGAACTCCTCCGCGATGGCGGCGAAGACGGATTCGGCGTAGTCGGTCAGGTCCATCTTGTTCACCGCGAGAACCACGTGCGGGACGCGCAGCAGGGCGGCGACGGCGGCGTGGCGGCGGGTCTGTTCGACCACGCCCTTGCGGGCGTCGACCAGGATGACGGCCAGGTCGGCGGTGGAGGCGCCGGTGACCATGTTGCGCGTGTACTGCACATGGCCGGGGGTGTCGGCGAGGATGAAACGGCGCCGGGCGGTGGCGAAGTAGCGGTAGGCGACGTCGATGGTGATGCCCTGCTCCCGTTCGGCCCGCAGGCCGTCGGTCAGGAGCGCCAGGTCGGGTCCGGCTGCGCCGCGGCCGCGCGAGGCACGCTCGACGGCCTCCAGCTGATCGGTGAGGATCGACTTGGAGTCGTGCAGCAGCCGTCCCACCAACGTCGACTTGCCGTCGTCGACGGAACCGGCCGTGGCCAGCCGGAGTGTCCCCGCGGCGGCGGCGACGTCACCGGCGCCCGTGCGGTTGCTGATGCTGGTGGTCATGTCTAGAAGTACCCCTCGCGCTTGCGGTCTTCCATCGCGGCCTCGGACAGCTTGTCGTCGGCGCGGGTCGCGCCTCTCTCGGTCAGCCTGGACGCGGCGATCTCGGCGATGACCTGCTCCAGGCTCGTCGCGTCGGAGTCGACGGCACCGGTACAGGACATGTCGCCGACCGTGCGGTAGCGCACCAGGCGCCTCTCGACCTGCTCGTCGGCGCGCGGTCCGCCCCACTCCCCGGCGGTCAGCCACATCCCCGCGCGCCGGAACACCTCCCGCTCGTGAGCGAAGTAGATCCGCGGCAACTCGATGCCCTCGCGGGCGATGTACTGCCAGACGTCCAGCTCGGTCCAGTTCGACAGCGGAAAGACCCGGACGTGCTCGCCCGGGGCGTGGCGGCCGTTGTAGAGCTGCCACAGCTCCGGGCGCTGGCGGCGCGGGTCCCACTGGGAGAACTCGTCGCGCAGCGAGAAGACCCGTTCCTTGGCCCGGGCCTTCTCCTCGTCACGCCGCCCGCCGCCGAAGACCGCGTCGAATCGCTCGGCGGCGATCTTCTCCGTCAGCGGCACGGTCTGCAGCGGATTGCGGGTGCCGTCGGGACGCTCGCGCAGCTTGCCCGCGTCGATGTACTCCTGCACCGAGGCCACGTACAGGCGCAGTCCATGCCGCTCCACGACCCGGTCCCGGTAGTCGATCGCCTCGGAGAAGTTGTGTCCGGTGTCGACGTGCAGCAGCGAGAAGGGGATCGCCGCAGGGGCGAACGCCTTCAGGGCCAGGTGCAGCATGACGATCGAGTCCTTGCCACCGGAGAACAGGATCACCGGGTTCTCGAACTCCCCCGCCACCTCACGGAAGATGTGCACCGACTCGGACTCCAGAGCGTCCAGGTGGCTCAGCGCACGAGGACTGCCGGTCACCTGTGGCGGTGCGGACACGCTGGTCGTCACACCAGACCCCTTTCGACGAGCAGCGCGTACAGCGCGGCTGTGGACTCCTGCACGGTCTGTCGCTGCGACTCGATCCGCAGGTCCGGCGACTCGGGCTCCTCGTAGGGGTCGTCCACCCCGGTCAGACCGGAGATCTCGCCCGCGGCCTGCCGGGCGTACAGCCCCTTCACGTCGCGTGCGGAGCAGTCCTTCAGTGGGGTGGCGACGTGCACCTCCACATACGGGGTGCCCGCGCGGCGGTGCCGGCCGCGCACCGCCTCCCGGCTGTCCGCATAGGGTGCGATCACCGGTACCAGGGCCGTCACTCCGTGGGAGGCGAGCAGTTCGGCGACGAACCCGACGCGCCGCACGTGGATGTGCCGGTCCTCGCGGGAGAAGCCGAGGCCCGCCGAGAGGAACTCGCGGACCTCGTCCCCGTCGAGCACCTCGACGCGCCGGCCCTCGTCCCGCAGGCGCTCCGCCAGCGAGCGGGCGATCGTGGTCTTGCCGGCGCTCGGCAGACCTGTCAGCCACACTGTCCCGCCATGAGCGGTGCCGGACATACGGCTACCAGCCGATCGACTGGTAGAAGGCGGCGTACCGCCGGAACACGGCGTCCCCGACCGGTGGCCACGAAAGCCCGGCCCCGGCCGCCAGCCGCTCGGCCCGCTCCCTGCCCACCGCCGCCGGGTCCTGCCGGAAGAGTTCCGCCAGGCTCTCCTTGACCCGGGCGTCACCGTCTCCGGTATCGGGCTCGTCACCCGCGGGCGACGGAAGGAGAGCGAGGGCACGCACGAGGTCACGGTCGTCCGGTGACTGTGCCGACCGGCGTCGCACCTGCTCCCAGAACACCGGGTACGGCACCTGGGTGAGACCGAACGCCTCCTGGAACACGGCCATCAGCGCGTCGAAGCCCACGGCGTGGGGCTGGACCTCGTGCAGCCATCCCCGCTCGCCCTTGCGGACGGCGGCGACCACGAGCGCGCTGACGCGGTCCACCGGCGTGTAGTCGGTGACGATGGGGCTCGAGAACCACATTCCCGTCCGCAGACAGGCCTTGACGAGGAGATCGTGCAGGCCCCAGCGGCTGGGTACGCCCGTCACGGAGTGCGGGGTGACTTCGCCGAAGCGGTGGACGGTGACGGGCAGTCCGCGCACGGCGGCCTGGGTGAGGAGGCGCTCGGCCACCCACTTCGACTGGCTGTAGCCGTCGCCGGGGACCGCGTCGCCGGGGACCGGGCCCTCGGGGATGAACCCGGTGCCGTCGTGCCCCCCGGTGGGGAACACTCCCAGGGTCGAGACGAAGTGCAGGTGCTTGTCCCGGTGGGCCGTGGCGAAGCGGAGGATCTCCACGGTGCCGTGGACGTTGGCGCCCCGATGGGCGTGGTAACCGCGGGCGAGGTTGATCATCGCGCCGTTGTGGATGACGGTGTCGGCGCGTTCGGCCAGCGCCGCGAACTCCCCCGCGCCGAGGCCCAGTCGGGGCAGCCGCAGGTCGCCGGGCACGCCCTTGATCCGGTCCGCGTGGGTCTCGTCCCAGAGCCGGTACTCCCGCAGGTTGGCGACGATCCGCTGCCGGGCGCCCTCCGCGTCGTCCGCCCGCACCAGGCAGTGCACGTCCGCCTGTGTGTGCACCAGCAGGTCGTGCAGCAGCTGGCCGCCGACGAAGCCGGTGGCGCCGGTCAGCAGCACGTTGCGCGGCGGGGCGGTGGCAGTGGCAGCTCGCGAGGGGGTGATGTCCTCGGGCAACACCGTGTCGGCGTCGAGGAGTTCCCTGAGCTCGCGGGCCGCGGCGTCGCCGGCGCCGCCCTCCGAGGACGGCTGGCGGGTGTCGCGTCCGGTCAGGAGGGCGACCTGCTGGGCCACGGTCGGGCGCTCGTACACGTCGCGCACCGACACGCGGGTGCGGAACCTCTCGCTCAGGGCCACGGCGAGGCGCTGGGCGCCGAGCGAGTCACCTCCCAGGTCGAAGAAGTCGGCGCCCGGCTCGACCCGGCCGACCGGCAGGAACCCCAGCCAGGCGGTGCGGACCTGGACCTCCACGGCATCCGCGCCGGGCTCCACCGCGCCGGGCCGGTGCGCGGCGAGCTGCTGGAGTGCCTTGCGGTCGGCCTTGCCGTTGGGGGTCAGCGGCAGGGCGTCCAGGACGACGAAGCGGCGCGGTGTCAGCGCGGGTGGCAGGCTCGCGGCGGCGTGCTCCCTGAGCGCGGCGGACCCGAGTTCGGCGGAGCGTACGGTCACGAAGGCGACGAGCGCGCGGCTTCCGCCCTCTTCGTGGACGATCACTTTGGCTTCCCGTACCTGGGGGTGGCGCAGCAGCCCCGCTTCGACCTCCGACAGCTCGATCCGCACGCCGCCGATCTTGACCTGGTGGTCGAGGCGCCCGACGAACTGGAGGAGCCCGTCCGGCCGCCGGTAGCCGAGGTCGCCCGTGCGGTAGAGCCGGTCGCCCGGGATCTCCGGGAAGGGGTTGGGCACGAACACGGACGCGGTCTTGCGGGGATCCTTCACGTACCCGAGGCCGAGACACTCGCCGCCGATCCAGATCTCGCCGGTCTCGCCGTTCTCCACGGGCTCCGAGCGGTCGTTCACGATCACGGCGTACGTGTTGTCGATGGGGCGCCCGATCGGCATGGGGTCGCGGTCGGTGTCGCTCACGGTGTGGAAGACGCTGCCGATCGAGGCCTCGGTCGGGCCGTAGGTGTTGATGATGGAAACGTCAGGGAGGTACGACCTGAAGGTGCGGACCGCGTCCGCTGTCATCTCCTCGCCGCCGATGAGCAGCCGCCGCAGGGAGCCCAGGCGGTGGATCAGTCCGGGCTCCGTGGTGAGCAGTTCCACCAGCGTGTTGAAGATGGAGGGGACGAAGTCGGTGGTGGTGACGGCGTGCCGGTGGATGACGTCCACCGTGGCCGCCAGGTCGAGGATGCCCGAGCGCTCGGGTATCACCACCTGGCTTCCCGTGGTGAGGGGCCACAGCAGCTGCCAGAGCGACGAGTCGAACTGGTGGCGGCTGTTCTGCAGCACCACCTCGTCCGCCCGGCCGCTGAGCCGGCGGCTCATGTAGGCGAAGCGGTTGAGCAGGCCCCGGTGGACGTTGAGCGTGCACTTGGGCAGCCCGGTGGAGCCGGAGGTGTAGAAGCCGTAGACGATGTCGTCCAGGGTGGCCGGAGGCGCGGCCGGCGGCGTGGTGCCGCTCGCCGGGTGCGCGGGCCGGACCGGTAGTACGGGGATGCCGGGCGGGAGCCGGTGGGCGGCGCCCTCGGAGGTGAGCACCACCTTGGCGTCGAGGGTCCGGATCATCCGGTCGAGCCGGTCCGCGGGGCCCGAGTCGTCGACCGGGACGAACGGCGCCGCGAGCTTCATCGCCGCGATCATCGCCAGCGGCAGCTCCGCTCCCCCGTCGACGACGAGCGGGACGAAGTCACCACGCCCGACGCCGTGTTCACGCAACTGCCGGGCGACTGCGTTGGCCCGTTCGTCGAGCTCCCGGTAGGAGAGCGTGAGCGGACCATGGGTGACGGCGGGTGCCTGCGGTGTCTCGGCCGCCCTCGCCTCGAAGAGCTGGAGGACGGTGCGGTCTCCCGGATCGTCGGCGGATCGCTCCGCGACGTCACTACACGACCGGACTTGATACCGCTCGGACATACCGGACGCCCCCCAAAGTTCCGAACCGGGAAAGCCAATGGCGATTCCCCGAATATTCCGGAACAAGTTAAGGCCGTCACCACGGGCCGCGATACCGCTCGGTGATTACCGCGTTCGTAAGCATCGTAATTACGGATGTGACTCGATTAGCGACCCGACTGTCACCGCCGGAGCCAACATTGACGGGGCGAGAACGGGGACACTGATGTCACGGCTCGATCCGTCATGGAATTGAGTATCCACTATGCCGACGCACGGCCTCGGGGGTAATACGCAGATGGATTTGAAACAGCTCAAGGGCCTGCGCGTGGGCCTGTTCACCTCCGGCGGGCTTTCCAGTACCGCCGTCGCCGCCTGGCTGGCGGAGAACGGTGTCGACGTGACGTGTTACGTCGCCGACATCGGCCAGCAGGCGCCGATGCCCGCCGGGGAACTCGCCACGCGCCTCTCTGAACACGGCCTGAAGTCCCGGGCGGTCGACCTCCGCGCCGAGATGGCCGGTACCGCACTCGATCTCGTGACGTACCAGGCGACCTACGAGGGCGGTTACTGGAACACGACGGGGGCCTCACGCGCGGTCCTGGTCAGCGGACTCGGTCCGGTCCTGCGCGCCGACGGGTGCGACGTACTCGCCCACGGGTGCGTGGGCGGCGGCAACGACCAGTCCAGGTTCGCCCGTTACGCGGCGCGCTTCACGCCCGACCTCACGGTGTTCACGCCGTGGACCGAGGCGTGGATGCTGGAGCGGTTCCCGACCCGTACGCACATGAGCACATACCTGTCCGACCTGGGATATCCCAAGGAACTCACGGACTGGGCGGCGTACTCGATCGACGGCAGCCTCGCCGGCTTCTCCCACGAGAGTGACGCGCTGGAGTCACTGGCCACCGCTCCCGCGTCGCTGGAACCGCTGATGACGGTGTGGCCGCAGGACGCGGCCGACGAGCCGGGGACGTTCACCGTCCGCTTCGAGGGCGGGCGCCCCGTGGCGGTGGACGGGACGGCGGTCGCCCCGCTCGACGCGATGCTCCGGGCCAATGCGCTCGGCGGCCGGCACGGCATCTCGCTGCGCACCGTCGTCGAGAACAGGGTGAACGGGACCAAGTGCCGGGGCGTGTACGAGGCGCCCGGACTCGATGTGCTCGGCCCCTGCCTCGACGCGTTGTACCAGGCCTGCCTCGACAAGCCCTCGACCGCGTTGCTGCGCCGGCTGTCCGCCACCCTCGGCGGCGCCGTGTACGAGGGACGCTTCCACGACGCGTCCGGGAGGGCGGCGGCGGCCGGCGCCGACCTCCTCGCGGCGGGCGTGAGCGGGACCGTGGAAGCGACGCTGTACCGGGGGAACGTGCACGTCCAGCGGTTGCTCGACCTCGCGGACGCGCCCGGAACGGCACGCCAGACGCGCTTCACGCACGGCGGCCACCACTGGATCACGCAGGCAGGGCAGGGCGCCACCGTCTGAACCGCCCACGGGAATCCGGGCCGCCCGCGCGAGGAGGGGGCAGGGAGTCGTCTCCCTGCCCCCTCCTCGTACCGCTATCCCGGGACCCTACTGGGACCAGGCCGTCGGCGTACGGTCCCAGCGGTGCCGGCGCAGCTCGGCGTAGAGCTCAGGCGACAGCGGTTCCGCTCCGCTCACCCCGAGGTTCGCCGCGACGTGCCGGACACTGCGCATGCCCGGGATCACGGTGCTCACCGCCGGATGCCGCAGGATGAAGCGCAGCGCCAGCTCGGGCATCGTCATGTCCGCGGGCACCACCTTCTTGAGCCGGTCCGCGCGGTCGACGCTCGCGTGCAGGTTCTCCGGTACGAAGTACGAGCTGCGCCAGTCGTCCTCGGGCCACGTCGTCTCGTGCGTGAGGGTGCCGGTCAAGGTGCCCTCGTCGAAGGGGACCCGGGCGATGACGGCGATGTCCCGCTCCTGGCAGGCGGCGAACAGCTCGTCCTCCGGGGCCTGGTCGAAGATGTTGTAGATCACCTGGACCGCGTCGACGAGCCCGGTGTCGAGCGTCTTCAGGACGTTGGTCGGCTCCCAGCGGTTGACGCTGATGCCCACACCCTTGACGACTCCCTCGTCCTTCAGCCGGCGGATGGGGTCCTGCCATTGCGGGTCGTCGGCCCAGCTGTCCTCCCACACGTGGAACTGCAGCAGGTCGATCGATTCCGTACCCAGCCCGTCGAGGCTCTTGCGGGTGTATTCGAGGATGTGGTCCTCGGGAAACACATCGGCGAGCCGGGAGTCCCGCGTCGAAGGCCATTTACGGTCCTTCGGCGGAATCTTCGTGGCGACGTAGAGCCGCTTCTCCTGGTGCTCCTCGAGCAGCTGTCCGAGCAATTCCTCGCTGTGGCCACGGCCGTAAATCCATGCCGTGTCGAAGAAGTTGCAGCCGTGCCGAATGCTCTCCGCGAGCGCCTCCCGGCCCGTCACGTCGTCGGCGCCGGACCATCCTCCTTCACCACCGGCTATTCCCCACATTCCATAGCCGACTTCGCTGACCTGATACCCGAGCCTGCCGAACCGCCGGTACTCCACTGTTCAACCTCTTTTTCCGCTGGTCACTGATTCGCTGCCGCAGTCACGTCGGTCGCCCTCGCGCACGATGGCGGTCAGGGCCCGCACCATCAGCTCCCCGATCCTCGGCGCGAGGGTCGCGGACGCTTCCGCGGGGTCCACCCGGATGTTCAGCTCGTAGGACATCCGCTGCGGAAGCCGGTTCACCTCGACGAGCACCGGGAAGTTCGTACGGTCGGCGAAACTCCACCGGTCGGCGCTGATGCGGCGCAGTGAGTCCACCCTGTCGAAGACGTGGAAGTCCGTGTAGTTGAACATCGCCTCGAAGGGGGAGTGCCCCAGGTCCTTCCGCATCCGGGCCAGCGGATACTGCCGGTGCGGCAGATGCTCGCGCTCCGCGTCGAACGCGGCCCGCACCAGCTCCGTCCAGCCGCCGTGCTCCAGCCGCAGGCGGACCGGCAGGACGTTGAGGAACACACCGAGCACCAGGTCCGCCCCTTCCGACTCGGGGCGCCCGTTCCCGCACAGCCCGCTCACGACGTCCTCGGTCCCGCAGAGTTCACCCATCGCCCACAGGTGCGCGGCCAGGAACACGCTTTTGACCGGCACTCCCAGCTCGGCGGAGAACCGTTGCACACCCACGGCGAGCGCGTCGGGCAGCTCCTGCACCAGCTCCCCGGTCCCGGTGCCGTCCGCAGCGGAGGGTTTCGGGAGCGACAGCGCCTCCATGCCCTTCAGCAGCTGCGTCCAGTACGTACGTGACGCGGCGTCCCTGGTGGCGCTCTGCTCCGCCGCCACGAAGTCCCGGTAGCGGACCCGCGGCATCGGTTCGAGCCCCGGTCCTTCGTACCCCAGGCGCCTCTCGTACTCGACGAGCACCTCGGTCGCGAGCCGCGCGAAACTCCAGCCGTCCAGCAGGATGTGGTGCACCGACAGGGAGAGGTGGAAGGAGTCCGGGGCGAGGATGCCCACGTGGATTCGGAGCAGCGGCGCCTTGGTCTCGTCGAAGGACGTTCCGGATTGCCGCTGCCACCAGTCGTCCAGGGCGCTGAGCTGCTCCTCGTCGGTGAGGCCGCTCAGGTCCTGCGTCTCCATGGGGACCGTGGCCGTCGTGTGGACCAGTTGCAGGGGTTCACGGAACTCGGCGAGTTCGAAGGAGGTACGGAGCATGTCGTGCCGGTCGACGAGTGCCGCCACCGCGTCCCGCAGCGCCCCTTCGTCCCACGGGCCGCTCACCCGCACGCTGGTCAGGTCGTGGTAGAGCCGCGGGTCGTCGCTGACCTCGCAGTGGTACAGGATGCCCAACTGGAGTGAGGACAGCGGGTAGGCGTCCGCCACGCCCGCGGGCACGTCACCGGGGTCGAGGTCGGCCAGTGTCGTGGTGAGCGTGGCGCCCGCCGACGGCTCCTGGGTCATCGGCGCGTCGGGGACCCCCGCGGCCTCGCGCGCGAGTTCGCCCAGGGTGGGGTGCAGGAACACCTCCTCCACGCTGATGTCCAGGCCCGCCGAGCGTGCCTCCGCCACCAGCCGGATGGCCGTGATCGAATCCCCGCCGAGGGAGAAGAAATTGTCGTCCGCGGCGACGGAGTCACGCCCCAGGACCTGCGACCACACCCCGCGCAGCCGCTCGAGCCCCGGCCCCTCCTGCGCGTCCGAGTTCATCATGTCCTCGCCCCTCCCCTTCCGACATGGCCGCGCAGGGCCGCTTCCGGCCCCGCGACCGCCCCTGAAACCACCGCTGTCCAGCGGTCGAGCAAGTTCTCCACCGTGCCGCGCGCGAAGAGGTCGGTGCTGTATTCGACGGTGGCCACCAGCTCCCCCGCCACTTCCTCGATCTCCAGCGTGAGATCGAACTTCGCGGTGGCGTTGTGCAGCGGCACCGGCGTGGCCCGCAGCCCCGCCAGCCGGGCCTCGGGGCGGCGCGGACCCTGGTAAGCGAGAGCCACTTGGACGAGCGGTGGCACGGAGAGCACCCGTTCGGTGACGAGTTCGTGCACCAGCCGGTCGAAGGGGACGTACTCGTTCTCGATCGCGTCAAGGACCTGCCCGTGGGCGAGGCGCAGCGCGTCGCGGAAGGAGTGGATGCCCCGGAAGTCGAGCCGCAGGACGACCGTGTTCGCGAAGAACCCGATGACGTCCTCGAACTCCGGCCCCGGTCTCCCCGCGGCGGGCGAGCCAATCAACAGGTCGTCCTGACCGCTGAGTTCGCGCAGCACGGCGCCGAGCGCGGTCAGCGCCACACAGTACGGAGTGGTCTTCTCCTCCCGCGCGAGCCGAGTGACCGCGGCGAGGAGCCCGTCCGGGGTGTTCCGTGAGAGACGGTGTCCGCGGAAGCTCATGGCCTTGGGCCGTGGGTGGTCCGTGGGCAGTTCGAGCACCGTCGGCGCGCCGCGCAGCCGTTCCACCACCTGCTTGACGAGGGCGTCCTCCGAGGAGGTGGCTCCCGCGTCGCGCCGGGCGCGAATGAAGTCGCGGTAGCCGGTGGAGGGTTCACGCCACGGTGACGGGGCGCCGGCACAGCGCGCCGCGTAGGCCGCGGCCAGGTCCCGGTCGAAGACGTCGCCGCTCACACCGTCCGACACGACGTGGTGAGTGACCACGGCGAGGAGATGGTCGTCGGGCGCCATCCGGATGAGCGCGGTGCGCAGCAGCGGGGCGCTCGCCAGATCGAACGGCTGCCGCGCCAGCTGTTCGGCCCGGGCGAGCGGGGCGGCCGCGTCCTGTCCGTCCCCGCTCAGGTCGAGGACCGGCAACGGCACCGTCACGTCCCGCGCGATGTCGGCGGTCAGCCGGCCGTCCCGGAAGTGGAAGGAGGTGCGCAGGCGCTCGTGCCGCTCGACGACGTCCCCCAGGGCGAGCCGGAGTGCGGTGACGTCGAGGGGGCCGCGCAGCCGCAGCGCGCTCGGCACGTTGTACGCGGTGCCGGCCGCCTGCCGCAACTGGCCGAGGAACCAGAGGCGTTGCTCCCCGGGCGAGACCGCGTCCGCGGGGACGGCCGCGGCCGACGGCGCCGGGGACGGCACGGGCGTGGCCTCGCGGATGCGTGCGGCGAGGCCCTGGACGGTGCCCGCCGCGAGGAACTCCCGCGGGGCCACGCGCGTCCCGTACTCCCGCTCCATACGGCCGAGCACCCGGGCCATGTGCAGGGAGTCGCCGCCGAGCCCGAGGAAGTCGTCGGTCCGTCCCACCCGGGGAACGCCGAGCACCTCGCTCCACAGGGCCGCCAGCCGCTCCTCGTCCGGCCCCACGGGGCGCACGTAGGGGTTGTGGCGCGCCTCCGGTGCGGGCACGGGCAGAGCCTTGCGGTCCAGTTTGCCCTGGGCCGTGACCGGCAGTGCGGGCAGCGACACGTATGCCGACGGGACGGCGTAGTCGGGCAGGGACCGCGCGGCCAGTGCGCGCAGCCGCCGCGGATCGGCGTCCCCGACGATGTAGGCGACCAGCCGGACGGGATCGGCCCCGGTGACCACCGGTACCACGGCGCACTCCCGTACCCACGGGTCCCGCGCGAGCACCGCCTCCGCTTCGGCGGGCTCGACGCGGTGGCCGCGGATCTTCACCTGGTGGTCGTCGCGGCCCAGGAACTCGATCGTGCCGTCCGCGTCCCTGCGCGCCAGGTCGCCGGTGCGGTAGAGGCGCTCGCCCGGCTCACGGGCGAACGGATCCGGCACGAAACGCCGGGCGGTGAGGTCGGGCCGCCCCGGATAGCCGCGCGCCACCGCGAGGCCGCCGATGTACAGCTCGCCGGTCTCGCCGGGGCGGCAGGGTGTCATCTCCCGGTCGAGGACATGTGCTCGGGTGCCGTCGAGGGCGGTACCGATGGGCAGCGTGCTCCCGGCCGGCAGTGGGGCGTCGGCCGGATAGACGGCGGCGGTGGCCGTGATGGTGGTCTCGGTCAGTCCGTAGGCGTTGATCACCGGTACGGTGCCGTGCCGCCGCCAGGCGGCGAGGCTGCGGGTGTGCGTGGTGTCGCTGCCGACGACGAGCAGCCGCAACTCCGGCGGCAGTGGGCGGGGGGTCTGTTCCAGGTCGGCGCACCACTGTGCCCAGTACGGCGTGGGGAGGTTGGCGACGGTCACCCGGTGCGCGCGGAGAAAGTCCTCCAAGGCGACGGGTGGCAGCGCGGTGTCGTCCAGGACGACGAGAGAGCCGCCTGCGGCAAGGGTCGGGAAGACCTCCTCGCCGAGGACGTCGAAGCCGGGGTTGGTGAACTGGAGCACGCGGTCCGTCCGGGACAGTCCGAACAACGCTCGTACGGCCCGGGCGTGATTGGCGAGGGACCGGTGCTCGACGGCCACGGGCTTGGGGCGGCCCGTGGAACCGGACGTATGGATGAGATAGGCGAGGCGCCGCGCGTCGCCGTCGGCCTCGTCCCGTACGCCTGCCGTCGCGCCGCCGGCGGTGCCGTCCGTGTCGGCGGACACGTCGACCACGGGCAGGGAGCCGGCCACGGGGCCGGCGTCCGGCACGCGTCGGCCGTCGGTGAGCAGCAGCCGTGCCCCGGCGGACCGCAGCAGGTACCGGGTGCGTTCCGCGGGGAGGCCGGGGTCGAGCGGCAGGTAGGCGACGCCCGCTTTGGCGGCGGCGAGGAGCGCCGTGATGAGCTCCGGGCCGCGCGGCATGCGGACGGCGACCACCGGCTCTCCGGCGGGTCCCTCGTCCGCGCCGTCGGCGCACCGCGCGCGCAGCAGCCGTGCCAGCGCGTCGGCCCGCCGGTTCAGTTGCGCGTAACTCACCGAAACGGCGCCGTGGACGACGGCCACGGCGTCCGGCGCGGCCGCGGCCCGGTCTTCGAAGAGCTGGTGGACCAGCGGCAGGGCGTAGGTCACCGGGTGTGCTCGCTCCGCCGGCCGCCCGGCTGTCGCGCCCCGTCGGCCGCGCACCGCTCGACGAGTTCGCGTACCCGGTCGAAGACCTGTCGTGCCTGGTCGGCGTGCAGGTAGAAGTGGGCGCCGGGGAACGACTCCTGCCGGAACTCGCCGGTGGTGTACTCCTGCCATCCCTGGACGGCCGCGGCCGTGGCGAAGTCGTCGTCGACGCCCGACATGACGGTGACGGGGGCCGCGATGCACGTCCTGGCGCGCGGCCGGTAGGTCTCACCGATCGTCAGGTCCGCGCGCATCACCGACAGGATCAGGGGCAGCAGCTCCGGGTCGGCGAGCACTTCCTCCTTGCTGCCGCCCAGCTCGCGCATCGCGCGGACCAGCGCGTCGTCGGAGGCGTCGGAGCGCATCTCCGTGGTGCGGGACGGCACGGAGGGCGCCGGAGCGCCGGAGACGATCAGGTGCGCGGGCCGGATGCCGTACGTCCGCTCCAGTTCCACGGCCACCTCGAAGGCCACCAGGGCGCCCATGCTGTGGCCGAAGAGGATCAACGGAAGGTCCGCGAACGACTGGAGGCGGGCGGCCGTGTCGAGCGCCAGGGGCTCGCACCGGGTGTGTGCCGGTTCCCTGAACCGCCCGGCGCGCCCCGGGTACTGCACCGCGTGCAGTTCCATGTCCGGGCCCGCCCACGTCGACCACTGGCGGTATGCGGCTGCCGCGCCCCCGGCGTGCGGGAAGGCGATGAGCCGGGCCCGGGGGTGCGGCAGCCGGTCGCCCAGGAGCCACCGGTCCACAGTGGCGTCCGTGGTCATCGGGGCAGTGCCGGGGAGCGGACGGAGGTGTCGGCCGCCATGTCCCGGCGCAGGCTCAGCGGCCGCAGGTCGGTCCACACCTCGGCGATGTGATCGAGGCAGCGCGCCTCCGGGCCGCTGACGCCCATGTCACGCCAGCCCGCGGGCACTTCGCGGCCCAGCGGCCAGATGGAGAACTGCTCCTCGTCGTTGGCGACGACGCGGTACTGGAGCTCGCTGACGTGTTCCTCGGGCTCGGGCGGTACGGATGCGGCCATGGACGTCTCCTCGGTTCTCTCTCGGTCGTGTGCTGGTTCGGGGGTGCTCAGGTGCTCAGGTGGTCCGGAGTGCGGTCGGTGCGGTCAGCAGCTCCAGGTCGGCCCGGCCGGACAGCCGCAGCCGGCCGGCCTCGCGGAACAGCCCGGCCGGTGCCCCCATGCGGACGGCTTCCGTGCGGGCCAGCCGGTAGTGGCGCTGCACCGGCAGCTCCGCGGTCAGGCCGCGCACCCCGCACACGTGGACGGCGGTCGCCGTGACGTCGGCCACCGTCTCGGCGGCCAGCGCCAGCGCGTCCACCGCGGCGCGCTCGGCGGGCCGGCCCGCGTCCGCGAGCTCTCCCGCGCGGAGCACCGCCAGGCGGACCGTCTCCACACGGGCCGCCGCTCGCGCCAACGCGAAGGACACGCCCTGGAAGTCGTGGAGTACGGAGCCGAACTGCTCACGGCGCAAGGCGTACGCGCGTGCCGCGGCATGCGCACCCCCGGCCATACCGAGCAGGTACGCGGCCTGCCGGATGCGAGCGCGGGCCACCAGCTCCGTCCACTGCTCCGGTGACAGCCGCCCCAGTGCGCGGCTGTGCGGGACGAACACGTCGATGAGGCCGCTCGTGGCCTCGTCCGTGGGAATCAGGACCGGGGCGAGGCCGTCCTCCGCCGCCAGGAACAGCAGCCGGTGTGTGGTGTCCGGTGGAGCGTCGGCGGAGCGGAGCGGGACGGTCCAGCCCCCTTCGGCAGCCGGTGCCACGAGCGGGTCCGCCGCGCCGAACGAGTCCGCGCACACGGTGAGTTCACCGGTGTTCAAGCCCTGCAGTACCTTCTCGTGCGCGCTGTCGTCGGCGCACAGCCGCACCGCGTCGGCGGTGAGCGCCGTGGCCCGGTACGGTCCGCTCAGGGCGGCGCGTCCGAGCTCCTCGCACACCACCAGGGAGCCGGGCAGCCCGAGTCCGAGTCCGCCCGCCTCCGCGGGCACCTCGAATCCGGGTGCGCCGATGTCGGCCAGCGCGGACCAGCTCGGGCAGGACGCGCCGTCCCGCGCCGGGGTCCCGTGGACGGCCTCCGCGCCGGATCCGAGGGCCGCCGTCACCGATGTGAAGCGGGTGCGGAGCGCCTGTCGCAGGTGGCGGGTCAGGGTGTCCTCGGCCGCTTCCGATGCGGCCCCCGTACCGCCGCCTTCGCCCGCGGCGGCGATCTGGAGCATCATCTCGGAGGTTCCGGCCGAGAAGGTCAGGCCGGGTGCCTCCCGGTACGCGGCTTCCAGGAGCGTGGCGGATACCGACGCGGGCGTCGGCGGCAGCGAGTTCGCCCAGGCCGCCACGGACCGGGCCGCTTCGCTGGTGACGTACTTGGCGACGGCCGCGCAGGTGGTGTCGGCTTCGTCGAGTCCGCGCTTGAGCTGTCCGAGCACCCGCCAGGTGTGCAGCCGTGCGGCTTCGACCTCGGCGCCGAAGCGGCCGCACCGCTCCAGTTCCTCCGGTTGGACGCCACCGGCGACCACGGCCGCGTACCAGGCCTCGGCCTTGAGCGAGTAGTCGAGACCGGTGCGTTCCACGGCCAGCGCCTGGGTGAGCAGCTGCCAGCCCTGGCCGACCGCGCCGACGACGTCGGCCGCCGGGACGCGCACCTCGTCCAGCACCACCCGGTGGAACTGCTCGTCGGCGATCCCCGCGATGGTCTCCCGGCGCACGCCCGGGGCGTCCATGGCCACCATGAACAGGGTGATGCCCTGGTAGCGCCCGTCGGGGGCACCGGTCCGCGCGGCGCACAGCGCGACGTCGGTGATGTCGCTCTTGAGGTTGTACGCCTTCACTCCGCTGATGACGAAGTCGTCGCCGTCACGCACCGCCGTGGTCCGCAGCCCGGCGAGGTCGGAACCGGCCTCCGGCTCCGTGTACAGCACGCTCGCGCAGCTCCGGCCCTCGCCGATGGCGGGCAGGTAGCGGGCCTTGAGCCGGTCGGACCCGGCGTGCAGCAGGAACATCCCGACGATCTGGACCGTGTTGACGTGCAGCGTGTCCGGCACGCCTGCCCGTGCGAGTTCCTCGGCGACGATCGAGGCCTCGGCCGGCGTCGTGCCCCGGCCTCCGTACTCCCTGGGCCAGTTGGCGGCGAGCAGGCGTCGGCGGCCCAGCGCCCGGTACAGCGGGCGGACATCCGGTTCCCGGCCGGTGTCCGCCGCCAGCCGGTCCAGCTCGGCACGGATGTCATCGGCGCCGAGCTCTTCGCGTACCCGCCCCCGGAACGCTTCCTGATCCGGAGTGAAGCCGAAGTGCATGATGCTGGTCTCTTCTCGCTCGTACGGTCCGTGGCACCCGGTCAGCTCTGCTCGTCCGCGGCGCCCGCGGCCTCCGCCTTCATGAGACGGGCCGCGTCGTCGTCCGACATGCCCTCGATCAGGGCGAGCAGGTCGTCGTCGCTGCCGCTGATCTGTGCGCGCAGCCGGTCGACGCACTCCGCGAGGTGGGCCACCGTGGGAGAGCGGAAGAACTCCGCGAGGCCGACCCGTACGTGGAAGCGCTCGGAGAGCAGCGACATCAGCTGCGCGGCCTGGAGGCTGTTGCCCCCGATCGCGAAGAAGTCGTCGTGCACGCCGACCCGCTCCTGTTTCAGGGCCCGGGCGAAGATCTCCTCGGCGAGGACCCGCTCGGTCTCCGTTCGGGGCAGCGCGCCGGCGTTCTCCCGCACGGCGGCGGAGTGGTCCGGTTCCGGCAGCGCCCGCTGGTCGACCTTGCCGCTGACCGTGAGCGGGAGCGACTCCAGCGCGACGAAGAACGACGGCACCATGTAGCCGGGCAGCCGGTCGGCCGCGTGGGCCCGCAGCCGTGCCTGTTCGACCGCCGCGCCCGAGGACGCGGTGTAGGCCACCAGGTGCCGCTCGCCGTGCGGGTCCGTCCACGGCACCACGGCCACCTGGCTGACGCCGGGACAGGTCGCCAACGCCGCTTCCACGTCGCCCAGTTCGATGCGCAGTCCGCGGATCTTCACCTGCTGGTCCTTGCGCCCGACGAAGACGAGGCTGCCGTCGCGTCGCCTGCGCACCAGGTCGCCGGTGTGGTAGAGACGTCCGTCCGCGGTGCTGTCGAAGGGGTCGGCGATCACTTTCTCGCGCGTGAGCCCGGGTGCCCCGAGGTAGCCCCGGGTCAGCCCCTCGCCACCCACGAGCAGTTCGCCGACCACGCCGTAGGGCACCGGCTCCAAGTGCTCGTCCAGGACGTGCGCGACATGGTTGGCGATGGGCAGCCCGATGGGCGGGGACGCGTCCCAGTGGCCGGGGCACTCGTGGACGACCATGGTGACCGTGCACTCCGTCGGGCCGTAGCCGTTGAAGAAGCGGTGGCCGTCGCGGTTCCAGCGGTTCACCAGTTCGCCGGGGAAGGCCTCGCCCCCGACGAAGACGATGCGCAGGTCGGGCAGGCGGTCGGGGTCCAGGAGGGCCAGCACCGCGGGCGGCAGATCGACGACGGAGACGCGCTCCTCCTCCAGCAGCTCCTGCAGCCGGCCGACGTCCAGGCGCACTTCGTCCGGGACCAGGTGCAGTTGCGCCCCGGTGAGCAGTGCGTTGAACATCTCACCGACGGAGACGTCGAAGTTGGCCGACGCGTAGCCCAGCACACGGTCGTCCGGGGTGATCTCGAAGAGCTCCCGCATGGCCTCGACGAATCCGACGACCGAGTGGTGCTCGATGAGCACGCCTTTGGGGCGGCCGGTCGTACCGGAGGTGTAGAGGACGTACGCGACGTCCCCGGGAGACACCGCGAAGGCCGGGGCGTCGTCGGCCTCTTCGGACAGGGCGTCCGCCAGCTGTTCCAGTACGAGCACGTCGTGGCCGCCGGGCAGGCTCCGGGCGCACTCCTCGTGGGCGAGGACGGCGACCGGCGTGGCGTCGTCGAGGATGGACGCCATGCGGGCCTGCGGATAGCCGGGGTCGACCGGCACGTACGCGGCACCGGACTTGAGCACCCCGAGAACGCCCGCGACCAGGTCCGGCGTACGGCGCAGGCACAGCGCCACCCGCTCACCGGGCCCCGCGCCGCGGGCGCGCAACACCCGGGCCAGCCGGTTCGCCCGCCGGTCGAGCTCGGCGTAGGTGAGCCGCTCGGCGCCGACGACCAGGGCGACGGCGTGCGGGGTCGCCCGTACCCGGTCCTCGAACAGGGCCGGTACGGAGAGATCGGGGACGGCGAGGGCGGGGCCGTTCCACCTGGTCACCATCTCCTTGCGGGCGGCCGACGTGAGCAGCGGGGTCCTGGGGACCGTCAGCTCCGGGTCGGCCAGCACCGAGGTGAGGGCCTGCTCGTAGTGGGAGAGCAGGTCCGCGACGGTCTCCGGGTCGAAGAGATCGGTGTTGAACTCCGCCTCGACGATGCTGCCCTCGGGGCGCTCGGTGACGTTCCAGCTCAGATCGAAGCGGGACGTGCCGGCGTCGAGGTACTCCTGCCCGACGTCGAGTCCCGGCAGGCCGAGGCCCTCGTCGACAGTGTTGTGGAAGGCGAACACGACCTGGAACAGCGGGGACCGCGACAGGTCCCGCCGGGGCCGCGCCACCTCCACGATCTTCTCGAAGGGCAGCTCCCCGTGCGCGAAGGCATCACGCGCCAGCTCGCCGACGCGCCCGACGAGCTCGCGGAAGCTCGGGGCCCCCGACAGGTCGGCGCGCAGCGGAAGCATGTTGACGAAGAAGCCGATCAGCCGCTCGGTCTCGACCTGGTCGCGGTTGGCCGTGGGCGTGCCGACGACCACGTCGTCCTGGCCGCTGTACCGGTGCAGGAGCAGCAGGAAGGCGGAGAGATGAATGACGTACGGCGTCACGCCGCAGGAGCGGGCGAGCCGTGTCACGGGGGCTGTCAGCTCCGGGGCGAGGACCTGACGCAGGTAGGTGCCGTCGTACGTCGTCTCCGCGGGGCGGGGCCTGTCGGTGGGCAGTTCCAGGGTGGGGGCGCCGGTGAGCTGTTCGCGCCAGTACGCGGCCAGCTCCTCGTACGTGTCGCCGGTCAGGCGTCGCCGCTGCCAGTGCGCGTAGTCGCCGTACTGGACGGCGAGCGGGGCCAGGACGTCGGCGGTCCGTGATGTCGTCTCGGCGGCGTAGGCGGCCGAGAGCTCCTCCACGAACACGCCGGCCGACCAGCCGTCGAAGACGACGTGATGGACCACGAACACGAAGAGGTGGTCCTCGGCACCGAGGAGCGCCAGCTCCGCTCGCCACAGCGGGGCCCGGGTGAGATCGAAGGGAGTGCGCGCCAGGTCGTCGGCGAAGCCGCGGGCCGCGTCGGCGCCCGGCGGTGCCGAGGAGAGGTCACGGACCACGAGCGGTACCGCGACCTGGGGGTCGTCCGCGGGCAGCACCCGCTGCACCAGGCCGGAGTGCGTCTCCACCAGGGAGGTGCGCAGGGTCTCGTGGCGGGTGACCACGGTCCGCAGCGCCCGGCGGAGGGCGGGTACGTCGAGTGCGCCCCGGATGCGGAAGCTGCGGGCGACGTTGTACGTGGCCCGGCCGGGCGCGAGCCGGTCGATGAACCAGAGGGTCTCCTGCGCATGGGACAGGGGCGGGGGCTCCTGTGTGTCCCTGGGTGTCAGTTCCTGGCCGCGCCGGTCCTCGGCTCCCGAGCGGAGTTGCGCGAGGAACTCCGCCCGGCGGCTCTCGGGCAGCTTGGCCAGTCTGTTGACCAGCTCGCTCATGGCGGATCTCCATTCGGCCGGGCTTCGGGTACCGATTCGGAACGATAAAGAGAAACCCCGCGAGCTGTCCTCACCACCGGCGCTCGACCGGGGTAAGCGTGACGCTTACCCCGGTGTGGCTCAGCGATGAACTATCGCGTAAAGCCTTTCGGTATTCCGCGAACCGGGCTCTGGATTACCCTGCTTGCTGGTTGCGGCTGCCCCCTGTGCGGCGGCGGGCCACGGTGACCGTGCCGTTCGAGAAGAGGAGCCGGACATGAAGGACTCGCTGCGCGACGGAGGTTCGGTGCCGCAGGTCATCGCCTTGTGGAGTGCGCCCCGCTCCCGTTCGACCGCGTTCCTGCGCATGATGATGGGGCGGGACGACGTGGTCGCCCTGCACGAGCCCTTTTCCCGTCTTGCCGACTTCGGTTCCGCGGAGATCGGGGACCGGGTGGTGCGTTCCGAGGCCGAACTCATAGCGGCGATCAGGGAAATGGGAGCGAAATCGAGCCTGTTCTTCAAGGACACCACCGATTTTCGCTACCCCGGAGTGCTCGAGGATCAGGAATTCCTGCGCGAGGTGTGTCACACCTTCATCATCCGGGACCCCATAGAGGTCATCGCTTCGCACTACGCGCTCAATCCCGAACTGCGCTTGGAGGAGGTCGGGTTCGCCCGCCTCCAGGAGATCTATCTGGCAGTGGCGCAGACCCGGGGGGCCGAGCCCGTCGTGGTGGACTCCGACGATCTCATCGACCGGCCGGCGGACACCGTGCGCGCGTACTGCGAGCGGGTCGGGCTGCCGTTCGACCCCACCGCGCTCTCCTGGTCCCCCGGCATGCCCGCCGAGTGGCGGTTGACGGCGCGCTGGCACCAGGACGCCAGCGCCACCGACGGCTTCGTGAAGAGCACCAAGACGTATGCGGACACGGTCGGGAACAACTCGCTGCTCGCCGAGTACTACCGGGAAGAACTGCCCTTCTACACCTACCTGTACGAGCGGCGCCTGAAGCTCCTGCCGACGCCCGCGCAGCCGTAACGGCACGCGAAGGGGGGGCAGGAGCGCCGGGGTGGACGAGGGGGAATCAGTGACGCGCGACGGCAGTACGCCTTCCATGGAGGACCGCATCGGGGCTCTGTCCCCGGCCCAACGTGAGCTGTTCCTGCGCAGGCTCCAGGAGCGGGAGCGGACCCGGTCTTCCGGTGTGGCCACCTCGTCGGGCGGCGTGATCGTCCTGCGGGAGGGGGCGGCCGGGCGAGCCGATCCGATCGTGCTCACCCATCCCATCGGTGGCGGCGTCTTCTGTTACGGGCCTCTCGCCCGGCTGCTGGACGGTCCGCATCCGGTCTGGGCGATCGCCGCCGACGACTCTCTCGCCGACGGACGCCGGCCGACCGTCGCGGAGTTGGCTCAGCACTATCTGGATCTTCTCGGTGAGCGTGGAGTGGAGCATCCCGCGCTCCTGGGCGGCTGGTCCTTCGGCGGCCTGGTCGCGCACGAGATGGCGCGCCGCCATGCCTCTGCGACCGGTCGGGCCGCGCCGGTCTCGCTGATCGACAGCGCACCGTGGCCGGCCGGAACCGGCCCGTGGTCCCGGGCGCAGACGCTGCGGGCCTTCGTCGAGGATCTGCTCGGGTCGAGCGGCGCCAAGACCGACGGGGTGCCGCTGCCGGACACGGTCTGGGACGCCCCGGTGCCCGAGGCACTGGAGCGCGCGGCCCTGGGCCTCGCGGAACAGGGGCTCGGCCTCGGCCTCGACCCCACGGAACTCCGGGGGCGGTATGCGGTGTTCGCCCAGGCCACCAGAGCCATGCAGCGGCACACTCCGGGCGCCTACCGGGGGCGGGTGACGCTCTTCCACGCGCAGGCCTCCGACGTCAGCCCTGACACATGGCGGCCCCTGTGCACGGAGGCTCCGCTCATACAGCACCGCGTCCCTGGTGATCACTTCACTCTCTTGACCGGGGAAACCGTGCGCGACATCGCCAGCATTCTGCTTCACACCGTCAACGAAACTCAGGAGCACCGGTGACCGGGACCGCAGACGACTACCTTCACGAAGCAGAGATCTATGACGTTCTCTGGGCCGATCTCAACAGCTTCGACCTGCCCTTCCTGCTGACCGAGGCGAAGGAATTCGGCGGCCCGCTGCTCGAGATCGGATGCGGCACGGGCCGGGTGCTGCTGCCCTGCATGGAGCACGTCGACCGCGCGGTGGGCGTGGACCGCTCCCCGTCGATGCTGGCTCAGGGCCGTGTCAATCTGTCGCAGTCCGGGGTGCCGGAGGAACGCGTCGGACTGGTCGAGGCCGATCTACGGGATTTCGACCTCGGTGAGCGCTTCAAGCTCGTCCTCGCCGGCGGCCAGACCATGTTCCACCTCGAGACCGACGAGGACTGGCTCGCGGCTCTGACCGCCATTCGCCGCCACATGCTGCCCGGGGCGCGTTTCGTCGCGGGAGTTCCCGTGTTCCAAGAGGCCGACTTCACCAACTACCACAACCGTCAGCTTTTCGTGGACGAGATCCGTCACCCGCGTACGGGCCGGCGGATCGCGCTGTGGGACTACAGCACCTTCGACTTCGAGAAGCAGAGCATCACGCGTCGACGGGTGAGCGAGATCCTGGACGAGCAGGGTCTCGTCCTGGAACGCCGCCATGACATCCGCAGGAACATCTACCGGTTCCCGCCGCAGATACGCACGTTGCTGGACCGGGCGGGTTTCCGCATCGAGCAGGAGTACGGGGACTACGAGCGCGGTCCTTACGCACCGGACTCCGAGGATTTCGTCTGGGTCGCCACCGCCGCCGAGTGAACAGCCCAACCGTCAGAAAGGGGAACAGCGGTGTTGGACGCGTCCGGGAATCCGGCGGATCAGAGCGGTACGAGTGTGTGCGGGGTGCTGGCACGAGCGGTGGACCGGTGGCCGGGGCGCGTAGCGGTCTCCGACGGTGCGCAGTCGTTGTCGTACGCCGAGTTGGACCGTTTGTCGGGAGCGCTGGCCAGGCGTTTGCGCGCGGTGGGTGTGCGACGCGGTTCCCTGGTGGGGGTCTGTACGGACCGGGGTGCGGGACTGATCGTCGCGCTCGTCGCCGTGCTGCGGGCGGGGGCAGGTTATGTGCCCCTGGACCCGGGCTATCCGGGTGAGCGGCTGCGGCTGACGGCGGTGGACGCCGGATGTGTGGCGGTGGCGGCTCCGGGGCGTCTTGCGGAGACGTTCGCGGGGGCGACGGGCGCGTTCGTCGACCTCGACGATCCCGGCGACAGCAGCGCCCTCGACGACGACAGTGACGGCTTCGACGGTGGGTGGGCCCGGGTCTCGGGCCGGGACACCGCGTATGTGATCTACACATCGGGCTCCACGGGCCGCCCCAAGGGCGTGGCGGTCAGCCACGACAACCTGCTGCGGCTCTTCTCCACCGCGCGGGACCTGTTCGGCTTCGACGAGTCCGACGTATGGACGATGTTCCACTCGGCCGCGTTCGACTTCTCGGTGTGGGAGATCTACGGCGCGCTGCTGCACGGGGGCCGCGTCCATGTCGTGCCCTACGCCACCACCCGTGACCCGGACGCCATGTGGCGGCTGATCGGCGAGCAGCGGGTCACCATGCTCTCCCAGACCCCCACCGCGTTCGCGCACCTGGCCCGCGCCGCCGCCCGCGCCGGTCACGGCCCCACCCGCCTCAGGCACATCGTCTTCGGCGGTGAGGCCCTCCAGCCCGCGCAACTCACCGACTGGGCCGCCCACTACGGCATCGGCTCCCCTCACCTGGTCAACATGTACGGCATCACCGAGACCACCGTCCATGTCACCCACCACCGCCTCACCCAGGCCGACCTGAGCGACCCCCGTCCGCACGGCACACCCATCGGGACTCCGCTGCCCGACCTCGCCGTCCATCTCCTGGACGACCGGTTGCGGCCCGTCGCCGACGGCACGATCGCCGAGATGTACGTATCCGGCCCCGGCGTCACGCAGGGCTACCTCGACCGTCCCGATCTGACCGCCGGCCGCTTCCTGCCGGACCCGTACATACCCGGCGGACGCCTCTACCGCACCGGTGACCTGGCCCACCGCACCCCCGGCGGCCGCCTCCATCACCACGGCCGCAGCGACCACCAGATCAAGCTCCGCGGGTTCCGCATCGAACCCGGCGAGATCGAACGCACCCTCCTCGCGCACCCCAACATCGAGGCCGCCGCGGTCACCCTCGACCACAGCGACCCGACCCACCCCCGGCTCGCCGCCTACACGGTGCTGGCCCCCGCCACCCCGGCCACGTCAGTCACCCTCAAGTCCCTCCACGAGCACCTCACGCAGCACCTCCCGCCCCACATGGTCCCCACGACCATCACCCCTCTCCCCGCCCTCCCCACCACCCCCAACGGGAAGCTCGACCCCACCCAACTACCGGTCCCCGTAAGGGCGTGGGACGATGCCGCGTCGGCCGACGGGCCGCGCGACGAGATCGAGGAGGGCATCGCGGACAACTTCGCCCAGGTGCTCTCCCTCCGGCACGTCGGCATCCACGACGACTTCTTCGACGTCGGCGGGGACTCCCTGCTCGCCGTCCGCCTGATGGCCAGGGTGCGCCGCGACTTCGGCGTGCGGCTGCAAGTCCGCGTACTGCTCGAAGGGCCCACCGTCGCGCAGCTGGCCCGGGCCGTGACCTCGGAGCTGATGGCGGCGATGGATCCGGACCGGCTCGACGCCCTCCTCGCCGCGCAGGAAAGCCCGCCGGACGCTTCGCCCGCGCAGGCGCCCCCTCATGAAAGGACGACATGAACAATTCCGCAGACGGGCCGACGAAACGTAGGGCCGCCCGCAGGGGAGAACTGCGGGAGCTGGTCGGTCAGCGGGAGTTCCGGCTTCTCTACATCGGGCAGACAAGCTCCATCATCGGTGACGCGATCGTGCCGGTCGCCCTCGCCTTCGCGGTGCTGGAGCTCACCGAGTCCGCCACCGCCCTCGGCCTGGTGTTCGCCGCACGAGTGGTCCCCACCGTGCTGCTGCTCCTGCTGGGGGGAGTCATCGCCGACCGCATGTCCCGTCGGCGCCTGATGCTCCTGTGCGACGCGGCCTGCTTCCTGTCCCAGTTCGCCCAGGGCGTCATGCTGCTCACGGGAACGGCCTCGCTGCCGTCGATGCTCGCGCTCCAGTTCATCGCGGGTACCGCCGGCGCCTTCTTCCACCCGGCCGCCACCGGCCTGCTGCCCGAGGTCGTCAAGCCCGCGCAGCTGCAGAGGGCGAACGGCCTGATGGGGCTGAGCGAGAACACGGCGTACACCGTGGGTCCGGCGATCGCGGGCGTCCTGGTGGTCATGTTCTCCCCCGGCGCCGCCCTGGTCTTCGACGCGGCGACCTTCGCCGTCAGCGCGGCCGCGCTCTACTTCATACGTCTCGCGCCCGGATCCGCCACCACGGACACGGAGGAGACGGAGAAGCCTTCGTCGATCCTCAACGACCTCAGGCTCGGCTGGGACGAGTTCCGCTCCAGGACATGGCTGTGGACGATGGTGGCGTGGGCCGCCTCGTTCCACCTGCTGGTCCTGCCCGCCTGGCAGGTGTTCGGCCCCGCGCTGGCCCGTGACGACCTCGGCGGTGCGTCCGCCTGGGCGATCATCAGCGCATGCACCGGCCTCGGCTCCGTGCTGGGCGGGGTGATCGCGCTGCGGATGCGGCCGCGCTTCATCATGCGCGCGTCCTTCATACCGCTCGGACTCTACGGACTGCAGTTCCTCGCCATAGCGCTGCTCGCTCCGGTGCCCGTGATCGCCGTCGCCGCGGTCATCAGCAACATCGGCCTTTCGATGTTCAACGTCTTCTCGCTGACCGCGATGCAGCAGAACGTCCCCATCGGCTCGATGAGCAGGGTCAGTTCGTACGAGTGGCTGGGAAGCATCGGGCTGCTGCCCGTGGGCCAGGCTCTCGTCGGTCCGGCCGGGGGCCTGACCTCCACAACGACCGTACTCGTCGTCGGGGCCGTCTGGATGTTCCTCACCCCCGCCCTGCTCTTCGTGGTCCGGGATGCCCGCAATCTGGAGGCGGTGCACGAGGATCGAGATTCGGACAGCAAGGCCGCCGAATTGCAGCCACAAACCGGCGCGAGCTCCTCATCCTGATACAGGACGGCGCGATCACGACATGTGGAGTGACTCGATCGCGACCACCGCGGGGCCGCGAGAATTTCGCCGGTAACGTCCTCAAAAGCATACGGCGCAAATAAACTCAAGCCTTGACCTGTCCCCCGGGAGTCGGCAATGTTGCCAGTAACCAGAGCGTCACTGCCAGAAACTGGAGCGACGTCGGGGGACAGGGAAGACCAACTGGGGGAAATCTAGCTCTATGCCGTAGTGTCCACGGGCAACGACCTGCGCCCGTGGGCCGGTTGCGCATGCGCGAGATTTCAGTATCAGTACGTGCGCTTTCCCATGCCCCCAGCTAAGGGAAGTGAAACGGGGGAACATGCCAATCGACGTACTGATTTGCGATCAACTGCCAGTTGTTCGAAACGGGATAAGCGCAATTCTGGCGCCCGAAGAGGACATTCGCGTCATCGATTCCACGGCTTCCGGAATCCACGCGATGATGATCGCCCGCACGCGACGGCCCCATGTCATCATCACCAGCCTCACCCTGGACGGGCTGTCCGGTCTCGAAATGATCAAGCGGCTCCGCAAGGAAGACCTCTCTCCTGCTCCGCGCATCGTCGCCTTCACCATGGACGACAGCGACGACGTCATCTCCGCCCTGCTGCACGCGGGCGTCACCGGTCTCTTGGTCAAGGAGGTCGACCACGCGGAGATGATCTCGGCGGTACACGCCGCGGCGCAGGGACAGATGATGCTGGCGCCCAGGGTCGCCGAACGACTCGTCACCTGGTTCCGTCGGCAGGACAGCCGACCCGAGGGGGGCCTGCAACCCGTCGCGGCCGCCCTGACTCCGCGGGAGCGGCAGGTTCTCTCGCTCATCGCGCGCGGCAGGTCGACGGAGCAGGTCGCGGTGGATCTCGCCATCGGCATCGCCACCGTACGCACCCACGTGTACCGGCTGCGGAACAAGCTGGAGGTCCGGGACCGGGCTCAACTGGTCTCGTTCGCCTACCGCTCAGGTGTGATGCAGATGGCCACCGCCGACAGCAGCTGATACAAGGGCTCGCGCCGCCGGCAGGTCCAGGACCTTCCGGCGGCGCGAGCCCTTCGGGGCCACCCCGAGGCGAATCAGTGCAGCTTGGGGTCGAGAGCGTCGCGCAGTCCGTCGCCGACGAAGACGAAGCCGAGTACGGTCAGGACGATCGCGACGCTGGGGAACGCCCAGAGGTGATCGCTGACGCCGATGAACTCCCGGCCCTCGGCGAGGATGTTCCCCCACTCCGGCACTCCCGGAGCGACGCCGATGCCCAGGAACGAGAGGGAGGCCACGCTGACGATCGCCGTCCCCGTGTTGAAGGCGGCGTACACGAGCACCGGTGTCATCGAGTTGGGCAGGATGTGCCGCAGCACGATCCGGGTGTGACCGGCGCCGAGTGCCCTGGCCGCGGCGACATAGTCGGCCTCCCGGACCGAGAGGATCGAACTGCGCAGCAGGCGGGCCACCGTCGCCCACGAGAACAACGCCAGCGCGGCGATGACCGGCCAGACCCCCTGACCCGTCACCAGAATGATGGCGATGGCGCCGATCAGCAGCGGGAAGGCGAGGAAGACATCCGCGGTCCGCATGATCACCGCGTCGACCCATGCGCCCGCATAGCCCGCCAGCGCTCCGAGCCCGACACCTATGGCACAGGTCAGCACGATGGAAGCCAGCCCGATCAGCAGGGCGAGGCGGGTCCCCGCGACCAGCCGGGAGAGCAGGTCCCGGCCCAGGCCGTCCGTCCCGAACCAGTGCTCGGCGGACGGCCCCGCCATGGTGTTGCCGAGGTCCTGCGTCTCCGGGTCGTGCGGCACCAGCAAGGGCCCGAAGACCGCGGTCAGCACCAGGCCCACCACGATGACGAGTCCGACCACGGCGAGCCGGTTGCGCAGGAACCGGGATCGCACGACCCGCCAGTAGGTCGTCTGCGGCGGCGTCGAGGACGCGGCGGCCGGACTCTTGGTCAGTTCACTCATGGAGCTTCCTTCGTCGGGACCGGGGTCGCGGTCGGGCCGGCGGGAATGCGATCGGTCAGCTTTCCCTGAATCGGTCAGCTTTCCCGGATGCGCGGATCGAGCGCCGCGCACAGCAGGTCCACCAGCAGGCTCAGCACGACGAAGACAGCGATCCCGTACGTCACCACTCCCAGGACGACGGGGTTGTTCTGCTGGCGGACCGCGGTGACCAGGGCGAGCCCGACACCGTCCCAGTTGAAGATCGCCTCGGCGATCAGGGCTCCGCCCATCAGCAGACCGAGGGAGATGCCGAGATAGGTGACGACCGGGATGATGGAGTTCCGCAGCACGTGCTTGAACAGCACCGTGCGGGGCGGCAGCCCCTTGGCGATGGCCGTCTTGATGTAGTCCGCCCGCAGCACCTCCAGCATCGTCCCGCGCATCAATCGGGCGACGAGCGCCGCGTCGACGATGGCCAGCGTCACCGCGGGCAGCACCAAGGACTCGATGCCTCCGGTGCTCAGCAGCGGGAACCAGCCCAATTCCACGACGAAGAACTTCTGCAGCAGGAAACCGATGACAAAGGTCGGGAATCCGATGGCCAGCGTGGAGACGAAGGTCGCCGAGACGTCCCAGACGCTGTACTTGCGAACGGCCGCCAGCACGCCGACCGGTACTCCGACGACGATGTTGATGACAATGGCGGCCAGGGCCAGCTGTGCGGTGTTCAGCAGTTTGGGAGCAAGGATTTCACTGACTTCGCGTCGCTGCACATAATCTTCGCCGAGGTCACCGGAGAGCAGCCTGCCGACATAGTTGAGGTACTGCTCATGGAACGGCTGACCCAGGCCGTAGCGCTCCCGCAGCTCGGCCACGACGACCGGGTCATGGGCGTTCTCACCGCCGGCCAGTGAGCCGATCGGGTCCCCCGGGAGCACGAAGAGGCAGACGAAGAGAACGACAGTCGCACCTATGAGGACGATCAGCATCTGCCCGAAACGACGGGCTATGAAGCGCCCCATGACATGTCCTCTCTCCGTACCGCTTCTTCACTTCGCCTCTCGTGCTCCCCGCACCGCTACTTCAACGAGATCTCCTCGAGATACGGCGTCTCCCCGAAGGAGAGAGCATCGAGCCCGTCGAACTTGTCCTTGGCCACCAACCGGTACTCGGACCGGTGGAACGTGGGGATGAGCGCCATGTCATCCATGGCGATCTTCTCGGCCTGCTTGTACATGGCCACCCGCCGCTTCTCGTCCTTCGTCGCGCGGGCCCGGTCGACCAGCTTGTCGAATGCGGGGTTGTCGTAGCGGCTGCGGTTGTCGCCGGTGACTTCACCGCTCTTGTCCTTGGAGATCGAACCGGAGTGCAGGAGCGGATACAGATAGTTGTCGGGCGTGGGATAGTCCGCACCCCACGAGTACCGGAACATTCCCGTGGCACTCGCGCTCTGTTCGGCCTCGAGCCCTTCCCTGAAGGACTTGCCCTGGAGCTTCACCTTGAGCCCGAGGGTGTCCTCGAGCTGTTTC
Source organism: Streptomyces sp. NPDC029674 (assembly GCF_044903205.1). Taxonomy (NCBI): domain Bacteria; kingdom Bacillati; phylum Actinomycetota; class Actinomycetes; order Kitasatosporales; family Streptomycetaceae; genus Streptomyces; species Streptomyces sp. NPDC029674. The sequence continues at coordinate 168,235 of NZ_JBJDPY010000005.1, forward strand.
GCCACGGCCTGGATCCACTGATCGTGCCCGACGCCGGTGTTGAACACGATGGACAACTCGTCACCCGGCTCGAGTCCCGCCGCCTTCGCATGCGCCTTCGCCTTCTTGGCATCGGTCTTCAGGCAGGAAGCACACAGCCCGTCCTGATACGACTTGGCCAGCGCGGGCGGGACGATCGAGGAGGCCGGCCGCTGATAACCCTTGTAAAGGCCCTCGGTGATGGCCTTGCGGTCGATGGCGTAGGAGACCGCGAGGCGGGCGTCCTTGCTCTTGAGCGGCCCCTGGTCGGTGATCGGCAACAGGTAGTTCATGCCGTTGACGTCCTGGGTCAGCCAGTTCCCGGTGGACTTGTACTTGGCTTCGGCGGCCCGCAGTTGCCCCGGCGGGATGTGCGCGTAGTCGAAGAGGCCGGTCTGGAAACCCTGGTACTCGAGATCGAACATGCTCTGGTCGTTGAGCAGAGAGATGTCCACCCTGCCGACCTTGGCCTTCTTCAGCCCGTAGCCGTCGTTCCGGACCAGGGAGATCTTCTTGTTGTGCTCCCACTTGCCCGCCATCTTGAACGGGCCGTTCCCGATCGGCAGGTCCGCGAACTTCTTGAACCCGTCGGTCTCGGCCACCTCGGGAATCGGGCTGAACACCGTGTGCGCGGTCTTCTTGTCGAACTCGCAGTCGCTCGCCGCGAGTTTGACGCGCAACGTCGTGGCATCGGGCGCGGAAAGACCGCTCAGTCGCTTCGACTTTCCGCTGCGCACCTGGTCGTAGCCGACGATTCCATCGAGGTGGTACGACACATCGGACGCCAGCTCCGGGTTCACCGAACGGTTCCAGCCGCGCACGAAGGCCTTGGCGTCGACCGGTTCGCCATTGGTGAACTTCGTACCGCTCTTGACCGAGAACTTCCACTGAGTGCAGTCGTCGTTGGTATCGGCCGCCGTGGCGAGCCGAGGCTCCATCTCACCCTTCGGATTCACGCGGTACAGACCGGTGAACACCACCTCGGAGACAATCAGCCCCGTCGTCTCCGACGCCAGCCCAGGATCGATCGAGGCCGGTTCGGTCAGACCGAACCGGAAGGTTCCGCCATCGACGGACCCCTGGTTCTCAGTCTCTCCCCCGCAAGCCGTCACCGCCAGGGCGAGGACCACGGCCCCCGCGCCCCATCTGATTCTCCCGCTGCCACGCATGCAGTTGCCTGCCTCCCTCGTTATCCCACCCTCGGCGCCCAACTATTGGAGGGCGGCGAGCCGCTGAGCCACTGAAACCACGTCACGTTTGCATCACACAGCGCTGCGGCATGTTCTTTTTCGGGAGCAATCGGGAGCGACGGCCATGCCAGGGAAACGTAAGGGTAATTGGCATCGGACCGCAGCGACCGATGCGTTGACGCCTGTTTCCGCCCGGCGTTCAGCTCCCCTTCATCAATAGGACTTAGCCCGGCATAAGCAGGGTGATTACAGATACTGCTCGCCAGTGGTTTCTGTTGGCAGCACCCGGTCCCGTCGGTAGGCTCGGACGACGCGGCTTCTCGAAGGGCTAAACCGTTGACAGAACTTGCTGCTTCTCATCCACTCGCCGAGTACGGCTGGAACGACGGGATCGAAGCGGATTTCGCCCCGCACGCGTCCAAGGGGCTGCTGCCCGGCCGGGTCATCCGCGTGGACCGCGGCCGCTGCGAGGTGGTGACGCTCGCCGCGGACGGCTCCTCGGCTCTGGCCCTGGACGCCGATCCGGCCCCCGTCGCCTCGCGTGACCCCATGTGGGCGGTCTGCCCCGGGGACTGGGTCGCCGTGGACGCCGATGCCGAGCCGGCGGCCGTACGGGTCCTGCTGCCCCGCCGTACCGCGTTCGTGCGGTCCACCTCCTCCAAGCGCTCGGAGGGACAGGTCCTCGCGACCAATATCGACTACGCGGTGATCGCCATTTCACTCGCCGTCGAACTGGAGTTGGAGAGGGTCGAGCGCTTCCTCGCCCTCGGGTGGGAGTGCGGGGCACAGCCCGTGGTCGTGATGACCAAATCCGACCTCATCCACGAGCCGGAGACCCTGCGCTTCCTGGCACAGGACATTCGCGACGCCGCCCCCGACGTGCCGGTCCTCGCCGTCAGCGCACAGACCGGCGCGGGCCTCGCGGAGCTGGCCGCCCGGCTGTCGGACGGCACATCGGTACTCCTCGGGCAATCCGGCGCCGGCAAGTCCACCCTCGCCAACGTGCTCGTCGGCCAGGAGCTCCAGGAGGTCAGGGCCGCGCGGGACAGCGACGGAAAGGGCAGGCACACCACGACCCGCCGCGACCTGCTCGTACTCCCAGGCGGCGGAACCCTGATCGACACCCCCGGCCTGCGCGGCGTCGGCCTGTGGGACGCCGCGCACGGCCTCACGCTGCTCTTCTCCGACATCGAGGGCCTGGCGGGAGCCTGCCGCTTCCAGGACTGCTCCCACACGGCGGAACCCCGCTGCGCCGTGCTGGCGGCGGTGGAGGACGGTGAGCTCTCCCAACGACGCCTGGAGAGCTACCGCAAGCTGACGAAGGAGAACGAGTGGATCGCGGAGCGCATCGACGCGCGGCAGCGCGACGAGGTGCGCAAGAACTGGAAACGCGGCAACCGGTCCTGACGGCGGGGCGCTCCCGGGCCTGCGCTCAGACGCGGCGCGCCCCGCTCGGTGTTCCCGGTCAGCCCAGGAAGCTCAGCCGCACCTGCCGGTGAGGATTGTCGACATTGGTGTCGACCAGGCACACCGACTGCCACGTCCCCAGTTGCAGGCTCCCGTCCACGACCGGCAGTGTCGCGTGCGGGGGGACCAACGCCGGCAGGACGTGGTCGCGGCCGTGCCCCGGGCTTCCGTGACGGTGCTGCCAGCGGTCGTCCGCGGGGAGCAGTGTGTGCAGCGCGGCGAGCAGGTCGTCGTCGCTGCCCGCGCCCGTCTCCAGGACGGCGATGCCCGCCGTGGCGTGCGGGACGAAGATGTTGAGGAGGCCGTCGCGGCCGCCCGCGGCTTCGCGCAGGAAGGCCTCGCAGTCGGTGGTGAGGTCGACGACCGCCTCGTGCGAACCGGTGGCGACCTGTAGGACTCGGGTGGTGAATACGTCGGACATACACCCATCTTCTCCCACGCCGCCTCTCATTCACCGACGCCGGGGCCCCTCAGCGTCTCTCAACCCGTGACACCGGAAGTCCGCCTTTCGAGACGCCATTGACCGTGCGTGCACGATCTGGCTACGTTCTGCGGCATGTTGCGTTCAGCCCTGCTCACCACGCGCGGTCACATCGACCTGCTGCGGGTGGCCTCCTCCGCGTGTCGCCGCGGCTGCTGACGCCCTTTCACCCCGCTTTCGCGTTTCCCTCTTCCGGTTACGGCCGGTAGGCGCTCCGTGCCGTTCACACATGCCCGCACCTGTGGTCTGAACTGCGAGCCGAGCCGCCTCCGCGCCGCCCGCCGGTAGCACCCTCCTCCTTCCACCTTCCCCTCCCCCTCCCCTGGAGCGCTTGTGCGCATCAGTCATGCCCCGCCGCATGCCTCACCGCCGCCCGACATATCCCTTAAACCAGCATACGAGCCCACGCCGGGGCCCGAACTCGAAGCCCTCGTCCCCTCCTCCAGCCGCCGCGCCCGCGTCCCCCGCTGGCTGCGCCGCACCTCGGGCCCGCTCACACTGCTCGCGCTCTGGCAGGTGCTCAGCGCCACCGGCGTACTGACCAGCGACGTGCTCGCCTCGCCCGGCACCGTCGCCCGGGTCGCCGGGGATCTCATCCGGGACGGATCCCTGCCGAACGCCATGGGCGTCTCACTGCAGCGCGTCGCCATCGGGCTGCTGTTCGGCACCGTCGTCGGCACGGCGCTCGCCCTCGTGTCCGGGCTCTTCCGCATCGGCGAGGATCTCGTGGACGCCAGCGTGCAGATGCTCCGCACCGTGCCGTTCGTCGGGCTCATCCCGCTGTTCATCATCTGGTTCGGCATCGGCGAGGCGCCGAAGATCGCCATCATCACGCTCGGCGTGTCCTTCCCGCTCTATCTGAACGTGTACGCCGGGATCCGGGGCGTCGACGCCCAGTTGATCGAGGCCGGGGAGTCGCTCGGCCTGTCGCGGTGGGGGCTGGTGCGGCACGTCATCCTGCCGGGGGCGCTGCCCGGTGCCATGACCGGGCTGCGCTACTCGCTGGGCATCTCCTGGCTCGCCCTCGTCTTCGCCGAGCAGGTCAACGCCGACGCCGGCATCGGCTTCCTGATGGTCCAGGCCCGCGACTTCCTGCGTACCGACGTGATCGTGGTGTGCCTGGTCGTCTACGCCTTCCTCGGCCTGACCGCCGACTTTGTCGTCCGAACCCTCGAAAGGCTGCTGCTGCAATGGCGACCGACGTTCACCGGCCGGTGACCACGGCCCCGTCCGCCGTACGCGTCGACGGGCTCACCCGCACCTTCGACGGGCGCGCCGTCATCGACGACCTGCGGCTCGACGTACACCAGGGCGAGTTCGTGGCGCTGCTGGGACGGAGCGGCTGCGGCAAGTCGACGTTGCTGCGCATCCTCGCCGGGCTCGACCGCGACATCGAGGGCACCGTCCTCGTACCGCGCCGCAAGGCCGTCGCGTTCCAGGCACCGCGGCTGATGCCGTGGAAGCGGGTGTGGCGCAATGTGCTGCTCGGGCTGCCGGGCAGGCCCGACCGGGGCGTGGCCGAGCGGGCGCTGGCCGAGGTGGGTCTGAAGCACCGCACCACCGCCTGGCCCAAGACGCTCTCCGGCGGCGAGGCCCAGCGCGCCTCGCTCGCCCGGGCCCTCGTGCGCGAGCCCGACCTGCTGCTGCTCGACGAGCCGTTCGGCGCACTCGACGCGCTGACCCGCATCAAGGCGCAGCGGCTCGTCGACGAACTGTGGCAGCGGCGCGGCTGCGCGGTGCTCCTCGTCACGCACGACGTCGAGGAGGCGGTGCTCCTCGCCGACCGGGTGCTCGTCATGGACGACGGTGTCATCGCGTACGAGAAGGAGATCGGCCTGGAGCGGCCGCGCGGCATCTCCGACCCCCGCTTCGGCGAGCTCCGCGCGGAGCTGCTCCAGCGGCTCGGCGTCGAGACGCCCGCCGAAGCCTCCGCCGCCTGAACATTGCCCCCGTCCCGCAGCCCCTCGTCCCGCAGACCCTCACCCGCAAACCTCCCGTCCCCCACGTATCGAAGCGAACGGAACCGCCATGCGACGACCACGCCCAGCCCCCGCCGCCGTACTCCTGCTTCCCCTGGCCCTGCTGCTCGCCGCCTGCTCCGGCACCTCGTCCGCCGGCACCTCGATCGGCGGCTCCGGCGGCGGTACCGACGGCAAGGGGTCGCTGACCTTGAACGTCGGTGACCAGAAAGGCGGTTCGGAAGCCGTGCTGCGCGCGGCCGGGGAGCTCGACGACCTCGACTACAAGATCCGCTGGTCCACCTTCACGTCCGGCCCTCCCCTGCTGGAAGCCATCAACGCCAAGGCCGTCGACATCGGCGGCATCGGCAACACACCGCCGGTCTTCGCGGCGGGCGCGGGCTCGAAGATCTCCGTGGTGGCCGCGACCCACGGCACGGCGGCCGGGGACACGATCCTCGTGCCCGACGGCTCGCCGTTGAAGAAGACCCGGGAACTGAAGGGCAAGTCCGTTGCCGTGGCGCAGGGTTCGTCGGCGCACTACCAGCTGATCGCGTCCCTGAAGAAGGCCGGTCTCGGCTTCAAGGACGTCCACGTCAAGTACCTGCAGCCCGCCGACGCGCTCGCCGCGTTCACCAGCGGCAAGGTGGATGCCTGGGCCGTCTGGGACCCGTACACCTCCCAGGTCCTGCGCGGGAAGCAGGGCCGTGTCCTGACCGACGGGGACGGTGTGGTGAACGGGCTGGCCTTCCAGGCCGCCGCGCCCGGCGCGCTGGCGGACAAGAAGAAGACCGCGGCGATCTCCGACTACCTGAAGCGGCTCCGCAGGGCGCAGGACTGGGTGTACGAGCACCCCGAGGCCTGGGCGAAGGTCTGGGCGAAGGACACAGGGCTGCCCTACGAAGTCGCGCTCGACGCGGTCAAGCGCACCAACGGCACCCGGGTCACGGTGGCCGTGGACAAGAACGTGATCAAGTCCGAGCAGGAGATCGCGGACACCTTCACCGAGCTGAAGCTGATACCGCGCCGCATCGACTTCGGCGACTTCGTCGACACCCGTTTCAACGGCGGTCTGCCGCCCTCCACCAGCAAGCCGCGCACGTACCGCGAGGAGTCCTGACCATGACCGTCCACCTGCACTGGTTCCTGCCGACGGGCGGCGACGGCCGCACGCTCGTCGACCGGCACGCCTACACCGACGGCGGCATCGCGCGCTCCCGCGTCACCCCGGTGAGCGGCGTCCGCGCGCCCGACATCGAGTATCTGGCCCAGATCGCCAAGGCGGCCGAGCAGTTGGGCTTCGAGGCGGTGCTCACACCGACCGGCACGTGGTGCGAGGACGCCTGGCTGACGACGGTCGCGCTCGCCCAGCACACCGAGCGCCTGAAATTCCTTGTCGCCTTCCGGCCCGGCGTGCTCTCGCCGGTGCTCGCCGCGCAGATGGCGGCGACGTATCAGCGCATCACGCGCGGCCGGCTGCTGCTCAACGTGGTGACGGGCGGCGACTCGACCGAGCAGCGCCGGTTCGGCGACCACTTGGACCACGACCGCCGCTACGCCCGCACCGACGAGTTCCTCTCGGTCGTACGAGGGGTGTGGAGCGGCAAGCCGTACGACTTCGACGGCGAGCACTTCCAGATCGAGGGCGGTCTGACCGCGCTGCCGCCGGACCCGCTGCCGGAGATCTTCTTCGGCGGGTCGTCGGCGGCCGCCGGGCCTGTCGCGGCGCGGCACACGGATGTCTATCTGACGTGGGGCGAGCCGCCTGAGCAGGTCAAACAGAAGATCGACTGGATTCGCGGACTCGCCGAGAAGGAGGGCCGTACGGTCCGCTTCGGCATCCGCCTCCACAGCATCTCCCGCGACTCGGCCGCCGAGGCGTGGGCCACCGCGGACCGGCTGCTCGACGATCTCGACCCGGAAACCGTCGCGGCCGCCCAGGAAGCGCTCGGCCGCAGCGAGTCGGTGGGCCAGCGGCGCATGCTCGCGCTGCACGGCGGCTCGCGGGACAAGCTGGAGATCGCGCCGAACCTGTGGGCCGGTGTCGGCCTGGTGCGCGGCGGCGCGGGCACCGCCCTGGTCGGCAGCCATGCCGATGTCGCCGACCGGATCGAGGAGTACCACGCGCTCGGCGTCGAGCACTTCGTACTGTCCGGTTATCCGCACCTGGAGGAGGCGTACTGGTTCGGCGAGGGCGTCATCCCCGACCTGGCCGCGCGCGGGCTGCTGCCCCGCATCCCGGCGTCGCCGCTGAGGGGCGTGCCCGCGGCGAACGGCCGACCGGCCTCCGCCCCGGGCGGTGCTCCGCTGCTGGTGGCCGGAGGACGCTGAGGAATCCGGCCCGGCGGGAAGATCCCGGACCCCGATGAAGTTAGTAGAAACGTGAACGACATCGGGGTACGAGACGCGGCCGCCCCGGCGGCGGTACGGGAAGCGGTGCCGGAGACGGCGGACGACGCGGTGCACGACGTGGACGTCGTCGTCATCGGCGCCGGGCAGGCGGGCCTGTCCAGCGCCTACCACCTGCGGCGGGTCGGCTTCGGGCCGGGCCGGGACTTCGTGGTCCTCGACCACGCGCCCCGGCCCGGCGGCGCCTGGCAGTTCCGGTGGCCTTCCCTGACGTACGGGAAGGTGCACGGCATGCACGCGCTCCCCGGCATGGAGCTGACCGGCGCGGACCCCGCGCGCCCGTCCTCGGAGGTCATCGGCGAGTACTTCGAGGAGTACGAGCGCCGCTTCGACCTGCGGGTCCGGCGCCCCGTCGACGTGCGCCGGGTCCGGGAGGGGGACAGCGGCCGGCTTCTCGTCGAGACGTCGGCGGGCACCTGGTCGACGCGGGCGCTGATCAACGCGACGGGCACCTGGGACCGGCCGTTCTGGCCGCGCTACCCGGGCCAGGACACGTTCCGCGGACGTCAGCTGCACACGGCGATGTACCCCGGACCCGAGGCCTTCCAGGGTCGCCGGGTGATCGTCGTGGGCGGTGGCGCGTCCGGCACCCAGCACCTCATGGAGATCGCCCCGTACGCCGCCGCGACGACCTGGGTCACCCGCAGTGAGCCGGTGTTCCGCGAGGGACCGTTCGACGAGAACTGGGGGCGCTCGGCCGTCGCCATGGTCGAGGAGCGCGTGCGCCAGGGCCTGCCGCCGCGGAGCGTGGTGTCCGTGACAGGGCTGCCGGTGAACGACGCGATCCGGCGGGCGCGGGCCGACGGCGTCCTCGACCGGCTGCCGATGTTCGACCGGATCACCCCGACCGGCGTCGAGTGGGACGACGGCCGCCGGGTCGACGCCGACGTCATCCTCTGGGCGACGGGCTTCCGCCCGGCGGTCGACCACCTGGCGCCGCTGCGGCTGCGCGAGCCGGGCGGCGGCATCCGTCTCGAAGGCACCCGGGCCGCCGCCGACCCGCGCGTCCACCTGGTGGGGTACGGGCCTTCGGCCAGCACGATCGGCGCCAACCGCGCGGGCCGTGCGGCGGTACGTGACGTTCAGCGGCTGCTGGCGGGGGCGCCGGTCACGGTGTGACGGCACCCCCTCCCGCGCGAAACGCTAGGGCAGGTACAGCGTGTAGAGCAGTTTGTCCGGAGTGACCGGCGGGCTGCCCTGCAGTACTCCCGTGGTGGCGTTGTCCACGAGCCCCTTCTTCACCTGCGCCGGGGTGTCCGCCGGCCGGAAGCCGAGGTGCAACGCGGCCGCGCCGGCCACATGCGCCGTGGCCATCGACGTACCGCTGAGCGTGGCCGTCGACGTGTCGCTGTCCTTCCACGCCGAGGGGATCTGCGCTCCGGGTGCGAACAGGGACACGCAGGCGCCGTAGTTGGAGGACGGCGACCGGCGGTCGCTCCGGTCACTGGCACCGACGCTGATCGTCTCGGGCACCCGCGAGGGCGAGGTGTTGCAGGCGCCGCCGGACTGGCCGGAGCTGCCCGCCGCGACGGTGTAGGTGACGCCGGAACGGATCGAGTTGCGCACCGCTGTGTCGAGGACCTGGCTGGCGCCGCCACCGAGGCTCATGTTGGCGACGGCGGGCCGCGGTGCCTTCTTCGTCACCCAGTCGACTCCGGCGACGACCCCGGAAGTGGTGCCGGAGCCCTGGCAGTCCAGGACGCGCACCGCCACCAGCTTGGCCTCCTTGGCCACCCCGTACGTCTTGCCCGCGGCGACGCCGCCCACGTGGGTGCCGTGGCCGTTGCAGTCGTCGCCGTTCCGGCCGTCGCCCACGGTGTCGACCCCGACCGACGCCCGGCCGCCGAACTCCGTGTGGGTGGTGCGCAGTCCCGTGTCGACGACGTACACGCTCACGCCGGGAGCGGTGGTGCGATAGGTGTACGTGGTCGACAGCGGCAGGCGGCGTTGGTCGATGCGGTCGAGGCCCCACGGCGCGTCGGTCTGTGTCTGTTCGGAGGCGGCGGTCCCGTCGGCCCCGGCCCGAAGCTGGGTGGCCCGCGGGGTGTCGATCCGGATCCGGGTGTCCTGGCGGACGTACGCGACACGGGGGTCGGCGGCCAGCCGGGCGGCCTGCGCCCGGCTCATCCGCGCGGAGAAGCCGCGCAGCGCCGACTGGTACACGTGCCCGAGCCGCGCCCCTTCGGCCCGGCCGACGAGCTCACGCGCCACGCCTTGCGGTCCCGGTACGCGTTGCTGTTCTTGTTCCTTCAGCACGACGATCCAGCCGTCCGGCACCGGGAGCTCGGAGCCGCTCGCGAGCCGCAGCTTCTTGTCGGCCGCCGCATGGGTGGCGGAAGTGGCGGAGGTGGCGGGGGTGGCGCCGAGCAGGCCGGTGGCGGTCAGCGCGGCGGACAGCAGCACCGCTGCCTGTCGCCGACGGGAGGGCATTCTCATTCCCGGTGCACCTGAACCTTTCGTTGACCGGAGGGGTCGGATCATGTGCGGTGCGCGGTGCGGTTGTTGCCCAGGGTTCTGCGGGTCGCGCGTGGAGCGCATGCCAGCCTCTCGCGCCACTCAGCGCGGCACAAGAGGTTCAGTCAGGGTGCGGCGACGTTCACCAGGCTCTTGTACGGGAGGTAACGCGGCACGCTGGGCTGGGTGGGCACCGGAGTGACACCCTCCAGGCCATCGAGCATCACGCCCAGCTCGACCGTGCCGCCCCCTTCGGTGAAGCGCCGCCAGGCCGACATGTCCGTCCACTCCCCGTGGTTGAGCACCCTGCGGCCGTCCTTGCTCGTGTGGAAATGGGCCGCGAGAAGGCCTGGCGGCCGGGTCCGCTCCAGGATGGCCACGACGCCGTCGATGAAGGCGCGCTGACGGTCCGGCCCGTCGGTCTCGAAGAGGGGGGTGACCAGGGCGCCCGGGGTGCTTTCCGATCTCTCCTCGGTCGCATAACTGCGATAGAGCGAATAGCGCACCTCGCCGGGCCGCTCAATGCCCAGGACCATTCGGTCGACCCCGCGCATGTCCTCGGAGTTCAGGGCCGCACGCGCCCACTCCCGGTGCGAGTCGTCATCCGTCCACTGGGCGTAATTGAGGACCTCACGGCCGTTCTCGCTGAGGAAGGTGGTGAACGACAGCATCCCCGCCGGGCGTTTCTGCTGCTCCCACTCCTCGATCACCAGGTCCGCGGCCTGCTTCTGGACCCCTGGGGCCGGCAGGGTCCAGGAACTGACGAGGATCGTCCCGACGTCCGCGCGCCGGACGTCGGGAAAGGCACGTGATATCGGTGCGGCCATGGTCGGCTCCTCCTGCATCCAGGACGGTACGGTCAGAGAAAGCGTTGTACCTGAACCACGGTTGAGGTCAAGGAGCAGCCGACCCGCTTCGTCGCGCTACTTCGCCTTGTTGAACTCCCCCACGTTCTTCTGGTGTTCCTCGAAGCTGGCCGTAAACCGCGTGTCCCCCGGCTTTACGGTCACGAAGTACAGCCAGTTCCCCGGAGTCGGGTTGACGGCCGCCCGCATCGCCTCTTCCCCGGGGTTGCCGATCGGCGTGGGCGGCAGGCCCATGCGTGCGTAGGTGTTGTACGGACTGCTGATCTTCGTGTCGCGTTCGCTGGTGGCCAGTGTGGAACGGTTGAGCGCGTAGTTGATGGTGGAGTCCATCTGTAGCGGCATGCCCTGGTCGAGGCGGTTGTGGATGACCCGGGCGACCTTGCCCATCTCTTCCTTGGAGCCAGCCTCGGCCTCGATCATGCTCGCGATGGTGACGGTTTGGTAGAGGTTGGGGGCATTCCGGTCTGCGCCCGCCGTGACCTGACCGCCGCCGAACTTCTTGTTCGCCGTGTTCACCATGTACGACAGGACGGATGCGGGGGTCGACCGGTCACTGATCGGATACGTCGCCGGGAAGAGATACCCCTCGGGGTTGCCACGGGCGTCGCGGGGAAGTTTGAGACCGGCCTTCGGAAGGGCCTTCTTCGTGGTGCCGGCGGGCACCCCGAGGGCCTTGTCCACGGCCTTGTACACCTGCCCCGAGCGCCACCCTTCCGGGATGGTCAGGGTCTCGGGTTGCGCGTCGTCGTCAGGCAGCAGCAGCGGCACCGCCACGGCGGCGGCCGCGACGGCGGCTCCGGTCGCGATCAGGGCGATCCGGCCCCGGCGCGTCAGTTGAATCGTGCCCCGTCTCGGAGTCTTGGTCTGCATGCGGGCACGGTAACCCGCAAATGCTCATATTCCTGGCATATCTTCACGTAACCGGCTCCAGTTGGGCGTCTCTGCGGACGAGGGCGGCGTAACGGCCGTCGCGCTCCATGAGTTCCTCGTGGGTGCCGCGCTCGGCGGTGCGGCCGGCGTCCAGGACCACGATCTGGTCGGCGCCGCGGACGGTGGAGAGGCGGTGGGCGATGGTGAGGGTGGTCCGGCCTGCGGACAGTGCGTCGATGGCTTCCTGCACGGCTCGCTCCGTGCGGGTGTCCAGGGCGCTGGTCGCTTCGTCGAGGATGAGGACCGGCGGGTCCCGCAGGATGGTGCGGGCGATGGCGAGACGCTGCTTCTCGCCACCGGAGAAGCGGTGGCCGCGCTCGCCGACGACCGTGTCGTACCCGTCGGGGAGGGACGCGATGTGGTCGTGGATCTGGGCGGCGCGGGCGGCGGCCGTGAGCTCCTCGTCGGTGGCGTCGGGCTTGGCGAAGCGGAGGTTGTCCGCGACCGAGGCGTGGAAGAGATACGTCTCTTGGGAGACCACGCCGACGCCGCGCGCGAGGGTGTCGAAGTCGAGATCGCGCACGTCGACCCCGTCGAGGGTGACGCGTCCCGCCGTGACATCGTAGAGCCTGGGTACCAGATGGCTCAGGGTCGACTTGCCGGAGCCGGTGGACCCGACCACGGCGAGGCTGCCGCCCGCGGGTATGACGATGTCGATGTCCTGGAGCGTGGGGCCCGACTTCTCGTCGTAACGGAACTCGACCTTCTCGAAGCGGACCTCGCCCTTGATCTTGTCGAGGCGCACCGGCTCGGCGGGCTCGGTGATGTCGACGGGCAGGTCGAGGTATTCGAAGATGCGTTGGAAGAGGGCGAGCGAGGTCTGGATCTGCACGCCGGTCGAGAGCAGGCTCACGGTCGGGCGGAACAGGCCCTGCTGCAGCGAGACGAAGGCGACGAGTGTGCCGATCGAGACGGTCGGGCCGCCCGTCTGGAAGGCGATGCCCGCGGTCCAGTAGATGACGGCGGGCATGGCGGCCATGACGATCGAGATGACGGCCATGCGCCAGCGGCCCGCCATGTTCGACCGGATCTCCAGGTCGACGAGCTGCTCGGACTCCTCGGCGAAGGACTTGGTGAGGGAGTCGGCGCGCCCCATCGTGCGGCCGAGGACGATGCCGCTCACCGAGAGGGATTCGGTGACGGTCGCGGCCATCGCGGCCATCTGCTTCTGGCGCTGCGTGGCGATCTTCTTGCGCTCGCGGCCGACACGGCGGCTGATCCACACGAATACGGGGAGCAGGAGGAGCGAGACGACCGTGAGCCGCCAGTCCAGGGCGAGCATGGCGACGACGGTCGCGATGACGCTCGTCAGGTTCGAGACCAGGGATGTGGCGGTGGAGGTGACCGTCGCCTGCATGCCTCCGATGTCGTTGGCGATCCGGGACTGGACCTCGCCCGTGCGGGTGCGGGTGAAGAAGGCCAGGGACATGCTCTGCAGCCGGCCGTAGACCGCGGTGCGCAGGTCGTGCATGACGCGCTGGCCCACGGATGTGCTGATCAGCGTCTGGAGGACGCCGAAGACGCTCGTGACGACCGCGCTGAGGATCATGCCGAGCGCGAGCAGACTCAGCAGGCCCGTGCGCCCCTGCGGCAGGGCGGTGTCGAGGATCTCCTTGAGCAGGAACGGGGTCGCGACCGAGACGAGCGACGCGGCGCAGACCAGCAGGCCCACGATGGCGAGACGGCCTCGGTACGGCCGGAAGAGGCGGAGGATGCGGCGCAGCTGGCGCGGCGGCGGCTCCTCGCCGGGGGCGGGGGGCTGCGGCGTCCAGGTGGGTTCGTCGTGACGCATGGGCTCCTTCGGGATTTCGGACGACGATGACTCAGGGAGCATAGCTCACTGTTACCTATACTCACAATGCACAAGGTCCTGGTAATGTTCCCGCATGAACTCTCCGGACCCCGACGGCCTGCTCGCCGAACAGTTGCTGCGGCTGACCCGCAGGCTGCAGCGGATCCAGAAGCGTCATCTGGTGCCGACCGGCATCACGCCCGCCCAGTCCCGCCTGCTGCGCACCCTCGCGCACTACGAGACCCCGCCGCGCATGGCCGACCTCGCCGAGCGTCTCGAAGTGGTGCCGCGCGCCGTGACCACCCTGGTCGACGGGTTGGAATCCGCCGATCTCGTGCGACGGGCGCCCGACCTCACCAACCGCCGGGTGATCCGCATCGAACTCACCGACGCGGGTCTCAAGGCCCTGGGTGAGCTGCGCGGCGCGCGCCGCGCCGCCGCCGAGGACATCCTGGCTCCACTGGACACCGAGCAGCGCGCACAGCTGGGCGTGCTGCTGAACGCGCTGTTCGAGCCGGACGTCCGCCACTGCTGACACCGACCGCCGCCGAGGAGAGCTCATGCCACTGCTGGAGCCCGAGCCGGACGCCCTGCGCCCCGGTCCCGCGTCGCGCACGGAGGGTCCGGCGCACGACCGCGTGCCGGACCGGCGGAGCGGCGGCGCCCCTGAGCCGCTGCGCTCCGAACTGGCCGCGCTGCTCGGCGCAGAGAAGGTCCTGACGAACATCTCCGACCTGGTGCGGTACGCGTCGGATGCCAGCCCCTACCGCTTCGTGCCGCAGGTCGTGGTCGTCCCCGAGGACATCGACGACGTGTCGGCGGTCCTGTCGTACGCGCACGGGAAGGGCCGCGAAGTCGTCTTCCGCGCGGCCGGTACGTCACTGAACGGACAGGCGCAGGGCGAGGACATCCTCGTCGACGTGCGCAAGCACTGGTCGGGCATCGAGGTGCTCGGCGGGGGCGAGCGGGCGCGCATCGGGCCCGGCACGACGATCGTGCGCGCCAACGCCACACTGTCCCGGTACGGCCGGGTGCTCGGCCCGGACCCGGCGAGCGCGATCGCCTGCACGGTCGGCGGCGTCGTCGCGAACAACGCGTCGGGCATGACCGCGGGCACCACCCGTAACTCGTACCGCACGGTCGCCTCGCTGACCTTCGTACTCCCCTCCGGGACGGTCGTGGACACGGCGCAGCCGGATGCCGACGAGCAGCTGGCGCACGCGGAGCCGGACCTGTGCGAGGGCCTGCTGGCCGTCAAGCGGGAGATCGAGGCGGACGCCGCGCTGGTGGCCCGCATCCGCGCCAAGTACGAGATCAAGAACACCAACGGCTACCGCCTCGACGCCTTCCTCGACGGCACGACACCCGTGGAGATCCTGCGCGGCCTGATGGTCGGCTCCGAGGGCACCTTCGGCTTCATCTCCGAAGTCGTCTTCGAGACCCTGCCGCTGGACCGGCACACGACGACCGCCCTGCTGTTCTTCCCCTCGCTGCCCGCGGCCGCCGCCGCGGTGCCGCTGTTCAACGCCGCCGGCGCGCTCGCCGTCGAGCTGATGGACGGCAACACCCTGCGCGCGTCGGTCAGCGTGCGGGGCGTGCCCGCCGACTGGGCAGGTCTTCCGAAGTCCACGGCCGCGCTCCTGGTGGAGTTCCGTGCCCCGGACGAGGCCACACAGGAGACGTACGAGGCGGCGGCCGCCGAGGTCCTCGAAGGGCTCGAACTGGTCGCGCCCGTCCCCTCGGTGACGAACGCTTTCACGCGCGACGCGAAGACCATCGGCGGCTACTGGAAGGCGCGCAAGGCGTTCGTCACCGCTGTCGGCGGCTCCCGCCCCTCGGGGACGACGCTGATCACCGAGGACTTCGCGGTTCCGCCGGGCCGGCTCGCCGAGGCCTGTGAGGCGCTGCTCGACCTCCAGACACGGCACGGCTTCGACGCCGCCGTCGCGGGCCACGCCGCGCACGGCAACCTCCACTTCCTGCTCGCCTTCGACGCGGCGGTCCCCGCCGACGTGGAGCGCTACGCCGCGTTCATGGACGACTTCTGCCGCCTGACCGTGGAGCGTTTCGACGGCTCCCTCAAGGCCGAGCACGCCACGGGACGCAACATCGCGCCCTTCCTGGAGCTCGAATGGGGCCCGAAGGCGACCGAGTTGATGTGGCGCACGAAACAGGTCATCGATCCGGACGGGGTGCTCGCGCCCCGCATCGTCCTCGACCGCGACCCGAAGGCCCACCTGCGCGGGCTGAAGACCATCCCCAAGGTGGAGCCGATCGCCGACCCGTGCATCGAGTGCGGCTTCTGCGAACCGACCTGCCCCAGTGAGGACCTGACCACGACACCGCGCCAGCGCATCGTGCTGCGCCGCGAGATGATGCGCCAGCCGGCGGGCTCCCCCGTCGAGGACGGCCTCGTCGAGGCGTACGGCTACGACGCCGTGGACACCTGCGCGGGTGACTCGACCTGCAGAATCGCCTGCCCGGTGGGCATCGACACGGGGGCGCTGATGAAGGACTTCCGTCATGCGCGGCACTCGCCGCGCGAGGAGAGGGCGGCCGCTCTCGCCGCGAAGAACTTCAAGGCCGTCGAGGCATCCGCGCGACTGGCGGTGGCCGCCGCCGACAGGATCAGCGACCGGCTGCTGACCGCGGTCACCCGCACCGCCCGCAGGGCCGTGCGCCCCGACCTCGTCCCCGAGTGGCTGCCGCGGATCCCCGGGGCCGCCGCGCGCACACTGCCGCGCACCGCACGCGCGGACGCCTCGGCCGTCTACTACCCGGCATGCGTCAACCGCATCTTCGGCGGGCCGGGCGACCGCTCCCTCCCGGAGGCGGTGGTCGCCGTCTCCACGCGCGCGGGGAAGCCGGTTTGCATTCCGGACGATGTCGCGGGGACGTGCTGCGCGACGATCTGGCACTCCAAGGGGTACGACGCCGGGAACAGGGTCATGGCCAACCGCATCGTCGAGGCGGCCTGGGGCTGGACGGCGGGCGGCCGCCTGCCGCTGATCGTCGACGCCTCGTCCTGCACTCTCGGCATCGCGCACGAGGTCGTGCCCTACCTGACTGCCGACAATCGCGAGTTGCACCGGGAGCTGACGGTCGTCGACTCCGTCGTCTGGGCCGCCGACGAGCTCCTCCCCCGGCTGACGGTGCACCGCACGGTCGGCTCCGCCGTCTTGCACCCCACCTGTTCCATGCAGCACCTCGGAGACGAGGCACAGCTCCGCGCCGTCGCCGAGGCCTGCGCCGACGAGGTGGTCGTCCCGGACGACGCGGGATGCTGCGCCTTCGCGGGCGACCGCGGCATGCTCCACAAGGAGCTCACGGAATCGGCCACCCGCAAGGAGGCCGCGGAGGTCACGTCCCGGCCGTTCGACGCGCATCTCTCGGCGAACCGCATGTGCGAGGTGGGCATGGACCACGCGACGGGCCGCGGCTACTACTCCGTACTCCTGGAGTTGGAGCGCGCGACGCGTCCGTGACGCTACTCCCCCGCGCCCCCTGTTACCTCCGTCCTCCCTCCTCCCCCTCCCCTTCCCCCCTCCCTCGATAAATCCAACTCTTCGGTTCCTCCTGTCCCTTGCGCCCCGGCCGGGCCCCCACCAGGGTGGCTTCCGCCCCAGTGGTAGAGACCAGCCGACATTCAGCTACGGAGGTCCGATGCACGACGAGAACGCCACCCCGACCCCTGACGGCACCACCCCCGACGACGGCTCCGGAAGCACTGCGGGGGACGGCCGCTCCCGCCGCACGGTGCTCCGCACGGCGGGCCTCGCCGGCGCGGGGCTCGGAGTCGGCGCCTTCACCGGCGGCACGGCGCACGCCGACGCCCCCGCGGCCGCTTCCGCGTCGGACACGGCCCAGGCCCCGGCCCCGGCCCCGGCCCGCAAGGGCGACACCATGATCGGCGTACCGTTCGAGCGGCGCTCCACGGTACGGGTCGGGATCATCGGCCTCGGCAACCGCGGCGGCAGCATGATCGACCTGTTCCTCGCGATACCCGGCGTGCGTGTCGTCGCGCTCTGCGACCCGGTCAAGGACAAGACCGCGGCCGCCGCGAAGAAGGTCACGGCCGCGGGCCAGCCGACCCCCGCGACGTACACCAAGGGCGAGCACGACTACGAGAACCTGTGCAAGCGCGGCGACATCGATTTCGTGTACGTGGCGACGCCCTGGGACTTCCACTTCGCCATGGCCAAGTCGGCGATGCTGAACGGCAAGCACGTCGGTGTGGAGTGCCCGATCGCCATGCGCCTGGACGAACTGTGGCAGCTCGTCGACCTGTCCGAGCGCACCCGCAAGCACTGTATGCAGCTGGAGAACTGCTGTTACGGCAAGAACGAGATGCGCGTCCTGCGCATGGCGCACGCGGGCAAGTTCGGTGACCTGCTGCACGCGGCGGGCGCCTACAACCACGACCTGCGCGGCCTGATGTTCGACCCCGACTACTACGAGGGGCCGTGGCGGCGCCTCTGGCACACCCGGCTGCGCGGCGACCTCTACCCCAACCACGGCTTCGGCCCGACGGCCAACTACATGGACGTCAACCGCGGCGACCGCGTCACGCACATCTCCAGCTTCGGCACGCCCGCGCTCGGCCTCGCCGAGTACCGCAAGGCGCACATGCCCGCGGGCGACCCCAGCTGGAAGGAGACGTACATCGAGAGCGACCGCACCATCAGCCTCGTCCAGACGGCGAAGGGCCGGGTGATCCGTCTGGAGCACGACGTCAGCACGCCACACCCGTACTCCCGGATCAACAGCCTCGGCGGCACGAAGGGCGTCTTCGAGGACTACCCCGCCCGCATCTACATCGAGCCGGACCACACGAACGACCAGTGGGCCGACTTCGCCAAGTACGCCGACTTCGACCACTGGCTGTGGAAGGAGCACTCCAACCCGCCCGGCGGGCACGGCGGCATGGACTACATCATGATCTTCCGGCTGATGCAGACCATGCAGCTCGGTCTGGTCCCGGACTTCGATGTGTACGACGCCGCGACATGGACGGCGCCCGTGCCGCTGAGCCATCTCTCGATCAAGGCGAAGGGCGCGCCACAGGCGATCCCGGACTTCACGCGCGGGCTGTGGAAGAAGGCACGGCCGGGGATCGACTCGGAGAAGCCGAAGGCGTAGAGGGCTGAGGGATACGAGACCCGGGCGGGCTCGGTGGCGGGGTTCATGCCACCGAGCCCGAGCGTCCTCGCCCGGTCAGCAGCGCCGGCGGTCCTCCGTCAGGGTCCCCTGGACGGTGGAGATGCTCCGGTCGTAGCAGCCCGCGTCGCCGAGCAGCCGGTAGCGCTCGCGCGACGTGCCCACGGCGTGCCGCTGCTCGCGCGGGACGTTGACGGTGTACGTCGCGTCGCCGTCGTAACGGTCGTCCAGCACCGACCAGCCGGTCCGCCGACCGCCTTGTTTCGTCGTGCTCTCGGCGCGGTCCCCGAGGGAGATCTCGGTCCGCAGCCGATCGCCGGCCCCGAGGGTCGTGGTCCCGTCCATGGTGTACGTCCGGGCGGTGCGCACCGCGCGGTGGCCCGTCGTGACCGTCTCGCGGTCGGTCCAGGTGGCCTTGAGCGCGTCCATCGACTCACCGTCGGTCCAGCGGTGGACGGACGTGTTCGCGAGGGTGCGGGTCACGGTCGTCGCGACGCGGCCGTGTGAGGTGTTCACGTACCCCGAGACGCTGAGCCGGTGGCCGCCCTCCGTGTCGAGCCGGTGCGCCTCGCCGCCCGAACCGGGGCTGTATGTCGACTTGTTGGCGAGATCGCCCTCCTTGTGGCGGGTCAGCCTGCCGGTGACGCGGTCGCTCTTCTCGTCCTGCCAGACCATGACGTTGACCGGCGTGCTCCAGCCGGTCTGCGCCTCGGGCACGCCCGCGACGGAGACCTCCACCCGGTGCGGGCGGCCGTCGTTGAGGATGCCCGCGAAGGGTGTCAGGTCGTACTCGATGGGCTTGATGTCGAAGGCGCGCGGCCCGGGGACCACGTACCAGAGGAAGGGGTTCGACCAGCCGCCGGTCCACACGGTGGGGAACGGCGCGGCGATGCCCGCGAGGCGGCCGTCGACCTTGACCTGCACCTCGCGGTAGGGGCCGCCGTCAGCCTTGCAGGAGTAGGGCGCGGCGTCGGGCACGGTCAGGTACCAGTACTCCTCGCAGCCTCCGCCGGAGCCGGTGGCGTACACCTCGGCGACGATGCGTTCACTGTTGCGTGGAGTGGTGAGGGTGGTGCCGGTGGTGCCGTCGCCGAGGGGGATGATCCGGTCGGGCGTCCCACGGTCGGCGGCATCCGCCTTCCGCTGCTGGTAGAACGTCAGCGTCACCTTGACGTCGATGATCCCGGTGTAGGTGTCGTTGACGACGTTCCCGATGAGCATCTCGACGTGTTGGTCGTGGCTCAGCGTTTCGCTGTACCGGGTGACGTCCTTCTCCACGGACCAGGTGATGCCGTCGACCGACGGCTGCGGAGTCGACGTACGGAAGATTTCGACGCCGCCGACTCGGAGGTAGCCGAGACGGTCGTACTGACGCCCCTTGACCTTTCCGTCCAGCCGCAGGACCACCTTGCCCCAGTCGCCCTTACCGCACCTCTCCGGAGGGGTGTAGTCGCCCTCGTACGGCGTGAAGTCCTTGAACTGCGCTTCGGCGACCGTCACTTCGCAGGACTTGGTGTGTGGTTTCGGTATGGGCGGCGCGGCGGTGACCGGGTCGTGCCAGTCGTTCCCGAACTCCGGTGGAGGCGTGGCGGCCGCGGCCGGACCGGCGCCGAGGAGGGTGCTCGCCGCGAGGGTCGCTCCGGCGAGCATGGACATGACGCGTCTTCTCATGGGGGATTTCTATGGCCAGTCGCCGATCACCGCAATGGTGCTGCCGCCGGCCCGCACCGCTCAGGCCCCTAGGTTCGTCCTGTCGCCCATCACCACGACCGGGTGCTGCTTCGGGTCGAGCGTGCGCAGCAGGTACTTCATGCCCGCCTTGGACAGGCTCACGCAGCCCGACGTACCGCTGCCGTGGTCCATGTGCAGCCAGATGCTGCCGCCCTTGGCCTGGCCCTGCGGGCGCGTCGGGTCGTTCGGCGGGGTGCCCTTGGCGCGGTTGTAGTCGATGGCGATGACGTAGTCGAAGTCGTGCCAGTGCGTCTTCGGCCAGTAGTGCGGGGCCTGCATGGACACCGACTCCGTGTAGGGAAATTTGGCTCCCGGGTCCGCGAGGACGCCGCCCGCGTCGGTGAGCGTGAACACGCCGACCGGACTGCGCTTGTCGTTCTCGCGGTGGTCGGTGGTCCAGCCCTTCTTGCCGTTGTGCGCGGGCCAGCTGCGGGCCTTCTCCCAAGTGGTGTCCTTGCTCCCCGACTTCGTGTAGAGCACCACGGTCGACTTCGCCGAGTCCTCGCCGGCACCGTAGACGGCCACGACCTGGCGGGAGTTCCGGGGAATCCTGGACTGCAGACGGTCACCGACGTCCGGGATGCGCCGCGGATTCTCAGCCCCGGCGTGGGCGCTCTCGCCGCCCTTCGCGCCGGCTCCGGCATTCCGCGAGCCGCCGTCGCCTTTCTGCGACCCCCCGTCGTCGCCGCTCGCGCAGGACGTCAGAAGAACACCGCAGGCCGCTGCCGCGACCACCACTCGCACCCCACCGGCTATTCGCATCCGTCCATGGTCGCACCCGGCCCGCGCTGCCCCCGCCCAGTGCCGCGGCACATGCCAGGACCGGGCCGATTCTTTACCTCGGGACGGAAAACCGTTTGCCTCGGACCACCGCGCGAGGCGAACCTTTCACGGTTTGTTACCGCCGTTCACTTCTTCGGCCACCTCGTCGGAGCGACGGCCGCCGCGCCTAGTCCTGGGACATCATGCAGATTCGCGACCTCCCGTTCACCGACCCCGGCGTCCCCGATGTCCGGTCGGGGCCGCGCTTCCTGCTGTGGCTCGGCCGCAACCAGCTCGGCGGACAGCTCAAGTCCCTCGCCTGGGGCCTGCTGCACTTCACCTCCATCGCGGGCCTGCCCTACATGGTCGGCGTCGCCGTCGAAGCCGTGCTCGACCGGTCCGGCGGACGGCTCGCCCTCGCGGGCGCGCTGATCGGTCTCCTCGGCATCGGCATCGCGGTGGGCGACACCATGCTGCATCGCACCGCGGTCACCAACTGGATCACCGCCGCGGCGCGCGTGCAGCAGCTGCTCGCCCGCAAGACCGCCGCACTCGGCTCCGCGCTGACCCGGCGCGTCGCCGCCGGTGAGGTCGTGGCCGTATCCACCGGCGACGTCGAGAAGATCGGCTGGTTCGTGGAGGCCCTTTCGCGGTTCGCGGCGGCCGCGCTCACCGTCGTCCTGGTCTGCGTCGGCCTCGTCATCTACCAGCCCGCGCTCGGCGTCGTCGTCGCTGTCGGCATCCCGGTGCTCGCGCTGGCCGTACTGCCGCTGCTGCCCCGCGCCACCCGCCGGGCGGACTTCCAACGCGAGAAGGCCGGCCGTGCCACCGAACTGGCGTCGGACACCGTCGCCGGACTGCGGGTGCTGCGCGGCATCGGCGGCGAGGAACTCTTCCTCGACCGCTACCGCCGCGCCTCACAGGAGGTACGCACCGCCGCGGTCCGCAGCGCACGGATGTGGGCCGTCATCTCGGCGATCCAGATCCTGATGCCGGGGCTGCTGCTGATCGCGGTCGTCTGGCACGGCGTGCACCTCGCCCGCGAGGGCCGCGTCACGGTGGGCGAGCTCGTCACCGTCTACAGCGCCATCATGATGCTCAATTATCCGCTGCGGCACTTCGAAGAGATCGCCATGGCGTACTCCTTCTCCCGGCCCTCCGCCAAGCGGGCGGCCCGGGTTCTCGCCCTGGAACGGACGGCGGCAGGTTCCACGGATCCGCAGCCTTCGGCGGCTGCCGCACCTGAGCCCTCCGGTGACCTGTACGACCCGGCGACGGGCCTGCTCGCCCCGGCCGGCCGCCTCACCGCCGTGGTCTGCGGCGACCCGGACGAGGCGGGACGGCTCGCGGAACGGCTCGGCGGACACCCCGCGTTCGACGAGGCCGCGGGCCTGCCGTCCGTACGTCTCGGAAACGTACCGCTGGACGACCTCCCGCTGGCCGCCGCCCGCACCGCGGTCCTGGTCCAGGACAAGGACCCCGTCCTGCTCTCCGGAACCCTCCGCGCCCTCCTCGACGTACCGGCATCGGGAGAGGTCAGTCCGGAGGAGGCGCTGGCCGCGGCGCAGTGCTCCGATGTCCTGGACGCGCTCGCGCAGGCGTCGGTGGACGACGACCCGATGGCCGCCCACCTCACGGAGCGCGGCCGCTCCCTCTCCGGAGGCCAGCGCCAACGCCTCGCGCTGGCCCGCTCGCTGGTCACCGACCCCGAGGCGCTGGTACTCGACGAGCCCACGTCCGCCGTGGACTCGCACACCGAGGCCCGGGTGGCGGACGGCATCCGGCAACTGCGCCGGGGACGCACCACCGTCGTGCTCACCTCGTCGCCGCTGCTCCTCGACCGTGCCGAGCGTGTCGTCTTCCTGGCCGACGGCGAGGTCGCGGCGGTCGGCGCGCACCGTGAACTGATGCACAGCGAACCGCGATACCGCGCGGTCGTGACCCGCGAGACCGACACCGAACGCCTCGCCGCTGAGGCCCTCGCGGGCTCGGAAGTCCCGGCCGATCCGGAAGCCCTGACAGATTTCGACATCGAGGAGACGGCATGATCGGCCTGGCGCCCCCGGCATACGATCCGGCGGCCCCCACGACGGCGGAGACCCTGCCCGTCGGCTCGGCCGCGACCGTGCGCGACTACGTGCGCGAACTGTTCCAGCGCCACCGCCGGTCGTTCCTCCTGCTCATCCTGGTGAACACGCTCGCCGTCGTCGCCTCGATGGTCGGCCCCTATCTCCTCGGCGGCCTGGTCGAGAAGGTCTCGGACGACACCCGCGACCTCCACCTGGAGCTGACCATCGGCCTGTTCGCGGCCGCCCTCGTCGTGCAGGCCTTCTTCGTGCGCGAAGTGCGGCTGCGCGGTGCGATGCTCGGCGAGCGGATGCTGGCGGATCTGCGCGAGGACTTTCTCGTACGCTCCGTCGGACTGCCGCCCGGCGTCCTGGAGCGGGCCGGTACCGGCGATCTGCTGTCGCGCATCACCACGGACATCGACCGGCTGGCCAACGCCATGCGCGAGGCCGTGCCGCAGCTCGCCATCGGCGTGGTGTGGGTGGTGCTGCTGCTCGGCGGTCTCGTCGTGACCGCGCCGCCGCTGGCACCCGCCGTGCTCGTCGCCGTTCCCCTTCTCGTCGTGGGCTGCCGCTGGTACTTCAAACGGGCTCCCTCCGCCTACCGTTCGGAGGCCGCCGGGTACGCCGCCGTGGCCGCCGCGCTCACCGAGACCGTCGACGCCGGACGCACGGTGGAGGCCCACCGCCTCGGCCGCCGCCGCATCGAACTGTCGGAGCGCCGCATCGCGGAGTGGACCGCATGGGAGCGGTACACGCTCTACCTGCGGTCGGTCCTCTTCCCGGTGATCAACTTCACCCACACGCTCGTGCTCTGCTCGACGCTCATGATCGGCGGAGTCTTCGTCCTCCAGGGCTGGATCGGCGTCGGCCAGCTGACCACGGGGGTGCTGATCGCGCAGATGCTCGTCGACCCGCTGGGCATCATTCTCCGGTGGTACGACGAGCTCCAGGTCGCCCAGGTGTCGCTGGCCCGGCTCGTCGGTGTGCGCGACATCGAACCGGACGCCGGCGACCCCTCCGTGACTCCGGACGGACGGCATGTCCTCGCCGACGACGTGCACTTCGGCTACCGCGAGGGCGTCGACGTGCTCCGCGAGGTGTCCCTCGCCGTCGAACCCGGCTCGCGCGTCGCCCTGGTGGGCCCGTCGGGCGCGGGCAAGTCGACCCTGGGCAGGCTCCTTGCCGGTATCTACGGGCCTCGCACCGGTCATGTCACCCTGGGCGGCGCCGCGTTGTCGGCCATGCCCGCGGAGGCGGTGCGCACCCATGTGGCCCTGGTCAACCAGGAACACCACGTCTTCGTGGGCTCCCTGCGCGACAATCTGCTCCTCGCCAGGACCGGAGCACGGGACGCCGAACTGTGGGCGGCGCTCGGCGCGGTCGACGCGGCCGACTGGGCACGCGGCCTCGACGAGGGCCTGGACACCGAGGTCGGCTCGGGCGGGTTCGCACTGACGCCCGCGCAGGCCCAGCAGATCGCTCTGGCACGACTGGTACTCGCCGACCCGCACACACTGGTCCTGGACGAGGCGACCTCGCTCCTCGACCCGCGCGCGGCACGGCACCTGGAGCGCTCCCTGGCCCGCGTCCTGGACGGCCGCACAGTCGTGGCCATCGCGCACCGGCTGCACACGGCACATGACGCCGACGTCATCGCGGTGGTCGAAAGCGGCCGGATCAGCGAACTGGGCAGCCATGACCAGTTGGTGGCGGCGAACGGCGCGTACGCGGCGCTGTGGCGGTCCTGGCACGGGTAGGAGGAGCTCTGTTCGCGCCGGAGCAGAGGTGGTTAGGATTCGTGGATGGTTGCATGCCCGCCTCGGTCGTGGAGCGGGCCGGTGCGGGCGATCTGACAGCCCGCGGCACCACCGATGTGGCGACCGCCGGGCAGATGCTGCGCGACACCGGCCCGGATGTCTTCGTGGCGGCCGTGCAAGCGCTGTTCATCCTCGGCGCGGTCCTTCTGCTCGACCCCCTGCTCGGGGTGTGCGGTGTGCTCGGTCTCACCGGCATCCGGTTCGTCACCCGCTGGTACCTGCGCCGTGCGCACTCCGCCTACCTCGAGCAGGGCACGGCCCACTCCGCACTCGCCGAGGTGCTCGCTGCCACGGCGTCCGGGGCCCGCACCATAGAGGCCCTGCGCCTGCGCGAGCGCCGCGTCGCGGACAGCGAGGCTGAGATCGAGCGGTGCGTCGTCGCCCACGAACGGACGCTGTTCCTGCGCAACGTCCTTTTCCCCTCCATCGACATTTCGTACGCCGTCCCGGTCGTCGCCGTGCTGCTTTTGGGAGGGGTACTGCACGACCAGGGCTCCGTGAGCCTGGGCACGGTGGTCGCTTCGGCCCTCTACCTGCAGCAGCTCTCCCAGCCGCTGGACACGATCCTGCAGCAGGTGGAACAGCTGCAGAGCAGTGGCGCCGCCTTCGCCCGGGTCGAAGGCCTGGCCTGCGCCCCGACGGGGCGCACCAACATCGGCACTCCTATTGCCGCCCTTTCCGTCCCCCGTCCCGGCACCACCCCCGAGGACGACCGCATCGAGGTCAGCGGGGTGCGCTTCGCCTACCGCGGTGGCGCCGACGTCCTGCACGGCGTCGACCTCTCTGTATATCCCGGAGAGCGGCTCGCGATCGTCGGGCCCTCGGGGGCGGGCAAGAGCACCCTGAGCCGACTCCTCGCGGGGATCGACGCGCCGGCCGAAGGCACAGTGACCGTCGGCGGCGTACCGATCGCCGACCTTCCGCCCGACCGGCTGCGCCGTCAGGTCGTCCTCGTCACCCAGGAGCACCACGTCTTCCTCGGCACCCTCCGGGACAACCTCGTCATCGCGGCGGAGTCCGCCACGGACGTCGAGCTGAAGGCCGCCCTCGCCGCGGTCGGTGCCGACTGGTCCGACGGCCTGGCGGACGGTCTCGACACCGAGCTGGGCCCCGGGGGTCACCGCCTGCACGGAGCGCAGGCCCAGCAGCTGGCCCTCGCCCGTGTCGTGCTCGCCGACCCGCACACGCTCATCCTCGACGAGGCCACCGCGCTCCTGGACCCGACGACAGCACGGCACACGGAACGGGCCCTGGCCGCCGTCCTTCGCGGGCGCACCGTCATCGCCATCGCGCACCGTCTGCAGACGGCCCACGACGCGGACCGCGTGGCGGTCATGGAGGACGGCCGGGTGACGGAGCTCGGCACGCACGACGAACTCGTGACGGCCGACGGCGCCTACGCCGCGCTCTGGCACTCCTGGCACGGCGAGCACCCGGCCACGACGACCTGACCCCACTAGGGCGTGGCCGCACTCCGGACGACTGCTATCCCTCAGATGAAGTTCAGCGCGGCCGCGCCGCCCACTCCCCCGAGCAGCATGAACACCGGCATCAGTACTTTGAGCTCGATCCAGCTCCCGGCCCGGAACCGCAGCGCCTTCGGCGGCCCGATCGGGTACCAACGCTTGCGGCCGATCGGGATGGGCCACAGGATCGGGCAGCCGGAGACGGTCAGCGCGTCCCCGATGTCGTGCACCAGCGCGCCGAGCACGATCGGCAGCCCCAGCCACAGGTACTCCTGGCCGGGCGCGGTGAACATCCAGTCCGAGCCGTTGCCCGGTTTGTCCAGGACCCCGGCGAGGATCCAGGCGCTCGTCGCGGCGAGCAGCCACACCAGGACGTCGCTGCTCGACCCGCGGGCGGCCCGCCACAGCAGGCCTTCGATGGCGAGCACCATATGGACGAAGAGGATTCCGAGCACCGCCCAGCGCCCGCCGAAGATCGCCAGGGCCGACGCGCCCGCTCCTATCAGCACCGCCCACAGCCAGGTGTGCGTGAGTGTGCGGTGCCCGCCCGAGCGACGCGGGTCCCCCTGCTTGCGGGTCGCCTTGTAGACGGCGTACGAGAGTTTGTCGACAATCTCGCAGAGGCCCCTGGAGAGCGGCCCGAAGGCCCGCGAGATGGTCGCCGACTTGTGGTCGAGGTCGGGTGCGAGCGCTGCTCCGGCGCAGATCAGCGCTCCTACGAGGAGGACCGGCCAGGGCATCGTGTGCCCCGCTGCCGCTGCCGCGGCACCGACCCCGAGCCAGGCCGCCGCCCCCGACAGTGAGTGTGCCGGTCCCATCATTGGTGTTGCCCGCCCCATTTCGATTGTTCTGACGCCCCGTTGGCGACACAGCGTAGCGTTCGTGATCTTCGTGGAGACCTCCGGTTCCGTGATCGGGCAGGAAGGAAGGCAAGATGGGGGTGTGACCCTTATCGATCAGCTGCCGCCGGACGCCGACCCAGATGCCCTCTTCGAAGCCTTCTCGTCGTGGGCCGAGGACCAGGGCATCACCCTCTATCCGGCCCAGGAGGAGGCACTGATCGAGGTGGTCTCCGGGGCCAACGTGATCTTGTCCACCCCGACCGGCTCCGGCAAGAGCCTGGTCGCGGCGGGTGCGCACTTCACGGCACTGGCCCAGGACAAGGTCACCTTCTACACGGCGCCCATCAAGGCTCTGGTGTCGGAGAAGTTCTTCGACCTGTGCAAGCTCTTCGGCACCGAGAACGTCGGCATGCTGACCGGTGACGCGTCGGTCAACGCCGACGCCCCCGTCATCTGCTGCACGGCCGAGGTCCTCGCCTCGATCGCGCTGCGCGACGGCAAGCACGCCGACATCGGCCAGGTCGTCATGGACGAGTTCCACTTCTACGCCGAGCCGGACCGCGGCTGGGCCTGGCAGATTCCCCTGCTCGAACTTCCGCAGGCGCAGTTCATCCTCATGTCGGCGACGCTCGGCGACGTCTCCATGTTCGAGAAGGACCTGACGCGCCGCACGGGCCGCCCCACCTCGGTCGTCCGCTCCGCGACGCGGCCGGTGCCGCTGTCGTACGAGTACCGTCTGACGCCGATCACCGAGACGCTCACCGAGCTCCTGGAGACCAAGCAGGCGCCGGTCTACATCGTCCACTTCACGCAGGCCCAGGCGGTCGAGCGGGCACAGTCGCTGATGAGCATCAACATGTGCACGCGCGAGGAGAAGGACAAGATCGCCGACCTGATCGGCAACTTCCGTTTCACCACCAAGTTCGGCCGCAACCTCTCGCGCTACGTGCGCCACGGCATCGGCGTGCACCACGCCGGCATGCTCCCCAAGTACCGGCGCCTGGTGGAGAAGCTCGCACAGGCGGGACTCCTCAAGGTCATCTGCGGCACCGACACCCTGGGGGTCGGCGTCAACGTCCCGATCCGCACCGTGCTGTTCACCGCTCTCACCAAGTACGACGGCACTCGTGTCCGCACACTGCGCGCTCGGGAGTTCCACCAGATCGCCGGACGCGCCGGGCGCGCGGGCTTCGACACAGCGGGGCTCGTGGTCGCCCAGGCGCCCGAGCACGTCATCGAGAACGAGAAGGCACTCGCCAAGGCCGGCGACGACGCGAAGAAGCGCCGCAAGGTGGTCCGCAAGAAGGCTCCCGAGGGCTTCGTCGCGTGGTCCGAGAGCACCTTCGAGAAGCTCATCGCCTCCGAGCCGGAGCCGCTGACCTCCCGCTTCCGGGTCACGCACACCATGCTCCTGTCCGTGATCGCCCGGCCCGGCAACGCCTTCGAGGCGATGCGTCACCTCCTCGAGGACAACCACGAGCCGCGCAAACAGCAGCTGCGGCACATTCGCCGGACCATCGCGATCTACCGGTCCCTCCTCGCCGGCGGCGTCGTGGAGAAGCTCGACGAGCCGGATGCCACGGGTCGCATCGTGCGCCTCACCGTCGACCTGCAGCAGGACTTCGCGCTCAACCAGCCCCTGTCGACGTTCGCCCTCGCCGCCTTCGAGGTCCTCGACCCCGAGTCCCCCTCGTACGCCCTGGACATGGTGTCCGTCGTCGAGTCCACGCTCGACGATCCGCGTCAGATCCTCGCGGCCCAGCAGAACAAGGCGCGCGGCGAGGCAGTGGCGCTGATGAAGGCGGACGGCGTCGAGTACGAGGAGCGGATGGAGCGGCTCCAGGACATCACGTACCCGAAGCCCTTGGAGGAGCTGCTCTTCCACGCGTACAACACGTACCGCACAAGCCACCCGTGGGTCGGCGACCACCCGCTGTCCCCGAAGTCTGTGATCCGCGACATGTACGAGCGGGCGCTCTCCTTCACGGAATTCACGTCCTTCTACGAACTCGCTCGCACCGAGGGCATCGTCCTGCGCTACCTCGCGAGCGCGTACAAGGCCCTGGAGCACACCATCCCGGACGACTTGAAGTCCGAGGACCTGGAGGACCTGATCGCCTGGCTCGGCGAGATGGTGCGCCAGGTCGACTCCAGCCTCCTCGACGAGTGGGAGCAACTGGCCAACCCCGAGGTCATGACGGCCGAGGAGGCCCAGGAGAAGGCCGACGAGGTCAAGCCCGTCACGGCCAACGCCCGCGCCTTCCGCGTCCTGGTCCGCAACGCGCTGTTCCGCAGGGTCGAGCTGGCCGCCCTCGACCACGTCGAGGAGCTGGGCGAGCTGGACGCCGAGTCCGGGTGGGACGCGGATGCCTGGGGTGAGGCCATGGACAAGTACTGGGACGAGTACGAAGATCTCGGCACCGGCCCCGATGCCCGCGGGCCCAAGCTGCTGCTCATCGAGGAGGATCCCGAGCACGGTCTGTGGCGCGTCCGGCAGACGTTCGCCGACCCGAACGGCGACCATGACTGGGGCATCAGCGCGGAGGTCGATCTCGCGGCTTCCGACGAGGAGGGCCGCGCCGTCGTCCGGGTCACGGACGTCGGCCAGCTCTGAGAGCCCCGAGGAACCGTGCGTCCCGGACAGGAGTCGAGGAACTGTCATGAACAATCCCGCCGACCGGCTGGTCGACCTGCTGGACCTCGAGCAGATCGAGGTCAACATCTTCCGGGGCCGCAGCCCGAACGAGTCCCTGCAGCGGGTGTTCGGCGGGCAGGTCGCCGGACAGGCCCTGGTGGCGGCGGGCCGGACCACCGAGGGCGACCGCCCGGTGCACTCGCTGCACGCGTACTTCCTGCGCCCGGGGCGCCCGGGCGTGCCCATCGTGTACCAGGTGGAACGGGTCAGGGACGGACGCTCCTTCACCACGCGCCGCGTCACCGCCGTCCAGCAGGGCCGCACCATCTTCAACCTCACCGCCTCCTTCCATCAGCCCGAACAGGGCGCCTTCGAACACCAGCTGCCGCCGCGCCTCGCGGCCCCCGCTCCGGAGTCGCTGCCGACGGTCGCCGAAGAGATCAGGGAGCACCTCGGCGCACTCCCCGAGCAGTTGGAGCGCATGGCTCGGCGCCAGCCCTTCGACATCCGCTATGTCGACCGGTTGCGCTGGACCGCCGAGGAGACCAAGGGCGCCGAGCCGCGCAGCGCGGTGTGGATGCGCGCCGTCGGCCCGCTGGGCGACGACCCGCTCGTGCACACCTGCGCGCTGACCTACGCGAGTGACATGACGCTCCTCGACGCCGTCCGCATCCCCGTGGAACCTCTGTGGGGACCCCGCGGCTTCGACATGGCGTCGCTCGACCACGCCATGTGGTTCCACCGCCCCTTCCGGGCCGACGAGTGGTTCCTCTACGACCAGGAGTCCCCCATCGCGACGGGGGGCCGCGGCCTCGCCCGCGGCCGCATCTACGAC
The DNA here is from genome assembly GCF_044903205.1 of Streptomyces sp. NPDC029674. Lineage (NCBI taxonomy): Bacteria > Bacillati > Actinomycetota > Actinomycetes > Kitasatosporales > Streptomycetaceae > Streptomyces > Streptomyces sp. NPDC029674. Next base: position 199,114 of record NZ_JBJDPY010000005.1, read on the forward strand.
AAGGAGGGGAACCTCCTCGTGTCGGTGGTGCAGGAAGGGTTGTTCCGTCCGTACGGCGAGCGCCACATGGACAGTCAGACAGCCGGGTCGTAACCGGCGCAGGGCCTGGAGGGGAGGCACGGTGCGACGGATCGACGCATCGGAGCGGCGGGCGAGGCTGGCGCTCCGCCATCGGCTGACGGTGGACACGAGGTCGGACGACCCGGTCGAGGTGGCACGGTCCTTGCTGGCGCTCCACGGCACCGACCCGTCGTCGGTGTACGTCGGCGCCTGGGCCCGCATGCGGGACGGTCGGGTGGCGGACGTGGAGCGCGCTCTGTACGAGGACCGCTCGCTGATCCGGCTGATGGGGATGCGGCGCACGGTCTTCGTGACGTCCCTCGATGTGGCGCCGGTGCTGCAGGCCGCCTGTTCGCGGGCGGTCGCCGCGCGGGAGCGCCGTCTTCTTCTGGGGATGCTGGCCGAGTCCGGTGTCGCCGACGACGCGGCCGGGGTGGAGGCGTGGCTGGCACAGGCGGAAGAGGTGGCGCTGCGCGCGCTGAAGGAGCGGGGCGAGGCGACCGCGGCCGAGCTCGCGAGCGACGACCCCAGGCTGGCGACCGAACTGGTCATGTCGCGCGGCAAGAGCTACGAAGGCCGACAGAAGCTGGCCAGTCGACTCCTTCTGCTGCTCGCCACCGAGGGGCACGTGGTGCGGGGCAGGCCCCGCGGCACATGGACTTCCCATCAGTACCGCTGGGCGCCGCTGACGGACTGGTTTCCCGGTGGCCTCACCGACTGGGACACCCGGGAGGCCGAGACGGAGCTCGCCCGGCGGTGGCTCCGGGCATTCGGCCCGGCCACCGCCGATGACTTGCGGTGGTGGGCCGGGTGGACCAAGACCCAGACCAAGCGGGCCCTGACGGAACTGCGCCCGGTGGAGGTCGACTTGGACGGGCTGCAAGGGCTGTTGCTCCCCGACGACATGGAGGAGACCTCTCAGCCGGAGCCGTGGGCGGCTCTGCTGCCGGCACTCGACTCCACCCCGATGGGCTGGCAGCACCGCGGTTGGTTCCTCGGGGAGCACGGCCCGCGCCTCTTCGACAGGAACGGCAACATCGGCCCGTCCGTGTGGTGGGACGGCCGCATCGTCGGCGGCTGGGCCCAGGACAGCAGCGGCGAGATCGTGTGCCGGTTCCTCGAGGACGTCGGCGCGGACGCGCAGGGCGCGGTGCAGGCCGAGGCCGAGCGGCTCGCCACGCGGCTGGGCGGCGTACGGCTCACTGCTCGCACCCGGGGACGTACATGGCTGGAGGACGAACTGGCCGCTTGACGGCCCCGGGCCGGGCGCACGACGGAATTCGACAGGCATCTCTGCCTCCGTTCGGGATAGATTCCGGTTTCGCAGCTTCCGCGAGAGTGGTTGCACGACGGGCAAGGCTCTGAAGGGGCGGGGAGTTGAGCGGGATTCCGAGCGGGGACAGGGATCGGTTGCTGTCGGAGGCCGTACGGCTCCGCGAGGTGGGCCGGCGCGAGGAGGCCCGGGAGCAACTTGTCGCCCTCGCAGCGGAGCTCCCGCACGATCCTGAGGTGGCGTACCAGACGGCGTGGGTCCACGACACGCTCGGGCTGGAGGCCGAAGCAGTGCCGTACTACGAACGCGCGCTCAACGGGACCGGCCTGTCGGACGACGATCGCCGCGGAGCCTTGCTGGGCCTGGGCAGCACCTACCGGATCCTGGGACGCTACGAGGAAGCCGTCGCCACACTCGAACGTGGAACGGCCGAGTTCCCGAACGACGGCGGGCTCAAGACATTCCTGGCCATGGCCCTGTACAACACCGGCCGGACGCATGACGCGATGGAGATGCTTCTGACACTGCTCGTCGCCACGAGCAAGGACCCGGAGATCGCGGCATACCGCCCCGCCATCGAGGAGTACGCCAAGGACTTGGACGCGACGATGCAGTGACAGGGCAGGGGCCTCAACCGCAGCCCCGGTCCTCCGACGACGCGGCTCGGGCGGTCTACGCCCTCCTGCGGCGCAACCACTTCATCAGGCCTCGCGGCGCCGGCGCCGGAGCTTCCGCCGGGATCTCGCTTGGCGGCTCCAACTCCCGCTCGCGGGCGACCGTTTCTGGCCCGGGACGTTGGTTCGGCCGCGGCGCCGGGCGTTCTGCGCGGGCTTGGAGGAGGCCGAACAGCAGGCTGGAGCGCAGCCACCGGATCTCGTCGGGGTCATCCGCGGTCGTGATCTTCTCAACGGTCCGCACCGCGGGCGACTCCGGTGCGCCCTGGGTGCGCGGAACCGGCTTGAGCCGGTTGAGATACGCGCGTTCATAGGGGTCCCTGACGATTTCCGCGAGCTGTACGGGATCGAGCAAGGAGGCCATGGCAGCGGCGCGTTCCCAAGCGTCTTCGGATTGGCGCAGCAGGAACCCCGCGTACCGTCCCCGCCAGTTGCGTGCCCGGAGATCCTGTCCTTCTTCGAGGCGCCTTCGGATCGTCTCCGGCAGGCGTCCCGTGAGAAGTGCGGCATTGATCTCGGACCCGGCGAAATGTCGCAGCTCTTCGGCGAGGTAGAGCCAGACGACTGCCCTATACCGGTTCAAGTAGAACTTTACGGGCGTCAGGGCACCGGCGCGTGCCAGCCGGGTGAAGCGGGCCGTGGTGATCTGCATGAGCTCCGCGCCCTCGGTGGTGCCCACCGCTCTGACGCTCTCCCGCAGTGCCTCGGGGAAGCCTTCGCACCCGCGCACACGGTCGATCTCCCCGCGAGTGACGCGGCGCTGGCCGCCCGGCACGTCCGCGACGGTGCGAATGCGCCCCAGCATCACGGCCAGGTCGAACTCGCCGCGCTTCAGCCCCAGCTCCCTCGCCGCCCAGCCCGGCGTGACCGTCGGTCGGGCGGGCCTTGCGCCGGCGGATTGCGTGATGGTGTCACCGGTCATGGTGGATCTCCCCCGTGAGATGTGCTTGCTTGCTCTCGGGAAAAACCGTAGCCCGATCACCACGATCCTCGCTTGGCCTGTGGATAACTCTTGGCGTGGCAGCGTCAGTGCAGGTCAGAGGTCGACGACCGGCGTTCGTTCCGGCTGCCGGGCGTCCACGGCCAGGTGCTCTCCGACGCGGTTCACCAGCAGCGTCATCTCGTAGGCGACCTGGCCGATATCGGCCTCCGCCGAGCTCAGGACGCACAGGCAACTGCCGTCGCCCGCCGCCGTGACGAAGAGGACCGCGTCGTCGAACTCGATCATCGTCTGGCGTACATTCCCGGCGTGGAAATGGTGTCCCGATCCCTTGGCGAGGCTGTGCAGACCGGAGGAGACCGCGGCCAGATGTTCCGCGTCCTCCCGCTTCAGGTCCGTGCTCGCGCCCGTGACCAGGCCGTCGTTGGAGAGCACCAGCGCGTGCCGTACGTGTTCCATCCGCTGGGTCAGGTCGTCCAGCAGCCAACCGAGCCCCATGCTCTGCCCCATGTTCCGTCTCCCCGTGTCCCTCCCCCTGGCTGGAGGATCTGACCTGCCAGCCTTCACCACGACCGGCGCCCCGGCAAGCATGATGGGGACATGGCACAGAAGATGACCGATGACCAGTGGCGGGCCTTCGTCTCGCACGGCACCCGGACCGGCAAGCTCTCGACCGTCAGGGCGGACGGCAGCCCGCACATCGCACCGATCTGGTTCCTCCTCGACGGGGACGACCTGGTGTTCAACACCGGTAAGGACACCGTGAAGGGGCGAAACCTCGCACGGGACGGGCGTGTGGCCCTGTGCGTCGACGACGATCAGCCGCCGTTCGCCTTCGTCGTGCTGCAGGGCAGCGCGGAGCTGAGCGAGGACATCGATCAGCTCCAGCATTGGGCAGCCCGGATCGGCGCGCGCTACATGGGCGACGACCGGGCCGAGGAGTTCGGTAAGCGCAACGGTGTCCCTGGGGAACTCCTGGTCCGCGTGCGGATCGACAAGGTGCTCGCGTACGCCGGGGTCTCCGACTGACGGCACATGGAGGATTCGGGACGGACTGACGGTGGACTCGACATGGCTGCACCACCAGCTCAGTGCGGGCCCACCGACAGCTCAGCCCACCGAGTCGAGCAGCCGGGCGGTATGGAACCGCCCGGCGTACTCGACCAGCCGTATCAGCACCTCCTTCCCTGAATCGCGGTCCCGGGCGTCGCACAGCACCACGGGCGTCCCGCGGTCGAGGTCCAAGGCACGTGACACCTCGAGCGCCCCGTACGTACGCACGCTCGTGAAGCAGTTGACTGCCACGACGAACGGGATACGACGGTGCTCGAAGTAGTCCACGGCGGGGAAGCAGTCCTCGAGCCGCCGGGTGTCCGCGAGGACCACGGCACCGAGGGCGCCTTGTGACAACTCGTCCCACAGGAACCAGAACCGGTCCTGTCCCGGGGTGCCGAACAAGTACAGCGACAGGCCGGACCGAATGGTGATGCGACCGAAGTCCATGGCCACGGTCGTCGTGGTCTTCCGGTCCACCCCCTCGGTGTCGTCCACCGATTGACCCGCCTCGCTCAACAGCTCTTCCGTACGGAGCGGACGGATCTCGCTGACCGCGCCCACCAAGGTGGTCTTGCCCACCCCGAAGCCGCCCGCGACCAGAATCTTCAACGCCATGGCAGAGGTCTCGGCGCCCGTGGCGTCAGAGTGCTCGGAGCCCATCGATCACCTCTCGGAGGATCTTTTCGTCAGGAAGCTGGGCGGGCGGAACCGGTCGGCTGACCTTCACGCAGCCCAGCTCCAGCAGGTCACCGAGGAGCACACGGACCACGCCCACGGGGAGATCGGCTCCGGCGGCGAGTTCGGCCACGGACTGCGTCTCGGTGCGGCACAGTTCGGTGAGTGCCCGATGTTCGGGCCCGAGCACGGTGCTGTCGTCATGCTCCGGAGCACGGTCGTCGAGCGTCACCAGGGCGATCAGGTCGAACCGGACGCCCCGCGGCCCTGGCCTGGTGCGTCCGCCCGTCATCGCATAGGGCCGTACGAGAGGCCCGGCTTCGTTGTCGTACCACTGGCTGCCCGGCTGTCCCGGGGTGCCGCTCGTGTCCTCGCTCATGGGTACCGGCCGCCCGCGATCATCCGGCGGCCGGTGGTTGCTCAGCGAAGCGCGCCGGGGTGTAGAGGTGCTCGCCCACCCGTTTGACCATGCGCGCCATCTCGTACGCCACGAGACCGATGTCGGCCGTCACAGCGGTGAGAACAGCCAGGCAGGAGCCGTCGCCCGCAGCGGCCACGAACAGGAACGCATCGTCCATCTCCACCATCGTCTGGCGCACTCCGCCGGCCCCGAAGTGCCGACCCGCCCCCTTGGCGAGGCTGTGGAAACCCGAGGCCACGGCAGCGAGATGTTCGGCGTCCTCGCGGCTGAGAGCGGTCGACGCGCCCACCGGAAGCCCGTCGGTGGAGAGCACCACCGCGTGCCGCACCTCACCGACGCGCAGCACCAAGTCGTCCAACAGCCAATCCAGTTCGCCGGTCCGGCCGGTGGGGATGCTCTGGTCCTGGATCATGCGCGATCTCCTTCGCTGCTGTCACTGCCCGGTACGGTCCCCGGAGCCGCGGGACCCGAGCCGCCTGCACCCGGAGGCCGGCCGCCCCCTCGTGCCCAGCCGTCGCGGTAGGCGGCCATACGGTCGCGTACCTGTTCAGGACTGCGCTCGTCCTCACCCCCGGCGTCCCCTGTCGTGGTGCCGCCACCGTCTGTGGGGCGTTCCCGCAGCTGAGGGGCGAGGCTCGCCTGGCGTACGCGGCGCGGTAGGCCGTCCGAGATGTCCTGTGCGTCGCCGTCGACGTCCCGTGCGTCGACGCCGACGGCGTCAGGCACCTCGGTGCCGGCGGGAGGCGCTCCCAGGGTGTCGCGGGCGGCTCGTCCCTGGTGCAGCCTGAGCGTGGTGACGCCGGGCGGAGAGGGCTCCTCGGCCGCCGCGGCCAGCACGGGACGAGTGGCCGAGACCGGAACGGCGTGGTTGTTCAGGTGTTGTCGCGGTGCTCCCTGCACGCGCGCGTGCTCCTTGTTTAGAGCCGCCCTGCGCGCCATCGGGTGAGCCTCCCCAGCGTGGACTTCCGCGATTCCCACCGTGCCGCTGTGCAGTAGTGCGGTGGGAAGCAGGACGACGGCGGTGGTTCCCCCGTAGGGGGACGTGCGCAGATGCACTTTGATGGCGTGGTGGGCCGCGAGCCTGCTGACCACGAAGAGGCCGAGCTGGTCGCTGTCGAACAGATCGAGTGCTTCCGACTGCTCGATACGGCGATTGGCCTCCGCGAGCGTCTCCTTGCCCATGCCGAGTCCGCGGTCCTCGATCTCCAGGGCATAGCCGTTGCCCACGGGTTCGCCGCTGACCCGCACCTTGGTGTGGGGCGGCGAGAACTGGGCGGCGTTCTCGACGAGTTCGGCGAGGAGGTGGGTGAGGTCGGCCACCGCCGGCCCGAGAACCGACGCCGCGGGGAGTTGTCGTACCTCCACGCGCGCGTAGTCCTCGACTTCGGAGACTGCCGCGCGCACCACGTTGGTGAGGGAGACGGGCATGCGCCAGGCCCGGCCGGGTGCGGCCCCGGAAAGGATGATGAGGCTCTCCGCGTGGCGCCTCATTCTGGTCGTCAGATGGTCGAGCCGGAAGAGGTCACTGAGCTCGTTGGGGTCGTCGGCCCTGCGCTCCATGCTGTCGAGGAGGCTGAGCTGGCGGTGGACGAGGACCTGGGTCCTGCGGGCCAGGTTGACGAACACCCCGGAGATGCCGCTGGCCAGCTCCGCGCGTTCGATCGCCGCGCGCAGGGCCGCTCGATGGACGGTATCGAGCGCTTCGGAGACCTGTCCGGCCTCGTCCTCCGCGGGTGGGCCCGGGGGCGCCTCGGCACGGATGTCGATCTCCTCACCGGCACGCAGTCGTCGCATGGCGTGCGGGAGTTTGCGGCGCGCGATTTCCAGCGCTCCGTTACGGAGGCTGACGAGCTCGACGACAAGGCCTCGCCCGATGCGTACGGAGATGACGAGTGAGGCACAGACGGCGACCAGTCCGAGCAGGACGGCGGCGCCCGCCGGGGTGAGCACTCCTTGGGTGAGTGGGTCGGTCCGGTCGGCGGCGCTGCGGTCCGCTCCCTCCTTGATCGCGTGGATCTCGTCCCGCACGACCGCGTAGGCGTTGTCCCAGGCCCCTGCCGGTGCCGCGGCGAGTGCCTTGCGGCCCGGTGCGGCCAGGAGGACCTTGTCCTCGGCGGTGCGTACGTCTCCGTACGCCTTGCCTTCGTCAAGTCCGCGCCAGGCGGCCTGCTGGGGACCGCGCAGGTCCGCGACCGCTGCTTCGGTCAGGGTGCGGCGGGTGTCGACGGCGCCGGTGAACAACCGCAGCCGTTCGCCGTCCAGGGCGCCGTCCAGCCGGGCGGCGGCGAGCACGGCGTTCTCACGGGCCAGCATCTCGTCCGCCCTCGAGAATTCGAGCAGCACGCGCGCGTGGGAGCCCTGTTCGGTGTCCTGCATGCCGGTGAGGGCGCCATCCACTGCGAACGCCTGAGAGATCGTCTTCGTGTACTGGCCGTACGTCGCGTCCCAGCCTGCGCGCCGGTCCAGCACGTCGGTCCGCAACGAGCGCAGTTCTTCGGCACCGGCCACGAACGCTTCCAGCCGGTCGGCCACACCGTCGGCAAGCCCTGCTCCGTCGGCGACGGTCCGTCGGTCTCCCAGCCGCAGCTCGGCCACCGCGCGATCGGTCCGTGTCGCCTGCCTTTCGAGTGCGCTGCCGCGGTCCGCACCGGGCTCGACCGCGTAGCGAACGGCGGTGACCCGTTCGGCCTGGAGGGCGGCGACGGCCGCCTCGACCGGGGCCCGTACGTCGGCATCGGCGCGCTGCACCTGGCGCAGACGGGCCACGTCTTGCGCAGTGCTGACGGTCGCGTACCCCCACAGGGCGAGCAACGACACGACGGGCACCATCAGCAGGCACACGATCTTGGCGCGCACCGTGCGGGGCCGTACCCGCCACCGTGCCGCGCGCGTGGGCGCCCTGTATGTCGACGGGTCGACGGACTCGCCTTCTGCGCCCGGTCGTTCGTCGGCGGGTGAGCCCGCGTGGGCGCGACGCCCGCGCGCCGGGTGCTCCGGAGGCGGTGGTGTCGGGCTTGCGGCCGGATCGGGGGTGCTTCGGGGGGCGTCCATGGCCTCCTCGCTCGGATGGTCGGGGGCGTTTGGCCCGGTGGGAGCCGGAGGCGTCTCTAGAGAGCGAGGCCGTCAACCGGTCGCTGGGCCGACACGGACGCCTCGCGCTCGCCGGCGGTCGGGGACAGCGCGACGAATGCCGAGGTCAGGAAGAGGTAGGACCCGAGGCCGACAGCGAGGGGGAAGATGAACTGCATCGTCGTAGCCCCGGGTAATGCGGCTTCGGAAGGGGCCACCTGGACGCTGACCGCGAGCATTCCCGTGTAGTGCATGCTGGTCACCGCTCCGCCCATGACCAGCGACGCGACCGCGACGGCGATCGGAGACTTGATGTTGAGGCCGGCCCAGAGGGCGGCGGTCGCCGCGACGACTGCGATGACTACGGAGAGCCCGACCAGCACGAGGTCGTACCGCACGTCGCCGTGCAGGCGCAGCGCCGCCATGCCCAGGTAGTGCATGCTCGCGACGCCGAGCCCTGTGGTGAGCCCGCCCAGCGCCAGCGCGCGCCCGCGGTCCCGGCCGTAGCCCACGACGAACACGCCGGCGCCCACGACGGCCATCGCGACGAGCAGGCTCAGGAAGGTCAATGGCACGTTGTAGTGGATCTCGGTGCCGGTGACTCCGAAGCCGAGCATGGCGACGAAGTGCATCGTCCAGATGCCGGTACCCAGGGCGGAGGCAGCGGTGATGAGCCAGTTCCGGCGTGAGCGGCCCTCGGCACCGAGCGCGCGGACGGTGCAGCGCAGTCCGAGGGCGGCGCCGATGCAGGCCATCGCGTACGACAGCACGGGGGTCAGCCAACCGAACGTGGCGTGGTCCAGGTGTCCCATGGCCCCGGGACGGTAGTCCGGCATGGGGCGCACACCGGGGGCGCAGTTCGAAAGCTGGCGGAATATGACAGAGAGACGCTCCTGAACGATCGCATCAAGCTCGAACGAGTGCACCCAACGCGCGTGCGGCTCTTTGCGGGATCATGGGTCGCATGAGCGACGACCACACGCAGGTCCAAGAGTTCTTCACCGCCCGCGCCGCCGACTGGGACAGCCGATTCCCCGACGACGGGCCCGCCTATCGGGCGGCCGTCGCCGAACTGAGGCTCACTCCGGGCTCCTCCGTGCTCGACGCCGGGTGCGGAACGGGTCGTGCACTGCCCGCGCTCAGGGACGCCGTAGGACCCTCGGGCGTCGTACTCGGCGCCGACCTGACTCCGGCCATGCTGGAGGCCGCCACACGTGCGGGCAGGGACCGCGACGGGCAGCTCCTGCTCGCCGACGTGGCGCACCTCCCGCTGCGCGCGCGGTCACTCGATGCCGTGTTCGCCGCCGGGCTGATCGCCCACCTGCCCGATCCCGCGGAGAACCTGGAGGAGTTGAGGCGGGTGGTGCGCCCTGGAGGGCTGCTCGCGCTCTTCCACCCGATCGGCAGGGCGGCACTCGCGGCACGGCAGGGACGACAGATCACTCCGGACGACCTGCGGGCGGAGGCGAACCTCCGTCGGCTGCTCGCCGCTTCCGGGTGGCTCATGACCTCATACGTCGACGAGGACGCACGCTTCCTCGCCCTGGCGGTACGCCAGGACTGAACGTGGGCCACCCCACTTCGACGAGCCGGTCAGGGGCAACCGGCGATCGCCACTACAAACGCGTCCGCGTTGTCGAACATGATGTTGTGCCCCGCCTCGGGCACCGTCACCACCCGCACGCCCGAGGCCGTCAGTTCACCGTGCCCGGGTAGCTCACCGCTAGAAGCACCCTGCAAGTAGACCCACTCGACGGGCAATTCCATGAGCGTCCGGCGCATCGTGGGCCGGGTACCCGTGACAAGGCCGACAGCACTCCGGTGGCGTGCCAGAGGGTCCGCGAGGCGCATCGTGGCCGCCCATGTGGCGCCGACTTTCCCGAGCACACGCACGTAGCCACCGCCGCTGACGAAGTCCTGCTCCGAGTACGCGGCGATGCCGCTGCTGCCCGCTGTGACGGGAGGATGCGGATCGAGGTTGGCCTCCGTGAGGACCAGCCTCGTCACCAGGTCGGGGCGTCGGCGGGCAAGCACGATGGCGACAGACCCGCCCATGCTGTGCGCGACGATCTCCGCACCGACCACGTGCGCCTCATCCAAGGCTGCAGCCAGCGCCTCAGCATGGTCCTCCAGGGTGTATCCGAAGTCGGCGGGACGGTCACTGAGGCCGTGCCCGGGAAGATCCACGAACAACGAGCGGCGACCGGCCAATTCAGGCCTGGCCGCTATGTGCGCGTGGTAGACCGTGGAAGCCGCGCCGAGGCCGTGGACGTACACCCGTGCCGGCTCTGCCCCGTCGACCTCGGTCCACCGCACACGGCTACCCCGAGCGTCGAACCGTGCTTCCCTCATCGCCACACTCCGTAACCCGCGTCATGTCGTCCGCCCCGTCGTCGTCAGCAGACTCCAGAGACAATACATCGACACCGATGTATTGCGTGACAGATGTACCGCCGCTGTGGAGTGAGTGCGGCAGAATGCGACCCATGCTGGAACTGGCCATCCTCGGATTCCTCTACGACGCCGCCCTGCACGGCTACGAGCTGCGCAAGCGCATCTCAGCTCTCACCGGGCACGTGCGCCCTGTCGCGGAGAGCACGCTGTACCCCGCCATCAAACGGCTGGAGAAGGCAGGACTGCTCGCCAGGGAGACGCAGCCCGGCGCTGTGGCAGCGCCACGCCACGTTCTGAGCCTCACGTCCGCCGGCAGGCAGGAGCTGCGCAAACGACTCGCGGAGCCGGCCCAGGGAGACATCACCGACGAGAACCGCTGGTTCACGCTCCTTGCCTTCCTCCGCCACCTGGACGACGCAACGGCACAAGCGGCGGTGCTCCGACGACGGCTGGCCTTCCTCGAGGAACCCGCCAGCTTCTTCTACGACGGTGAACGCCCTCTGCGCGCGGAGGAACTGGACGACCCCTTCCGGCGCGGCGTCCTCACGATCGCCCGTGCCACCAGCCAGGCTGAACTCTCCTGGCTGCGCGACACCTTGACGTCACTCGGCGGGCGTGGTCGCTGACATGCCCTTGTGCGGCACCGGACACCCGCGAACGCCCGGCACGGGGAACGTACCGAGCTTCGCGACCTCGTAGCCGTCGGGGTAGCCCTTGATCTCCGGGTTCTGTCGCGCATAGTGCGGCTTCGCGCGCGGCGGCATGAGCCGCACCACGCGGCCGCGCAGCCTCACCGCACCCCTGACCACCGCGCGGGCCACCGCACCCGGCTGCTCGTACCGGAACGCCCGCAACAGGGGCTCGTCGAGCAGGGCGAGGGTCGCGTTCCGCAGGAGGGGCGCCACGGGGCGTGGGTACCACGAGGCCATCAGGTCCAGGGTCGCGTCGGAGACCTCACGCGCTCCTGGGTCCCAACCGAAGTTGGCTTCTTCGTAGGCATCAAGGAAGTTTTCGAACTCTTCGTAGGAGCCCGGGATGTCCTTGATGCCCATGTGCTGACCGAGGGTGCGGTAGTACACGGCGGCGGCGTCCATCTCGTGGCGCGAAAGCCTGCGCCAGCCGTATGTATCGATCCACCGCTTCGGCACCACCACGAAGGTGCACAGTACGTAGCGCATGTCGTCGTTGCTGATGTCATAGCTGCGGTGCATCTGGTTGATGCGCCGGATGGCGGTACGACCCTCGTCGTCGGCGAACCCGTGCTCTACGACGGCGTCGAGAAGAAGAGCCGTGTCGTCGTATCGCTTCTGCGTACGGTCTGTCAGTTCTGCTGTCTGCGCCAGCAGACGGCCGATACTGGGGACCGCGTAGGTGCGGTAGAGCGCGAGTTCGAGTGCGCGCGTGTAGTCCCACGGGAACTCGAACGTCGCGGTGAGCCGGTAGATCTCGAGAAAGTCCCGCTCCGGGTCGAGTCGCCTGATCTGCTCGAGCCGCTCGAAACGCTTCACCACGTGCTCACCCTTCTCGCGCCGGAACACCAACTCTACGTCCGTGAGCGGCTGATGAGGGTTCAATGGTGGTAGCCGCATCCGGGGGAAGGTGGACCACATGTTTGACGGGCTCCGCAAGTTCTGGCAGGCCAACAAGTCCACGCGGGACGCCGGCAAGGCCGCTCGCGATCAGGGCAAGCACAAGCGCCCACACAACCTCTTCGAGGCCGCCGCGGTCTATGTGGCGGCGTGCGCGGAGGACGATCAGGCCGAGATGGACGAAGCCACCGGGTGGGTCTCTCCGGAGGCGCTGTCTTTCGGCGTCAACGAGCTCGCGTGCCGCGCTGTCATCGCCCTGGCGCGTGAACGGGACGAATCGCCACGAGCCGTGGCCCGTTCCCTTCTGGGGCTGCCCGCCGCGTGATCCCCCGGCCCGACCGAGCCGTCGTGTGATGTGGTCCGTCGGTGATTTTCCTGCTCATCGACCTCTCGACGATCTCTGGGGCGAGTGGTTAGGGTGCGCCGACGGATGAAGCGAGCGGGGAGGCTGGGCATGGCCGGGACGGACGACGCTGTCGACGCCGCCGACGACGCGCTGTACGTGCTGACGGCAGTGCTCCTGACGCCCGCGAAGTTTCCCAGCGTGCTGGGCGACGACTATCCGGAGGCGTGTGCGGCGCTCGGCCTCCCGCCGCTCGCAGCCGGATACGGGCTGGTGCTCGGCCAGGACGGTGAAGGTGCGCGCTGGACTGTCGTCGTCGACGACGTGTCGCTCGTGGCCGTGGCGATCGCGTCCTGGGACTGCGGCATGGAGTACGACCTGTCTCCGGAAGAGCGCACGGTGGTCACCGCGCTGCCCGGGTGGCCTCTCGCGGTGGCCGTGGCCGCCCCCGGAGTGCCCGCTCCGCACGATCCGGAACCTGATCCCGACGACACCGACCGTCCACCACTCGCGCCGCCCCGGTCCGACACCTGGGGCCCTGCGCAACGGCGGCTGGGCGCCGACGAGATAGCACTGCAATGGGCGGCCTGGCGGGCACAGATCGACGACGAGGACTTCGCGACGGACGGGTCCGCGGTGGAGTCTCCGGCGGACGCCGAGGCAGCGCCTCTGACCAGCGTCCGGCGCGTCCTGGCAGAAGCACGCGCGTACGTGGACACTCCACCGCCGTTGGGGCGGGTGCGGTCGTCCTTCGCCTCGGGCAACGCGCGCACCCTGCGGGCCGACGGCCCTGGCTGGTCCATGGTCGCCAGGACCGACGACATCGCCTTCCTCCTGCTGGACGAGGAACCCGGAGAGGTGCTGCCGGTGGGCCGTGGCCCCGAGCTTCCCGCACTGCTGGAAGCCCTCGACGAAATAGCGGTTCGCCCTTCCTGAGCACGAGCGACAGAAGCCACTGCGTCACCACGCAGAGGGCTCAGTGACCGATCTCCTTGCGTGTGACGCGGCGCAGCCTCCGCCGCTGACCGGAGTCGAGCGTCAGATAGGCCGCCGCGGGGACACCGAGCACGATCAGGAGTGCGGCCCACCACGGCAACCAGATCAGCAGAATGATGCCGGCCGCCGCACCCCCTGCGGCGATCTTCGCGTTCTTCGACATGTGCGTCGCCTCCTTCGCGGCTTGTGCCGCTCTCTGTCCTGGAGAACGGCATCAGCTCTCCCACGGTTCCTGGCCACGACCCTGAGAGAACCCTGAGCCGTGACCCCTACTGGCCCCTGACCGATCGCCGCTGCCCGAGCGCCGCCCTCCCGTCTATTCGACCCGGAGAGGTTCGCCGACTTCGTACATGTGGCGCAGCACCTGGCGGTAGGAGTCGACGAATCCGGCCTCTGTGTAGGCCATTCCCACAGCGGCACAGTGGGCGCGCACGACGGGTTGGGCGCGGCGCAGGTGAGGGCGCGGCATGCTCGGGAACAGGTGATGCTCGATCTGGTAGTTGAGGCCGCCGAGGAACCAGTCCGTCACCGGGCCGCCGCGAACGTTGCGTGAGGTGAGCACTTGACGCCGCAGGTGGCCCCATCGCTCGCCGTCCGGTTCGGGCATTTCCATGCCCTTGTGGTTGGGCGCGAAGGCGAGCCCGAGGTGCAGGCCGAACAGCGCCTGGTGCAGCGCCGCGAAGGCAATCGCGTGCCCGAGGGGCATGGCGGCGACCAGCAGTGTCACGTAGCCGATGAGATGGGCGACCAGCAGGATGCCTTCCACCACGCGCTCGCGCGGATCCTGCCGCCGCAGGTCCTGGAAGCCGTAGATCTTCATGGCGACTCCCTGGAGGAGTGTCAGCGGGAAGAAGAGCCAGGCCTGATTGCGGGTGAGCCAACGCCGGAACCCGAGACGCATTTTGGCTTGCCTGCTGGTCCACACGAGGACATTCGCGGCGACGTCGGGGTCCTTCTCGACATGGTTGGGGTTGGCGTGGTGCCTGTTGTGCTTGTCGTTCCACCAGGCCGAGCTCATCCCGAGCAGGAGGTTGCCGTGCACGAGACCGATGGCGCGGCTGACGGAACGGTTCCCGGTTATCTGTGAATGGCCCGCGTCGTGGCCGATGAAGGCGGTCCGGGCGCACAGGACGGACAGCACAGGGGCAAGCAGCAACACCCACCACGAGGCGCCGAGCAGAAACATCCCCACTCCCACAGCGGCCAGCGCGAGGGCGTTGATGCCGATGGTTCGCGTGTACCAACCCGTGCGGCGGTCCAGGAGCCGCTGCTCCTTGACTGCGCGCAGCAGGGGCGCGAAATCACTACCGGCAGACTGCCTGCCGGTGTCGGCTGGGGAGCGTTCCGCGACTGCGGCGGCCTGGGGCATAGTGGGTCTCCGTCTGGTGGTGAGGGGCTGACCTCATAGAACGTACGGATCAGTGACCTTCGCCGACCATGACGGCACCACCCATGTTGAACCGGGGGTCAGCCCCGGGCGGTAGGGGGGGCTGGCTACACCATGTGATCGGGGTCACTGTTGCACAGCCCCCGACGCACCTGAAGTTGCTGTACTCTCGGCGACTCCGGCTGCAGTAGTCAAATTTGAGGAATGCGTTATCGCTGTGCACAGACTCCCCGTAGTGTCTCCCTCCGAGCTCTCCGAACTGTCACGCTGTTCCGCCCTTTTCGTGCCTGCCGACCCGTCGCGCGACGGACGCGTCGCCTTCTGGCGCAGCGACGGCACTGAGCCACCGGACACAGCTGCCGGCGTCTACGAAGAACTGACCCTCGCGGTGCCGGGGGACGACGGGATCGAGCCCGCCGCCGTGCCCGCGGTGTTGCTCTCTGTCCGCGCCGCACTGCCTGTCCTCACGCGCGCGCGTGCCGCCACGGGAGCTCATCCGACGGCCGCTTTCTGGGGGACGGCGGGGGTGCTGGCCCTCCAACTGGCTGCTCGCGGACTCCTGTTGCCGGGATTGACCGTCACTGACCACGACGCTTGGCGCGTCGGCCCGCTCAGCGCCGAAGATCTGCAGCGGCTGCGTGAGCTGTCCGCGGCGATGCCGCCGGCCGCCCACGCGCGCCCGTTGAACGACACCCTGCCGCCGCGGCTGCCGGAGCCCGAGCGACTGCTGCGCCAGTTCCTGGACGCCGTGGCCGACACACTCCCGCGCTCCCCCGCCGCACCCCTGGCTACGGGCGGGGCCGTCTTCGCCGCACCGGAGCCCCAGCACGTGCCCGAGCAGCGTGCCTGGGCCCTTGATGTGGCTGCCGGACACGACGCCGGTGTACGCATCTCGTTGCGCGTGGAGATTCCCGGCCTCACTTCGGTGGCCGAGGACGGCACTCGGTTGCCCTTCCGGGCCGTACTGCAATTGCACAGCGTCAGCGATCCCTCGCTCGTCGCGGACGCCGCCGAGGTGTGGGCCGGCTCCGGAGCTTCGGCACAAGCCTTCGGGGCGCGTTCACGGATGGACGCCCTGCTCGCGTTGCGTCGTGCCACGCGCGCGTGGCCGCCTCTCGCCCCGCTGCTCTCCGCCACTGTGCCCGACGCGATCGAGCTGGCCGACGAGGACGTCACCGCGCTCCTGGGCGAGGGCGCCCGAGCACTGGCTGTCGCCGGCGTGGACGTGCACTGGCCGAAGGAGCTGTCGCGCAGCCTTACCGCGCGCGTGGTCATCGGTCCTCCGGACGACGAGCGGGATGACGACCAGAAGGGACCGCAAAAGCTTTCTTCGGATACGCCGTCCTTCCTGTCCGCCGATGCTCTGCTCTCCTTCAACTGGCGCTTCGCGCTGGGCGACCAGCAGCTGACCCGGGCAGAACTGGACCGCCTCGCGGAGGCCAACCGTCCGGTGGTACGGCTGCGCGACCAATGGGTGCTGGTCGACCCCGAAGAGGCCCGCCGTGCCCGCGACCGTCAGGACCACAAGGTCACTCCGATCGATGCCCTCAGCGCCGCGCTGACCGGCACGGCCGAGGTCGAGGGCCACCGTGTCGACGTACAGCCAACGGGTTGGCTCGCGACCCTGCGCGAGCGGCTTGCGGACCCGGAGGGCATGGAGCCGGTCGGGCAGCCCGAGGCGCTCGCCGCCGAGTTGCGCGACTACCAGCTGCGCGGCCTGAACTGGCTGGCACGGATGACCTCCCTCGGCCTTGGAGGCTGTCTCGCCGACGACATGGGTCTCGGCAAGACGATCACGTTGATCTCGTTGCACCTGCACCGCCAGACACAGGAGGAGACCGCGGGCCCCACGCTGGTGGTCTGCCCGACGTCGCTGATGGGCAACTGGCAGCGCGAGATCGAGAAGTTCGCGCCCGGTACGCGTGTCCGCCGCTTCCATGGCGCACAGCGCAGCCTGGAGGGCCTGGCGGACGGCGAATTCGTCCTCACCACCTACGGCACGATGCGACTGGACACAGAGAAGCTCGGGCAGACCTCCTGGGGCATGGTCGTCGCCGACGAAGCTCAGCACGTCAAGAACCCGTACTCGGCCACGGCCAAGCAACTGCGCACCATCGGCGCACGCGCGCGCGTGGCCCTCACCGGCACACCTGTGGAGAACAACCTCTCCGAACTGTGGGCCATTCTCGACTGGACCACTCCTGGCCTGCTCGGCAAACTCGGCACCTTCCGTACGCGGTACGCGCAGGCGGTGGAGGGCGGTGCGGATCCCGGCGCCGCCGAGCGGCTCGGGCAGCTCGTGCGTCCGTTCCTGCTGCGCCGGCGCAAGTCGGACCCCGGGATCGCGCCCGAGCTGCCGCCGAAGACGGAGACCGATCGCGCCGTCTCGCTCAGCGCGGAACAAACAGGCCTCTACGAAGCCGTGGTCCGGGAGACGCTCGCGGAGATCTCCGGTGCCGACGGAATCGCGCGCAGAGGACTGGTCGTCAAGCTCCTCACCGGGCTCAAGCAGATCTGCAACCACCCGGCGCAGTACCTCAAGGAGGACAAGCCCCGGATCCCCGGGCGCTCCGGAAAGCTGGAGCTGCTGGACGAGTTGCTCGACACGATCCTCGCCGAGGGGGCGAGCGTGCTCATCTTCACGCAGTACGTCCAGATGGCGCGACTCATCGAACAGCATCTGTCGGCCCGTGGGGTCCCCTCTCAGTTCCTGCACGGTGGCACCCCCGTCGCGGCGCGAGAGGCCATGGTGCAGCGCTTCCAGGATGGCGACGTCCCGGTCTTCCTGCTGTCTCTGAAGGCGGCGGGAACCGGCTTGAACCTGACACGTGCCGAACACGTCGTGCACTACGACCGATGGTGGAACCCCGCAGTCGAGGCGCAGGCCACCGACCGCGCCTACCGCATCGGGCAGACGCAGCCGGTGCAGGTGCACCGGCTGATCGCCGAGGGAACGATCGAGGACCGCATCGCGGACATGCTGCTGCGCAAGCGGGAGTTGGCGGATGCCGTGCTGGGGTCGGGCGAGGCCGCTCTCACCGAGCTGACCGACGCCGAACTGTCGGATCTGGTGGAGCTGCGAGGGGGCGCGCGATGAGTGACATTCATGACGAGACGTACGGTGCCGTGGACGACGACCCGCGCGCGGGCGCACAGTCGGACGAGCGGACGTTCGCGGCTCTGCCGCCCGCACATGGACGCGGCTTCGCGCAGAGCTGGTGGGGTCAGTCCTGGCTGAAGGCTCTCGAGGACACCGCGCTCGATCTCCAGCAGCTCAAGACGGGGCGCAGGCTCGCCCGCGCGGGTGCGGTGGGCGCGGTGTCCGTGCGGCCCGGCCGGATCACGGCGGTCGTCAAGGACCGTGACGGCACACCGCACCGTTCCGATGTCCTGCTGCAGGAGCTGAGCCCGGAGGAGTGGGACCGCTTCCTGAGCATGACCATCGAGCGGGCCGGGCACATCGCGGCACTCCTGGACCGTGAGATGCCTCCGCATCTGGTGGAGGATGCCGCGGCTGCGGGCGTCGAACTCCTCCCGGGCATCGGCGACCTGGAGCCCGAGTGCGACTGTGACGCATGGGACCACTGCGGGCACACGGCCGCGCTCTGCTACCAGGTGGCGCGCCTGCTGGACGAGGATCCTTTTGTGCTGCTGCTGGTGCGGGGGCGCGGAGAGCGGATACTTCTCGACGAGCTACAGGTGCGAAGCGTCGCCGAAGCGGGTTTCCAGGAGCCTCTGGAAGGCACCCAGGATGCCGCCCCGGAGGGCGTCAGCGCCGCGGAGGCGTACGCGGACGGCGCCATCCTTCCGCCGCTGCCCGGCCTGCCTCCGCTGCCCGCAGAGCCGGGCCTGCCGCCGACGCTCGACACGGAGGCGGAGCCCGCGCCGGGACTCGATGTGCCGGCGGTCGAGTTCCTGGCCGCGCAGGCGGCCGTCGAGGCGTACCGGCTGCTGGCCGACGCGCTCACCCCCGGCCACGAAAAGAGCTCTGTCGAGGCTGAGTTGACCGAAGCGGAGGATGCGGTGCGTCTGGCAGCCGCTCAGCCAGGCGCCGTGATCGAAGCGCGTCTCGCGGCGGAATCCGAACGCGGCCGGGACGGTCTCGCGCTCGCTGTGCGGGCCTGGACGTACGGCGGCCGGGCTGCGCTCCACGTACTCGAAGAGGAGTGGACGCCTCGGGGAGAGGCACTGGCACGCGCGCGTGCCGCGCTGGACGCAGCCTGGGACGAGGACGAGCGGCCCCGGCTTCGCGCGGCCCACAACCGCTGGACCGTGGTCGGCACGGACGCGCAGCTGCGCCATGGGCGCGACGGCCGCTGGTGGCCCTACCGGAAGGAGCGGGGCCGTTGGGTCCCCGCGGGGCCGGCGGCTCATGACCCGGCGACAGCGCTGGCCATGGCCAGCGGCAAGGAGTAACCCCGACGGGGTTCCCACTGGGAGGTACGGCGCACCGGGGGCGTCGATCCATGAGGGTTCGAACGACAGCCTTCTGCCCCTCGCGGGAGGCGCCGCGGGCGCGTCTCCCGCTGTTCACGCGGTGGCCCCTTCGTGTTCGTGGCGGCGGCGAAGTCTGGCCGCTGTCACCGAACGCGTACCCCAGGAGGCCCCTGATGTCCCCGCACGCAGTCCGCAAGGAGCGTGTCCGCCGCTCCATAGCCGTCGGCATACCGCTCGCCGTGATCGCCGCCCGCACGGCAGCCGGCACCGCGACGGGCCGGCAGACGAGCGGCGATCACGGCACGGCACGGGTCACCAAGGTCGCCACCCTGGGGGACATACCTCTCGGCCCCTTCAGCAACGCGCTGCTTCCCGGAACGGTGAAGAACGATCGTGGCGTCGATCTCGGCGGCATCGGCAGCGACCTCTACCCGACGGGCCGCAAAGGCGAGTTCTGGACGGTGACCGACCGGGGCCCCAACGGTCAGATCAAGGTGGACGGCAAGAAGCGCCGCACCTTCCCCATCCCCGGCTTCGACCCGGCGATCGTGAAGATCCGCCTCCACGGGGCGAAAATCGAGGTCGTCTCCGCGCTGCCGCTCACGACTTCCTCCGGGAAGCCCGTCACAGGCCTGCCCAACCAAGAAGGCCGCGACGAGGCCCCGTACACGTATGACGCGAAGGCTCCCGTCTCGTACGACCCGAATGGCCTGGACACCGAAGGCATCGTGCGGGCCGCGGACGGCAGTTTCTGGTTGGCCGACGAGTACGGACCCTCACTGATCCATGTCTCCGCGCGCGGGAAGGTCATCAAGCGCTACGTTCCCCGGGGGCTGAAGCTGCGCGGCGCCGGCTATCCGGTGGTCGAGGCGCTGCCGGGCGTTCTGCTGCACCGCAAGACGAACCGTGGCTTCGAAGGCCTGACGCAACTCCCCGGCGGAGACCTCGTGATGGCCGTGCAGAGTCCGCTGGCCCTTCCGGACGAGGACGCCGGTGACGAATCGCGTACGGCGCGACTGCTGCGCTTCTCTCCGAAGAAGCAGAAGGTCACCGCCGAGTACGCCTACCGGTTCGATGCCGTGGGCATCGTGGACCCCGGCGAGGACGACACCTCGGAGCTGAAGATCTCCTCCGTAGTGGCCATCGGACGCGATCGGCTCCTCGTTCAGGAGCGGACCGACAAGGCCGCGCGACTCCAGACGGTCACTCTGGACCGCAGGTCGAACATCGTCGGCGGCAAGTGGGACGAGGCCACGACATGGCCCTCCTTGGAGCAGCTCGACGATCCCGCCGCCTCCGGAGTGCCCGTCCTCGACAAGCGGCTGGTGGTCGACCTGGGTGCCGTCGAGGGCGTGCCCGACAAGATCGAAGGCGTCGCCAGGGTCGACAGCCGCACCCTTGCCCTCATCAATGACAACGACTTCGGGATGAGCGACGGGCCCGAGGCCTTCGACCGGCGAGGGCGGCTGGTCGACAGTGGTGTGGAGACCACGGTGACGTACGTGAGGCTCCCGGAAAAGTACTGACTCCGAAGTATCGCCTTGAGGTGCTGGCGTCGAAGTACTGGCCGTCGAAATACTGGTTTCGAAGCGACGCCCCGTCAGGACAGTGGCTTGGTGAGCTTGCGCTTTCCCGGGCCGCTGTCCCCCGCCAGACTGCACGCAACGTTGTCGATGCCCACCTTGTAGCCCGTTGCGTCGGGATACTGCACCAGAGTGCCTCGTACGGTTCCCGAGGGTTGGTTACGCGCCTTGCGCTGCAGTGGGCCTTCGCAGAGGGCGGCCGCCGCCTTCTTGAGGGCCTGATCGGTCGTATAGGTGCCCTTCAGTTCGGCGAACTCGACGACTTCGGCGTCATGCGGTCCATTGCACGACCTCTTCGCGGCCTGCCCCGGCTTGCTGCTGTCGACGTTGAAGCAGTCCCCCGTCTTCAGCAGGTAGTACGGGACTTGGTCACCAGCGGGTGAGGAGGGCACGAGGGAGTTCAGGTCGCTCGGGAAGTCCGTCGGAAGGGAGGGAATGCCAGTGGGCAGCGACGGGACATCGCTCGGTAATCCAGTGGGCAGCTCGGTCGGGATCTGCGACGGGACGCTCAGAGAGGGAGTGGGTTCCGGCGTCGTGTCCTTGCTGCTCTCGACGGGCTCCTTCTTGTCGTCGCTGTCGTCGCCGGTGGCCACGAGGACAGCGGCGATGACGGCTCCCACCGCCACGATGATCGCCAGCAGGACGAACAGCCCGTTACGCCGCCCTGGTGGCCCACCGGGAGGCGGGCCGGTCGGCCATCCCCCACTGCCGGGAGGCGGCCCGTAACCGCCGCCTGGTGGTGGGCCGAACCCGCCCCCGCCCGGTGGCGGACCACTGGGCGGGGGCGGAGGGGGCTGCGGAGGTACGGGCGGCATGGCCATACCATCAAGCGTCGCCTCGAACCGGTCCTCAGGCGACCCCCGTGCGCGAACTGACGGAGCGTCGGCTGACGAGAGCGCTCAGCCCCGAGCCGCCAGCAGGTGATCCATGGCCAGCTGGTCGAGCCGTTCGAAAGCCATCCCGCGCGCCGCGGCCGCCTCCACGTCGAACGCCTCGAAAGCCTCCCTGTCCGCGAGCAGCCCGGACAGCCCGTCCTCGGCGGTGGGAACCGCCAGTTCGTCGAGCCGCGCGGCGCGCAACGCCTCACGCACCTCGGGATCGGCCCGGAACGCGGCCGCCCGCTCCCGCAGGATCAGGTAGTTGCGCATACACCCCGCGGCCGACGCCCACACTCCTTCGAAGTCCTCCGTACGCGGCGGCTTGAAGTCGAAGTGCCGTGGGCCGTCGTAACCGCCCCTCTCCAGGAGGTCCACCAGCCAGAAGGCGCTGCGCAGATCCCCCGCGCCGAACCGCAGATCCTGGTCGTACTTGATGCCCGTCTGACCGTTGAGGTCGATGTGGAAGAGCTTGTCCGCCCACAGCGCCTGGGCAATGGAGTGCGGGAAGTTCAGGCCCGCCATCTGCTCGTGGCCCACTTCGGGGTTGACGCCGAACAGTTCGGGCCGCTCCAGGCGCTCGATGAAGGCGAGGGCGTGACCGACGGTGGGCAGCAAGATGTCGCCACGCGGCTCGTTCGGCTTCGGCTCGATCGCGAACCGCAGGTCATAGCCCTGCTCGGTCACGTACGCGGCGAGGAGGTCGAAGGCCTCCTTCATGCGGTCGAGCGCATGGCCCACGTCCTTCGCGGCGCCGGACTCCGCGCCCTCCCTGCCTCCCCACGCGACGTAGGTTTGCGCGCCCAGTTCCACCGCGAGGTCGATGTTGCGGATCGTCTTGCGCAGCGCGTAGCGGCGTACGTCGCGGTCGTTGGCGGTGAACGCGCCGTCCTTGAAGACGGGGTGGGTGAAGAGGTTCGTGGTGGCCATCGGCACGACGAGACCGGTCGCGTCCAGCGCCTGCCGGAAGCGCTTGATGTGACCCTCCCGTTCCGATTCGGACGATCCGAAGGGGATCAGGTCGTCGTCGTGGAACGTCACTCCGTAGGCACCCAGTTCGGCAAGGTGTCGCACCGAGTCGGCCGGGTCGAGCGCGGCCCTGGTGGCGTCCCCGAACGGATCCCTGCCCTGCCAGCCGACGGTCCACAGACCGAAGCTGAACTTGTCCTCAGGAGTGGGCTGGTAGTTCATGTACGGCTCCCTCACCTATTTCGTCATGGCACTTTACAAATTAGTATCCGAGGGCGCCGCTGGGAAGGTCGGGGAAGGAACTTCGGAGCGCACCCGGAGACAACCGCAGGAACGGAGACCGTCATGTCATCAGCGCCCACGGCCCAGGGACCCCTCGTGGTCGGCGTGGACAGCTCCACCCAGTCCACCAAGGTCCTGGTCGTCGACGCGGCCACCGGCCGGGTCGTCGCGAGCGGCCAGGCTCCGCACCGCGTCAGCACGGGCGAGCACCGCGAAAGCGACCCCCAGGAGTGGTGGAACGCTCTGTGCGCGGCTCTCGAACAATGCGGTCGGGCCGCCCGCGAGGCGACCGCCGTGTCCATCGGCGGCCAGCAGCACGGGCTCGTCACGCTCGACAGGGACGGCAGGCCGGTGCGGCCTGCGCTGCTCTGGAACGACGTGCGGTCGGCCCCGCAGGCCCGGAGCCTCGTCGAGCGCCTCGGCGGCCCCAAGGAGTGGGCCGACCGGATCGGCAGCGTTCCCGGACCTTCCTTCACCGTGACGAAGTGGGCCTGGCTCGCCGAGCACGAGCCCACCTCGGCCCGCGCCACAGCCGCGGTACGCCTCCCCCACGACTACCTCACGGAACGCCTCACGGGTCTCGGCACCACCGACCGCGGCGACGCCTCCGGAACAGGCTGGTGGGCGTCGGAAGCGGAACAGTACGACGAGGGCATCCTCGACATGGTCGGTCTCGACCCGGCGCTGTTGCCCCGTGTCGCCCGTCCCGGTGAGGTTGTCGGAACGGTGCGGGACGGCGACGAGCTGCCCTTCTCCAGAGGCACACTGGTCGCACCCGGCACCGGCGACAACGCGGCGGCCGCCCTGGGGCTCGGACTGCGCCCCGGCACACCGGTGCTGAGCCTCGGCACCTCCGGCACCGTGTACGCGGTCTCTCGACACCGTCCCGCCGACCCGACCGGCACCGTCGCGGGCTTCGCCGACGCACGCGGCGCGTGGCTACCGCTGGCCTGCACCCTCAACTGCACGCAGGCCGTCGACCGGGTGGCCGCGCTGCTCAACCTGGAGCGCGACGCCGTGGAACCCGGGGGCTCCGTCACGCTCCTGCCCTACCTGGACGGCGAGCGTACGCCGAACCTGCCGCACTCCTCCGGAGTGCTGCACGGCCTGCGTCACGACACGTCGCCCGGGCAGTTGCTCCAGGCCGCGTACGACGGAGCCGTGCACTCGCTGCTCGGCGCGCTCGACCTTGTCCTGGACCCCGACGCCGACCGGTCTTCCCCGCTGCTGCTCATCGGAGGCGGAGCGCGCGGCACGGCCTGGCAGGAAACCGTACAGCGCCTCTCCGGACGTCCCGTTCAGATCCCCCAGGCCCAGGAGCTCGTCGCGCTCGGCGCCGCGGCACAGGCGGCGGGCTTGCTGACCGGTGAGGATCCCAGTGCGATCGCGCGCCGCTGGGGCACGGCCCGCGGACCCGTGCTCGACCCCGTGGACCGGGACGACGCAACGCTGTCCCGGATCTCCGGGGTACTCTCCGACGCGGCGCCGCTCCTGGACAGGGCGCCCCATGGGGAGTGAGGACTGACCGAGGCATGACCGCACCGCTGCACGACGAGCGCCGGGGTACGTCCGGCGCGCGGCTGCCCGACACCCAGCAGGCGATGCGCCGCCGCAACCTGTCCCGGGTGATGCACGCCGTGGCGGCGCACGGCCCGCTGTCCCGTGCCGCCGTCGCCTCCCGCATCGGGCTGACGCGGGCCGCCGTCTCCACGCTGGTGGACGAGTTGATCCGCTCCGGGCTGCTGGACGAGCTGGGTCCCGAGCGGCCGGGCCGGGTGGGCCGCCCCGGGTCCGCCCTCGCGGTCAGTGCGCGGGGGCCCGTCGGCATCGGCGCCGAGGTGGGTGTCGACCACCTCGCGGTGTGTGCGGTCGATCTGAGTGGAGAGGTCCGTGCGCGCGCTGTGCGGCGGGCCGGGAACCGTGGACGCTCGCCCGTGCCGGTCCTGGAAGAACTCGCCGATCTCGTGGATGAGGTGAGCGCAGAGGCCCGCCGGGCAGGCCTGTCCCCCGCGGGCCTAGCGGTGGCCGTGCCCGGGCTTGTCGCCCGCGACACGCGGACCGTCGTCCGCGCCCCCAACCTCGGATGGCACGACATCGACCTGAGCCGGCTCCTCCCCACCGAGATGCCGCTGACAGTGGACAACGAGGCCAACTTTGGTGCGCTCGCCGAGCTATGGCTCGGAGAAGCATCGCCCGAGGACTTCCTTCACGTCTCCGCCGAGATCGGCATCGGTGCCGCACTCGTCGTCGACGGTCGGCTGCTGCGCGGCACACGGGGTTTCGCAGGCGAATTGGGGCATATACCCGTGCATCCCGACGGGCCGGCCTGTCCCTGCGGGGGCCGTGGCTGTCTGGAGCAGTACGCGGGCGAGGAAGCGGTTCTGCGCGCGGCGGGCCTGAGCCCCGGTGACGGACCGGCTGAGCTCTTGGCCGAGAGCGCCGCCGCGGGCGACGAAACAGTGCGACGAGCGCTCCACGACGCCGGCACGGCACTGGGCATCGCGCTCACCGGCGCGGTCAATCTGCTGGACCCGCGGGCCGTCGTACTGGGCGGCGCACTGTCTCGCCTCGCGCCGTGGCTGCTGCCCGCTCTCGAGCAGGAACTGATGGAACGCACCGCTGGTCGGGCCTGCGGAGTGACGGTGTCCGGCCTCGGACCGGACGGCCCGCTGCTGGGGGCGGCGCATTCGGTGGCGCGGGCGGTGCTGGATGATCCAGCGGGTTTGAGCGTAAGCATGACATCGGCGTGAGTGTGATCGCGGCGCCGGCGTGAACGTGGGGTCGGGGTGAGGGTGCGTCGGCCTGCGCATGGCGTCGGGGCGAGCGTGCGTCGGCCTGAGCGTGGCACTGGCGTGAGCGTGGCTACGGCTTGCGCGTGACGACGGCGCGAACTTGTCGCAGCGAGCCTGGGCCGGATGAGGATGCCGGCCACCTCTCCCCCGATCGGGTGGTCGGGATATCCACAATCACGCTGCTATGCACAGATCCAGGCAGCGCCCTTCCGCCTCAACCACCCAGCGCCGTAACGTAATTCACGCGAGGCCCCGCTGCCCTGGCGACAGCGACAGCGACAGCGACAGCGACGGCGGTGGCGACAGCGACAGCGGTGGCGACGCGGATCGGGGGATTCAAATGTCGGGGAAAGCTCTCAAAAGTTACTGTCCGAGCTCACCGCACCTGTGTCGTGCACAAGCCCGGACATCGGAACGTGGATGGTGGTGGGAGTCGAGAACGACCTGCCCATCCGGCCGGAGTGGAGCGGCACAGCGATGAATGACCCGCAGACCCTGACCGTACGGCCTGGGCCGGACGAGTACACCTGGACGTTCGGCGGTGCCCTCCCCGTCGCGGGCATAGCTCCGGGCACGGTCATCGACCTGTTCACTGAGGACTGTTTCGCGGGAAACGTGCGCTCGGAGAAGGACTTGGTCTCCGAAGTCTGCAAGTTGCCGTTCTTGAACCCGCAGACCGGTCCCTTCCATGTGGAGGGCGCGGAGCCGGGCGACACCATCGCCGTGCACCTCGTGCCGATCGGACCGGCCCGCGACTGGGCGGCCTCCACGACGGTCACCCGCGAACTGCACGCGCGGCTGCGTCAGATATCCGGCTCGCTACCACGCGAATCGGACCACCGTCCCTCCTGAGACCCAGCGCCTTCGCCAGGGCGGCCTCTCCCGTCCGGAGACCGGCGCTGCGTCTCTCAGCCGCAGTTGATCTCACCACCAGGTGAGCTCCCCAAGTACAGCGCCAGTCAAGCCGTTCTCTCTCCCCCCCCCACCCACCACCACCGAGAGGCAGACCAGTCATGGATCGAGTAAGACGCTCCCCGAGCAGGCGTCGGCTGCTGCAGGGTGCGGTCGCCGCAGCCGTACCCGCGGTGCTCCTGCCCGCCACCCGCGCGACCGCCGGACCCCAGGCGGTCGACTACCCCCTGGCCGAGTGGGTGCCGGCCAGTACCTCCAACTACACGGCGGCCAGCCGCCCCAGCACCTATCCCATCGACTACGTGGTCATTCACGTCACGCAGGAGACGTACGCGGACACCCTCGCCATCTTCCAGAACCCGGCGAAGCGGGTGTCGGCCCACTACGTGGTGCGATCCAAGGACGGCCACATCGCCCAGTGCGTCCGCGATCGCAACGTCGGTTGGCACGCGGGCAACTGGTCCTACAACACACGCAGCATCGGCATCGAACACGAAGGGTGGGTGGACAAACCCGAGTACTTCACCAACGCGATGTACGAGCAGTCCGCGGCGCTGACCGCCGCGATCTGTTCGAAGTACGGCATCCCGAAGGACCGTGAGCACATCATCGGTCACCATGAGGTCCCCGGTGCGGACCATACGGATCCGGGGCCGCTCTGGGACTGGACGCGCTATCTACGCCTCGTCAACTTCGCCTGAACCACCGCGTCCTTGTCGGCTTCCCTCTCCGGGGTGACGATGGCAGCACCGCATCGCCGTCCCGGGAGGCCGAGTTGACCGATCCATGGGTGGCCCTGGAACCCGGCACTGATCCCGTCGAGCGGCTGCGGGTGGTGCGCCGGGCCCATGAGAGGTTCACCGACGCAGGGACGATCTCCCGTCCGGTGCGTTCGGTGGTGGCCGACTCGTGGCGGAGATCGGCCAGGGCACGGGTGAGTCCGGAGGCCACCGGAGCGGCGGTGGAGCTGACCGACGGCGACCTCGGGACGTATCGGGCCGAGCATCCGTTGGCGCGGGTCATGCCGCTGTTCCGTGAGCTGATGGGGAGCTTTGCGGCGGACGGGGAGCATCTTCTCGCCGTGTGCGACGCGCAGGGCAGGTTGTTGTGGGTCGAGGGGCACGCGGTGACGCGTCAGCGGGCGGGACGGATGAACTTCGTGCCGGGCGCGCGGTGGGCGGAATCCGCCATGGGGACGAACGCGCCGGGGACAGCGGTCGCCGTGGACCGGCCGGTACAGGTCTTCGCCACTGAGCACTTCATGCGGCGTGTGCAGCCGTGGACGTGTGCGGCGGCTCCCGTGCACGATCCGCGGACCGGGCGGCTGATCGGCGCGGTCGACATCACCGGCGGGGACGGCCTCGCGCACCCGCACAGTCTCGCCTTCGTGCAGGCGGTCGCGCGGGCCGCCGAGTCCCAGCTGGCGCTGCTCACTCCGCCGATGCGAGCAGGTGACAAGGTGGAGCTGGCCGCTTTGGGCCGGGATGAGGCGCTGCTGCTCGCGGGTGGGCGAAAGGTGCGGCTGAGCAGGAGGCACAGCGAGATCGTCGTACTGCTGGCCCGTCATCCGGAGGGACTGGCGGGGGACGAGTTGTTGTACGCGTTGTACGAGGACGAGTCGGTGCCGCAGGTGACGTTGCGGGCGGAGATGGCACGGCTGCGGCGGGTGCTCGGCGCCGAGTTGGTGCGGTCTCGGCCGTACAGGCTGGCGGTGCCTGTCGAGTGCGATGTCGACACGGTCGAGCGTCGTCTGGGGGCGGGTGCGGTGGCGGCGGCCGCGGCGGCGTATGCCGGTCCCTTGCTGCCGCAGTCGCAGGCTCCCGCTCTCGTCCGGCTCCGCCGCAGGCTCGCCGACCAGCTGCGGGCCGCGCTCGTCGACCGCAACGACCCCGATCTCCTCGCGGACTGGGTGCACGCTTCCTGGGGAGAGGACGACCTGCCGGTGTGGCGGGCGCTGGCCGCGTTGCGTCCGACGGCTCCGGTGCTGGCCCGTTTGAGGGAGTTGGACGCCGAGTTGACGTCTGCCGGCCGCGAGCGCGGCGGGGCCGGCCGTTGAGCCGACAGGACCCCACGCTCCCCACTCCCACCGGCCGGACGCAGGGCCGCGTGGGTGACGTACGAGGAGAGGTGCGCAACGTCGATGCAACGTCCGGGCTCCTAGCCTCCGGGCGAAAGCTGCCCAACGGCGGGCAGCCTTCCCCGGGAGGCCAGCCAAGATGACCCGTTACGCAGCGCCCGGCACCGAGGGCGCGATCGTCTCCTACCAGTCTCGATACGACCACTTCATCGGCGGCGAGTATGTGGCGCCGGCCCGTGGCCAGTACTTCGAGAACCCGAGCCCGGTCAACGGCCGGCCCTTCACCGAGATCGCCCGGGGCACCGCGGAGGATGTTGAGCGAGCCCTCGACGCGGCGCACGCGGCCGCACCCGCCTGGGGACGTACGTCCGTCACCGGGCGCGCGGACGTGCTGTTGAAGATCGCCGATCGAATGGAGGCCAACCTCGAACAGCTCGCGATCGCCGAGAGCTGGGAGAACGGCAAACCGGTCCGCGAGACGCTGGCCGCCGACATTCCGCTGGCCATCGACCACTTCCGGTACTTCGCGGGCGTCATCCGCGCGCAGGAGGGGTCGCTGAGCGAGCTCGACGAGGACACCATCGCGTACCACTTCCACGAGCCGCTCGGCGTCGTCGCGCAGATCATTCCGTGGAACTTCCCGATCCTCATGGCCACATGGAAGCTGGCCCCGGCCCTCGCCGCCGGGAACGCCGTCGTCCTCAAACCCGCCGAACAGACGCCGGCCTCCATCCACTACTGGATGAGCCTGGTCGCCGATCTGCTGCCGCCGGGCGTCATCAACATCGTCAACGGGTTCGGGGTCGAGGCGGGCAAGCCGCTGGCCTCCAGCCCGCGCGTCGCCAAGGTCGCGTTCACCGGCGAGACCACCACGGGGCGGCTGATCATGCAGTACGCCTCCGAGAACATCAAGCCGGTGACGTTGGAGTTGGGCGGCAAGTCGCCGAACATCTTCTTCGACGACGTGTGGGCGGCCAACGACGACTTCAGGGACAAGGCGCTCGAAGGCTTCACGATGTTCGCCCTCAATCAGGGTGAGGTGTGCACCTGTCCGTCGCGGGCGCTGGTGCAGCGCGGTCACTACAGCGAGTTCCTCGACGCGGCGATCGCGCGCACCGAACAGATCAAGGCCGGGCATCCCCTCGACACCGACACCATGATCGGAGCGCAGGCTTCCAATGACCAGCTGGAGAAGACCCTCTCCTACCTGGACATCGGCCAGCAGGAGGGCGCCAAAGTACTGACGGGCGGGCAGCGCGTGGAGTACGACGGCGAGTTGGCCGGGGGCTACTACGTCCAGCCGACGATCTTCGAAGGCAACAACCGCATGCGGATCTTCCAGGAGGAGATCTTCGGGCCGGTCGTGTCGGTCGCTTCGTTCAACGACTTCGACGACGCCATCAAGATCGCCAACGACACGCTCTACGGCTTGGGGGCGGGCGTGTGGACGCGTGACATCAACACGGCGTACCGCGCGGGCCGCGCGCTCCAGGCCGGCCGCGTCTGGACGAACTGCTACCACGCCTACCCCGCGCACGCGGCGTTCGGTGGCTACAAGCAGTCCGGGATCGGCCGCGAAACGCACAAGATGATGCTGGAGCACTACCAGCAGACGAAGAACCTTCTGGTGTCGTACTCGGCGAAGAAGCTCGGCTTCTTCTAGGGTACAAAAAAAGGCGCCTGACCTGGTCTTTTGCCCGTCAGGCGCCTTCCGTGCGGCCCGCTCAGCGCAGGGCCCGGTTTGCGTTGTAACTTCCAGTTTCTCCCACCGCTGTCCCCCTTCTGACCAGCTGTTCCGGACCAGTCACGGACCAAAACCCCGACTCAGCCCTCACTCGCCATCCCCTTGCCAACGCGGTCCCACTCCTCCATCGACTGCTCGATGAGGCGGTTGGCCTGCTCCCGGACGCCGTCCAGGAACTTGGTGTAGTGGCGGAAGAGGACCTCGATGCTCTGGCCCGCGCGGCGAGCACATTCGGCCGGGTCCACACCGGAGTACAGCCAGAACGAGATCCCGGCGTGCCGCAGATCGTAGGGCCGCTTGGCCAACCCGGAGGCGAGTTCCGTGCGCGTGAGGACATACTTCCGTGCCCGCGCCCACGTCGTGCCATACGCAGCTGCCTCCACGTAGTTGCCGGCCTGGTTCCGGAACAGCCGCCCGTCACGAACTGCGGCGGGATCGGCACAGGTCGGGTCGCGGTAGCCGCACGGCGCTTGAGCGAGTGCACCTCGTGCACCGCGCCGTCGTCCGTCCAGTCCTTGCCTGCGGTGACGACGCCGCCCGAAAGGTTGAGCATCCCCCACCCAGTTTTAGGGAGGTGGCACTGGTCGAGCGCTGACGGAGGCAACCGCGGACGAACGGATGACCTGGTACACCGAAGGACCGGCGGGCCCGGAGCCGCTGTGGCTGTGGCTGTGGCTGAGCGAGATGGGGCTGCCGCTCCAGCCGCATTCCTGGAACAACGTCTTCACGGCGGCGAATCGGCGGTGCCGGGCGGTACTCGATTCGGAATTGGAGCGTCGGCTGGACCCTCACCGCAGCCTGGCGCCGTACGCGACGCCGCATTCCTGCCGGCACAGCCAGGACCTGTTGGGTCATGATGTCAGATCTCCAGGCGCTATACCACGATCTGATCCGCTACGAAACCGAGCTGTGGAACGCCATCGACGCCCGGCTGCGCAGCGAATGCGATTTCCCGCTGACCTGGCTGGAGATTCTGCGGATGCTGGAGCACACCGGCGGCTGCCGGGTTCAGGACATGGCCCGCGAGTTCGCCATCACCGTCGGCGGCACCAGTAAAGTCGTTGACCGCATCCAGGCCGCGGGCTACTGCGGCCGCCGCCCGAATCCGGGCGACGGCCGGGTCTTCGAGGAAGAGCTCGATCTGCGGATCGGATCCGTTCTCCATCACCAGGCCCAGCAACAATGCGCCGCCACCTTGCGCACCCTGCGCACGGCGGGCCATGCGCGCGACGCCAAGATCCGCACCCCACGCTCGGCCCAGGGCGCGCCGGACACAGCTTCCCGGTAGGCCGCCCTTCGGCCGATGGTGCGACATGCCCCATGGGGCCACGGTTATCAACTGTTACGGGTGTTTCACAGGCCGATGTCGGTGAGCCACTGGCCGGTGGTGCGGGGGGTGATGCCGAGGAGCTTCTGAGCAGAGTCCTCGGGAGTGATGGAGTGGTCAGGAAGCGCGCTCATGGCCTGGTAGAGGCCGGCGACGTCGGCGGCGGGGCCCTCGCCGATCACGGGCGCGACGGAGGCCCGCATCTGCTCGGGAGTGATCGGCTCGAAGATCACGCGCTTGCCGAAATGAGTGCCGAACGCCTCGGCCAGGTCCGCTCCTGTGATCGCCGGGTACTGGCCGACCGAAACCACGCCGGTGACGTCGTGGCGGTCGAACAGGGCGACAGCGACATCAGCGATGTCGAGGTGGGATGCCCAGGAGACCGGGAAATCGCCACGGATCGGGTAAGGCAGCGCACCCCGTTCGCGTACGGCGTCCATGACGTACGGCATGAGGAGGTTCTCCAGGTACAGCGTGGGCGCGATCACCGCATGTGACACCCCGCTGCCCGCCAGGCCGCCGGCCAGCAGTGCGGCCGCACCGCCGAGGGCGGGGTCGGTCGGGGCACCGCTGGTGGAGAACACCACCCGGGCCGGTCGGGCCGCGTTGACGGCGGTGACGATGGTGCGGGCGTAGGCGAGGCGGTCCTATTCGGACACCACCGGCAAGTGGACGAACACCCCGTCGGCACCCCGGTACGCCTCGGTGAGCTCCTCCACGGAGGAGTAGCTGGCGGCCACCACGCGCGCGCCGTCCACGACGGCGTCCGGGTTGCGGGTCAGGGCGGTGACGGGCTTGCCCGCGGCGACGAGGGCAGCGACGACAGGGGCACCTTGGGCGCCGGTGGCGCCGTGAATCACGTAGGTCATGAATCCATTAGTGCATACGGTGCACCGGTTACATCAACTGCACTAATGGAGTTACCGTCAAGAACATGACCGACCCCGAACCCTGTCTGCCCGAGTGCGGAGTCGCCCGCTTCCTCACCCTCCTCAACGGGCCGTGGGCAACCCTGATCGTGCGTGAACTGCTGCCCGGGCCGCTTCGCTTCAACCAGCTGCGTGAGGCCCTGCCCGGCATCAGCCCGCATACCCTGACCAGCCGGCTGCGCCAGTTCGAACGGCACGGCATCGTCACCCGCACCACCTACGCGGAAATCCCGCCGCGCGTCGTGTACGAGCTCACGCCCCTCGGTCAAGGGCTGCGCAACGTCCTGGAGGCCATGGGGGACTGGGCCCTTGCGGTGCCGGATCCCGGAACCGACGCCACCGTCTGACATGGCTGCCCTGGGGCCGTGAACGTGGTCACGGGGCTCCGGCGGTCCCGGGGCGTCAACCATCGAGGACCTGGACTTCGCCGGGCGCCGCTGTCAGGTCAAGGCCAAGGCCACGAAGGCGAAGTCCCGCCGCCAGGGCCAGGCACGCGAGAATATTTCGCGCTGGAGACCGTCTACTGGGACGCGGGCACCGCCCGGCTGCTGCCCCGCCTGCTGAAGGGCCGCACCCGGGGGCCGGTGTTTGTCACCCGCCGCTGCGCCGGTCCAGGGAAGATCGTCAGCCCCCGGGATGTGTGCCCGGACACCGGGTTCGCGCGGCTCTCGTACGGGCAGACCCGGGCCCTACTCGACGAGCACACCGCCGTACGCGGGCCGGGTACTGGCTGGGACCTGCACAAGTTCCGCCGCTCCTTCCTGGCCCGCTTCGGCGAGGAGGGCGCTTCCCTGCTGATGCTGGTGGCGAAGTCCCAGCACAAGAAACCGGAGAACGTCCGCTGCCACTTCAAGCCCTCCCCGGAGGCCATCGCCGAGTTCACCAGCCTGCTTGCGCCGGGTGACAGCGGGCGCCGAGTCACCCGGCAGCCGGCGTCAGGCCGTCAGGGCCGGCTTGAGTACGTCCTGGCACCACTGGCGGAAGCTGGTCGGTCCGGCGGTCTGCAGGGTGCGCTGCTCGGCGTCGTAGATGCCGGCGTTCTGGGCTGTGGCCATGTCGACCAGTCCCTGTGCCTATCCGTCGGTCATCCCGTACTGCAGCATCGTCGTCTTGTGTGCCTCGCTGCTGACTTGCTGGAAGCGGACCGGTCGTTCCAGGACCTCGGTCAGGACCTCGGCCATGCCGTTGGGGGACAGCGCGTCGGGGCCGATCACCGGGACGCTGCCCTGTCCGCTCCAGGAGTCGTCGAGCAGCAGGTCGGCAGCCGCCGCGGCGATGTCGCGGGTGGCGACGGTCGCGAGGTGGCGGTCCGCGGAGTTCGCCAGGAAGAACGTCCCCTGGCTCTTGATCACCTCGATCTGGCCGAGCAGGTTCTCCATGAAGAACGGCATGGCCAGCGACCGGTAGTTCACGCCGGTGCTCTCGAGCAGCTCGTCCATCGCGAACGCGGGTGACAGGAGCCCGGCGGGCTTGCCGTACGCACGGCCCAAGCTGGAGACGCCGATGACGCGCTGGACTCCTTGGCTCTTGATCGCGTCGCACGCCGGCCGGGTGAGGTCCAGGTAGTAGTCCTCGACGTTGTCGGCCTGGGGGTTCGGGGGCACCAACCACAGCACGCTGTCGGCGCCCGCGAACGCCTCGGCGACAACGTCGCTGTGGCCGTGCGACCCCTGGACGATCTCTACGCGCTCGCGGACCTGCGGGGAGAGGCGGGCGGGGTCGCGGGCGATCACGCGGATCGGCTGACCGCTGTCGAGGAGCCTGGCAAGGGTCTGGTGGCCGATCTGGCCAGTGGGGGCGGTGACGACGATCATGGAAACCTCCGGGAGGGATTGCTTCGAGGATGTGACGGTGCGCCTTCAGATCGTTGCCCGCCGACACCGTTTCCACTGATAACGAAAACACGTTATCACCGAGTCGGCAAATCGCTAACGAGCTTCCGTTAACATTGGAAACATGGAGACCGATCGCCCTTCCTCTGCGGACAGCCACCGTGCCCGGATCATCACCGCCGCAGCCCGGCTCCTCGCCGAAAGCGGCCGCGAGGCGGTATCGACCCGGGCAGTGAGCGCTGCGGTCGGCGTCCAGGCCCCGACCATCTACCGTCTCTTCGGCGACAAGCAGGGCCTGCTCGACGCGGTGGCCGCCGACGGGTTCGCCGCGTACCTGAACGAAAAGGCCGACCTCACGCCCAGCGGCGACCCGGTCGAGGACCTGCGCGCCGCATGGAATATGAACATCGGCTTCGGCCTCGCCAACCCAGCCCTGTACGCCCTTATGTACGGCGAGCCCCGTCCCGACGCGAGTCCGCCGGCAGCGCTCGCCGCAGCCGAAGTCCTCGCCGCCCGCATTCACCGGATCGCCGCGGTGGGCAGGCTTCGGGTCGATGAGGAACGCGCCGCGCAACTCGTCCACGCCGTCGGCGTCGGCACAGTCCTCAAACTGATCGCCACTCCGGAAGACCGACGAGATCTCACCGTGTCCGACCTGGCACGGGAAGCGGTCATCGCCGCGATCATCACAGACGCCCCCGCCCCGGCCGAGCCCGGGCCGACCGGCGCTGCGGTCGCCCTCCGTGCAGTCCTCCCGCAGACTTCCGCACTGAGCGCCAACGAGCGCAGCCTGCTTACGGAATGGCTCGACCGCATCGCCAGATGCTGATACCCCTCCTCACTCGTCGTCGGTAGCGTCCGGATCGCGCAGCGGCCGCAGGCCGCCAGGCAGTTCGGGAAGCTGGAACGAGTACCGGCCGAGCATGTTGATGTGGTGCCGGACGAACGGGGAGAGGCGGGCCACATCCTCGTCGCGGACATCGAACCCGTGCTCGCGCAGTTGCTGCACGGCGGCGTCCATGACCGGGTGTTGAACAGCACCAGGGGGGGGTGAGCGCGTGGCGGCCTTCCTGGAGGTTGGTCTGCACTTTGCTCTTCCGCCGGTAACCGGGTTCGTCGGGCAGGCGCAGGATGTGCAGGGTCTTGGCGATCCGCCCGCCCGTAGTGGGCGATCGCGTCGCCCAGCGGGGTGGGTCGGCCGTCCCGGGACAGCATCCGGATCACGTCGCAGGCGCGCACGGCCCCGGTGTGGATGGAGCCGAGGCGTGGCAGGGGCGGTCCAGCAGCATCGGAGTACCCGCCCACTTCAACACGCTGAACTTGACAGGGAAAGGACCTGGGAGGACTCCACGACCGTCGCGAATCACGAGTCCCTGACCCTCCGTGCGATCTTCGACCACGATGCCGAAGGCCACGAGACCAAGTGGACCTTCGCGGCCCACGAGACGCCGGTCAGCGACCGCCTTTGGCGCGGCACGGCCACCGCCTCCACACCGACCGCGATCGTGAGCGCTCTGCTCGACGCGATAGCCACCGAGAACGCCTGGCACAGCGGCCTCTCCCCCACCGCTCCCGAGACCGGCATCACCGAGGCGACAGTTCCGCTCACCGACGCGGAATGGAAGCACACCATCAACGGGCGCTACATCACCTGGGAGGCCCCCGGCCCCCAGGAAGGCAGCGTACAGTTCGACGCCTTCGCCGCCCAGAAAGCCGACAGCTCGCTTCCCACCTGGACCATCTGGGGCGGCCACGCCGTCCACCAGCCGACCTGGGCACTCCATCTCTCCGCGAAGACACCCACACCCCTGGTCGCAGCACCCCGCCTTCGAGATGGCCGCGGGCCATGGCACCCGCCTCGTACCGGCTGCGGCTGACGGCCCGGCGCTCCGCACCGCGCAAGCCCTCGCCTCGGTGGCAACATCACTGCCGACCGCGTACCGTCCCGGGCGCAGTCGATGAGCCCTTACCTGCCCTGTGCCGGTGCCGAGACAGATCCGCAACACGCCAAGTATTGGCATCAACGCCAATGAGCAAGGCACGCAGCGGTTAGATACCGGGCCCGCCGCCGGCACCGCCATCCGGCGAGCCCTCCTGTCCGAAAGGAGGTGCCTGCGTCGGGTGCAACTCCGCTCGGATACGCAGGAAGCGCACAGGATGCCGGTACCTGCCCCCGTCCACGGCGGTGTCAGCTCGAAACTCGGCGACGATGTCGGGCTGCACGGTTTCAAAGAGCAAGTCCCCCTCGGGCTCCGCATCCCGCGCTGAATCGGACCCCGTCCCAGGGGGCTCCGGGCCTCCGGGCATGAGCCGTAGTTCGAGCTTCGGGCGAGCGGTGGCCGGCAGTGGCGTCGTACGAGCAGTGAGCCGAAGGCGGTGTTCAGGTCGTAGCGTCCGAGCAGCAGAGAGATCGGAGCGTGCCGGGTGCCGGTGATTCCGGCGATGATCGCTTCGGCGCTCTCATAGGCTCGAACCTTAATCAGCTCTCGCACTCCTGGCCGATAGGGGCGGCTGCCCGAGCGGAGTACAACACCCTCGACACCCACCCGCCCCCAGACGGGGTCCACCCACTCCAGGGCGACTGCCCGCTCAGTGGTGGAAGCGACGAGGGCCCACGGCGGGCCCAGCACCTCGGAGGCGAAGAGCGATCGCAGGGTGTCCAGGCGTTCACGGCAGGGGCGTGAGAGGAGGGAGCTCCCCGCGCGTTCGAGGAGATCGAAGCCGACCACGTGGGCCGGTGCTGTACGTGCGGCCTCAGCCGCCCGCGTTCCGGTCAGGCGTGCGCGCTGCTGCAGCGCGGTGAAATCCAGACGACCGCCCTGGAGGACCACGAGCTCTCCATCAACCACCAGGTCCTCCTCCATCCGGGCGGCGGCGGCCACGAGATTGGGGAAGGCACCGCTGAGATCGGCGCCACGGCGGGATTGGAGGTGGAGCTTGCCTGACCGAATGTAGGCAATGACCCGGTAGCCGTCGTTCTCCAGACTGCATGGTGTCTCATGAGACCCGATCGGCTGGTGGCCATCCTGAGCCGGTATCACTTCTGTCGTGTCAGACCTGGGTCCTGTCTGGTCAACCACAGCGCGAGCGTGGCAATCAGTGCGCATCCGGTCATGCCGAGGAAGAGCGGCACGACAGTGTGTCCGCCTGCGATGCCCATCAAGGGAGCGACGGCTGCGCCGAGGATGCTTTGCAGCGTGCCGAGCACTGCCGAACCGGTGCCGGCCGCGTGTGGTACACGTGCGAGGGCGAGTGCCGGGGCGGTGGCGAAGACCTGCCCGAGGCCGAGGAAGCCGATGCCGACCAGGCCCAGGGCCCACACCCGGTTGAGATTTCCTGTGGCGGTGACGAGCAGGGCGAGGGCGCTCGACATCAGGAGCACGGCCAGTCCGGTGTTCAACAGGAGCCGGGAGCCGTAGCGGCTGACGAGGCGGGTCGCGGCGGCGCTGGAGGCGGTGGCGGTGAGGGCGCCGACGGAGAAGGCCGTGGACGCCTCGCCGACGCTGAAGCCCAACACGTTCTGCAGCAGGAAGGGGGAAGCGGCGATGTAGCAGAACAGGGTGGCACTGGCGAAGCAGAAGGCAAGGGTGTGGCCGAGGTAGAGGCGGTCGGTCAGGACCGAGACGGCGGCCTTGAGCGTGGTCCGGATGCCGGGGGCGTGTCGGTGTTCGGCGGGCAGGCTCTCGGGAACGAGGAGCAACGCGGCCAGGAACATGAGCGCGGTCGCGCCGGCCAGCACCCAGAAGACCGTGCGCCAGCCGCCGGGGCCGTTCACTATGGCCCCGCCGGCCAGCGGCGCCACGATGGGGGCGATGCCGCCCAGGGCCATCAGCGTGCCGAAGATCCTCGTGGCGGCCGCGCCGGACGCGATGTCTGAGACCACGGCCCGGCCGACGACTACGGCTGCGGCCCCGCTGAATCCCATGAGGAACCGGAGGCCGGTCAGGAGTTCGAGCGTGGGGGCGAGGGCGCACAGCGCCGTGACCAAGGTGCAGATGCCGGTCCCTAAGAGGATTGGCTTCCGGCGTCCGTACCGGTCGGAGAGAGGGCCGAGGATCAGTTGGCCGACGGCGAGGCCGAAGAGGAATGCGGTGAGGGTGAGTTGGACGCCGGCGGCGTCCGTGGACAGGTCCCGGGTCATAGCCGGAAAGCCCGGTAGGTACATGTCCGTGGACAGTGGGATCACGAAGGACAGCAACGCGAGGGTCGCGATCAGGCGACCCGGCGGGGGCGGGGGAGCCGGCTTCGGCACGGGCGGACTGGCTTGGCTACGGGCATGGGAGGTCACGGTCGCTCCAGGGAAGGGAGGGCAACAAGCAAGGCGACTATAGATATATAGCTATAGGAAAAGCTAGGATGGGAGGGTGACCAAGGGCGATAGCGAACTCCACGACCATGCGCTACTGCGCGAAGCCAGGCAGTTGACCCCCGCGGTCTATGCCCTCGCTCGTATCCTGCGGCTGCGAGGGGTCCAGGAGGCGGGGCTGCTTCCGCTGCCGCCGTCGGACCTGGAGGTTCTGCGTTATGTACTGGAATCCCCAGGCACAGGAACGGGTGAACTCGCGCGCGAACTCGGCCTGCACGGGAGTAACGCCAGTACCGCTGTGCGGGGTCTGGTCGCCCAGGGCTTGATTCGACGCGAGACCCATCCTCACGACCGTCGAGCCGTTCAGCTGTTTCCGACGCTGGATGCCCAGCACGGAATGGCTCGGATCGAGAATGCCTGGGCCGCCCTGTTCGCCGATGCCCTGGCCGCGTTGCCCGCCGATGACCGTGCCGCACTCGCCTCCGCAACGCCTGCGCTGCGAGCTCTCGGCTCCGCCTTGCGAGCCCTCCGCCGCCACTGACAGTGCCCCGGCCGCCCAGCCCACCGCACCGAGAACACCCGTGGCAGGTCGGGACGTCATCCGCCGACTGGCGTATGCACACTGATCAGCTCCGGATCAAGCACTGCCGTGTGCGCAGGATGAGACATGGCTGAAGTGTCTGGAGAACCATCGACCTTCTGCTGCCAGATCGCATCGCGAACCTGCCCTGCCGTCGGCAGAGACTCGCTGGCCCCGAGTCAGCATCGGCTCGATCGGAGGCGTCAGCACACCCACCACCCTGCCGCGGACCCGTGCTTTCCGCCTGGCGGGGCGAACCCCTCACAGGTCCCGTGACCAGCGAGGGGAGCCAAATACACAGGACGGATCTCCTGGCGGACCAGGTTGCGGCGGGCACGCGACGGTGGCCTCGGCGTCTAGCACGGGATCCCCGGTTAGCGAAACCGGGGATCCTCCGCACCATTAGTGGTCCACCGCCATTCCCTGCCCGCCACGTCGAAAGGCAACATCACGACGCCAGCCCACAACTCCACACCCCGCCAGCGCTCCAGCGAGAGATCTCTATGCCGCCGTGTAGCTGAGGCGGAACAGGTCCTGGGCACGCTTCAGGTCCCGCTCCGTACGCAGCTGCAGTTCCAAGTCACCCGTTCCGTGGTGGCCGAGCCCCGTCACGTCCCGGGTGAAGCCGGGAACGAGGTCGATGTCCTTCGGGTCGGCCTTGAGGTAGACGAGGAGCTTGGTCTGCTGCGGCGGGCAGACGCTGGCGAAGTTCCGCAGCCGTCGGTAGGCGCGGTACTGCTTGCGCTGTACTCGGGTGACGCCGCCCCCGAGTCCGATCAGGACCTCGTCGACCGCCTGGGCCAGCTCGGCCATCGCACCGCCCTGCTTCCGGACCGGCGGCGCCCCGGCCGCGCGGCGGCGTACCCGCTTGGCCTGAGTCGAGTGACCCGTGACGGAGGCCACGGTCTCAAGGCCGAAGTGGTCGCTGCCGAAGTACCGGCAGCGGGCCAGGTCGATCGAGCGCCGGTGCTCGCGAACGGCGTGCGCGTCGTAGCGGGTGAAGTCGCCGGCCACGCAGATCAGCCGGGGTGTGCTCCACAGGATCTGGGACGCGGCTGTCGCTCCGAGACGGAGACGGCAGCGGGCCAGGTTCCTGAAGGCGTCCTTGTGGTTCGTCAGCCAGGCCATGTAGTAAAGGCCCTGGTTGATCACGCCTGCGTCGGTTCCGCGCTTGTACTCGACGATCACGGGTGCGCCGTTCTCGTCGATACCCAGCGAGTCGATCCGCCCGCCATCCACGCAGTCGATGACGTACTCGCTCGCGAGGAACCTGACGCCCAGCATCGCCTCCATGTGCGCCTCGACGAGATCCTGCACATCCGCCTCCACCGCAGCCAGACGCGGCACGACCTCACTCACCTCACCCGCCGTGTTGAACAGCTTCAGACCCACCACTCCCCCTCCATGATCACGGTGCCAGAGAGGAACGTCACCGAGTCCGGGGATATTTCCGCGACCTAAGCAGTCTTGAAGGGAACCGAAGAGCCACACATGCACAGCCAGAACGACGGGACCTCGGATACGGACGCCCAGTACAGTCCCTCGCACATCCGCGCCACCTGGGGCGGAACCGGCAGCGTCGAGGACGCCTCGCGAGCCTTCGGGTTCTCCAGGGCGAAGGGCTACGACCTGGTTCGCCGAGGGGAGTTCCCATGCCGTGTGCTGCGCATCGGCCGCAGCACACGCGTCGTCACCGCCTCCTTGCTCCGCGTCCTTGACAGTGGCGAGCGGGAGTACAGCCATGCCCACGCCTGACGCCTCACCAGAAGCCCCGCCGCCATTGCGGCGGGGCTTCTGTGTGCTGCTGGCCCCCCACCTGCGCATCCCCATGGTCACGAACGACTGGGTTGCGGAGAACACTGTAGGGCGGCCTGAAGGAGCCACTCCACGCAGTCGCCTACTGTGTCTGCCGCTTCACGTACCCGACTGCGGTCATGTCGGCAGAGAAGACGAAGACCATGACAGCCCCGCCGGAAGCGGTCGTAATCTGCAACGGGCACCGGTATAGAGCCGAACCGATCGATCCGCACAGGTCAGCCAGCTACACAGGTTGCGGCCAGGTACCCCAACCGCCCGTTGTGTGTCGGCCCCTGGCTGGAGTCCTCATACCCAGACCCCACCCGCGGCGGCCAGCCGAAGAAGAATGGCGAGCCACGCAGATGGCGGATCAGGAGGGACCTTGCCGAGCTCTCCCCACACCAGAACGGGTGAAGTACGCACAAGAGCGGCGGCGATGGTCCAGTACGCGACGACGCCCCCACGGCAGGGGGCGTCGTAGGGACAGGTGACGCGCTTGCTGACTTCTGCGAAGAAGCGGGCGTTGCCGGAGACCAGTTCGGTGCTCGGCTCTCGCCTCTCGCCTCCGCGTGAGCGGAGGTGAACCGGCCACCCCCAGGGGCACAGGAGAGCATGGGCAAGGGGCTCTGCGCGAGCGGGGGTGAACCGAGCGAGAGCCCGTGTCCAGAGTTCCGGCACACGTCAGCTCCGCGTAGGTCAAGCCAGCGCGAGCGCGATAGAGCTCTCCCGCGACACCGGCGGGGACCGGTCGCAGCCACGTTCCTCACCTCGTCGCTGAGCAACTGCTCGCGTGCGCCTCCCACGACATGCCGGTCCAGCGCCTTGCCCCCGACGGGAGCGCGCTGCCCGCGGAGACGCTGCTGGAGCAGTGGGAACACGAAAGCCTGGCCCATTCGTGATCTCGCGCTGTCAGCTCGTCGCCAACACGGCCGTGATCAGGTCCCGGACGGCCTGCAGCCTGACCGTAGACGGCAGAGGGGTGGAGGAGCCCAAACGCCTTGCGGAACAGCTCGATCCGGTCCTGGTCGATGATCGTCTCTGCCCCGCGGTATCCCTCGACCTCGACCCTGTGGTCGTCGACCCTGTGGTCGTCGAACCTGTGGTCGTCGAAGATCGAGAATCCGCCTCCAGGACAGACTCGGAGGTGGGCACGGGTCGGTGCGCCCGTCAGGGTGTACTGCAAGACGAAGAAGTCCGGCGTCACTTGGTACTACGGCAAGCACCTCAACGGCGGCATCAAGGGCTGGGTGGACTACCGCGCCTTCGAGGACCTCGGCACCTGAGGCACGGCACGTGTTCCTTGCCGCGAGGGCTGGTGTCCGGCGCGAAGCAGTCACCGAGGCTACGGACTGTCCTGCGCTGGGCCCAGCCCCCGTGGCTGAGTCCGCCTCCCGCCAGCAGACGCCTCCGCCCCCGACGAGAGCGGAGGACTGTGGGCTGACGGTCTCGCCCCGCGGCCTCCTTGAGCGCGGTGCGGAGCTGCTGTTCATGGGGCTCCGACTCACTGGAGCACCCGGGCGCTGAGCCTGGAACATCCGCCGCGCCCAATCGGAGATCCATGACCAACACGCCAGAAACAGTACTGGCCAGCGGTGGCACGACGGCCCGCTTTGACGGTCAGCGGTCGCAGGTCGTACGCGGGCGCGGGACGTGGTTGGACGCGGCCATCAGCGGAGACTCCGGCTATGCCCGGCATGGCCTGGGCCGTGTCGTGGAGCTGCCCGGCGCCAACTCCCGCTCCACGAAAGCCTCCTTGGGGCAGCTGACGACTGCCCTGGCCACCAGGACACCGGCAGCGGACGGCCATGCGCTGATGCCCGCCGGTGTCAGCGCACCGTCACCGTGAAGACGGGCGACAGGGTGGAGCCGCTCTTCATGCGCAGCTCGTTCTTGCCCTTCAGGCCGAGCTTGACGCGCAGGCTGTATGCGCCGGACTTGTCGACGGTCGTGGAGGCGGGCAGCGTCTTCCACGTGCCGCGCTGCTTCTGCTGCAGGCCGACCTCAGCGCCCCCCGTGATGCCGGTGGCCTTGCCACTGACGCGCAGCTCCTGCCATGCCTTCACGGAGGCCGCCGAAGGCTTGGCTGTCAGCGCGGGCTTCACCGCGGCGGTGGGGCTGTTCTTCTGGGTACCGAGGCTCTTGCCGGTCGCGACGTCCCAGATGGCGTACGGCGTGCCACCGCCCTGCGTCTTGCTGTACAGGCGCTTACCGTCGGCGCTCAGGTGCAGGTAGATACCGTCGTTGACCGTCTGGCCCGGCTTGAGGATCTTGCCGCTGTAGTACGGCTTGCCGTCCTTCACGGTGACGGTGACGCCGGCACCGATGTCGATCTTCACGGGCTTGGCGGCGACAACACTCTGTACGGCAGTGCGCTGCTCAGCGGTGGGCGCGTCCGCCAGCGCGGCCGCGGCCGGGGCCAGGAGCGCCGTACCGACGAGGACCGAGACGGCGGCGGTACGCAGGGCGCTGCGGCGATGGGTGGTGGTACGCATAACGTGGTTCCCCTTCACGGTCATGGATCTTTTCGCACGCACGGCACAGCTCCGCCGGCCGGGCGGCGCCACGCCGGGAGCTGTCCTTTTCACTCTCGTCATCCATGCTGTGCGGCGAGTACGTAATCAACCTAGTTGACCCGTCATAACGGATAACCGCAGATCATGTAACAGTGCCCCATAGATCACCGCATGGTCTCCCCTCAAGGCGTTGAGCCGAAG
Source organism: Streptomyces sp. NPDC029674 (assembly GCF_044903205.1). Classification (NCBI taxonomy): domain Bacteria; kingdom Bacillati; phylum Actinomycetota; class Actinomycetes; order Kitasatosporales; family Streptomycetaceae; genus Streptomyces; species Streptomyces sp. NPDC029674. Next base: position 243,147 of record NZ_JBJDPY010000005.1, read on the forward strand.
GGAACGTCCTACTGGCAGCGCCGTCACCCTGGACATGACGGACCGCTACGGCTATGCCTGCGGGGGCGGTGTGAAACCGAAGGCAACAGCCCCCTGGTTCTGATCGGCACCGTCACCGAGAACCGCCCCGTCACATCGACGGCGAGGCGCGCGTGTGGTGCGGGTCAGATAAGGCCGAGGCCGCCGACTGCCTGCTCGGTGGGGCGGGGGGTGTTGTGGGGCGAGGACAGCTGGGCCCTGCGGATCCGGTGTCCGGCCGGGCCGCGAAGGGGAGGGAGTGTTCAGGCCGTCGTTCGTGGCGGCGGTGCAGGTGTCGGCATCCTGCCCAGCCAGGGCTCGGTGCTCTCGACCACCCAGCGATGTCGGCCAAGCCGAATGGATGGCTCGATGCCCTTGCGCGCGATGCAGTGGCGAATGCCTCGTCAATGAAGCCACTTGCGTAGGTGCTCGTAGTCATAGCCTTTGTCGGCGTGGAGCTTGCCAGGCCGACGGCGGGGGGGACCGCGACCGGATCTGACCGGCCGGGTCCCGCGCACGAGCGGCTTCAGACCAAGGCTGTCGTGCATATCGGCGCCGGGAAGACCCAGAGACAGCGGCAGTCCGTTCCGGTCCGCGATGAGGTGGATCTTCGACCCTGACTTGCTGCGGTCGGTCGGATTCGGTCCGGTCAGTGGCCCCCTTTTGCGGCCCTGACACTGACGGAGTCGATCGCGCACCTTGACCGGTCGAGCTTACTTCGGCTGCCGGGTCCGTCCAGGACAACACGGTGCAGCCTTGCCCGTTACCTCAACCGGCGACACGGCTCGCCGGAACGGCACTCACAACTCGCCCGGCACCAACCACTCAACCAGGTCTGTCATGCAGGGTCAGCGAACGATCACGCCATAAGAATCGGGGGCTAGTAGGACTCCCCCGGGTCTCAGCCCCGGCGGCCTGAGCCCGGCCGCACCGTTACCTGCACCTCCGCTCTGTCGGACGCCCACACGCGCACCTGTCGTGCCTGCCGGGGCGGCACACTTCGGGCGCTGGGGTGTGCCGTGCGGCCCGACACCTCGATCCGCCAGCCGGTGGTGCTCGGCGGCAGGGACAGCACGGTGGTGCCGGGACGGCGAGTCGACCGGTAGGCGAGGCGGTACGTCGCGCGGGCCGGGTCGTGGGTGTCGGCGCGCACGGTGCCCGCGACCGCCGGGGCGTACGGCGTGACAGTGCGCTCCTTGTTCGTACGGAAGCGGCCGTCGCGGTCAAGGGCGCAGTAGCCGCCGCCGTAGCACCAGACGTAGGCGGCCCAGCCCGAGGAGTAGCGGGTGAAGGAGGCGAGCGCGTCGTCGTGAAAGCGGCGCATGTTCGGCAGGCCGCTGTTCAGCGGGCCCCACTCTCCCACCACGACGGGAACCGAGTGCTCGCGCGGGTATGCGGTGACGGCGTTTTCGTACGCCGTGATCCAGCCGGCCGCCGGGTCGTAATCGGCGCCCGCCTCCATCGCGGTGTTGTAGAAGTGCGGGGCGTAGACGACGCGTTCGTCGGGGATGCGGCCCAGACCGGTGGGCACGCCTTCGCCGACGATCGGCGTCGGCTCGATGAACAGGCGGTTCGAGCGGTCCCGGGTGCGGATGGCGGCCGCCAGGCGGCGGTACATCGGGGTGAGCTGCGTCGCCTCGATGCGGCGTGCGGCACTCGGCAGGTCCTCGCCCGTGCGCAGCTCCCCCATCGGCTCGTTGATCAGGTCGTAGCCGAACACCGCGGGGTGTCCGCCGAAGCGGTCCGCCAGCAGGCGCCACATGCGAGCCTGAGCGCGCCGCAAGTCCGCGTCCTCGTAGAGATGGGTGAAGGCGCGCTGGACGGCGGGTTCGAAGTACTCGGCGAACCAGTCGTCGGGGTGCGGGGTGAACGGCAGCCCGTCGGTCCGCGTCGCCCACGCCGGGATCCCGCGGTGGCCGAACGCGGGCCCGAACACGTCCTGGTGGGCGTCGATGACGACATGGACACCGTGCTCGTGCGCCCAGTCGAGGATGCGCCGGATCTTGCGCAGGTACGACTCGCTGTAGCGCCCGCGCCGCGGCTCCAGGTCGTCCCAGAAGACCAGCAGGCGGGCGAAGTTGAAGCCGTGGGCCCGCAAGTCGGCGAAGTGCCGCTCGGTGATCGCACTGAGGGCGTCCGGGCCGTGGTGGATCTTGTCCTCGATGTTCCAGCCGCGCAGGGTGAGTGTGCGTCCGCGGGCGTCAGTGAGGCGAGGTATGCCGTCGGCGGTGGAGGCGGTTGCAGACCCGTTGCCGGAAGTGGCCCCCGTGACGGCGCCGGAATCGGTGCCGGGGCGCCCACTCTCCACTGTCCCAGAAGCGGCCGGAGTCAGGCCCGCACCGAGCAGGGCGGTGGCGATCAGGGCGATCAGGGCCACTGGGCCGAGGTGCTGCCGCGTGAAACGCTTGCCCATGACGAACCTCCGGCACTCGGGGGCGCGCGGTCACGTACGTGTGTCCGCTCGGCACGCACCGTATGTATCAGGAACCGCTTGCACAGACCAGCGAAGTGACGACGCGGGCGGCCGGGAATCTCCCACCGTCTTCGCCGTACGACTGGTCTGAGCAGCTGTAAGTTCCGCATCGGCTTATTCACAGGCATCGCTCTGGTCTTCGGCTTCCGCTCCGTTCCGTTCCGTTCCGTCGGATGTCCATAGCTGATCGCCCTGCCGTTATGTCCATTTTCCGTTCGGTCTCGTACGAGAAGGCCGTGGCCGCCACCCGCGCGTACCGTGCACGACGCAGGCAGTACGGCGCTGTACGCGGGCGCTTCACGCGGCCTTGGACAGGGTGGACCGGTCCGTGCTTGCCGCGTGCCGGGCGGGTGTCACCGGGCTGGTCGTGGCTCCTCGTCCGTCGTGGCGCGGCCACAGGAGGAGGGCGCCGGTCGCTCCGGCCGCGGCGAGGACCGCGAGGACGGACCAGGCAGTGATGAGGCCCGCGTTCGTGCCGAGCCAGCCCGCGACGGGGTAGGTGATCAGCCAGGCCAGGTGGGAGAGGGAGAACTGGGCGGCGAATGCCTCGGGGATCGCGTTGCGTGCGACGGAGGCGCGCAGGACCTTGCCGGTCGGCGTGATGATCAGTGCCATGCCGACGCCGGTCACGGTCCAGATGATCGCCGTGGCGGTCCATGTGACCAGGCCGGTCGCGATGAGCGTCACCGCGGCGGTCGTGGCGCCGACGAGGACCGCGGCGCCGGTCATCATGACGGTGCGGGCGGCGACCCGGTCCAGGACGCGGGGCAGTACGAGGGCGGCGACGAGGGTTCCGGTGCCGGAGGCGGCGAGCATCCGGGCGACGTCGGACTGCGTGCCGCCGAGCTCGTCGCGGACGTGGTTGACGGTGTTGACGACGACGATCGAACCCGCCGCGGCCACCACCATGTTGAGCGCCATGATGCCGCGCAGCCGTGGCGTCCTGAAGAAGGTCCTGATGCCCGATGCCGCCTTGTCCCATGCCTTGGTGTGGGTGCTGGGGCGGGCGTCGGGGACGCGGGTCGACAGGACGAGCAGGGCGGAGACGAGGTAGGCGACGGAGGTGCCGAGGAACAGCCGGTCGAAGCTCATGAAGGTGAGGGCGACGGCGGCGAGTACGGGGCTGAGCAGGCTCTCCATGGTGGAGGCGACCTGAGAGGCGGACAGGGCCCGCGTATAGGCGGACTCATCGGTGACGATGTCGGGGATGACGGCCTGGAAGGTCGGGGTGAAGGCCGCGGATCCGGCCTGGAGCAGGCCGATCAGTACGTAGATGTGCCAGACCTCGGTGACCAGCGGCAGCGCGAGGACCACCGCGCCGCGGATCACGTCGAGGAGGACCAGGAGGGTTCTTCGGGGGAGCCGGTCGACGTACGCGGCGGCCGGCGGGGCGATGACCACGTACACGACCATCTTGATGGTGAGGGCGGTGCCGAGGACGAGGCCGGCGCGCGGTCCCGCGAGGTCGTAGGCCAGGAGTCCGAGGGCCACTGTGGTCAGTCCGGTGCCGAAGAGGGCGATGACCTGGGCACCGAAGAGGTGGCGGTAGTCGCGGATGGCGAAGAGTCGCATGGCGGGGTTCCTTCCGTGTCCATGCGGCGGGGCGCGGCCCCGGGGCGGCGGCCGTGCCCCGCGAGTACAGGCGGGGGAGTCTTTGCTACGCATCGAGGTCGCCTCCGGGGGTGAGGCCCGCGAGCAGGTTGAAGGCGCCGGTGAGGATGTTGAGCGCGACGACGCCGGGCACATCGGCGATCGCGCGGTCGCTGTAGCCGTGCTCGCGCAGTGCGGTGATCTGTTCGTCGGTGATCGACGTCGGCTCGCGGTAGACCTGGAGGGCCAGGGCGATGACCGCCGCGACGGCAGGATCGGCCGAGGTACCCGCGTGGGCCCGCTCGATCTCCTCCTCATCGACGCCCAGGGCGCGGGCGGCACTCACGTGCGCTGCGAGGCAGAGCCCGCAACCCTGCAGGGCCTGGACGGCGATGGAGATCCGTTCGCTGATCCTGCGGTCGAGCTTGGCTCGTCCCATGGCCCTGCTGAGCTGGAGGTAGCCGCCCAGCACGGCCGGCGAGTGCGCCATCGTGGAGACCATGTCGCCGATCTGGCCATGGCGGGAGACCAGATCCGCGAGGAGGTCGCGCGAGGCGCCGACCGCCGTGTCGGGCGTGAGTCGGGTCAAGCGGGGCATGACGCTCCTTCCGGTGTGGTCGACCAGTGGTGGTCGGTCCGTAGTGATCGACGCGGTCGGTCAGTGGTGGGCGTGGTGGCCCTGGTGTGCGTGGTGCACGTGGTCGTCGTGGATCCCGTGCTCGGGCGCCGCCTCGCCGGTCCGCACCGTGAACTCGGCCGTCCGGACGACGCCGTCGTGCTGGAAGTCCAGGAACAGGCGGTAGGTGCCCGCCGTGGGCGCAACCGCCATGAAGGCGATGCCGGGGCCCGGCGCGGTGACGCCGTCGCCGGGCTCGCCCTCCGGGTGGACGTGGAGGTAGCCCAGGTCGCCGACGCGCAGGGCCACCAGGTGCCCGTACGCGGCCAGGTAGGGCTGGAGGTCGGTGACAGGGCGGCCGTCCTTGCTGACGGTGAGGGTCAGCTCGCTTGCCTCGCCGGGCAGGAGCTTGCCGTCGAGCGCGACGGTGTACGCGCCGGTCCGTGCGATCCCGGTGGCCTCGGGGAGCGGCCGGGGGTCGTAGTGACCTGCGACCGCCGCGTCGATCCCCAACGTCATGGTCCCGTCGTGTCCTGCCGGGTGAACGTCGGCGAAGAACCTCCAGTCCCCCGGCTCCAGGGCGAGCTCGACGCTCCAGGTGCCCTTCTCGTCCCGCACCGGATGCACGTGCTGGAACCCGGCCGTGTCGCGCCGTACGGCGATGAAGTGCAGCTCCTTCTCGTGCTCGGGCACGAACTCGGTCACCGGCCGCCCGTCGGGGCCGATCACCCGGAAGCTGACCTGCTGCACACCGGCGGTGCGGATCGTCGAGTCGAGCTCGATGGTGTAGCCGTTCGCCGAGACCGAGAGGCCGCCGGGCTGGGCTCCACCGTGAGCGCCGTGAGCGCCGTGAGCGCTGTGGTCGGTCTGGCCGTGGCCCGCGTGGTTCGTCATGACATCTCCCAGGGTGTAGGGCGCCTTCCGGCACCGTTCCGCTCCGTCCAACGATCAGAACCATATACCCCCGGGGGGTATATGGCGAGCCTCGGTGGGTGGAAACCTCGTGACGAGCTCGCTGAGGTGGATCCAACGGGTCAGCGCATCTGCCGACGTACGAGAGGGAAACCGGCACCGCCCGCGCGCATGCGGGCGCACGCGTCCGCACCCGGGGGAAAGACGAGAACGTCGAGCAGAACGTCATCGCCCGCCTCGTGCGCGCGACGCCGTAGCGGATCGGGGCCACGGGTGACGTCGCCGCAGACCGCCCGAAGGCGCCCTCGCCGTTGACAACTTCCTCGCCGGCCCTCAGCGCGCGCACCCCGAACTGCACCGCGCCCATCTCGTCAACTGCCGCAGCCGGGATGACGGGCGCGCAGCTGCCGAGGTCGGACTGCCGTGCGACTGCCGAGTCCCGTCACTTGAGTACGTGACCGGCGACTGACTCGGCTGTGCATTCGACAGCAGAAAGGGGCCGCCTCAATGTCCGGTGAGACATCGAGTGGCCCCCTGTGAACAGTGTCGCGTGCGGCCGACTGGCAGCCCACCGGCTACACGCCGATCTGCTCACCCCTGGACTGTGGTGCGTCGGCCTGCTGCACGGCGGCCGCAGCCTTGTCGCCACGCATCACGAGGAGAGTGGCGAGGCCCCCTGTCGCAGCGATTGCGGCAGCGCCCAGGAACGCGGCGCTGAAGCCGTCGGTGAGCGCCGGCAGGTTGCCCAACTGTCCCGCGCCCTGCGACGCGGCAAGAGCGGTCAGGGCTGCCAGACCGAGGGCCGAGCCGACCTGATAGGTGGTGTTCACGATCCCGGAGGCCAGACCCGCCTGCTCCTGCGGGGCGCCGGACATGGCAGCCATCATCGCCGGGATGTACGCCAACGACATGCCGAGGGCCGCGACCAGCGAGGCGGGCAGAACGTCGACCGCGAACGAACCGGTCGGCCCGACGGCCGACAGCCACAGCAGACCTGCCGCAAGGACAAGCAATCCGCCACCGATCAGCCGCTTGGCGCCGAACTTCGCGAGCAGCTTCGCGGTGATCGCCGTCATGAAGATCATCAGGAGCACAGTCATCGGAAGCAGCGCCGCACCGGAGGCGAATGCCCCGTAGCCGAGCACCTGCTGCAGATACAGGTTGAGGAAGTACCACATCGGGATCCATGCGGCACCGAGCAGCGCCATCGCGAGGTTGGCGGACCCGAGGCGCGGCACCCGCCAGATGCCGAGCGGCATCAGCGGCTGACCCACAGACTTCTGGATGACGAAGAACAGGACCAGTAGAGCGGCGGCGCCCACGAGCTGGAGAACAGTGGCGCCGGCCCCCCAACCGACGTGCTCCGCACGGACGATGGCGAAGACGGCGAGGGCGAGGCCTGCGGTGACGGATGCGGCACCGAGCACGTCGACTCGGCCCCTGCGGGGCTCGACGGCGGGCAGCAGTTTGGCTGCCGCGAGGGTGGCGACGCCGATCGGGACGTAGATGATGAAGATCCATGGCCAGCTGAGCCACTCGGTGAACACACCGCCCAGGAACACTCCCGCCGTGCCGCCGGCGGGGGCCGCAGCGCCATAGAGCGCCATCGCCTTGCCCAGTTCCTTCGGGTCATGGGCGAAGAGAACCATCAGCAGTGTCATGGCGGCAGGTGCGATCAGCGCGCCGCCCACGCCCTGCACCGCGCGACCCACGACCTCGACCCAGGCGGTCTGCGCGGCCGCGGCGACGACGGAGCCCGCTATCAGGACGACCCACCCCGTGTTGAACACCTTGCGGGCGCCCAGGAGATCGGAGAGCCGGCCGCCGAGCAGCAGGAGGCCGCCGAAGGCGATGACATAGGCATTGAAGACCCACTGCAACTCGTTCTGCGAGAAGCCGAGTTCACGCTGCATCTCGGGAAGGGCCACTCCGATGATGCTGGTATCCATGATCACCATGAACTGGGCGGTGGCGAGCACGAGCAGTGCCCACCAGCGCCTTGGGTTGACCGTTGGCATGATTCCATCCCCTTGTTCAGGTACCCCGTAGGGGTATCTTCGAGCGCGAAGGTAACATACCCCCCAGGGGTATACAACCGACCTGGGGCCGCATGGCGAACCCGAACGCGGGCTTCGGCCCGAACGCGGTCGATTTGCGGGGCATCACACTCCCTGGGCCGCGAGGTCCCAGACGGCACCCTCAAGCGTGCGCGGCAGGAGAACTTCCGTACCTCCACCGATGGCGGCCACCTCTTCGATGGCTCGACCGACGCCCTCCTTGATCCGGCGCGCGCATTAGTCCTGGGTACGTGGGTCGACCCGCAGGCGGGTGAACACGATCCGGTGGAGCGCGGCATTGGTCTGACGGGCGCCACCACGGTTGACACGACGGAACTGCCGACGCCCCGAGGAACGTTCGACAGGACTGACCCCGCACAGCGCGGCGAAGGACGCCTCGCTGCCCAGCGGGGCGATCTGCACCGGCCCGTCGCCCGCCTTGGCCTGGGCGCGAGCCCGCCCGCTCAGCACGGCTCGCGCCGCGTTCTGGGTATCCAGCGGATCCGGTTCACCGCGCCGACGGCGATCCGCCCGGTCCATCCGGTTCACGTCCAACACATCCACACCCTGCGCCAGCAGACAGCGCGACAGAGACGCCCCATAGGAGCCGGTCCCCTCCACCCCGGCCCCCCTCACCACACCCGTCGTCGGTGGCCAGCACTGCCCCTGTCACGGCAAGCACCGTATCCACGTGGGCGTCCCGGTGCGTGTCCACTCCCAGCACCACTCCCCCGCAGGACGGCGACGGCGGCTCTGCGGCGCGAGCGACGTTGGGACCCGTGCCCAAGTCAGCGTCGAAGAGCAAGAGCCGGACCGGGGCGGACCAAAGCGCTCTCCCACCAAGCACTTCCAGCCGTTTCTGCAGGCCAGGAACGGCGAATGCCGCGTGCCAAAAGTGCCACCACGCTCAGCGGGGACGCGTCCCCCAGGCCCGGGCGAAGAGTTCGGGCAGGGGGCCGGCGACGGGTCGGGAGTAGACCTTGTGACCGATGACCCGGGCCCCGAGCAGTTCGGCCTTCCAGGTCTCCATCGGAGGGTAGAACTTGTCTCCGCCGGCCCAGTCGCCGGGCAGGAATACCCCCCGCCCAGCGCGGGCCCTGCGGTCGGCGACCGCCAGACCGGCTTCGACGAGTGCGGCCGCAACGGCCTTGTGGTGCGCGGGGGTCCACCGGTTGAAGCGGCGGATACGGCGGTCGGTGGGCATGGGCAGGGCGAGCAGTTGCAGATACAAGGTGGCGGCGTCCGTATCCAGGCCGGTGGTGGCGGCCGCCTCCTCGACCACCTGTGGTGCGGACAGGCGCGGATCGGTCTCGTAGCCGCCCTGCGGCAGCGACGCCTCGGTTATGCGCTGCACGATCCGATCGAACTCGGGACCGCGCAGCCGGCGGACCAGCGCCAGATGGGAGTCCTCCACGTCGACCACGGCCTCCAGGCGTCGCGAGCGCTCGTCGGTCCCGTAGCGGCCGGGCCGGAAGTACACGCCGGGCGCCTCGCGCTCACCGCGCCGGTCGAACCCCGCCTCGGACACGACGGCCAGGCCGTCGTCGAGCGTGGGATGGGCGAGCGGTTCGGCGGCGTCCAAGTAGGGCAGGGCGCCGGGGAAGGCCGGCAGCAGGTCCGCCACGGTGCGGCCGCGCAGGCTGCGGCCGCGGGCGGAGAGCAACAGCTCCGGGTGGGCCAGGCGTTCCCGCAGCAGCCGTACGGTCTCGGGGACACCCCGGCGTACGGGATCCCCTTCGGGAAGCTCGGCGTACACCCAGTCGACGGCGTCGCACACCACGGCGAGCAGCTCTCTGAAACGGAAACCCTCGTCGCCCTCCCAGCCGCCGCCGCTGATGCTGTTCACCCGCAGCCGGGTGTCAGGGTCGCGGGTCAGCCGCGGCTCGCGCGCGGGATCGGCGAACACGGCGCACACGGCTGCCGGGGCCATCCGTACATCGCTGTGCTCGGCGGCGACGGCGAGCGTCGACTCGGGCACGGCGGGGCGTACGCCCTGTTGCCCGCACCAGGCCTCGGCGATCCGCTCGGCGAGCGCCAGCTGCCCGCCCTCCAGCCACAGCTCATCGGGGTCCGCGGGCAGCACGTCGGCCAGCAGGTCGAGGCGCTCGGCCACCCGCAGGGCCGCCAACTCCCGCTCACCGGCCTCGGCTTCGGACTGCTTGAGTCCCATCACTTTGCGCGCCTCGGCGTCGAGGCCCCCGTACCCGTACTTCACATCGGGTATTCCGGCGAGCAGCAGTGCGGCACCGGCCCGGCTCAGCCCGGTCCGCTCGGCGAGCATCGCGGCCGCCGCGCGGTCCCAGGGCGCGGGACCCTTCTGCCGTACGAGGTGCACGAGGCGCCGCAGTCGGTCAGGTGTGTCCCAACCGGCCGCGGGCACCGGCTCGGTGGCCGTGATCCGACCTGGCGCCGGCGGCTGGGCGGTGCCGGTGCGCAACTCGACGAAGCGCTTCCCGTCCCGGCCGGCGCCGAGCCCGTGCAGAGCAACCGTCGCACCGTCGTGGGTCCGAGCGGCATACGTGTCGTTGTCGGCGAGTTCGAGGACGCCCGTCCGCATCCGGGCGCGAGCCTCCGGGTCGGCGAAGGGGGTTTCTGCCCAGACATCCAGCATCGCCAGCTGGACCTCACGCAGATGGTCCCGCACGTGGAAAGAGCTCGCCCGCAGGGCCACGGCGCCGCACCGGCCGATGAACCGGTACCAGTTCCAGCCCCGGTACCGCGCGAGTACCTCCTCGCCGCTCCCGGTCAAGTAGCCGCCGACTTCGGTGAACATGGCGAGCGTGCCGGGACCCCAGTGTCCGGAGCCTTCGATGAAACCGTTGAGGGCCTGGGCGATCCACTTCTCGTCGAAGGGCTGTGCGGGGCGTATCGGGGTGTGAGGCATGCGGCCATCCTGCCGGATCGCCTGAGGTCACTCGACGGCGCTCGGCTCGCGGATCTCACGTACCTCCGCGGCGGTTTCGACCCCGTCGGGGTGCAGCAGATGGCGCATACGGGAGACGTCGACGTAGGCGGCGTCAAAGGGGTGCGCAAGGAGACGCGAGAGTGCAGTGCCGTGCTTGGCCATCGAGCTCTTGCCCGGCATGAAGATCGACAGCTCGTCCCGGGACTCGAACGTCTCCACCTCGATGTCGGCAGGCAGGGAGCCAGCCAACGTCTTTTCGTCCGCCGCGACGGGGACTTTGACCAGCCAATGCGGTCCCTCGCCGGCGAGGATCCGGCGCTTCTGCTCCGGGGTCCCGGCGGCCAGGGTTCGCCAAGGCGTCCCGGCTACCACGGCTCCGTACGACTCCACGGTCCTCACCACATCCTGGACAGCGGCGGTGACCGCCGCGTCGGCCGCATTCCAGTCGTACCGGTCGCGCCGTCCGGCGGGCGGGCACGGCACCGGCTTCGACGCCACGGTCATCTCGTCGACGTGGCGCAGAACCGCTTCAGGAGGCGACGCGAGCAACGCGCGTGCGTCTCTGATGGCCTCGTCCTGGGTCTTTCGCTGCTGTCGCACCTCCTTCACGTGCTGCCGCAAGAGCATCAGTGCTTCGTCAGGTTGGCCGAGAGCGCGTCGGACGAGCGTCACGCTCATGCCTGTGCCGCGCAGAACAGTGATCAGCATGGCCCGTTCGACCTGCCCGAACGTGTAGGAGCGGTAGCCGGTCCACTCGTCGACATCGGCTGGAACGAGCAGGCCTTCCGCGTGGTAGTACCGAAGTGTCTGCGGCGGCAGGTCGCACATCTCGCTGAAATCACTGATCGACAACATGCCGCCATCCTCACCCTTGCAGCGACTGCAAGGTCCAGTACCGAGCCCGTGCCACGGGAAGTGGCACGGGCCTGTCAGCCCGTGGGCGGGGCTGGTTACTTGGCGAGGAACGTGAGGAGCGCGTCGGTGACTTCCTGGGCGTGGGTCCACAGCAGGCCGTGGGGTGCGCCTTCGACGACGACGTAATCGGCCTGCGGGAGTGCCTGGTGGAAGCGTTCGCCGGTGGCCTCGATGGGCAGGATGCGGTCGGCGGTGCCGTGCAGGATCAGTGCCGGGACGTCGACCTTGCACACGTCGGCGCGGAAGTCGGTGGACCAGGTGGCCACGCAGGCCAGGGAGGCGTACGAGGAGGCGCCGGCGGCGACGTTCCAGCTGTTGCGGACGGCTTCCTCGCTGATGCGGGTGCCGAGGTTCTCGTCGAGGTTGTAGAAGTTCTTGTAGAACTCCGTGAAGTAGGCGTAGCGGTCGGCGGTGACGGCACGTTCGATGTCCTTGAAGATGGTGCCGTCGACGCCGCCGGGGTTGTCATCGGTCTTGAGGATGAAGGGTTCCAGCGAGGCGAGGAAGGCGGCCTTGGCGATCCGGTCGGAGCCGTAGGTGCCCAGGTAACGGCCGACTTCACCGGTGCCCATGGAGAAACCCACCAGAACGACGTCGTCGAGGTCGAGGGTCTCCAGGACCACGTTCAGGTCGGCGGCGAAGGTGTCGTAGTCGTAGCCGGTGGTGGGCCGGCTGGAGCGGCCGAAACCGCGCCGGTCATACGTGATCACGCGGTAGCCGGCCGACAGGAGTGCGGCGGACTGCTTCTCCCAGGAGTGGCCGTCGAGCGGGTAGCCGTGGATCAGCACGACCGGCTGCCCCGTGCCGTGGTCCTCGTAGTACAGCTCGATGCTGGTGGAGTTCTCCTGGTCGACGGTGATGAACGCCATGGTGGTTGCTGCCTTCCGGAGTGAATGCGTCTGATGGTGAAGTGCCCGATCGGGCACGGCTGTGCGGGTGCGATGAGGTGGGGCGGGCGGCAGGGTGGGGCCGTCGGTCATCGGACCGTTCGGGCTGCTTGCTCGACGATGCGGGTGACGGCTTCGGGGCGGGACACGGACACCGCGTGCGACGCGTCGACGGTCGTCGTGCGGGCCTTGGCGCGGGCCGACATGTAGCGCTGGGCGGCCACGGGGATGTTGCGGTCCCCCGTGGTGATCAGCGACCAGGAGGGGATCGTCTTCCAGGCGGCCTCGGTGGACTTCTCCTCCAGTGCGGCGGCGGCGACCGGACGCTGCCCGGCTGCCATGAGCCTGGCCTTGTCCGCCGGCACGTCCGCGGCGAACTGGCCGCGGAACTTCTCGGGCTTGATGTACACGTCCGCGCCTCGACCGCCGTCGGGCAGGGAGTAGTTGACGGACTCGACGGCCTGGCCGAGGGTGCTGCCGGGGAACTTGTTCGTCAGTCCGATCGAGCTCTCGCCCCTGTCGGGCAGGAACGCCGCGATGTAGACCAGTGCCTTCACCTTGTCCTCGAGGCCCGCGGCGGCCTGGCTGATGACGGTGCCGCCGTAGGAGTGGCCGACCAGGACTACGGGCCCGTCGACGTGGTCGATGACGCTGCGCAGGTAGGCGGCATCGGTCGCCGGACCGCGCAGCGGGTTGGCGGCGGACACCACCGGATAGCCGGCGCGCTGCAGCCGGGCGACGACGCCGTCCCAGCTCGCGGCGTCGGCGAACGCCCCGTGTTCCAGCACGATCGTCGGACGTGTCGCGTGGTGGGGCGCCGCGCCGGCTGTGCCGGGCAGGGTGACGGCGGCGACGGACAGACCTACGGCCGCGGTGACACCGAGCAGCGCGGTTCTGCGGCTCGGACGGACGTGGCGGGTGATGCGCATGCGTGTGATCCCTCTTGGTCAGCTGGTTGGTTGGTGGCCCTCGACGGACCGGACAGGCGAAGTAGGCCGGTGCGGCCGGTGCGTTCGAGGAACGGGGCCCCGGGTCACCTCGCCGGTGACTGAGTCGACGTACGTCCGCCCGCGCCAGGTGAGCGGCACGGACCGGACTGCTGTGGGCCGACGGGTGGCATCGGCACGGAGCGCGGCTGCCGGTCCGCGGACCGAGTCGTCCTGGGGCGTTGCTCTCGCCCGGTCACCGGGGGTGGAGCGTCCTTCGTCTCGTATTACGAGGGGACGGCCGGGTCGGTTCACCCGGAAGGTGCACCTCAGCCCGCGGACTCCAGGACTTCGTAGACATGCCTGAGATAGCTGTGCGTGCGATCCGAGCCGAGGAGCCCGTCGCCCACCCGGTTCATCGTGTACGAGAACGTGACGCGCCGGTCGAGGTCCATCATCACGATCGAACCGCCCCGGCCGACCCAGAAGCAGATCCTCCCTGTGGGCATGTGCGGCATCGTCCTCGGATCGGCGAGCGCGTAGCCCATGCCCCAGCGGACGGGGACGCCCAGGAACAGGTCGACTCCGTCGGCCTGGACGTCGAACACCTTGTCCACCGTCTCCGCGGAGAGCAGCCGGCGGCCGTTGACCTGGCCGCGCCGTGAGATGACGGAGAGCGCTCGGGCCATACCTCGTGCGTTGCCGTGGCCGTTGACGGCTCCGAGTTCGGCGGAGCGCCACCGCGGGGTGTCGACGTGCTCGTCACGTGCGGGGCTGCCGAACAGCGTCTTGGTGAAGATCCCGTCGGGATCGAGGCCGGTGGGTATACCGGAGAGCTGCGAGGGCGCCACCAGGTCGGCGATGCGCGGCCAGTCGGCTTCGCGCGCACCGATCTGGACATCGGCTCGTGCCGGCTTGGCGATCTCGGTGTCGACGAACTCCCTCAAGGTACGGCCGCTGACCCGCCGGACGAGCTCTCCCACCAGCTGTCCTTGGGTCTGCACGTGGTAGCCCGAAGCGGAGCCCGGCTCCCACCAGGGTGCCTGCGCGGCCAGCCGGGCACTCGCGGTGGGCCAGTCGTACAGGTCTTCCACGGAGAAGGGCTGCTCCCAGCCGGAAAGTCCCGAGGTGTGGCCCAGGACGTGCCGCACCTCGATGTGTTCCTTTCCCCGGGCGGCGAACTCGGGCCAGTAGTGCGCGACCGGGCGGTGCGGATCCAGTGCGCCCCGGTCGACGAGGACGAGGGCCGCGAGACTGGTGAGGGTCTTCGTGGCCGACCACATGCTCACCAATGTGTCCCGGTGCCATGGAACGGTCCGCGCTTCGTCCGCGTGGCCACCCCACAGATCGACTTCCATGACCCCGTCCACATCGACGGCGATCGACGCCCCCAGCTCCTCGCCGGCTTCGAGGTGCGCTGTCAGCGCCGCTCGTACCGGTTCGAACCGGTCAGTGCACGTTCCCTCGACGACCATGTTCTTCTCCACTCCGGACGACAACCGTTCGCTCGCTCAACGGGCTGTACGTCACAGCGGTTCATGTATCGCCACAGGTCATGACATCTGTTTGCATGCCGCTCCCGAGTTGCATGCCGCTCCCGAGGGGGCCGAGGACGGAGGCCGTCCTGCTATCGTCCTGTCCGATATGCGGGGAGCGGACAACGGTGACAGCTGTGGGACAAGGTCTCGACTTCGGAGTGCTGGGTCCGCTGGAGGTACGGCGGGCGGGGGCGGTACTCGACCCAGGCCGGCGCAGGCAGCGGCTCCTGCTGATTCGCCTGCTGCTCGCCGACGGCCGGGCGGTCTCTCCGCAGACCCTGTTCGAGGAACTGTGGCCGCAGCAGCCGGGCCGGGCACCGAGCGCGGCGATGGGTTCCCTGCACGCCCACATCAGCAAGGTACGCGCGATCCTGGAACCCCAGCATCTGCGCCGCCAGGGCGCCTTCGAGATGCTGGTCACCGAACCCTTGGGCTATGCCCTGCGGGTGCCGCCCGAGAACCGTGACACCGTGCGCTTCGAGCGGTCCGTCGCCCAAGCACACCGGTTCATGGGCCAAGGCCGGCCCGAACGCGTCGTGGAAGAGGCCCAGAAGGCCCTGGACATGTGGCGCGGCACGGCGTTCGCCGACGCCGCGCACCACCTGTTCGCCGTCCAGGAGACAGCACGTCTGGAAGAACTGCGGCAGAGCACTCGCGAGATCCGCACCACCGGCCTGCTCCTGCAAGGCCGGATCACCGAAGCCCTGGCCGCGGCGGAGGAGATAACGGCGCAGCACCCGCTGCGGGAAACCGGCTGGGCCCTGCTCCTTCGAGCGCTGTATCTCGCCGGCCGGCACCCCGAAGCGCTGCAGCGCTACACCGACGTGCGCCGGCACCTGGCCGACGAGCTCGGCCTCGAACCGGGTCCGGCCCTACGCGCCCTGCACCAGGGCATCCTCCACCACGACCTGCCGCCCCTGCACCCGGCCGACCGGACGAACGACACGGTGACCCAGCGCGGCCGCCATCCGAGCGGGGCCACCACGACCGGGGCACCGGACGGGGGCGAGGCAACCTCGTCGACCGGCCCGGCCGCCGACCGGTCCGACGACGCGGGAGCCGAGTCCGACGCACGTCCTGCACCGGTCGCGGACGGCGGGAGAACAGCGTCCCTGACTCCGCCCTTGGCACGTCCGGCGCAACTGCCGCGCAGCCTGCCGGTGTTCGCAGGGCGGGCGGCCGAAGGCACGTGGCTGTCCGCCGTCATCGGTGCGACGGGCCGCCCCGGACCCACCACTGCCCCCGCTGTGGTCATCAGCGGTGCTCCCGGTGTCGGCAAGACAACCTTCGCCATGCACCACGCGCACCGCATCGCCTCCTCGTTCCCCGACGGGCAGCTCTTCGTCAACCTGTGCGGCTTCCACCCGCACGCACCCGCCGTCGAACCCGGCAGCGCCCTGCACGGCTTCCTCACCGCCCTGGGCGTCCCCGCCCCGCGCATCCCCGAAGACACCGCCGACCGGAGCACACTCTTCCGCAGTCTCCTCGCCGACCGGCGGATCCTCCTCGTCCTGGACAACGCCCGCGACGAGCAGCAGGTGCGCCCTCTGCTTCCCGCAGGAGCGGGCTGCCTCACCCTGATCACCAGCCGTAACCAACTTCCCGGCCTCATCACCACCGACGGTGCCAAGCCCCTCCGGCTCGCGCTGCCCTCACCGACCGAGGCGCACGAAGCCCTCGAACGGCGTCTGGGACCCGAACGGCTCGCCGCCGAGCCCACCGCCGCAGCCGACATCATCCGGCTGTGCGGACGGCTTCCCCTGGCCATGGCCGTGGTCGCGGCCCGTGCGGAACTCGACCCCTCACTCCCCCTCCACGCCATGGTCGACGACCTGCGACAGACCCACGGCGGACTCGAAGCATTCACCGGCTTCGACACCACCACCGACGTGCGCACCGTCTTCTCCTGGTCCTACCAGTCACTGGAGGAGCACGCCGCCCGGCTCTTCCGCCTGCTGGCCCTGCATCCCGGCCCACACATCACCGCACCCGCCGCAGCAAGCCTCGCCGGCCTTTCCGTCTCCCGGACCCGCCGCGCACTCGGCGAACTGCTCAGCTCCTGCCTCGTGGAACAACCGCTGCCCGGTCGCTACAGCCTGCACGACCTCCTCCGCGGCTACGCCACCGAGCTCGCTCATGCCCACGACACCGAACAGGGTCGCCACCATGCCACTCTCCGGGTCCTGGACCACTACGTGTTCACCGCCTGCGAGGCGAACCGGTTCCTCAAACAGGACACATCGCACGACCTCGAACTCGGAGCACCCCGCTCGGGCGTCACTCCGGAGGAACTCACCACGGTCGAGCAGGCGACCCGGTGGCTCACCGCCGAACACCACGTGCTGACGGGCCTGCTCCACACCGCCGTCAGCCAGCGGCTCGACCCGCACATCACCGGGCTCGCCTGGTCGCTCAAGGAATACCTCAACCGGCAGGAGTTCTGGCCCGAAGCCATCGCCGCGCTGACCCCCGCCCTCGAAGTGGCCCGACGCCGCAACGACCTCCTCGAAGAGGGCCGTTGTCTACGGCACCTGGGTGGCATCCACGGCTACCTCGGCCATCAGGAGCAAGCCCTGCACCAGCTGCAACAGGCGACAGCGATCTTCGAAGAGCTCGACGACATCGGTGAACAGGCGCGAGCCCACTACGTCACGGCCTGTGCGCTGTTCCTGTTCGGACGGACGGCGGACGCGGTGGCGGCCTCCGAGCGGGGGCTGGAACTCTCCCGGGAGACAGGCGAAGAGTTGTGGCTGGCCGAGTGCCTCCTCGAACTCGCCTGGTTCCATTCCAACTTGGGCAACCTCGAGAAGAGCCTCCTGTACAGCGAGGAGGGCATCGCCTTGTTCCACCGCCTCGACGCGCCCTGGCAGCTCGCCCAGGGGTGGGACATCCTGGGCCACAACCTTCGCCTGCTCGGCCGTTACGAGGACTCGGTGGCCACTTACCAGCGGGCGTCGAGGGCGTTCCGGGAACTGGGAGACCACAGGAACGCCATCGGCACACGGATGAGGCTCGGCGACACCCGGCTGGCCATGGGCGACCGGGAAGGCGCACGGACGGACTGGGTCGACGCCCTCGATGACGCGGAAGCGCGGGCGATGGCACACAGCGCTCAGCAGGTCCGTGACCGGCTCACCGCCCTCGACATGGATGAGGACCCCGCGCCCACCGTGCCGGAGAGGGCGGTCGGGAAGCACAAGCTCCCTGTTCCGAGGAGTGAGGGTCAGTAAGGTCCCCGCGCCATGGTCACACCCCCAGGATCCCCTGCTTCTCCAGCGCTTTGCGCAACGCCCGCACGGCGTAGAAGGCGCGGCTCTTGACGGTGCCCGCCGGTATGCCGAGGTGCTCGGCCGCTTGGGCAACGCTGCACTCCAGGTAGTACATGAGCCAGATGACGGTTCGCTGCTGCTCGTTCAGCTGCCCCAGGGCCTGCGACACCACATGGGAGTCGATCGTGGATGCCGTGTTGTCGCTGGACAGGTCCAGCTCCTCGACTGACATGTGCTCCAACGGCCGCACCTGACGCGCCCGGTGATGGTCGATCGCGAGATTCCTGGTCACGGTGAACAACCACGGTCTGAGGCGTTCGTTGCGGCTGCCCAGGAAACGGGCGTGCTTCCAGGCTCGGGCCGCGGTCTCCTGGAAGACGTCCTCCCCCTTGTGCCAGTCACCGTCCAGCAAGCGCGCGGCGTACCGGACGAGCAGAGGGCCGTACTGGTCGTAGATGTCTCTGATGAAGGCGTCACAGTCGGCGTCGGATGTGAGGTTCCGGTCTTGCGACCAAGTCGGAGCGGAGGCAGTGGTCCGCGTTTCCATGATCCCGTTCATGCGTGGTGCTCGTTCCTGTCCAAGTGTTCCGTGGCGTGCTCAGCCGCATGCGCGGACGAACGGCTCACACGCTCGCCGGAAGCACTTGGCAAGACCTTGTCGCTTTCTTGCCGTTCCGTGGGGGCCGGAGTGTTGCTCCGGCCCCTGGAAACCCGTGCCCTGCCTCGGCGCCAAGCCGGAAGAGATTCAGTGGGTGTGTGGGGTGACCAGCGGCTTTGTCTCGTCAACGACGTAGGTGGACAGCATCATGGTTGTCACCCTCCCGATATTGCGGGCGTTGTGAATGGTCTCGGAGGGGATGAAGAAGGGGTCGCCCGTGCGGAGCCGCAGGGTGGTCCCGTCGTCGAACTCCATCGACACATCGCCGCGGACGATGTATCCGACCTCCACTCCCGGGTGGCTGTGGCGGCCCGATTCCCTGCGCCGAGGTATCTCGACGAGGGTCTGCACCGTCTTCCAGCCCTTGGCGGGCGAGGGGTTCTCTTGGAGCAAGGTGCGCGTTACGCCGTCGGTCGGGTCGTGAACGAACGAGTGATGACCACTGGACGGCGTGGAAGATGCCTCAGCGGTCGAGGCAGAAGCGACGGCGCCGAGCGCGCCGGCTGCCGCCACGCCACTGGTCCGCAGAAGAGAGCGACGATCCAACATGATGAACTCCCTGATCGACAGGCGGAATTGCCTTTCCCTCCTGTGAACGCCCGTGACAGCGGGGCGGTTCACCCTGCAGCGCTGGGAGTACTCAGACGCGCCCGGGCCACCACGCCGTGTCGCCGATGTCGCGCGGCGGGGGCGCGCGCGGCGAACGGGCCGCCCATATGACCTGCGTCACACGCCACGAGGGGCGGGGCCCTCGCAGAGGCTCATGGGGCCACAGTGTTCGGAGTCGAGGAAACGAGGTGGGCCCGTGGTGGCACGTCGTACGGTGGTCAAGGCGGCGGGCGGCGGCGCCCTCGCGGGTGGTCTCACGGTGTCCGGCGCGGGCGCCTCCCGGGCCGCCGCCCGGGGTGACGTGCTGCTGGTGGTGGAGAAGAGCAGCCACGCGGTCAGCTTCTACGACGTCACGTCGGGCCGGCGCCTGGAGACCGTCCAACTGCCCGACTACCCCCACGAGATGGTCGTCGACTCGCGGCGGCGCTTCGCCTACGTCGGGCACTACGGCGTCCGCATGGCCTCCACCGTCGGCGAGGGCGGCGCCGCCGTCTTCGTGGTCGGCCTCGCCGAGCGGGCCCTGTCCCGGACCATCGACATCCGCCCCTACAACCGCGTCCACGGCATGGGCATCGACAACCGGGACCGGCTGTACGCACTCAGCGAGGAGAAGGCGGTGCTGCTCGGTTTCGACGACCCGGCCACCGACCGGGCGCCCACCAGGGCGGTGCCGACGCACGGGGTGAAGACCCACCTCTTCTCCCTCACCCGCGACGGTGAACGGGCCTATGTCACCGGCCTGTTGTCGCACACGGTGAGCTTGGTCAGGCCGTACGACGCTTCCGTACCCCCGGTCCTCGTGACCCCGGGACAGCTGCCGGAGAGCAGTTGCCTGAGCACGGACGAGAAGACGCTGTTCGTCGGCGCCCGCAGGAGTTCCGCTCTGGTCGCCGTCGACGCGCGCACCATGAAGGTGCGGCGGAGCCGGAAGGTGGGCGGCGATCCGCTGCGGGTCTACACCCTCGACGAGGACCGGCTGCTCGTGACGGACATCGTCGGCAACACCCTCACGGTGTGCACCACCGCCGACCTGCGGCCCCTGCGCACCCTGCGGCTCGACGGAATCCCGGCCGCCGTCTCGTTCCATCCCGATGAGGCGGTGGCGTACGTGTCCCTGCTCGACAGCGACCGGATCGCCGTCGTCGACCTCGACCGCCTGACCGTCACCGGCGGCTTCGCCACCCGGTCGGAGCCGGACGTCTCGGTACTGCTGCCCGCCACTCGGGTGCTTCGGTAGTGGGCTTCTTGGTATTTGTGGAGGGAGCCCGCAAAAAGTGGGGGAAATACCCCTACCTATTTTGATGCGGTTCCGAATTGGTCGTACGCCCCTGAAAAGCGCGCATTCCCGCACTGTACATCGATAGGCAGGAGAACATTCCTCGGGAGCCGCATGCAAGGATCCCAGCACGAGACGGGGCGAAATATGCCTAGGTGAGACATATGGGCGCCACTTAATTGCCGCGAAAGGGGGGCGCACGCTCGCACTCACACCCCATCACCCTTCGCACCCCACGCGAGCCCCCCGGGCGCCCCCTGTCCGCCTCCCTATCCGGAGCAAGCGTTGTGATGTTGCCCTTTTCGTACTTAGGTGGGTACTGCGGATTTGGCCGCCCTCGACAACCGGGGCGGGCACTTTGATTGAATTCGCCGCACATATTTCTCTGTGCGTATCACCCTCAAAAAGGGAGAATGATTATGACGTACGAGCGCCCCACCCTCACCAAGGTCGGCAGCTTCCGCAAAGTGACCGGGATCAAGGATCGCGGGCCAAAGGACATCCTCGGCGGCAAGCAGCTCCTCTGATCCATACGTGTGCGCCGGCCTTTGTCCAGGCCGGTTGTCGGGTGGTGGCGTCCAGCCGCCACCCGATCCCCTGCTCCGGGCATCACCTCACCGCCGACCGAAGGCCGTTGCTCATGGATGCGCTCCTCTCCCTCCAGGCCGCACCCGCCTGGTTCATCGCGTTGCCCGACACCGCCGCGGCCACGCCCCTCGCCACCAGGGCGCATCCCTACGCTTCCCGGAGCCTCTTGCATGCCTCCGGACGACCCTGGCTGCTGGGCCGCTGGGACGAGCGGACGGCCGTCGTGGGTCGGTGCGGCGGCACACGCGTCGCCGTGATCGGGGAGCACACTGTCACCGAGCAGGAGCTGGAACAGGACGCCGCGGCGATCGGCTCCGCCTCGCCGGCGGCCCTGGACCGCGCCGCACGCCGGCCCGGCAGCTTCCATCTGGTGGCCAGTGGCGGCGGCCGAGTGCGGGTGCGAGGTGGCGTCGTGAACCTGCGGCGCGTATTCCACACCGAAACCGCGACGTTCGGCCACGGCCCCGTCAGCGTGGCTTCCGACCGGGCCGACGTACTCGCCGAACTGATCGACGCCGACCTCGACGAACGCCGGATCGCCCTCGAACTGCTCACCTCGAGCGTGCCGTACCCGCTGTCGGAGCCCCCGTTGTGGCGGGGCGTGCGGGCCGTACCCGCGGGCCACTGCCTGACCCTCGAGGCCGACGGCCGGGCCGCCACCAGGCAGTGGTGGTCGCCGCCCGACCCCGTCGTCCCCCTCGCCGAGGGGGCAGCGCGCCTGCGTGAGGTGCTCACCGAAGCGGTCGGGGTACGCACCCGCGGGCGTGAGCTGGTGACGGCGGATCTGGGCGGCCTGGACTCCACCGCCCTGTGCTGTACGGCAGCCCACAGCGGCGCCAAGGTCGTCGCGTACACCGCCGCGTTGCACGACGAGTCCGGCGACGACGTGTACTGGGCCCGGCGCACCGTCAAGGAACTCGAAGCCATCGAGCACCACGTCGTACCGGCTCAGGACACGGCCATGACCTTCGACGGGATCGACACCCTCCACGACGTCCTGGACACGCCCAGCATCATCACCGTCGACCGCAACCGCCGGATGGGCATCGTGGAAATGGCCGCGGCCCGCGGCTCCGGCCTGCACATGACCGGACTGGGCGGCGACGAACTCCTCGCCGGCACGCCCGCCCGGCTGCATGCCCTGCTACTGACCCATCCCTCGACCGCACTGCGCAACATCCGCGGATACGCCGCCAAGTACCGGTGGACCCGGCGTGCCACGCTGCGCCAGCTTCTGGACCGGCGCTCCTACCGGAGCTGGCTCGGACGCGTGGCCCGCGACCTGACCAGGCCGCCCCCCGGCGCGGACACACCGCTGCTCGACTGGGCCGTACCACCCCGGATGGCGCCCTGGGCCACGCCCGACGCCATCGCGGCCGCCCGCGAACTCATACGCGCCGGCCTGTCCGGCATCGAGCCCCGGGGCAGGGGGCACGGCGAGCACCGGGAGCTGGTCGCGATGGACGGCATCTCCCAGTGGACCCGGCACATCGGCCAGATGGCGGCGCCCCTGGGCGTCACCGTCGCCGCCCCCTACTACGACACTCGCGTCATCGAGACCTGCCTCGCCGTGCGGCCACAGGAGCGGATCACCCCCTGGCGGTACAAACCCCTGATCGTCGAAGCCACGCGCGGCGTCGTGCCGGAGACCAGCCGGACACGCAGCACCAAGGCGAACGCCACGTTCGAGGAGGAGGCCGGCCTGCGCAGGCATCGCCGGCGGCTGCTGGCACTGTGTGACGACTCGCGGCTGGCCCGGCTCGGCCTGATCGACGAAGGCGTCCTGCGCGCATGGTGCCGCCGCTCTCTCGCCGCGGAGACGGAGAGCTACCTGCTGCACCCGACGATCGCCTGCGAAGTCTGGCTGCGCTCCCGCGAGATGGCACCACCGCCCCATGGGAACGCCGCCCCCACCCAGCCCATCGCCGACCGAGAGAGGTGACCCCGGTGCACGCCTTGAGGCCCGGCGTCCTGATGACCGAGACCGAATACGGCATGGCGCTGCTCGATCAGAAGAGCGCCGAATACTGGACCCTCAACCCGACGGCGGCCCTCGTCCTGCGCACCCTGCTGGACGGTCGTGCCCACGGCGCGGAACGGGCCGTCGAGGCGCTCACCACGCAGTACGACGACGTCGACGCCGACGAAGCGGTCAAGGACGTCGACGCCATCGTCTGCGAGCTGCGCTCCGCGGGGCTCCTCACCACATAGCGCCCGCATCTGCCGGACACAGGCCGACGGAAGAGGCACGCATGACGACCCCGGAAGCTCTCCCCTACGATCCGCGTTCCGTGCCGGTGGCACGCCGTTTCACCGCCCGGGTGGCCGTGGGCTGCGCCCATGTACTGGCCACCTTGCCGCCGGGACGCATCCGCACCATCCTGGCCGGACTCCGTCGCGGCGCCCGGCCCGCCACCCTCCCCGAGGCGGAGAAGGCCCGGGAGACGGTACTCGCCGTGAGCCTGGCCGCCGGCGGACAGAAGGGATGCCTTGCGAGGTCCCTGGCCACCGTGCTGCTCTGCCGGTGGTACGGCCAGTGGCCCACCTGGTGCGTGGGCGTGCGCAGCCGACCGCCGTTCGCCGCCCACGCCTGGGTGGAAGCCGAGGGTGTCCTCGTCGGCGAAGACGCCTCGCCCACGTACTTCCAGCGCTTCTTCACCGTGGAGTGAGCCGATGACCACGGCCCCCGGCATCGAGGACCCCCGGCCCTCCACCGGCCCCGCCGACGGCTCCGACGCGCTCGACGAGAACACGGGTCCCGGCCGCACCTGGGAGGCCCAGCGAGCGCTCATGACCCATCTGCGCCCACAGCGCCGGCGCATGGCCGCAGGTGTCCTGCTGGGGCTTGTCGGCAGTGTCATGGGCCTGGCCCAGCCCTTGGCGGCCAAGCGTGTGGTGGACGGCATGAGTCAGGGACAGCAGGCCGCCGGCCCCGTCGTCGTGCTCAGCCTGCTGGTGGTCGTCGGCGCGGTGCTGGCGGGGCTGGGCCACTACGTGTTGCAGTGGTCGGCCGAGTCCATGATCTGTGCCGCCCGCTGTCGGCTGACCGAGCGGCTGCTGCGCCTGCGGGTGCCCGTGGTGGAGCGCACCGAACCGGGCGACCTGATCGCCCGCGTCACCTCCGATACGACGCTGCTGCGCCAGACCGCACCCCAGGCGGTGTCCGCCGCCGTCACCGGCACACTGGTCACCGCCGCGACCGTCGTCATCATGGGGTTCCTCGACGCCGTGCTGCTCTGCGTCACTCTCGGCGTGATCGCGTTCGTCGGCGTCATCGTCGCGGTCGTGGCTCCGCGCATCGGCCGCGCCACCCGGCAGGTGCAGGACGCGGTGGGCCACATCGGGGGCGCCCTGGAGCGCGTCCTGGGGGCCTTCCGCACGGTCAAGGCCTCGGGCGCCGAGCACTGGGAGGCCCAAGCGCTGCGCCGTGCTGCCGAACACGCCCGCCGCAGAGGCATGCGGGCCGCGGTGTGGGAGGCGGTGTCGGCCACAGCGTCGGCGGTGGTCGTTCAGGTGTGCTTCCTCGTCGTGCTCGGGGTGGGAGGGGCCCGGGTCGCTTCCGGCACGATCAGCGTCTCCACCCTGGTCGCCTTCCTGTTGTACCTCTTCGCCCTCGCTCCCCGCATCGGCCAACTCGTCGAAGGTGTCTGCCAGTTCCAGGTCGGATCCGCCGCCGCCGTCCGCATCGAGCAGGTTGAGACGCTCGAGGCCGAACAGCTGGAAGATGAGCACGCAGCCGTGCGCGCACGGGAACCGGTGGCGCGGGGCGGCTCACCCGGCACGGCCGCCGAAGGCTGCCGGTCGCCACTCGACGTGACGTTCCGGCAAGTCCGTTTCTCCTACCGGCCCGGACTGCCCAGGGTGCACCACGAGGTTTCCTTCACCGTGCCCGACCGCGGGCTGACGGCCATCGTGGGCCCGTCCGGCGCGGGCAAGACCACCGTCTTCTCTCTCATCGAGCGCTTCTACGAACCTGATGCCGGGTGCATCCTCCTGGGCGGCAAGGACACACGGCAGTGGTCCCTGAGCCGGCTCCGCGCATCCATCGGCTACGTCGAGCAGGACACCCCCGTCCTCGCCGGCACACTGCGGGACAACCTGACGCTCGGCACCACCGACCCTTCCGGCGAAGAACTCGCCCAGGTGCTGCGCATGGCGCGCCTTGACACCTTGACGGACCGTCTCCCCCACGGGCTGGACACCCACGTCGGCCACCGCGGCAGCCGCCTCTCCGGGGGCGAGCGGCAGCGGGTGGCGATCGCCCGCGCTCTGCTGCGCCGCCCCGGACTGCTTCTGATGGACGAAGTCACCTCGCAGCTCGACGCGGCCAACGAGGCGGCATTGCGCGACACGATCATTGATGCCGCACGCAGCACCACCGTCCTGGTCATCGCCCACCGGCTCTCCACCGTCATCACGGCCGACCGGATCATCGTCATGGAGGCGGGACGCGTACGGGCGATCGGCACGCACGGCGAACTCATGGAACATGACGCTCTCTACGCCGAGCTGGCGCACACGCAGCTTCTCGACCACTGATGCCGCAAGGGGCGGCGTCCGTTGCGGACGCCGCCCCTTGCGTGACTGACTGGGAGTTACTTGACGTTGACGCCGGTCCAGGCGGCGGCCACGCGCTTGTACTCGGTGGAGTTCGAGCCGTACAGGTCCTTCGCGGCCTTCAGCGTGCCCTTACGGGCCGCCTTGTAGTTGGTGGTCGAAGTGAAGTACGTCGTCAGGGCCTTGTACCAGATCTTCTCGGCCTTGGCGCGGCCGATGCCGAGCACCTTGGTGCCGTCGGCGGTCGGCGAGTTGTAGTTGACGCCGTTGATCCGCTTCTTGCCGCTGCCCTCGGACAGCAGGTAGAAGAAGTGGTTGGCGATGCCGGAGGAGTAGTGGACGTCGACGTTGCCGGCGTTGGCGCTCCACTTGTCCAGGGAGCCGCCGTCCTTGCTCGGCTTGTCCATGTAACGCAGCGGGGAGCCGTCGCCGTTGATGTCGATCTTCTCGCCGATGAGGTAGTCACCGACGTCCTTGGGGTTCTTGGCCTTGAACTCCACGGCGGTCGCGAAGATGTCCGAGGTGGCCTCGTTGAGGCCGCCGGACTCGCCGCTGTACTCCATGTTGCCGGTGGCGGAGGTGACGCCGTGCGTCATCTCGTGGGCCGCGACGTCGATGGAGGTGAGGGGCTTCTTGTTGCCCTCGCCGTCGCCGTACGTCATGCAGAAGCAGCTGTCGTCCCAGAAGGCGTTGACGTAGCCGTTGCCGAAGTGGACCCGGGAGGTCGCGCCCTTGCCGTCGCCGTTGATGCCCTTGCGGCCGTGGACCGACTTGTAGTAGTCCCAGGTGAGCTGGGCACCGTAGGCGGCGTCGACGGCGGCGGTCTGCGCGCTCGAGGGCTTGCCGTTGCCCCAGACGTCGTTGGAGTCCTTGAAGAGCTTGCCCGCGCCGCTCTCCGCGTGCTTCAGGTCGAAGGTGCGGTGGCCGCCGCGGGCCTTGTCGGTCAGCTCGTAGCCGCTCGCGACCTTCTTGGAGCCGACCGTGACCTTGCCGCTGTACTGGCTGTTGCCGGTGCCGTTCTCGATGTCCTGGTACTGGTACAGCTTCTTGCCGGTCGCGGCGTCCGTGATGACGTGGAGCCTGCTGGGCGTGCCGTCCTTCTGCACGCCGGTGACGACGGTTTCGTACGCGAGGACGGGCTTGCCGGAGGCGGCCCAGATCACCTTGCGGGGCGACTGCGCGTCGGCCTCGGCGGTCTTCGCCTTGGCGGCGGTCGACTCGGCGGACTTCGCGACCGAGGACTTGTCCTGCTTCGCGTCGGTGGAGGCGACCTTCACGGTGGCCTCGGTCGCCTTGGTGACGCCCTTCAGCTCGCCGCTCTTGGCGGTGTGCACGACGAGGTCGCCGCCGAGGACGGGCAGGCCGTCGTAGGTGCGCTCGTAACGGGTGTGGGTCGTGCCGTCGGCGTCCTTGACGACGTCGCGGACGACCAGCTTCTCCTTGGCACCCAGGCCGATCTTGTCGGCGGTCGCCGATCTGTCGGCACTCGCGTCCTGGAGGAGATCCGCGCGGGCCGACGCCGAGAGGGCGACGGGAGCGCCGGACGGCTCGGTGTCGTCGCCCGGCTGGGCGGAGGCGCCGGTGGTCAGTCCGGCGGCGAGCAGCGCTCCGGCGGCGACGGCGGTGGCGATCGCGAGCGTCGAACGCTTACGGGATATGTGAGAGGTCACGCAGGCTCCATCTGTGGGGGCCCGGGAGGCATGGAGGGCCGCCCGGAGCAGAAAAAGACGCGACGCGGGCGTGCAGCGTGGTGCTGTACGTGCAGCGTGTTGCGGGGAAGCGTGCCATTCGAGCCAGGTACATGTCAGCATTTTGGCTGGATGTTGGCCGGATATGGTCCGTTGAGCGATGGTCGACGTACGTAATGCGAACAAGTCGGGGACGCGCAGGGGCTCCGACAACGCACGCGCCGCTGCGGGGCGTTGGCCGGCCCGAAGCTTCGGATTCCGGTGAGCGGCAGTGTGCCGAGGCGGGCCATGCGTCCCCAGCAGTAAGCGCGAGTTCCGGTCGACCGGCCCGAGCGTGCCGGGGCGGGCCGGGACAGCACGGTCGCTCGGCAATGGCGTGAATCCCCGCACGGTCGACATGCGGGGATTCGCCCACTGTGTACACGATGCATCTGTCGGCCGACCCGGGTCCGACGCCGAAGCATGAGAAGAGCGAGGAGACAGCCATGGCGGACATCAGCCCGATTGACCTGCAGAAGGCACTGAAAGGTGCCGACTACCCCGCGAACCGCGACGACCTGGTCTCGCTGGCCAGGGACAACGGCGCGGACGACACTCTCGTCGACAAGCTGTCCAGTGCCCCGGCGGACCAGTTCGACGGCCCGAACGACGTCCAGAAGGCAGTGTTCGGCAACTGACAGCGCGGCCGGCGCCGGCCCGCGCTCACTCCCTGCCCGCGGGCGGCCCCGCCCCCGGCGCCATCGGGTCCCGGGGTTGCGCGGGCGGCGGGCTCACGGAGCCCTCGCGGAGGCGTTCGAAGACGAGGTCGAAGGTGAAACCCGCCGTGAAGCCGAGCGGGATCGTGAAGAACAGCAGGCGGCGTACGTCGAGGTCGTCCAGGAGCGTGGGCACGCTCAACAGCTGTGAGGCGAAGTACAGCAGCACCGAGACCAGGCCCGCACCCAGTCCCCGTACCGTCGCCCTCCCCCACCGCGCGTCGCCCTCGAAAGAGTTGCGGATGATCGCCCCCGCCGCGGCGGCCGCGAGCGGGGAACCCACCAGGACCACCAGGTCCTGGACGCCGGCGGGGCGTGGGGGCCCGGCGGTGACCAGGCCGGTCACCGCCGCCACCAGGCACACGGCCGCCGCGGTCATGCCGCCCGCCGCGCGCCGGGCCGCCGTGTGCTGTTCACGCTCGGCCTCCGCCAGCCTTCGCAGCTTCCGCTCCCGCTGCCGTTCCAGGCAGGCGATGAGACGGGCGGCGGAGTCCGGGGACCAGTTGTCGCCCATGAGGCGGATGTCGGCGTCGTCCGCGTCGTTGCGCACGCGGTCGAAGTTGACCCACACCTGACCCGCCCCGCCGCCGAAGGTGGCCACGGCCACCAGCGGCAGCCGCTGCGACAGAGCGACGATGCCCGCCACCCGCGTGGACTGGCCGCCACCCATCAACAGGACCCCGTCGCTCACGAGGAGCGTGCGGTAGAAGGCCACTTCCCATTCGCCGCTGGTGTCCCGCAGGATCTCCACCCGTACGTGCGCCCTCGGCGACAAGCCGAAGTCCACGTCACGGTGGCGCGGCGGGTAGGCGGCGACCCGGCCGGGCGCTGCCTCGGTGCAGGCGTCGGCGTAGCCGCGTACGACATCGGTCTCGATGTACTCCGGGCTGCTGGAGAAGACCGCCACGTCGCAGCCGGCGCGGGCGAGTTCCGCGCCCAGCTGGCGGCAGGCCGCGGGCGCGAGATGGGCCGAAGAGAGGGGGTGGGCGAACGTTCGGCGCGGGTCCACACTGCCGATCACGGCGATGAGCGGGCGCGGCGCGTGCGACGGAGGAGGCATGCCCCAGTTTACCCGTGTGTGTACTGCCCGCCGGAAACGGGGATGGAACTGAACATGCCCGGCAGCAGCCGCATCCGCCAACAGGAGCGCATTCCCGCCTACTTCAGCCACAGCTACTGGGCGGAGGACCGGGAGCTGAACGAATACTTCTGGGACGTCTTCTGGGACGAGGGCTTCACCTTCGCCGTCGACCCGAAGACGAATCCGTTGTCCCCGACCCATCTTGAACTGCTGATGCAGCAGAGCGCCTGCCTGGTGGGCGTGGTGACCCACCGGGAGGATGAACGGCGCTACCGGACCTCGCCGTTCATGGTGCACGAGCACAACCTGGCTCTGCAGGCGAAGAAGCCCCGCCTGGTCTTCATGGAGAACGGCGTCTCGGCGGGCTTCTTCCCCGTGGCGGACGAGCAGCGCATCGTCTTCAACCGGCGTCGGCTTCCCGATCCGTCCGACCTCCGGCCCGCCATCCGCCGGCTGGCGGGACGCAGCGGTCCCGAGAGCCGGGCGGCCAAGGGGCTGCTCGGCACGGTCGGCCTCATCCTGCCGGACGACCCTGCCTACCGCGCCGCGGCGCCGCACATCCGGGAGTCGATCGCCCACGCGGGGTACGCGTCACGGGAGATCCCCCTGGACTTCCACGACGCGTTCGAATTCCTGCTCGCGGTCGACGCCTGTGACTTCGTCGTCCTCGACGTCGCCTCGCCGCACGCCGCCGACTGGGTCTTCCCGCTGCTGCACGGCCGGTTCGTGCCGACGCTCAAGCTGGTCCACGATCCGCCGGACAGGAGTTACCTGCCCCGTCCGTCACCGTTGCTGGGCGGTGCCGCCCTGCGCGCGGTCGAGCAGCCCGACCGCATCGCCGTGTACTGGAGCCATCCGCGGCAACTCGCCGAGCAGCTGGACGCGCTGGTGGACCGCCTCTACCGGCCACGCCTGGAGTTCGAGACACACGACGAAGGTGTCGGCTACTTCCGCAGCCTGGGGCGGGCCGAGGGCAGCGTCTTCCTCAGCAACGCGTTCGAGGACAACGCTCTGGCCCAGCAGGTCTGCCGCGCCTTCGAGTCGCACAACCTTCCCTACTTCCACTATCTGCGCCGCAACACCATCGAGCTCGGCGCGGACTGGCACAGCCAGTTGTCGGCGAGCGTGGCGGCGTGCCGTGTCTTCGTGCCCCTGATCAGCCGGCACTACTGGGAGAGCAAGTACTGCCGTGAGGAGTACCGCATCGCCGAACGCCTGCGCGCGGACCACCAGTTGTCGATCCTTCCCTACTTCCTGGAGGACGGGGTCGCCGGGCAGGTCAGCTTTCAGGGCCGGTCCGTGGACCTGCTCGACCGGGACGACCAGGTCGCCGTCATCAGCCAGGACGTGGACCGCGAGTTCGTCGCGCGCCGCAGGCTCCGGGAGCGTCTGGACGGCGCGCCCGGCGTAGCCCCGGGGCGCACCTCGGCCCGGCGGCACGCCGACATCGCCGTCATCAGCCTGCTGCCCGAGGCACAGCACGCGCTGCGGCGGCACGCGGAGAGCTCCGGGGCGCGCGTGGAGACCGTACGGGACGGCAGCGGCCGCACCTGGCTGCGCGTCGGCATCGAGGCGGTCGGCCGCAGCACCGCGTACGAAGTGGTGGCGGCCGAGCCCTGCGAAGGGCCCAACGGTGTGGAGCGCGCGCTGGCCGCCACGGTCGAGGAGTACCGGCCGGAGGCGGTGGTCTTCGTCGGGGTGTGCTGCGGCCTGGCGGCGAACCTCTCCCCCGGGGACGTGGTGATCTCCAGCCGGATCCACGGCTGCACCATCGAGGGCCCGGCCAGGACCTCTGTGCCCCGCACCGACCGCAGCCACCTGGCGCACGAAGGGATCATGGCCCTGGGAGAGAGCATGCACGTCAACCACGGCTCCTGGGCGGCACGGGTGTACGCACAGCCACCGACCGGACCTGCGGGGGAAGGCGAACCGGGCATCCTCGTGGGCGCCGTCGCCTCGGGTGACGCTCCCGTCGGCGGCACCGCCGATCCGGTGCTGCGCCCGCTGCTCACCGTGTGGCCCGAGCTGGCCGCGGTGGAGCTGGACGGCTCCGACGTCGCGGAGGTGGTCGCCCGGGTCCGCCGCGCCGGACGCACGCACGTGCCCGTCTCACTGGTGTGCGGGGTGGCGGGCACGGCCACCGCGGGGCTGCGGGCCGGCTCGCTCCGTCCGGAGCAGGACGAGCTGTGGAAGGCGTACGCCTCCGATGCCGCCGCCACCTTGCTCGTCGAGGCGATCCGGCTGGCGTGGCCGAGCCCGCCGAGGAGGGCCGGATGAGGTTCCGTGTCCGCAGGAGGCACCGTCACGGATCCGCCGGCTGGGTGCCCGATCCGCCGAAGACCGACGGTGTGGAGGTCCCCGAGAGCCTGCACGCACTGGTCGAGGTCCTCGCGGAGCACGCACACGACAACTGGGCACGGCAGCGGATGGCGGAGGGCTGGCGCCACGGCCGGCGGCGCAGCGACCGCAGACGCACGCATCCCCTGCTGGTCCCCTACGCGGACCTCACGTACGAGGAGCAGGAGACCGACCGCCTGCTGGCCCTGGAAACGGTGAGACTGATCCTGCTGTACGGCTATAGGTTCGGGGAACCTGACCCGGCCCGAATCGGAGAGTGACCTTGCGCAGCCTGACCTTCGTCATCGGGACGGGCCGCAGCGGCTCCACCGCGCTGTCCCGCATCCTCAACACCCATCCCGACGTGCTGAGCCTCAACGAGTACATGGCCTCGGTCGGGGACGCGGCCTTCCCCGACGGGCCGTTGTCGGGCGCGGAGTTCTGGGAGAGCCTCTTCCGGCCCACCCCGTACTTCGCGAGCATGATCCGCAGCGGGCTGCTGATGCCGGAATTCCTCTACACCCGCCGCCCGGGGCGGTACACGGCGCAGACCACGGGCATCCCCGCGCTCTCCCTCATGGTGCTGCCCCACCTCACCGACGATCCCGACGGTCTGCTCGACGAGATCCGTACGGCGGTCGTCGACTGGCCGGACCGGAGCGCCGCCGCGCACCACGAAGCGCTGTTCGAGCTGCTCGGCGCGCGGTTCGGGCGCACCGCTGTCGTGGAGCGCTCCGGTTATTCGACGGGTTGGGCGCCGAAGCTGCGCGCCGCCTTCCCGTACGCCAAGTTCGTGCACCTCTTCCGGGACGGGCCGGACTGCGCGCTTTCCATGAGCCGTCACTCCGGGTACCGCGTGATCACACTGATGCGTGAGATCAGGGAGCGGACGGGCGTCGACGATTTCGCCGACCTGACACCTCAGCACATTGATGCCCTGCCACCGAATCTGGCGGCGTTGCTCGGCGAGAGCTTCGACCCCGCGCTCGTACGGGACCGGGAATTCCCCCTGCGACGGTTCGGCGACCTGTGGTCCGAACTCGTCGTCCAGGGCGCGCGGTTCGTCGACGGTCTGCCGTCCGGGCAGCGCATGACGCTGGCCTACGAAGACCTCCTCGACGCTCCCCGGCAGGAACTGACCCGCCTCGCCGAGTTCGTCGGGGTCGCCCCTTCCCCGGCGTGGCTGGACGGCGCGTGTGCCCAGCTCCACGACGGCCGTCGCGGCTCCGCCGAGAAGCAGTTGACGGCCGCCGAACTCGACGACTTGAGGAAGAGCTGCGCTCCCGGTGCTCTCGCGCTGAGGGGGAAACCGGACTCGAAGCCGGACTGACGACGGCCTGTGGCCACCGCCCCGAGCGGGACGGCGGTGGCCACAGGGTTCCCGCGGGTGGTTACGGCAGTCGGACCGACTGGGCGTG
Organism: Streptomyces sp. NPDC029674; assembly: GCF_044903205.1. Taxonomy (NCBI): domain Bacteria; kingdom Bacillati; phylum Actinomycetota; class Actinomycetes; order Kitasatosporales; family Streptomycetaceae; genus Streptomyces; species Streptomyces sp. NPDC029674. Next base: position 276,220 of record NZ_JBJDPY010000005.1, read on the forward strand.
CCGGAAGACGTTCTTCGGGTCCCAGGCCGCCTTCGCCTTCTGCAGGCGGGCGTAGTTGTCCTTGTAGTAGAGGCTGTTCCACGCGGTCGACGAGGTGTTCCAGGCGGCGTCGCCGAGGTCCTTGTCGGGGTAGTTCACGTAGCAGCCGTCGTTGATGTCGTTCGGCACCGGAACACCGCCGGTCTCCGCGTACACGTCCTTGTAGAAGTCGCGGATCCAGGCCAAGTGCTTGGCCTCGTCGGCCGGGTCGGTCCAGTAGGTCTGGTACTGGAGCTTGAGCACGGAGTCGCGCTGCGGCACGGCGGTGTCGCCCGGCTTGACGCTGTTGATGCGGCCACCGTACGAATCGACCTGGACCAGCGCGTCGCCGTTGCTGTAGTCGGTGCGCGTCAGGTGCTTGTACATCGCCTTGATCTGGGTGGCGGAGAAGCCCTTGCGCGCGTACGCCGACTTGTACTTGCCGTACAGCGTGGGGTTGCCGCCGCTGAGGTAGTCCGTGGCGATGTACCAGGGAAGTGTGCGCGGCTTGGCGAACTGGGGCATCGCCGCGTGTTCGCCCGACCGCTGGGTCATCGCCCGGCGGGTGACGCCCACGCCTGCGGAGACCGCGGCCAGGTAGTCGTCCAGGAGGGTCTGAGCGTTCGGGACGGTGGCGTCCATCTGCGTGAGCAGGACGATCTCGGACCGTTCGGGGTTGGCGCGCTGGTTCAGCTTCAGCAGGCCGAACAGGGAGTTGTACTTGGAGTCCGGGGCGCTGTTCTGCTCGTGCCAGGTGCCCCAGTTCTGCAGGAGCCGGGTGAAGGACGCCTCGGTCATGTCCTTCCAGGGGAAGGCCGTGGCGTGCACGAACACCTCGGACGGGGGCTTCGGCAGGAGCTTGGAGGGGTCGGTGCCGGTGGCGCCGGGCGTGCGCAGCCAGTAGCGGGTGATCAGGCCGAAGTTGCCGCCACCGCCGCCGGTGTGGGCCCACCACAGGTCCCTGAGTGCGGCGTCGGTGGAGTCGCGGGTCGCGACGACGGCTTTGGCCGTGCCGTTCTTGTCCACCGTGACGACCTCGACGCCGTAGAGGTGGTCGACGGTCAGGCCGTGCAGGCGGGAGAGCAGGCCGTAGCCGCCGCCGGATATGTGGCCGCCCGCGCCGACGGAGGCGCAGGAGCCCGCCGGGAGCGTGACGCCGTACAGCTTGTAGAGCGTCTCGTATATCTGGAGGTTGGAGGCGCCGCCCTCGACCGCGAAGGCGTTCTTGGCGCTGTCGTAGTAGACCTGCGTCATCCCGGACATGTCGATGACGACCTGGACGTCGCTGTTGAAGACGAAGTCCTCGTAGCAGTGGCCACCGCTGCGGACGGTCAGCCGCTTGCCGGCGGCGACCGCGTCCTGGACGGCCCGCACGGCCTGGGCGGTGGTGGTGACCAGGCGGACGTAGTCGGGCTTGGCGGCCCAGCGCTGGTTGATGCCGCGCACCAGGTCGGGGAAGCGGGCGTCACCCGGGGTGACGGTGACGTAGTCGGGCGTACCGACTGTGGCCTGCGGCCCGGTGGCGACGGCGGTCGCGGCCGCCGCGCCGGAACGTGCGGGGGCCTCGGCGGCCGCGGGCGGGGCGGTGGTCAGGGCCGCTCCGCCGGCGACCGCGGCGGCACCGGCGAGGAGGGATCTTCGGCCTAACGATCTGCCCTCATTCGCCGCACCTGACTCGCTTGTCTCATTTGTCCTTCTCATGGTCACACTCCACCAACGGGTCTGTCCGTAAAGGAAGTTGAAGACGCATCGAACGATGATCGATCATGAGACTAGCCCAGCGGGTCAGGGGTGACGCAATACCTCCAATGAGAAAACTGTCCGAAGTGCCGGTGAAACCATGGTTGGTTGCAGCATGTGCAACTATGGCTGTGCTACTTCACGCGTATCTCGCACCGCATCCGGCGCTCGTGCCCCACCTCTCGCACCGCCCCCGTCAGGGTGAGCGGCACCGTGTGGTGGACGCGTTCGCTGGAGGCGGCGACGCGTAGTTCGAGAGCGCCCGGTTCGACGACGCGGCGGCCGTCCGCACCGGTGTACGCGGCGAGGTCGGCGGGGAACGTGGCGTGGACCTCGGCCGAGGCGCCGGCGTCCAGCGGGACGCGGGCGTAGCCGACCAGCCGGACCTCGGGGCGGGCGACGGTACCGACCGGGTCGTGGAGGTAGAGCTGGACGACCTCGGTGCCCGCCCGGTCGCCGGTGTTGCGTACGGTCATACGGAACGATGTCTCGCCGTCAGTGGTGAACTCCAGGGCGCCGCAACGCGGTTGGCCCCAGTCGAACGTGGTGTAGGAGAGGCCGTGCCCGAACGGGTACAGGGGCGTCGGGTCCACGGTGCTGGGGAAGCCGTGCCGGCCGAGCGGCGGGACCAGGTACGGGGCGGGCTGCCCGCCGGGGTTGCGCGGCACGGCGACGGGGAGGCGCCCCGACGGCTCGACGCGCCCGGACAGGACGCCCGCGACGGCGCCGCCGCCCTCCTGCCCGGGGAAGAACGCCTCGATGACGGCGGCGGCCCGGTCGGCCCAGCGGCCGAGCGCGTAGGGACGCCCGCCGAGGACGACGATGACGACCGGCGCACCGCAGGCCATCGCCTCGTCAAGCACATCACCCTGGCCGTACGGCAGTTGGAGGTCCTCCGCGTCGCACCCCTCGCCCGACGAACCACGGCCGAACAGGCCCGAGCGGTCCCCGACCACGGCCAGACAGACGTCCGCGCCGGCCGGGTCGTCGACGAACACGGCACCCGGGAACTCTGCGTGCAGCGCCTGCGCGAGCGTCGGAACCTCGACTCCCGTCGGCAGGTCGGGGTGGTGCACGCCGACGTGCCGGGGGAATGTGTAGCAGCCGAGCATGGCGGCCTGCTCGTGGGCGAGCGGGCCGAGGAGCGCGATGCGCGGCCCATCGCCGGGTGCCAGGGGCAGCACCCCGGAGTCGTTGGCGAGCAGCACCACCGATTCCTCGGCCACTTGTCGCGCCAGCTCCCGCATGTGCGGAGGGTTCAGGTAGACCGGCTCGCCTCCTGCGACGGGTTCCCAGCCGGGGTCGAGCAGGCCCAGCTCGCACTTCTGGGTGAGGACGCGCAGCGCGGCCCGGTCGAGCAGGTCCTCGGGGAGCGGGTCCGCGGGGCTGAAGCAGCGGGCCGCAGGCAATTCCACGTCGACGCCGGCCGCGAGGGCGAGCCGCGCCGCGCCGCCCTCGCCCTCGGCGACCCGGTGCGCTTCTTCGAGCAGTGAGACGCCGTAGTAGTCGGAGACCACGGTTCCGGTGAATTGCCAGTTTTCGCGCAGGAGTTGGGTGAGCAAGCGCCCGTGGGCATGGGCGGGCAGGCCGTCGATGTCGTTGTAGGCGGGCATCACGGAGCGGGCGCCGCCGTCGCGTACCGCCATCTCGAACGGTGGCAGGATCACGTCGGCCAGCTCGCGCGGGCCGAGCGGGGCCGGGGCGTGGTTGCGGGCGGCGCGCGAGGCCGAGTAACCGGCGAAGTGTTTGAGGGTGGCGACGATCCCGGCCGCCTCGAGACCTCGTACGTAGGCGGTGCCGACGGTGCCGACCAGGTACGGGTCCTCGCCGATGGCCTCCTCCGTGCGGCCCCAGCGCGGGTCCCGTACGACGTCCAGGACGGGGGCGAGCCCCTGGTGGATGCCGACCGCGCGCATCGACGTACCGATGGCCTGCGCCATCTCCGTGATCAGCGCGGGGTCGAAGGTGGCGCCCCAGGCGAGCGGAGTGGGGAAGACGGTGGCCTGCCAGGCGGTGAAGCCGGTCAGGCACTCCTCGTGGGCGATCGCGGGCAGGCCGAAGCGGTTGCCGGCGCGGATGGTGCGCTGCAGGTCGGCGAGGCGGGCGGCGCCCTCGGCGGGGTCGACGGGGACGGTGCCGAAGGGGCGGGTGAGGTGGCCGAGGCCGTAGGGCAGCAGCATGTCGAGTGCGGCGCTGCGGGCCGCGTAGGTGTGCTGTCCGGGCGCGACGTCGGCCGCCCCGCTGCCATCGGGTTCGGCGCCGATCCATACGCTGGACAGCTGGGCGGTCTTCTCCTCGGTGGTCATTCGGGCGAGCAGGTCCGCCGCCCGGACGTGGGCGGGCAGGGTGGTGTCCTGCCATGGCTCGGCCATGGAACTCCTCACATGCGATGCGGTACGAGTGTCGGAGAGGTCGGTCCGCGTGGGGTCAGCCCTTGGTGGCGCCCATCGTGATGCCGCCGATCAGCTGCCGTTCGGCGACGGCGTAGAAGGCGAGGGCGGGCACCATGGCGAGGAACAGGTACGCGAAGACGCGGGCGATGTCGGCGGCGTACTGGCCCTGGAACTGCTGGACGCCGACCGGGATCGTCCACCAGGTGGGTTCGCTGAAGACGAGCAGCGGCAGCAGGAAGTTGTTCCAGCTGCCCACCACGGCGAGGACGGAGACGGTGCCGAGGGCGGGCCGGGCCATCGGCAGCAGGATCCGCCAGAAGAAGCCGAACGGGGAGCAGCCGTCGAGGGTGGCGGCCTCCTCCAGTTCGCCGGGGATCTCGCGGAAGAAGCCGCGCAGGATGACGATGGTCATCGGCAGCCCGAACGCGGCCTGCGGCAGGATCACGCCCCACGGGTCGTCGAGCAGCCCGAAGGTGCGCAGCAGGATGAACAGCGGCAGGATCGCCACCGCGAACGGGAACATGAGGCCGATGGTGAAGAGCGTGAACAGCACCTCCCGGCCGCGGAAGGCGAAGCGGGCCAGCGCGAACGCCGCGAGCGCCGCCGTGCCGACCGTCAGCAGGGTCGTCCCCACCGCGATCAGGGTGGAGGAGCCGAGCATCCGCCAGAAGGAGCCGGAGGCCAGGACGTCCGTGTAGTTGGACGTGACCCACGGCGAGGGCAGCCCGAAGGCGTTGCGGGAGAGCTGGTCGGTGGACTTGAACCCGGAGACGAAGGCGTAGAGCAGCGGCGTGATCATGACCACGCCGACCACCCACACGGTGACGTACACGGGCAGGGAGCGCATCCTGCGCCGCAGCGTCGGGGTCATCGGTTGCCTCGCATCGAGGTGAGGGCTCCTTCGGTGTCGCGGCGCAGCACGAACCGCTGGTAGGCGAGGGCGAAGACGAGACTGATCAGGAACATCGCGATGCTGATCGCGCTGGCGTAGCCGATCTGGTAGCGCTTGAACCCGAACTGGAAGAGCGTGACGGCCATCGTCTCGGAGTGGTGGTCCGGGCCGCCCTGGGTGACCACCCAGACCAGGTCGAAGAGCTGGATCGCGCCGATCACGGACAGGAAGACGCTGATGCGGATCGTCGGCCCGAGCAGCGGCAGGGTGATGTGGCGGAAGCGCTGCCAGGGTCCCGCGCCGTCGATGCGGGCCGCCTCGTGCAGCTCGGCGGGGACGCCCTGCAGTCCGGCCAGGTACAGCATCATGTGGAAGCCGAAGTACTTCCACATCATGACGATGAACAGGGTGGCAAGGACGTGGTCCTGGTCCGCGAACCAGAGCCCGCCCAGGCCGTCGAGGCCGACCGCGCCGAGCGTCTTGTCGGCGAGCCCGTCGTCCGGCGCGAAGATCATGGAGAACAGGACGCCGGTGATGACCTCGGACAGCACGTACGGGGCGAAGAACAGCATCCGGTAGAAGGCCCGGCCGCGCAGCTTCTGGTTGAGCAGCACGGCCATGGCGAGCGCGAACGGCAGCTGGATCCCCACGGAGAACAGGACGAGCAGCAGGCCGCGCCAGAGGTCGCCGAGGAAGACCGGGTCGTCGAGGAGACGGGTGTAGTTGTCGGCGCCCGCGAAGTCCGGAGGGGAGCCGAAGCCACCCCAGTTGAAGAAGCTGACGTACAGCGCGTACAGGATCGGCGCGAGCACGAGCAGCCCGAACAGGACGAGGGCGGGCACCGTGAAGGCGAAGGGGGTCAGCCAGTCCCGCGCCCGGCGGCCGAGCGGGCGCCGGTTCGGCGCGCCCGCTTCGGGCTCCTTGGCGGTGTCCGTCCGCTCGTCGCGCATGTCGGTCGAAGTCATCGTCATTTACTGGCTCTTGGCGACCTGGGTGACGGACCTGGCCACCTGTTCCGGGGACTTGGCCCCGGCGATGAGACCGGCGACGGAGTCGTTGACCTCCTGTCCGACGGCCGGCGGGTACGCCTGGTCGAGGTAGAGCTGGAATCCGGTCGCCTTGCCCAGGGCTTCCGAGACGTCCTTGAGGTTGGGGTCGGTCAGGGCGTCCGTGGCGTCCTTGACGACCGGCATCATGGCGGCCTCGGCCACGAGGATGCGGTCGGACTCGGCCGTCATGAAGAACTTCAGGAAGTCGACGGCAGCCTGCGGCGCCCCCTTGCGCACGGCGTACCCGCCGCCTCCGCCGAACACGTCCGTGAGCGCGCCCTTGCCGCCCGCGACCGTGGGGAACGAGAAGAAGCCCAGGTCCTCGCCGATGCCCTTGCCCGAGTCGGCCTGCACGACGGGTGCCCACTGGCCCATCAGCTCCATCGCGGCCTTGCCGTTGCCCATGACCGCGGCCTCGCCGTTGGGCGTGGAGTACGCGGCCCCGAGGAAGCCCTTCTGGAACGGCTCCAGCTCCACGAGTTCCTTGAGGCGTTCACCCGCCTTGACGAAGGCGTCGCCGGTGAAGTCCTTGGCGTCCGCGGCCTTCTGCATGCCGTCGACCCCGGCGATCCGCATGGCCAGGTACGCCCAGTAGTACATGCCGGGCCACTTCTCCTTGCCCGCGAGGGCGATGGGCGTGGTCCCCGCGCTCTTCAGCTTCTTGACCGCGTCGAGGTAGTCGTCCCAGGTGGCGGGCGGGGCATCGATCCCCGCGTCGGCGAACAGCGCCTTGTTGTACCAGAAGCCGACGGCGCCGATGTCGAAGGGCACGGCGTACGTCTTGCCGTCGAACTGGTACGCCTTGACCGACACCGGAACGAGCGTCCCGTTCAAGGTTTTGACGGAGGACGAGAGGTCCTCCACGAGCCCCGCGTCGATCTGCTGCTCGAGAACACCGCCGCCCCAGGTGTGGTAGATGTCCGGGAGCTTTCCGGAACTCGTCAGCGCCGTCATCTTCGATTTGTACGCGTCGTTCTCCAGGGTGACGAGCTTGATCCGCACATCGGGGTTCTTGGCCTCGAACGCCTTGACCCGATCGGGCCAGACGGACTTGGACGGCTCAGTGGTCTGGATGTTCCACCACTCCACGACGGTGCGGCCCTCGCTGTCCGTGGTCGCGGACCCGGAGTCCGAACAGGCGGACAGACCGGCCGCGGCGAGTCCCGCCGCCGACGCGGTCCCCAGGAACCGGCGGCGGGAAAAGGCGGAGGACGCGGCGCCGGCCGCGGTCACCGGTGCCGACATAGCGGCTCTGTCGAAGGCTGGCATGGCTTACCTTCCGGAAGCGGTCCGAAAATTATCGGTAGACGGCCACGGAAGTTACGGGCATGCGAAGGGGGTGTCAACGCCCTTGACGAAAAGGGCCGTTGACACCCCCCTGCAACGCGCGCACCACCCCCTGTGGAGGGTTCCGTTCCGCTATGCGCGTCGCGGTCGCGCCGTGCTGGCGCGGACGACCAACTCCGTCGCCAGCTCCACCCGCGGCGAGGCGGGCGCCACGGACCGTGCCAGGTCGAGCACCGCGCGGGCCGCCAACTTGCCCATGTCGGACAGGGGTTGGCGGACCGTCGTGAGCGGCGGGGACGACCAGCGCACCTCCGGAAGGTCGTCGAAGCCGATGACGCTCATGTCCTCCGGCACGCGCAGGCCGCGCCGGCGCAGCGCCTCGATCGCGCCGAGCGCCATCTGGTCGCTGGCCGCGAAGATCGCGGTGGGCGGTTCGTCCAGGTCGAGCAGCCGGTTCGTACCGTTGAAGCCGGACTCGTGGTAGAAGTCCCCCGGCACGATCAGCGCGTCGTCGACGGCCGCCCCGGCCGCGTCGAGTGCGGCGCGGTAGCCGTCGAGGCGGGCCCGGGAGCACAGCAGCCGGGGCGGACCCTCGATGAACCCGATCCTGCGGTGGCCGAGCCCGAGCAGGTGCTCCGTGGCGGCCATGCCGCCCGCCCAGTTGGTGGCGCCGACGGTGGGCGCCTCGGTGGCGGGCGCGCCGGCCGGGTCGATCACCACCAACGGCACGCCCAGGCGCCGCAGTTCGTCGTGGAGCCCGGGTTCGAGCGCCGAGGTCACCAGGATCACGCCGTCCGAGGCACGGGCGCGCAGGTTGGTCATCCACTGCCGTGCCGCGCCCGCCCGGTCGTGGATCGCGGACACCACGGTGCCGACGCCCTGCTCGTGCGCGACCTCCTCCACGCCCCGGATGATCTCCACGGCCCACGGGCTGTCGAGGTCGTTGAAGACCAGGTCGAGCAGGGCCGCCCGGGTCGCCGGAGTACCCGGACGGCGACGGTAACCGTGCCGGTGCAGCAGGTCCTCGACGCGGGCCCGGGTGGCGGGCGAGACGTCGGAGCGCCCGTTGACGACGCGCGACACGGTCGGCACGGACACGCCCGCCTCCCGCGCAATCTCGCTGATCGTCACCTTGGCCGCCCCGTCCGGGCTCCGCGTGCCTGTCTTGCGCTGGGCGCGTTCCCCGGCCACAGTCCCCACCTCCGTAGCTGTGCGCCCGGAACTCCTCCGGGAGCCTTCCGGAAACCGTAGGACATGCCACCGGTCCCCCGTCGGCCGCCCTGCCCTTCCGTCCGGCTCCTCGAACGCGTCAATCCGAACTGGCAGAAGGCCCACGCCTGTTGACGGCCGCCGCACGCGTCAATACCGTGCGCCTTCAGATCTCCGACCCACCGACCGCCGTTCGGTATTTCGGCCAATGGGAGCGCTCCCCTCGCCCAGACGGCACTCAGCAGACAGAGGACGGACAACGAATGGCTGACACGCCCATGCCGCGCAAACCCATGGCACGCAGGCCCATGCCACACAGACCCATGCCACACAGACCCATGACGCATCGGCCCAGGCGGAGGTACGGCAGACGAACAACGCTGCTCGCCGCGGTGACCGCCTTACTCGCGGCGCTCCTCACCGGAATCGGTACCGCCGGACCGGCACAGGCGGCCACCGTGGATCCCGACGCGTGGTACGTCCTGGTCAACCGGGCCAGCGGCAAGGCCCTCGACGTCTCCGGCGCGGACACCGGCAATGGCGCGCCTGTCCAGCAGTGGACCCGCGCCGACAGCGCGAACCAGCGGTTCCAGTTCGTGGACGCGGGCGGAGGCTACTACCGGCTGCGGGCGCAGCACTCGGGCAAGGCGCTGGACGTCCTCAACCACTCCACCGCCGACGGCGCGAGCATCGTTCAGTGGAGTGACCTCAACGGCGCCAACCAGCAGTTCCGCCCGGCCGATTCGCCGGACGGCCATGTCCGGCTGATCAACCGCAACAGCGGCAAGGCCGTCGAGGTGCAGGGCGGGTCGACCGCGGACGGCGCCAAGGTCGTCCAGTACGCCGACTGGGGCGGGGCCAACCAGCAGTGGAAACTGGTTCGGGTCGATTCCGGATCCGGCGGCGCGCTGCCGTCGACGTTCCGGTGGTCCTCCAGCGGTGTGCTGGCCGGTCCGAAGCCGGACGCCCAGCATCCGCAGGCACTGGCGATCAAGGACTTCTCGGTCGTACGTCACAACAACCAGTGGCTGACGTACGCGACGACCGCCAGTCCCGCCGGCTGGGGTCTGGTGCAGTTCAACTTCGACGACTGGTCGAAGGCGGCCTCCGCACCGCACACCTACCTCGACACCTCACCCATGGGACCTGGCTACCGGGCCGCGCCACAAGTCTTCTACTTCGCGCCGCAGAAGCTGTGGTACATGGTCTACCAGACCGGTCCGCCCACCTACTCCACCAGCACCAATCCGGCGGACCCGCGCTCGTGGTCGGCGCCGCGCACCTTCATCTCGCAGGAGCCGCCCATCGTCACCCAGAACAAGGGCGACGGCACCTGGATCGACTTCTGGGTCATCTGCGACACGGCCAACTGCCACCTGTTCTTCAGCGACGACAACGGCCACATCTACCGCGCCCAGACCAGCCTGGCCAACTTCCCGAACGGCTTCGGCAACACGCAGATCGTGCTGTCGGACACCAAGTTCAACCTGTTCGAGGCGACCAACGTCTACAAGGTCGCGGGCCAGAACCAGTACCTGCTCCTCCAGGAGGCCATCGGCTCCACCGGCCGCCGCTACTTCCGCTCCTTCACCTCCACCGGCCTCACCGGCAACTGGAAACCGCTCGCCGCCACGGAGAACGAACCCTTCGCCGGCCGCGCCAACGTCACCTTCCCCGGCGGCGCGTGGACCCAGGACATCAGCCACGGCGAACTGGTCCGAGCGGGCAACGACCAGACCCTGACCATCGATCCGTGCCGATTGCAGTACGTCTACCAGGGCATGGACCCAGCCGCCAAGGACGAGTACCTCCGCCTGCCGTGGCGCATGGGCCTGCTCACCCAGACCAACTCCCCCTGCTGATCGCCCGAACCTCGCCGAAGGCACCCCGCCGGCTCAGCTCACGCCGGCGGGGCGCGCGTGGGTGGGACGCATGTCGGTGGTACACCGTTACGAACGGAGGGACAGCAGGATTCGCCTGCTGTGCAGGTTGATGCCGACCACTTCGACCATGACTTCATCACCAGCCCGCAGGCCCTTCTCAGGGCCGTCGTCCGCGTCGAGCTCCACGAACTCATGGAGGGGCACCAGTCCTGCGAAATGTTCGTGGACTTGGATGAACGCCCCGATCCTCACAACCCTCTCCACCCGGCCCGCGATCACCCGGCCGAACTGAACGCGAGCGAACTCCTCGAGCGGGTCCGGGTACAGCGCCTTGAGTGAGAAAGAGGCCCGTTCCCGCTCGATATCGACGTCCAGGACCACGATGGTGACCTCCTGTCCGACGTGCACGATGTCCGACACCGCGTCGAAGTGAGCCCAGGTCAACTCGGCCCCGTTCACCAGCCCATGGAAGCCGCCGATATCGACGAACGCGCCGAACCGTTCGACGGACGACACGACTCCTTTGCAGACCTGGCCCGGCTCCAGCGTCTCCAGTATCTTCCGGCCACCTTGGCCCGCCGCCTCAGTCCGACGCTGCGTCAGAAGGCACCCCCACTGTCCACCCACGCCTCCTCGGCCTCCCGCTGCCACCTCGGGTCCCTGGTGCTCCGCCGCAGCCCTTCGGCGCGCACAGGGTCGAGAGCGGGCTCGGCCGGATGCGGCGGCAGGCGCTTGCAGTGGGCGCGGAAGTGATCGTGCCGAGCGGGCCACCACCGCAGCGCCGCCCAGCCCATCGGCACGGCGAGCATGAGCCACAGCAGGAGACAGAGGAAGGCGGCAAGGATGAGGTCGGCGGCGCCGGACGCGGTGGCATCGCGGATGAACACCATTTGGACGGCGTACCAGAGAGCGAGCAGTACGGAGGCCAGGACCGCCGCGCCGAGCAGCGTGTCCTTGGTCCGGTCGGACCAGCGCGGGAATTTCGCGTCCGCGGCGTGCAGGAACGCATCACGTCGCTTCTTGTGTTCGGTGTCCCAGTGCAGGCGGTACAGCGCGACCGGTTCCGCGTGGCGCCGGAGCGTGGTCAGCAGGGCGGCCGGGACATCGTGCAGCGGCTTCTCGGCGACCGGGCGGCCTCCACTGTCGGTGAGTGACAGCTCCAGCTCCCCTTCCTCGCCCACCCGTATCATTCCGGCCAACAGCAGCTCGGCGGCCGCGGCCCGGTCGGCGTCACTCGGGAACCCGGCCGTGGCGACCGCATGGTACGGGTCGATCTCCACCACGTCCAGCCGGTCGGCGGATGCCCGGTCGGCACGGTCACGGACCTGCCACAGCACGGCCAGTACGACGTACAGCCCTGCCGCGACCGCCAACGCCACGCCCGACAACTGCAGTTGGCTCATAGGCAGAGTGCTCCCCTCGGACGACCATCAACAGGGCGGCAGAGCAGTGGCAGAACAGCGCACTCGTCGAAGTCTCCCACCCAGCGACACATTTATGACACCGATGGCACTGATGGCATTCATCGCATCCGTGGGCGGGTCCCGACGGCCAGCGTCTCTGCGGCGGAGGCGTCGACGGCGACCGACCACTCCTCGGTGTCATTAGGCACCGGATAGGCGGTGGTTGTGGATTCCTAATGCCGTTTGTCAAGCCGTTCTGCTTGGGTTCGTGAGGTTCAGTCGGTCGATGTCTTACATCTCTCGATCTCTGTAGCGACTGATCGGCGTTGCAGCCCGTCGGCAATGAACTCCATCTCGACCAGCGTGCCAACCAGGCCGGTCTCTTGGAGCGCGCCGGCCGTCACCCGTGCTTGGCACAGGGGGAGGTGGAGCACCTCGCGCAGGACCCGCAAGACGGGAACGAGGCTCGACTCGTCGCCTGCGAGGCGAAGCCGTGCGGGCCCATGCTCTGCCAGCAGGGCATTCCTGATCTCTTCAGGAGTCGATCCGCCTGTGTCCTGCTCGCACCACCCGTTGGGGCAAGCAGTGCATGCGCCTACGGTGCCCCACCACAACTGCCCACGGTCGATGTACTGGCCAACGTCGCGTATCAGCACGCCACCGCAGGCGTCGCACCGCGCCGGGACCTTTACTCCTTGAGTGATCAACGGGCCGCCCTCACTATCGGATGCCAGCATCCGGATACTCCCGTAAGCCTGCCTGTCAGTCGACCGTGTTACCGCTGACCCGGCAGATCGGCCGCAGGACAGAGGCGCCACGCTGCAAGCGCCGCCGGCGGCAATGGCTCGCAGGCCCGTCCGTCGCGCAGAAGGGCCCAGAGGACGTTGACGCGACGACGGGCCATGGCAAGGACTGCTTGGGTATGGCGCTTCTCCTTCACCCAGCCGGCCACCAGGTTCTCGTCCCGCTCGATCGCACGCCGGGCCAGCACCTGACAGCTCCAGCCGTGCCGCTTGAGCAGGCCGGCCACCCCTTGCACGGTGTAGCTCTTGTGGAACCGGCGTCCGATCAGCGTCTTGATCCGCGACAGGGTCCAGGCCTGGTCCGGCCAGCCGTGTGCCACCGGCCCCCTGGCCAGCTCACGCTCGAGCACGGTGAACAACTCGTCGCCGAGCAGCGGCAGCGACGCCGGGCCCTTCGAGGCCAGGGCTCCCGGTCCGTCCTGCAACCAGGCTTTTCCCCAACGCTGTACTGACCGGAGGCTGACCCTCAGGTCGGAGGCGATGACCGTGTTCTCATCACCCTGCCTGAACCGCTCGGCCGCTTCCAACCGCAACTTCTCGCGGAAGACCCGCCGTTCGTCGGTCAGCCCACCCCCTTGCGCATACCTCATGCAGTCGGCATACCGCAGGATCACCAGACGTCAGCCTCTACGACACCACGCTTTGAAGGTCAGAAAGCGGCTCAGCCGGCCTTGCTCTGTTCGCCCTGGGCCCTGGTGTGGGTGAGTCAGTAGGAGTCGGTGCCGGTCTCGATGATGACTCCGTTGAAGGTGAGCCGGTCGACGACGGCGGCGCAGAGCCGGGGAGCGGTGAAGGCCTTGGCCCCAGCTCATCGATGCATAAAAGATCCACGCGTATGTAGCAGGCAATGGTCTGGAGTAGCTGCTTCTCATCGGCGGCCTCGACGAGCTCGTTGACGAGTTTGGTGGCCAGCAGAGTCCCCGTTGGCTTCGAAGTGCGTCCTCGGCGGCAACTCCCAGCGCAGCCATCGGCGTCGTGCGTCGGCGCTCGTGTCGGACCCGTCCGCCTGACTCAAGTGTCAGGGCTCAGGGGTCGGGCAGTGGACGGCTGTGTCACGAGGGTCGCCAGGAGCCGCCCCGCACCTCCGCCGCCCGGGCATCACGGCGCGGATACCAAGCGACCACCAGCGCGCCGACCGTCACCACGAGTACGGCCAGTACCCGCATCGCGGTGTCGATGGCGGTGGTGAAGTCCGTGACGACGGCGTGCCGCAGGGCGGGGGAGGTCAGGCCCTCGGCAGCCAGGTGGTGTTCGGCGGCGGGGACGGTCGTCGGGGCGTCGGGGCCGCGCAGCGGCGCCGGGAGGTTCGCGGTGAACGTCCCGGTCACCACGCTGCCGCTGATCGCCACGCCGAGCGCGCTGCCGAGCTCCCGCGCCAGGCTCTGCAACCCCGAGCCCACCCCGGCCCGATGCGCCGGCAGCGCGGACATCATGCCGTGCGACAGCAGCGGCGTGGCCAGGCCGCACCCGGCCGCGGTGAGCGTCGCCCCGAGTGCGTACAGGGAGTACGAGGTGCTCGGGCCGACCAGCGACACCGTGCCCAGACCGGCCGCCAGCACCACCAGTCCGAACCCCAGGGTCACCCGCGGACCGGCGCGCCGCTCCACCACCACCGCGCAACGCGGCGCGAGCAGCAACGCACCCGCCATCGGCAGCAGCCGCACGCCCGCCCCCAGCGGCGAGTAGCCCTTGGCGTACTGCAAGTACTGACCGTTGACGTAGAACAGGCCGAACATTCCGACGAAGACCAGCGCCATCCCGACCGCACCCGCCCGCACCACCGGCACGGCGAACAGCCGGGGATCCAGCATCGGATGCTCGCGCCGCAGCTCCCAGCCGGCCCAGGCCACCAGCAGCACCGCCGCCACGGCGAACCCGCCCAGCACCCGCGCACTGCCCCAGCCTGCCTGCGGGCCGGAGACGATCCCCGACAGCAGCGCGAGGAAACCGGCCGTCAGCAGGCCCGCCGACACCATCGACACCGGCCGCTCGTGCCGCGGAGGCGCCGGAGAGAACGCCATTACCAGGACGAGCGCCGCCAGCGACAACGGCACCACGCACCAGAACAGCGCCCGCCACGAACCGAGTTGCAGCGCCGCGCCGCCGCCGACGTTGCCCAGCACGGCCGCCAGGCCCGTCATCGACGCCCATACCGCCACCAGCCGTGCCCGGCGGTGTGCCGGCGCGCCGCCCACCATCAGTGCCAGCGTCGTCGGCAGCACCGCGGCGGCGCCCACGCCGCTGACCACCCGGCCCGCGATCACCGTGCCGATGCCCGGCGCCACGGCGCACAGCACGCAACCCGCGGTGAACAGGCCCATGCCGGCGGCCAGCACCCGCTTGCGGCCGAGCCGGTCGGCGAGCGCGCCACCCGGGATGAGCAGGCAGGCGAAGAACACGACGTAACCGTCGACCACCCACATCACCGACTCGGCCGACGGACGCAGCGTGCTGCGCGACAGCGCGGGGATGGCGAGGTTCACCGCGGAGACCATGCCCACGACCAAGGTGACGCACAGACACATCACGGCGACGGTCACCGAACCGGGGCCTTGGGCTTGGGCTTGGGCTTGGGGTTGCGGGTTTTGGGGTTGGGGGTTTTGGGCTTGAGGTTGGGGGTTCTGGGCTCCGAGGTTCTGGACCTGAGGGTCCGGGGTCACCGTTCGCCTCCTTCCCCTCGCGCACCTTCGTCGTCCCGCGATGCTGGGGCAGCGTGCGGATCCGGGACGTCCGGGACCGCGCGGACGAGTTCGGCGCGGAACGCCAGTCGGTCGCCGCGGATGCGGAGGAACTCCAGGTCCACCGGGCGTCCGTCGGGCAGCCTGGTCAGCCGTTCGACGGTGAACAGCGCCGAGCCTGCCGGGATGTCCAGCAGCGCGCACGTGTGCGGGTCACCGCCCACCGCATGCACGGTGACGCTCGCCGAGCCGAGCCGGCCGCCGGTGGACTGCTCGATGAGTCCGAACAGGTCCCGACCGGCCAGGTCGGCGGTCAGCAGCGGCTCGCCGATGTCCAGGACCAGGTAAGTCAGGTCGAGGGACAGCGGTACACCGTCCAGCAGCCGCAGCCGTTCGATGTACACGACCCTTCCGCCGTCCGGGACTTGCAGCTTGCGCGCCACCTCGCTGGGCGGGCGCACCACGTCCGCGACCCGCACCTGATTGATCACCTCACCGTGCGTGCGCAGCGTTTCGGCCAGGCCGGTCAGCCGGTCCAAGGTGTGCTCGTAGGGCCGTCGCACGATCACCGTGCCCACGCCCTGGCGCCGCTCGACCACCCCTTCGTCGCGCAGTACGCCCAGCGCCTCGCGAACGGTGTTGCGCGACACCGCGAAGTCGGCGATCAGCACCCTCTCGTCCGGCAGCACGCCCGAAGTGAACGCCCCGGAGGCGATCTGACGACGCAGCACTTCCGCTACCTGCCGGGCCCGGTCCGCTCGGGTCCGCCGCTGGTTTTGCGGCGCCGGACCTTCCGTACGCGATCCGCCCGGTCCCCTGTCGGCGCTCGGGGCCGCGGGGTCGGTGGGCGAGGCGTTCATGGAACCTCCGCTACGCGTTGGGGGTGCAGGTGGGCAGGTGGGCAGGGACGGGGAGGAAAGAAGGGAAGTGGCGCGGGAGGCGGGGGCGAGCCTGTACGGCATCCGTCCAACCTAGGACGGTGACGTTTCCCGCAAGTTACGCCACCCATGCTGACCTGCGACGAAGCTCGTGACGTGCGGCTCGGCCGAGAGCGCGGAGCCGTTGCGCCACCCAGCCGCCGCGGCCGCATCGACGAGGGATGTCCGTCGTCGCTCCGCACCGAAGCGCGTCCTCCGTTTCCGTGTGTCGAAACTCTTGTTCCGCCATCCGGGCTCGTTTAGGGTCGGCGCCCCCGGCTCGGCCGCCCTGCGCGACCGAGCCTTCCTGTGCGAACACGAAGGAGCGTGCGGTGGTGCAGCAGGCGTGGCAGGACGGGTCGTCGGGCGAGGACGACGGGACGTATGGCGTGGGGCGTCGCAGCTTCGTCGTCGGGGCCGGTCTTGTCGGGGCCGGTGGTCTGCTCGGCACGGCCGGGGCAGCGCCGGCGGCTGCCGCCAGCCCTGAGCGCCTTGACCGTCCAGACGCCCCGGACGGCCCAGACGGCCCAAACCGTGCAGACGCCCCAGACCGTGCAGACGGCCCAGACCGTCCAGACAGCCTTGCCGATCACGGTGGGCACGGCGGTCGCGACGCCTTCGGCCCCATGGACTTCCACGGCAAGCAGTTGCTGCTCGTACCGGACGTCGTCCTGCTGCCCGAAGGGCCGGTCAAGGGGCGCGCGGTGCTCGTTCAGGACGGGACGTTCCGGGCCGTCGGACCCGTCCGTACGCTCACCGACGCGCACCGGAACGCCCGCACCGTGCGGCTGAAGGGCCACCTGCTCATGCCGGGCTTCGTGGACGCGCATCACCATCTGACGCAGAGTTTCGGCAAGGCTCAGGCGTTCGGGCAGCCGTCGGAGATCTTCAAGACCGTCTGGGAGCCGCTGGAACACGCCCTGGACGAGGAGAGCGCCCATCTGTCGGTGAAGCTCG
This sequence comes from Streptomyces sp. NPDC029674, assembly GCF_044903205.1. Lineage (NCBI taxonomy): Bacteria > Bacillati > Actinomycetota > Actinomycetes > Kitasatosporales > Streptomycetaceae > Streptomyces > Streptomyces sp. NPDC029674. Next base: position 293,449 of record NZ_JBJDPY010000005.1, read on the forward strand.
CGGCCCTGGAGGCGTTGCGCGGCGGGTTCACCACCGCCGCCGACGCCGGAACCCGCGCGCCCGTCGACGTGGGCGTCATCGCCGAGGCCGCCGAGGAGGCCGGGCTGCGCTGCGTGCTGTCCAAGGTTGTCTCCGACGGGAAGGGCGGGGAGGAACACCTGGAGCGGTTCCGGAGCTCCCGGCTGATCCACCCCTCGCTGGCCATACCCGTCCCCGAGAACGCCACCGCCGCAGTGTTGAAGAGGACCGCCGACCTGTGCGCGGACGCCGACGCGGTCTTCCAGATCCACGTCAACGAGCACCTGGCCGCCGTGGAACGCTCACTCAAGAGCGTGGGCCGCCGGCCGGTCTCCTACCTGCATCACATCGGCGCCCTCAACTCCCACACGCTCGGCGCCCACGCCACCCTGCTCACCCCCGACGAGATGCGCATGCTCGCCGACACCGGCGCCGCGCTCAGCTACAACCCGGTGGCCAGCGCCTGGAAGGGCAACGGCGTCGCGCACGCCTTGATGTGGCAGGCCCTGGGCATCCGCTTCGGTACCGGCACCGACGGGACCCGCGGTGGCGGCTTCCGTCTGGTGGACGCCGCGGAGAGTGCGCAGCGCCTGGCCTACGGTCTGATGTCCGGCGACTCCTCGTGCGGCGCCGGGCGCACGTGGCTCGCCCACGCCACCGCGCTGAGCGCCGACGCTGTCGGGCTCGGCAAGGTGACGGGCGAGATCGCCGTCGGCAAGGCCGCCGACTTCCTGCTCGTCGACCTCCAAGTGCCCGAACTGACCCCGTCCTACGACCTGTCGTGGGAACTGGTCCGGCTGGCCGACCGTGACCAGATCACCGCGGTCTTCGTGGACGGCAAGCTGCGGCTGTGGCACGGCTGGCCCACCGACTGGGACGGGCCCGCGCTCGTTCGGGAGGCCGCCGAGGTGGGGCCGCGGGTGGTGCGGCGTGCCCGCATCCAGCGGGTGGACCCGGACCCGGACGGCACCGCGCGCCACCTGCGGCGACCTCGTTCCTGAGCCGCCCCCGTCACGGGGCGGACGAGCTGCCGGAGTCAGCTGCTGGACGGAACCGCGTCAGCCGGGTCGGCGTGCCAGTTGGTGCTCAGCGGCTTGTCGATCAGGGTCGGGCTGGGCAGGTTGACGGAGATGGCGCCTTGCTCGTCCCCGGCGACGGCGATGATCAGCTGGTCGAACTCCCTGCCGTGGTCGTCGTTGGTCGACTTGGGGTCGATGCCGGCGTAAGCAGCGGTGGAACCGGAGAGCTTGATGGTTTCGGTGACGGCCTGCTCGATGGGAGCGACCTGCCCGTCGGGAGAGGAACCGAAGGCGGCGGAGGGGATGGTTCCCTCCAGATAGCAGGTGATGCCGGGCTTGGCCTTGGCGGTCACGAGGAGGTAGCCGCCGGCCTGTGTCTTCTCGGTGACCTTGAAGCTCAGGTCATTCGTCCCGCAGATCTGCTCGACGGGGGCCTTGCTCTGGCCTCCGACGGCGAGCGCGGTGCCGGCGGCGGTGGTCGTGAGGGCAACGGCGGCCACGGCGGTCAGGACGAGACGCGTGGGACGGGTTGAACGGGCGGAACGGACAGAACGGGTGGAACGGGTGGAACGGGCGGCAAGACGCGAACGCATCGAGAACTCCATGGGTGGGTGCGGTGAGTAGTCCGTCCGGCGAACTGCTCGGACGACCCACAGCCTGGGCCGCGATCCGTCCCAGTCGCCACAACAGGCCGGTGGTACGGGACGCTGGAACGCCGGAACGGCCTTTGACCAGCACAGACGCTCACCCACTGGAACGGGCGGCTGGGACGGCAGAGGGGCTGTCCCAGAGTTACTTCGCGGCCTCCGCAGGGGTGTCGTAGTACCCGGGCCGGGCAACGAGAACCGAGTTGAAGTAGTGACCCTGTTCATGTCGCGCATGCAGTGGACGCTGATCATCAGCCCACTGCGGCGGAAGACGTGCTGCAGTGGCTGGTGAAACTTCGACTCCGGCTCTGAACCGGACTCCGCTCCGCGGCGGGCCGACGCCGGTCGGTGGTGTGAGGGAGAACTCCATGCGGGCATGGAGTCAAAGGGCCTGCCGACGAGCGGCGGTTGCCGAGGGCTCAGCTCAAGCCGTTGTACGCCGCCAGCCAGCCCGCTCCCAAGCGGTCCCCCCGAGTGAAGACGGCCGCGCCGCGGTGGCCGGCGTTCGGGTCGTCGGGGCGCCGCGGCGACGAGGAACGGCAGCAGGCGATCGAGGGCCAGCTCGACAGCAACGCCCAGCTCGTGGCGGAGGCCGAGGACAGCGACCAGGTGCGGCAGACGCTCCTTCCGCTGTGGCAGCTCGAGCTGCGCTCGCTGCTGCAGCGTGACCCGGCCGCGGCCGACGAGCTGCGGGCCCTCATCGAGGACGTGCGGCCCGCCGGGAAGAGCGAGCCGAAGTGGGTGCAGGACGTCGTCGTACGCGACAACGCCAAGGCCTTCCTGGTGCAGGGCGGCAACATCGTCAACCACCACTACGGCGAAGAGGGGGCAAGGGACGCCGGGGGTGAAGGTGCCGGGCGGGCGGCTCGGTGACAGGGGCTGACGACAGCATCCGCCAGGGCCGCCGTCGGACCGCATCCGCAGACAATGGCGGAGACGGTGGCGGTAGCGGTGACGGTGGGGGTAGCCGTGTCGGGGACGGTGGCGCGCCGCCCGGCAGCACACCGCCCCGCCCCACGACAGCCGCAGCAGCAGCAACCGCAACCGTCCACCAGGCGATCCGCGTAGAAAGCGGCTTCGGGTACGGCGTCATCGGTGCCGACCTGCACGTCTTTCCGGACCGCGGGCCCGTCTACCTGCTCGGCGAGCGCCGGAGCGCGGCTCCCGTGCCGGACGACAGCTGGCTGCTCGACCAGCCCAGCCGGATGCTCAACGCCCGCTACCGGCTGGTCGACTTCACCGGCCGGGAGCGGGAGCGCGCCGAGCTCGCCGCCTGGCGGGACGCTCCCCGGCCGCGGCTCTCGGCGACGTGGCTGCACGGTCCCGGCGGGCACGGGAAGAGCCGTCTCGCCGACGAGTTCGCCGTCGAGAGCGCCGCCGCGGGCTGGCAGGTCGTCACGGCCACGCACGGTCCGGGCGCGGTTCTGGACGCGGGCCGGGAGAACGGTGTGGACCTGCGGCCGGGCGGGGCTCGCGGGCTGCTCCTCGTGGTCGACTACGCGGACCGCTGGCCCGTCTCGCACCTCAGCTGGCTGTTCAGCAACCGGCTGCTCTCCGGTTCGCTGCCGACCCGACTGCTGCTGCTCGCCCGCTCGGCCACCGCGTGGCCCGCCGTGCGCTCCGCCCTGGAAGACGTCATGGCCGACACGCGGGACCAGGAGCTGCGTCCGCTGGGTGCCCCCGGCGGCGATCCGCGGGCCCGGTCCGCCATGTTCACCGCGGCCAGGGACTGCTTCGCCGCCCGGTACGGTGTGCCCGATCCGGCCGTGATCGCACCGCCGAAGGATCTGGGGCGCCCGGAGTTCGGGCTCGTCCTCGCGGTGCACATGGCCGCACTGGTCGCCGTCGACGCCCACGTACGCGGCGAACCGGCCCCCGGCGATCTGGCCGGTCTCTCCGCGTACCTCCTGAACCGGGAGCGCCGGCACTGGTCCCGGCTGTGGGAGAACCGCCTGGAGGGACTGGACTTCAGCACCGCGCCGAGCGACATGAACCGCGTCGTGTTCACGGCCGCCCTCACCGGAGCCGTGTCGCCGGAGGACGGCGGTGCCCTGCTCGCGGGGATCGGCCTGGAGCGACCGTCGCGGCTGCTCACCGACCACGCCACCTGTTACCCGGCGACGGAGCCGGGTGCCGTCCTCGAACCGCTCTACCCCGACCGGCTCGCCGAGGACTTCCTCGCCCTCAGTCTCGACGGGCACCGGGTGAGCGGCTATCCGGCCGCCCCGTGGGCCGCGCCGACAGCTCGTACGCTCAGCGCCCGCGGCGCGGACGGTGCGGTTCCGCCGTCGGTCACGCGCGGTCTGACGTTCCTGGCCGCCGCGGCGGCGCCCGGGCGCTGGCCGCACATCGCCGGGCACCTGGAGCAGATCCTGCGGCAGGACCCGTCGGTGGCCGTCGCCGCGGGGAGTGCGGCCCTCACGGCGCTCGCCGAGACCGCGCTCCCGGTCTCCGTACTCGCCTCCGTGGAGGCCTGCTTCCCGGAGTTCGGGCAGCTCGACCTCGACGCGGGCATCGCGACGTTCACGGCCCGGCTGGTCGCCGAACGTCTCCCCGAAACCACGGACCCGGCCGAACGCGGCCGCCTGCACCAGGGCCTCGGCTTCCGGCTCGGCCGGGCGGGACGGGCGCGGGAAGCGCTGGCGGCGGACGAGGAGGCGGTGCGCTGCTTCCGCAAAGCGGTGACCGCCGGCGCGCGTGCGGCCGAGCCGCGGTCTCCGTCCGCTGCCAGGTCCGGGTCGGCTGCGTCGACCGCCGCATCTGCGACGTCCCTGTCTTCTGCCGCGTGTGCGACGTCTTCGTCCTCTGCCACGTCTGCGTCGCCCCTGCCCTCTGCCACACCTGCGTCGTCTCCGGCCTCCGCCAGGTCCACGTCCTCATCGCCCGCGTCCCCGGTCGCCGCCCTGGCCACCGCCCTGCTGCATCTGACCCAGCACGCCTTCGACGCCGACGCCCCCGACCGTGCGCTGCACGCGGCCGAGGAAGCGGCCGGGCTCTTCCGGGAGCTGGCCGCGGCGGACCCGGCGGCGCACGAGCCGGGGCTCGCCCTGGCCCTCGCGCAGGTGGGCGAGGGGCTGGCCGCCGCGGGGTATCCGGAGCGGGCCATGGCTCCGACGGAGCAAGCGGTCGGGATCTTCTGGCGGCTGACGGCGAGCCGGCCGGGCCAGTACGAGACCGGCCTCGCGCTCGCCCTGAACAACCTCGGCATCTTCTCCTGGCAGCTGCGCCGCCTCTCGGACGCCGTGGCCGCCCAGACGCGGGCCATCGAGTTCGCCCGGCGCGGCCTTGCGGCGGGACCGCCCGCCGGGTCGCTGCTAGCCCGCGCGTTCGTACTCGACGAGTCCCAGCTGGCCCAGTGCCTGGGCAACCTGGGCGTCCTGCTGTGGGCGTCGCGGCGCAGACAGGAGGCGGTCGCCGCGCTGGAGGAGGCGGTCGCGACCGCCCGCCGGCCGGCCGCGGTGGCGCCCGCCGCGCTCGGGCCCGTCCTGGCGGACCTCGCGTCGCGGCTCGCCCGCTATCTGGGGCGGCTGCAGCGGTGGCGGGAGTCCCTAGCCCTGGCCGACGAGGCGGCGGGCATCATGGCGCGGCTCGCTGCGGCCGATCCGGTCCGGTACGAGAGCGGCCACGCGAAGGTCCTGCGCCAGTCGGCCCAGGCCCGGCTGGGCTCCGGGGGTGAGCTGGCCGCCGCCCGCCGGGACGCGGACATGTCCGTGGAGATCTACCGGCGTCTCGCGGCCGTGGACCACGCGGAGTACGGCCGGGCCCTCGAAGAGGCCGAGGAGGTCCAGGAGTTGGTGCGGGCGGCGGGCAGCGGCGGACCCGTCGCGCCGACGGCACGCTGGACCTCGGAGGAGCACTGGGTGAACCTCCTGAACCAGGACGAGATCTGGCAGGACGTCCAGGACCGTCGGCACCGCCTGGACGAGATGTCCCCGTCCTACTGCGGCAACGTCCTGCGCTTCATCCGCAGGCAGGCCGACCCGCTCATAGAGCTGCTCGCCGACGGGCTCGGCGTGCCGCCGCACGCCCTCGGTGTGACCGACCACGACGACGCGGCGTCCTGGCTGGACCGCCAGCCGCTGATCGTCGCCCTGACCCGGCGCGCCCGGGGCGAGCCGGCCCGCCCCGAGTCCTGCCACTGCGGATACCCGGTGGCCCCGGACTGGCACCACGACCACTGCTACCCGGGCATCATCGTGGACTGACCCGGCCGGCTCGCGGTCTCACGACATCGCGGCCTCACGGCCTCGCGGGCTCCGGCCGTACCTGCCTACGCTTGGATCATGCGGCTGCTGCTGACTTCCGACACCCACGTGCCGGCGCGGGCGAAGCGTCTGCCCGACGATCTGCTGGCCGGGATCGACCGGGCCGACGTGGTGATCCACGCCGGTGACTGGATCGACGAGGCCACGCTCGATCTGTTCGAGTCCCGGTCGCGCCGGCTGATCGCCGTGTACGGCAACAACGACGGCCCGGCGCTGCGCCGCCGGCTCGCCGAGGTCGAGCGGGCCGAGCTGGCGGGGCTGCGGTTCGGTGTCGTACACGAGACCGGAGCGGCCGCCGGGCGCGAACGCCGGTGTGCCGAGCGCTTCCCCGACCTGGACGTGCTCGTGTTCGGGCACAGCCACATCCCGTGGGACACCGAGGCGCCCGGCGGTCTGCGGCTGCTCAACCCCGGCTCTCCCACGGACCGCAGGCGCCAGCCGTACTGCACGTTCCTCACCCTGACGGTCTCGGACGCGTCGCTGCGCGACCTGACCTGGCACCGGCTGCCGCTGAAGCGCTGAGCACGCCGCCGGTGGTGTGGGCCAAAACCGCGGGACGGCGGGTCAGAACTGCAGGGACCAGGCGTTGACGACACCTGTGTCGTTGGTCCAGTTGTCGGTCACGCGCAGCTTCCACGTGCCGTCGGCGGTCTCGCCGGAGGCGTCGACGCGGTAGGTGGCCCGGACGTCGTCGGCGCTGTCGTTGCTGTTGTAGTCCTTCAGGAGGTACGCGGTGCCGTCGGGGGCGACGAGCTCCACCTTGAGGTCACCGCGGAAGGTGTGGCGGATGTCGACGGTGACGGACAGGTCGGAGGGCGCCCTGCCGGTGACGCCGGTGACCGGGAGGGGCGACTCGACGGTGGCGTTGTCGCGGATCTGGTGGTCGTCGGTGTTCTCGAACTTCTTGCCGGTGGGCGGGGTGCTGTCACCGGCGCCCGTGTGCAGGAGCTTGTTCGGGGAGCCGGTGCGGGGGTCGGTGACCTTGCCGGACGTGGCGTCGGCGACCAGCTTGTCGCGGACCTGGGCCGGGGTCCACGTCGGGTTGGCGGCGAGCAGCAGGGCGGCGGCGCCCGCGACGTGCGGGGCGGCCATCGAGGTCCCGCTCATCGACTGCGACGCGCTGTCACCGGAGTTGGAGGTGGAGACGATGCTGTCGCCGGGCGCGAAGATGTCCAGGCAGGAGCCGTAGTTGGAGCCCTGGCCGTTGGACCAGCCGGTCGCCCGGGCGTCCCGGCTGTTGGTGGCGCCGACCGTGATGGCCGACGGGGTGGAGGACGGGGAGTACGAACACGAGTCGGCGTTGTTGTTGCCGGCCGCCACCACCCATGTCACGCCGGAGGCTATGGACGTCGCCACGGCGTCGTTCACGGACTGGGTCCTGCCGCCGCCGATGCTCATGTTGGCCACGGCCGGCTTCGCCGCGTTCTTGGTCACCCAGTCGATGCCCGCCAGGACGGGGGCCCACGTGTCGCCCGATGTGCCCTGGCAGTTCAGCACGCGCACGCCGGTCAGCTTCACGCCCTTGGCGACGCCGTACGCGCCGCCGCCGACGGTGCCCGCGACGTGGGTGCCGTGGCCCTGGCAGTCGGAGGCGTTGGAGTCGTTGTCGATGAAGTCGTAGCCGCTGACGGCGCGGCCGCCGAAGTCGCGGTGGCTCATGCGGATACCGGTGTCGAGGATGTACGCGTTCACGTTGGTGGCGGTGGTGTCGTACGAGTAGCTCTTGTCCACCGGCAGGTCGCGCTGGTCTACGCGGTCCAGGCCCCAGGAGGGCGGGTTGGTCTGGGTGTCGACGGCGTACGCGGGGGCGTCGGCCTCCACGCGGGCCACCGAAGGATCGGCGGCGAGCTCCTTGGCCTCGTGCTCCGGCATCCGCACGGCGAAGCCGCGCAGGGCGGCGGTGTACGTGTGGCGGAGGCTGCCCGCGTGCTGCTTGGCCAGCGCCTTCGCCGCGGCGGGGATGTCGGCGCGGGCGACCGAGTTCTCGAAGGTGACGATGTACGAGCCTTCGACCGCGCCCGGGCGGTCGGCGCCGACGATGCGGCCTTCTCCGTCGCCCGGCGGTACGGGTGCGGCGGCGGCTCCGGAGGTCGCGGCGACCCCTGCGAGCAGGGCGGTGCTTGCGCCGACGGCGAGTACGCGCCGGACGACGCGGACATCGATCTTCATGGTTTCTCCCTGAGGGCTGTTCGGGCCCCGGCGCACGGGCCGCCGGACGCGGCGTCGCATGTCGCGGTCATGACATGCAATGCGTGACAGGCGGCGGGTGTCGGGGGTGGGGGGTGGGGGTGCGTGCCGGGCCAGAGCTTCGGGCACGCCGGGCGGACGCAGCAATCCGTAGCGCTACCCAAAGAGTGCGGAGGGTCGAGTCAGCGGGGGGGGCGAGCGGGAGTGAGGCGGCCGGGTCCCGCGCGGCCGCCGTGGCTCTCACGCAGGACGTCGGCATTCCGTAGGTGGTGAACCCCTATTGCGAGATCGCCCGTCGGGCGAGTAGACCACCGTTCAACGAACGCCGTGCTCCGGCCAGGGCCTTCCAAGGGCGGGGCGGCGGCAGGCGAGAGGCGGAACCGTGAGCAGACGTTCCTTCGACACGGGCTGGGACGCGGACGCGGAGACGTCCGACGGAAACGGCTCCAACGGCGGCGGTTCGCTCGGGCGGGCCGAGGGAGCGCACCGGCTGCGGGAAGCGCTGCGTGAGGGGCCGGTCATCGCGGTGGTGCGGGGAGAGGCCGGGGCCGGCGTGTCAGGCCTGGTGGACGAGGTGCTCGGGGCGCCGGAGTTCGCGGAGTGGACGCAGCTGCGCGGGACTTGCCGTGCGGCGTACGGCGTTGGCGGGGTGGTCTCCGCGCCGGAAGCCGCGCGGCTCCTGACGGGCGGTGGAGCGTCGGCCGGTACGCCGCTCGTGCCCGTCGCCGGCGGTGCTCCACGCCGCCTGCTGCCCGTGCCGTCGGGACCCGACACCCTCCGTACCCCCGCTCCCGAGTCCACGGAACCGCAGGCCGCCGCCCGACTCGAGCCCGGCCCGGATGTGGTCACCCCTCTCACTCCCCTCTCCCCCATCACTGACGCGCTCGCCGCCCTGCCGTACCGGTCCGGCGCTCCCGGTCGGTCCGGTCAGTCCCTTCCGGCGGTGACCGGGGTCGTGGGACTCTTCGTACCCGAGTTGGCCGACCGGTTGCCGGAACCGCCGCCGGGGGCCGCCGATCCAGCGGTACGGCAGGGTCTTCTGCCGCGAGCCGTGGCGACGCTGCTGGCTACCCTCGGAGACGCCGTGCTGATCGTGGAGGACGTCCACCACGCCGACGCCGCCACCCTCGGCCTGCTCCATCACCTGATGTCCGCGATGCCGCCCCGCCTGCGGCTCGTACTCACGGAGGACGCCGCGCCAGGACTACCGGTGTTCGGCGTCGGTCTGCCGGTGCGGGCCCGGGTCGACGAGATCGACGTACGGCCCTGGACATGGGCGGAGACAGAGGAGTTCGTACGCCGGTGGCTGCACGCCCACCGGCCGCAGCACGCCGAGGACCTCCACGACCTGCACGACCTGGTCGTCATGGTGCACGAGCTGACCGGTGGACTGCCGGAGGTGGCCGAGGCGTTGCTGGGAGCCGCCGAAGAACTGCTTCGAGCGCGTGAGGCAGGCGGGCCACTGGCACGGTGGGCGCCGGCCGACGGGCGGAGGGTACGGGACATCGGGAAGGGCGGTGCGCTGGCGGCGGGAGAAGGCGGTTCGGGTGACCCGTGGGGAAGCGGCGCGGGATGGCCCGACGCCGAACGAGCCGGCGCGGGACGGACCGGAACGGTACGGACCGGCACGCCACGAAGCAGCACAGGACGGATCGGCGCAAGACAGACCGACGCACCGCGGGCGGACGTACCCCGGGCAGACGTGGCGCGGAGCAACGCGGCACGGACTGACGCAGAACAGACCGACACACCGCGGGCAGACGAGCCGCAGAGCAACACGGCACGGACTGACGCAGAACAGAGCCGCACCCCCCGGACCGGCGCACAACACCCCTACCTGCAACAGGTCGACGACCCGAGCAAGAGCCGTACGCCACGCACCCCCACCAGCACCCCCGGCGACAGCGGCACGCCCCCGCCCCCGTATCCGGCGCAGCCCCGTTCCCTGCTCGCCGCCCTGCGGCACATCGACGTACCCCCGAAGATCCGCCGCGACTTCGCCCTGCGGTACGCGGGACTTGATGAGGACTGCCTCCGCATCGTGGAAGCGGCGGCGGTGCTCGGCCGGCCCGTGTCCGTCGCCGTTCTCGCCGAGGTGGCCGGTGTCGGCCCGGGACGCGCCGAGGCGGCCGTGGACGCGTGCGTGCGTCGGGCCGTGTTGCGTGCCGACGGGGCTCGCCCCGGCTTCCGGCATCCGCTGGACTGCCGTGCCGCGCTGGCGCGGATGCCGGGGACTCGGCTGGCGCGGCTGAGTCTGCGTGCCGCCCGGGCTTTGCACCGGGGCGGCGACGGCCCGTTGCCGCTGGCCGATCTCGCCAGGCTGTACCGGGCGGCCGGGCGCGTACGCGAGGGACTGCGGTGCCTCGTCGCGGCGGCCGACCGGGCGGCGACGGCCGGGGACTACTCCACCGCCACCAGCCTCTATACACGGGCCATCGCCGACGATCCGCGCGCCGAGGGCCGGATCCGCACCGCCGCGAAGCTGGCCCGTACCGCGCAACTCGCCCGCGCCGGGGCGGAAGTGGTCGCCGCGGTGCGGGGCGTTCTCGACGAGGACGACCCGCCGGCCCGGCTGCGCGGCGAGATCCGGCTGCATCTGAGCGTCGTACTGCGCAACCAGAGCGGAGGAGCGCTGGACAGCCTCAACGAGGTGGCCCGTGCCATACCCGACCTGGAGCTCTCGGACCCGCAGACCGCCGCCCGCGCCATGGCGGTCGCCGCCATTCCGTCCATCAAGGGGTGGCCCGTCGACCGCCACCTGCACTGGCTGGACCGCGGTGAGTCGCTCACCGGGCAGGTCACGGATCCGGTCGCCCGGGCCGCCGTCGCCGCCAACCGCGCCACCGCGCTGATGCTGCTCGGCGATCCCCGGGCCTGGACCGCCGCCGAGGCGCTGCGCGGTCCCGCGGCGACCGCGATGGAGACCGCGCACCACGCCCGCGGCTGGACGAATCTGGCGCACGCCGCCACTGCCCTCGGGTACGACGTGCGGGCCCGCGAGTTCCTGGAACGGGCGGCCCACGGCCTCGCCGACACCAGTAGCCCGTACTTGGAAGGGCTCACGCAGACCGCCCACTTGGTGCTCGCCTGGCACCAGGGCCGCTGGCAGGGGCTGCACGCCGCCGCCGACCGCACCACCCGGCTCTACGAGGAGATACCCGACCTGACCGCCGAGGCCATGCTGGTGCGGGGGCTTGCCGCGCTGCACGTGCTGGGCGACGTTCCCCGGGCCCGCCGCGATCTCGCCGAGGCCGCCCAAATCACGCGCTACGACACCGGCGTCATCCTCACCGCGTCCGCTGCCGCCATCGCCCGCGTCCACCTGGAGGCCGACCGCCCCGGGCAGGCGTGCGAGGCGGTGGAGGAGACCCTGTACCGCCTGGAGCGCACGGGCGGTTGGGTGTGGGCCGGGGAGGTGGCGCCGACCGCGGTGGAGGCGCTGCACGGCAGCGGGCAGACGGCGCGGGCCCGGCGGCTCGTCGCCGACTTCGCGGCGGGGACCGAGCGGCAGGACGCGCCGGCCGCCCGCGCCGCCCTGACCGTGTGCCGGGCCCTGCTCGCCGGGGCCGAAGGACGGCCGGACGAATCCGTGGCGCTGCTGGACACGGCGGAGAGGCAGTGGCGCGGGCTCGGCCGGCCCTTCGACGCGACACGGGCGGCCGAGGCGCGCGGGCGCTGCCTGCTCGAACTGCACGGCGAGGCGGCGGCCGACGTCATCCAGGACGTCGTCGAGGCGTACCGGGAGCTGGGCGCGCGCTGGGACGTGGCCCGCTGTCAGCGGCTGCTGCGCCGCCACGACATCGTCACCACCCACCGCCGCGGCCGCCTCGGCTACGGCGACCAGCTCTCGCCCCGCGAGCAGGAGGTGGCTCAACTGGTCGTCCAGGGCCGGGCGAACCGGGAGATCGCCGAGAGCCTGGTCCTGTCGACCAGGACCGTCGAGCACCATGTGGCCCGCATCATGCGCAAGTTGAACGTCGCGTCCAGGACCGACATCGCCCTGGCCGGGCCGGTGCGGGCGCACACCGCCGAAGGCGAGTCGTCCGCGATTCCTCGCGGATTGTCCGCGGATCCTCTCGGAATTGTCCGTGATCGGTAACAGACGCATCCCTTGGCCAACGTTCCTCGTCCTGCCTGGTGGTCACAGGGTGACCGGGGATCGGCGAGAGACTGCGCAAAGGGGCGGACATGGCACGGCACGGCGGCGGGCGTGGCTGGTACGGCAAGATGGTCGGGGCGGCGCTCGGGGTGACGATGCTCGCCACCGGCGCCTCGGTGTGGACCGCGCAGGCCGGTTCCGCGGGCGACGCGGCGCCCGAGGCGGCCTCGCCCGCGAAGCCGGGCAGCGCCGTCAAGCCGGTCGACGAGACCATCGCGCACGCCTCGGACAAGGGGAAGCGGGGTGTCAACATCACCATCGACGACGGCCCCGACCCCAAGTGGACCCCCCAAATGCTCGACCTGCTGCGGGAGTACGGGGCCAAGGCCACGTTCTGCATGGTGGGGACGCAGGCGCAGGCCCACCCGGAGATCGTGAAGAAAGTGGTCGCGGCGGGGCACCGGCTGTGCGACCACTCGGTGTCGCACAACACGTCCATGGACAAGGATTCCCAGGCCTACCAGTCCTGGCAGATACTCGACGCCGAACGCATGATCACCAAGGCGTCCGGGGGCGTACGGCCGATGTACTACCGGGCGCCCGGCGGAGCGTTCACCCCGTACAGCCGCAAGCTCGCCGCTTCCCGGGGCATGCGTCCGCTGGGCTGGAACGTGGACAGCAAGGACTTCGAGCTTCCGGGTACGGACGCCATCGTCGCCACCGTCGAGCGTGAACTGCCCAACGGGCCGACGCTCCTCTTCCACGACGCGGGCGGCGACCGCACCCAGACCGTCGAGGCCCTGCGCCGGCTCCTCCCCCGGCTCAAGGAGCAGGGCTACTCCTTCGGCTTCCCGGTGCGCTGACCGCTGCCCGCCGCCACTCCTGAGGAGTGCCCGCCGCCACCCCTGAGGAGTGCCCGACGCGCCGCCGCGGCCCCGCGGCCGTAGCGTTGCCGTCATGTGCTGGAGCGCTACGGCCGACCTCGTCGCGGGTACGGGCATCGCGGCCGTGGGAGTCGCCTCGGTGACCCTGGCCGCCCGGCGCCCGCGTGACCTGCCGCTGGCCGCGCTGCCGCTCCTCCTGGGGGTCCACCAGATCATCGAGGCCGCCGTCTGGCGCAACGACGGCGGCACGGGGCCCGCCACCGTCGCCTGGGCCGTCATCGCACTGCCGCTGCTCCCGCTGTGGGTACCGACGGCCGTGCTGTGCGCCGCGCCGCCGCGCGCCCGGCGCCGGCTGCTCGTCCCGCTGGCGGCGGGAGCCGCGACGGCGACGGCGCTCTCGTACGTCCTGGCGACCCGCACCGTGACCGCCGAGATCCGGGGCCACACCGTCGGATACTCCGTGGGGCTGCCGCACGCCGGGCTGATCGTCGTCGGCTATCTCCTCGCCACCATCGGCGCACTCCTCCTGTCCGGCGACCGCGGCCTCGTCCTGTTCGGCGTCCTCGTCGCCGTCGGAGCAGCGGTCTCCGTCGTGCTGTGGCGACAGGAGTACATCTCGACGTGGTGCGCGTTCGCCGCGGTGGCTTCCGTGGCCCTGTCGCTCTGGGTCGGGAGGCGTCGCCCGCCGGCTCCCCGGCCGTCGGACCGGAGCTGCCGGGCAGCATGAACCCTCTTCAACTCCCCGCGGACACACCACAGTCGCGCGCGCGTGCGCGCAGTGTGCCCGGGGTGAGCCCCAGGTGGGTCTCGGCCGTCTCGATCACCAGGTCGCCGAGGTCCGGACCGGCCGTGAGAGGGTCGGCACCATAGGGGGCGGCATTGGCGTACGTGCCCATGCCGTCGACCGCGATCAGAATGTGCAGCGCCGCCCTGAGCGCTCCCCCCGCGGGCTCGATGCCGCCCTCCTCGATCAGCGCGACCAGTGCGCCCCGCGTCTCCGCCTCCTGCGCGTCGACGGCCCGCATGAGGGACTCCTTGAAGCGGCTGAGGTGACGGGCGTTCAGCCACAGGCGGCTCAGGTCGACGTACTCGCCGCCGGTGAGCCGCACGAGGTAGAGCGCGAGCCGGTCGACGGGCGGCAGGCCGGCCTCCTCCGGCGGCAGCAGTGAGTCGCGCTCCCGCGTCGCGGCGTACGTGAACGCCTCGGCGACCAGGTCGTCGGAGGCCGGGAAGTAGTGGCCGATCAGGCTGGGCCGCACCCCCAGCTCGTCCGCCACGCGGCGCAGCGTCACGAGCTCCAGGCCCTGGGCGAGGGCGATGCGCGCCGCGGTCCGCACGATCTCCGCGCGCCGCTCCTCGGGCGGCTTCCTGGTCCGTGCCGGCCGTTCCCGCAGGGGTCTTGACGTCATACCGCGCAGCCTATTGGATTAGCGCCCAACAGCGAATTGGACAGCCGCCCAATAAGCGCTCCACAGGCCGCCCAGCAGGCAGCCCCGCGAGCGGACCGGCGTCACCCGAGAGGCCAGGATGACCACACAACCCATGGAACGTGCAGGTCAGCCCGAGCGCCGGGGCATCGATGCGGTCTCCGACGCGGAACGCATCGGCCGCCCCCGCCAGCTCTTCGCCGTCTGGGCCGCCCCCAACGTCAGCTATCTGAGCTTCGCGGTGGGCGCCTCGCTGATCCTGACGGGGCTCTCCCTCCCGCAGGCCTTCGGCGTGATCCTGGCCGGGAACCTGCTGTGGATCTGTACCGGTGTCGTGGCCGCGAGCGGTCCTGCGGCGGGCACCAGCGGTTCGGTGATCTCCCGGGCGTTCTACGGAGTGGTCGGCAACAAGATGGTCCTGATCGTGACCGGCTGGCTGATCGCCTCCGCGTATCTCGCCCTGAACTGGTCGGCCGCCTCGGTCGCCGGCATCGGCCTGGCCGGGCAGTGGGGGCTGCCCGGATCGCCGGGCCTCGACACCGTGGTGATCTGTCTGATCGCGGGCGTCACCCTGCTCGTCGCCATCTACGGCTACGCGACGATCGTCCGCCTCTACACCGCCCTGAGCGTCCTGCTCACCGTCGTCTTCATCGTGGTGACCGGGTACGTGCTGGGCTCGGTGGACTGGTCGTACGCCCCGGCGCGACCGTTGCACGGCGCCTCCCTGGCGGCCGCGCTGGGCACCGGCTTCACGCTCGTCGGGTCCACGGCGCTCTCGTACAGCAACAGCCCCGACCTGGCCCGCTACCTGCCCCGCTCCTGTTCCGTCACCGCCGTCGCCGGCTGGACGGCCCTCGGCGCCTATCTGCCGAGCGTCGTCTTTACCTCGGTCGGCGCGCTGGCGGCGACCAGCCTCGACATGGCCGACCCGCAGGCGGCCCTGGAGAAGGTCCTGCCCGGCTGGTTCGTGCCCGTCTTCGTGATCTCCGTCGTCCTCAACGCGGTCGCCAACAACGGGATGACGGCGTACAGCGCCGGTCTCTCCGTCCAGTCGGTGGGCGTACGGATCGCCCGCATCCCCGCCGTTCTCGTGATCGGCGGCCTCGGCACGGCGATGACCCTCTACGCGATCCTCGTCTTCGACTTCCTGACCAGCGTCAACACGATGCTGCAGCTGGTCGTCGTGATCACCGGCCCGGCGATGGCGGTCGCCGTCACCGACCTGGTGCTGCGGCGCAACCGCTACCACGGCGAGCAGTTGCTGCGCCAAGAGCGCGGCGGCCCGTTCTGGTACCGCGGCGGCATCCACTGGCCGGGCATCCTCGCCCTGCTCACCGGCGGCCTCGCCGCACTGATGTGGGTGAGCACCAGCTTCTGGACCGGCCCGCTCGCGACCGCCCTCGGCGGCGTCGACCTGGCGGTCCCGGCCGGCATGGGCACCGCCGCCCTCGTCTACTGGGCCACCACGCGGGCCCTGCGCACCATCGACAGGGACGCGGACGCCGACGCGGACGGTCCCGGATCCCCCAACTCCCGCACTCAGAAAGGCGCATCCCTGTGCACGCCGACGTCATCGTGACGGCCGCCCGTATCGAGCCCCTGGAGGCAGCCGACCACCAGGAGGAGTGGGCCCGTCGTCCCGCCGACGCGCTCGCGATCACGGGCGGCCGGATCGCCGCGGTCGCTGCCGCCGACGAGATCGCCGCCCTGCGCGGCCCCTCCACCGTGGTCCACGACTTCCCCGGCGCCACCGTCCTGCCCGGCCTCGTCGACGCGCACGCGCACCCGGTGTGGGGCTCCATCGAGATCGGCCGGGGCGTGGACCTGTCCGGGGCGGACACGCTCGACGCGGTCCTCGCCCGCATCGCCGAGGCCGTTCGGGACGGCCAGGACAGCGCGGGAGGTGCCTGGATCACGGGATACGACCTGGACGTCAACGTCTTCACCGCCCTGGGCGAAGAGCCCTCGGGCGCCGTCCTCGGCGAGCGCTTCCCCGGCCGGCCCGTCTCCCTCATGACCCAGGACGCCCACGCCCTGGTGATCAGCCCCGGCGCGGTGGAACGCGCGGGCCTCACCGGCCGGGAGACCTTCACCGACGCCTCCTCCGTCGTCACCGGGCCCGACGGCCGCCCGACCGGCTACGTCCTCGAACTCCAGGCCATGGAGCTCGTCTTCGGCCACTACCCGGAGGTGCCGGTCGCCACGGCCGCCGGTCATGTCCGTACGCAGCTGGAGATCCTCGCCCGCGGCGGCCTCACCGGACTGCACGCCCTGGACTTCACCGAGCCGTCGGAGGACGTCTACCGGTACATCGAGGCGCACGGCGAACTTCCCCTGCGCATCCGCTGTTCGCCCCTCGTCCCCGCCGACTCGGGCCCCGCGGCGTGGCGGCGGATCGCCGGGCAGCAGGGGCTCGCCGGCCGGCGCTGGCACGTCGAGGGCGCCAAGTTCATGCTGGACGGCACCGCCGACAACGGCACCGCGTGGTTCGACCGCCCCGACCGCCACGGCGAGAACCGCGCGCCCCTCTGGCGCGACCTGGACGCCTACCGCGCCGCCGTCCGCTTCTTCACCGAACGCGGCATCCCCACCGCCACCCACGCCATCGGCGACCAGGCCGTGCGCCACGCCCTCGACGTACTGGAGGAGGCGGGCCCGGCGGGCCGCGCCCCGCACCGCGTCGAGCACATCGAGTCCCTGCCCGACGACCTCGTCCCCCGCTTCGCGAAGCTCGGCGTCGTGGCCGGGCTCCAGCCCGTGCACGGCACCCGCCACACCCGCGCCGACGGCACCGACAACTGGTCGCGCCGCATCGGCCGGGACCGCGCCGCCCGCGGCTGGCGCACCCGTGACCTGCTCGACCACGGCGCGGTCGTCGCCCTCGGTTCGGACTGGCCGATCGGGCCCGGCGATCCGCGCACCGGCCTCGCCGACTGCCAGCTGCGCCGGCCGGTGGAGGAGCCGGACACCGCGCCGGTCCAGCCCGCCCAGGCGATCACCGCGCGCGAGGCGTATACGGGTATGACCCGGGCCGCCGCGCGCGCGGCGGGCGCCGATCACGAACTCGGCCGGATCGCCCCCGGCTTCCTCGCCGACCTGACCGTCCTCGCGGACAGTCCCCTCGACCTCACCCCCGAGGAGCAGGCCCGCAACCGCGTCCTCGCCACCGTCGTCGGCGGCGATGTCCTGCTCCACTCCCCCACCGCTCACTGAGGAATCCCGATGCCCACCGTCCCCCGCACCGCCCACCGCCTCCACATCGCCGTGTCCGCCGCCGACCCGTACGCGCGCGGCGTGGCCCGCGGCGAGCGGCTGCGCACCGGTATCCCCGCCGCGCTCGACGTCTACGCCCGCCTCTTCGCCCTCGGCGACATCACGCTGAGCGGCGCCCGCGCCGACGCCGAACGCGCCCTCGACGTCATCGGCGGCTTCCGCCCGGCCGCCCGCGCCGAGATCGCGGGCATCGCGCACGGCGCCGGAGTCGAGGAGTGGCAGGTCGGTGTCCTCAACGCGCGTACGGAGATACTGGCGCGCTCCACCGCCGTGCCGCCCGGCGAGTGCACCACCGTCGTGCGCGGCGGTCTCGGCGCGCAGACCTGGGACTGGCACGTCGAGCTTGCCGACCACTGGCACACCCTGGAGTCCCGCGGCGCCCGCCACACCGTCGTCGGCCTCACCGAGCACGGCATTCTCGGCAAGATCGGCCTCAACAGCGCGGGGCTCGCGCTGCACTTCAACATCCTGGGCCATCTCCGGGACGCCGTCGGCGGCCTCCCGATGCACGTCCTCGCCGCCGTCGTCCTCGCGGAGGCCGGCAGCGTCGCCGAGGCCGTCGACCTCGTACGCTCCGCCCCGCTCGCCTCCTCCGGTTCCTTCGCCCTCTTCGACGCGGCGGGGGACGCGGTGCTTCTCGACACCAGCCCGGCGGGCGTGCACGAGATCCGCCCGGACGAGCGCGGGGTCCTGCTGCGCACCAACCACTTCCTCACCCCGTCCCTCACCGCCGACGAGAAGTCCTGGCTCTACCAGCCCGACTCGGCCGAACGCCGCGACTTCGTCTCCGCCCGCCTGGACCGGGTGCCTCAACTCCCCGCCGAACCCGACTCCTTGGTCTCGCTCCTCACCACAGGACCGGACGAACCACCGGTCACCTGCCTCCCCGACCCTGCCAAGCCCCTCGGGCAGCGCTGGGCCACTCTCGCCACGGTCACCCTGGACCCGGCCACCCGCACGGCCCGTGTCCTGGACGGAACGCCGGCCGACATCGGCGTCACGGAGTGGCGCGTACTGACGGCCGTCCCGCGCTGACGGCGCGGGCTGTCTCAGCGGGACCGCCGCGGGTCCGGACGGTTGCCGCGTGGCAGAGTCGGAGCCATGACGACCGCATCCACCGCATCCGGGGACTTCGAGCTCACCATGGACGAGCTGCGCGTCGTCGCGCGCTACGCCGTGGAGAGCGCCGAGGAGGTCCTCCCTGCGTTTGAGGCCGTCCACCCCGGCGATCCCCGGCCCCGCGCGGCCGTCGACGCGGCACGGGAGTTCGTGGACGGCGCGCGCAGGACCAGGCTCCAGCGCACCGCCTCCCTGGACGCGCACCGTGCCGCGCGGGAAGCGGCCACGGACGTCGCGCGACTCGCCGCGCGTGCCGCCGGCGACGCCGCTGCCGCCGCCTACCTTCATCCGATCGCGAAAGCCACCCAGGTGGGCCACATCCTGCGCGCCGCCGCCATCGCCGCGCGCGTGGGCGAACTGGGCGCGGGCGGTGATCCCGCCGTCGGGCTCGCACTGATCGAGCGGGCCCGGCGACGCGCCACACCGGCCCTGACCGATGTCCTCGGCCGGTATCCGCTCGCGCCGGCCGGCAAGAGCCGTGTCGCACAGCTCATGAGCGTCCTGGACGCGTCGTTGCGTACCGCCGGGAATCCCTAACCGGCCCGGTAGGCCCGCAGGAAGGTCCGCACTCCCTCGACGACGAGCGGCCGGACGCGGGGGTCCTCCACGGCGTTCGCCGAACCGAGCCTGTTGAGCGCGACGTTGAAGGTCAGCGCGATGAACTGGTCGGCAGCGAGGCGGGGGTCGGGCACATCGAGGAGCCCGGCCTCGGCGAAGGCGGCGAACCGCTCGGCGAGCGCCTCGTCGGGAGTGTCGGCCAGGGGGTTCTCGCTCTGCTGCGGCGGGCGGCCGGATTCCGCCCGGACCAGCCGTTGCAGTGTCGCGTACTCCGCCGAGCCGAGCATGTCCGTCGCGATGCGCATCGAGAACGTGACCAGCGCGTCCTCGAGGTCGGCGGCCTCGGTGGGGTCGCCGAGGGTGTCGTCGAGGGTGCGCCGGATCGTGGTGATCAGTGACTGGCCGACGGCGTCGACGACCGCGTGCAGCAGGGTCCGCTTGTCACCGAAGTAGTCGTAGACCGTCCGCTTGGACACCTCGGCCCGGGCGGCGACCGCGTCGACGCTGGACCGGTCGAAGCCGTCGGCGAGGAACAGTTCCCTGGCCGCCGTGAGGATGGCGGCCCGCTTCCGCGTGGAGCCCTCGCGCAGTGTCTTCGAGGTCGGCGGTGTCTTCGTGGTCGGCATGGGCACATCTTAACCGTCCTACACTGCACGGTGTAGTGTAGTTTCAGGGAAAGGCTCAGGTTCGGCCCGCCGCGTCGGAAAGGACGTCCATGACCGCAACTCTGGCTCCACCGCTCCGCATCGGGAAGGCCGCTGTCGGGGCCCTCGGCACGCTGGCGGTCGCCACCGGCGCCCTGGAGTCGGTGGTGACACCGACCCTCCCGCTCCTGCAACGCGAGCTGGACATGAGTCCCGCCGAAGGGGCGTTGCTCAGCATCATGCTGCTCATCACCGGCGCGCTCGTCACACCGGTCGCGGGGAAGTTCGGAGACCGCTACGGCGGAAAACGGGTCCTGCTCCGGCTGATGGCGGTGGTCTCGGCCGGCGGCCTGGTGTCGGCCCTGGCACCGAACCTGCCCGTGCTGCTGCTCGGTCAGGTGCTGCAGGGAGCGATGGTGGGGGCGTTACCCCTGTCGTTCATCCTGGTGCGCGAACACCTTCCCGCCGGAGAGTCGAAGGTGGCCATCGGGGTGGTCAGCGGGTTGTTCGTGGGCGGCGGGATGGCGGGGACGCTGGCGGCCGGTCCCGTGGCGGAAGGGCTGTCCCGGCACTGGATGTTCGCGCTGCCGACGCTCGCGGTCATCGCGTCCACGCTGCTGGTGAGCCGGCTGCTGCCGCACGACCCGCCGAGCCGCTCGGCCGGCGCCGGGATCGACTGGCCCGGCCTGGTTCTGTTGAGCGGGACGCTGGTCACCCTCATGCTCGTGCTCGCCCTTGCGCCCGAGTTCGGCTCGCGGCCACTCGTGCTCGGCGTCCTCGTCGTGGTGCTGGCCGCCTTCGTGACCGGCTGGACGGCCGTCGAGCGTCGCGCGGCCTCACCGATGGTCGATCTGCGCATGCTGGCGCGGCCCGCGATGTGGAAGTCGTGCGTGCTGACGTTCGTGATCTGCGTCGGTACCGCGATGGCCGTCTACCTCCTCCCGCAGCTGTTCGCGGTCTCCGGCGACGGGTACGGCTTCGACGCCGGCGCCACCGAGATCGGCTTCTATCTGCTGCCGGGCGCCGTGGCCGCGTCGCTGGCCGGGCCGGTCAGCGGGATCGGGGCACGGCGTTTCGGCTCGCGTGCCGTCGTCGTCACCGGCGTCGCCGTCATGGCCGTCGCACTGATCGCCCTGGCCGCCGCGCACAGCCAGATCTGGCACCTCGTCGTCGGCAAGCTGCTGATCGGGCTGGCCAACGGCCTGTGCGTGACGGCGTTGGTGGCCGGCACCGCCACCTCCGTCGACCACGGCGACACCGGCATCGCCACCAGCCTGGTCCTGGTGACGCGCGTGGTCGGCTTCGCCGTGGGTGTGCAGGGCGGTGGCGCGATCCTCACCGCAGGGACCCCGTCCGGGTCGGACGTCCCCGCCGAATCGGCCTTCGTCACCGGCTTCGTCATGGCCGGCGCCGTCACGGCACTGTCTCTGCTCGTCGCCCGCACCATGAAAAAAGGAGTCAAGGAATGATCCGCACTGATCAGTCTCCGTCCAGGGCCATCCGCACCACGCCGAGGCGCACGGTCCTGATATCCGGGGCCAGCATCGCGGGGCCCGCCCTCGCGTTCTGGCTCAACCGCCACGGATACGCGGTCACGGTGGTCGAGAAGGCGAGCGCACCGCGTGACGGTGGTTATCCCGTCGACGTACGCGGTACCGCGCTGGAGGTCGTCCGGAGGATGGGAATCCTGCCGCGGCTGCGGGACGCGCACATCGACCTGCGTCGGCTGACCTTCCTCGGGGAGGACGGCAGCGAGGTGGTCTCGGTCGATCCGCACACCCTCACGGGCGGTGTCGCGGGAGAGGATCTGGAGGTGCCGCGCGGGGAGTTGACCGGCGCGCTCCATGCGGCGGTCCGGGACGACGTCGAGTTCTTGTTCAGCGACTCCATCGCCGCTCTCGACCAGTCGGGGCCCGGCGTGGACGTCACCTTCCGCGGGGGCGGCAGCCGTACGTTCGACATGGTGATCGGCGCGGACGGGCTGCACTCGCGCACCCGCGAGCTTCTGTTCGGCCCCGAAGAGCGGTTCCACCGCTACCTCGGTTACTGCTTCGCCGGCTTCACCATGCGCAACGCCCTCGGTCTCTCCCGCGAGACCGTCATGTGGAACACCCCGGGCAGAGCCGCTGCCCTGTACGCCGCACGGGACACTGGTGAGGGCGACGACGAAGTGCACGCCTTCCTCAACTTCGCCCAACCGGAACCGCCCTTCGGCGCGTTCCGCGACCCGCGGGCCCAACGGGACCTGGTCGCCGCGGTGTTCGCCGACGCGGGGTGGGAGGTCCCGGGCATGCTCGCCGCCATGCGCGACGCGGACGACCTGTTCTTCGACGTGGTCAGCCAGATCCGTATGCCCCGCTGGTCGAGCGGGCGGGTCGCGCTGGTGGGCGACGCCGCGTACGCGCCCTCGTTCCTCACCGGGCAGGGCTCCAGCCTCGCGCTCGTCGGCGCGTACATGCTCGCCTCCTCGCTGGCCGGCCGGGACCACACCACGGGCTTCGCCGCCTACGAACGCCGCACCCGCGCGTTCGTGACCGTGAATCAGGAACAGATCGGCAAGGGCGACGCCCCGCTCTTCCCCACCACTGCCCGTGGCCTGGAGCGCCGCAACGACATGCTGCTCGGACTCGGCACCGCGCCCCGGTCCGCAAAGGGCCGCCCGGCCCACTCGGCCCTCACCCTCCCGGCCGTGTGACTCAGGCGTCCCGGCGTCTGTAGGTGCGGATGCGGTAGCGCAGGCCGGATGTGGAGGTCTGCCAGCCGTTGTCCTCGGCGGCTCGCCAGGTGGGGTCCGGTGTCGGGGCGTAGGTGTCGCCGATGACCGCGGAGTCGACTTCGGTCACGGAGAGCGTCGTGGCGTACTCCAGGGCGGCGCGGTAGATCTCGCCGCCGCCGATCACCCATGTCTCCGTGCCGGCGGACGTCCCGGCGGTGGGTTCCGCGCGTGCTGCCAGTTCCAGGGCGTGGGCGATGGAACCGGCGCGTTCCGCGCCCTCTGCGGCCCACTCCGGATCGCGCGTCACCACGATGTTGCGCCTGCCGGTCAGCGGGCGGAAGCGCGGCGGCAGCGAATCCCACGTCTTGCGGCCCATCACCACCGGATGACCGAGGGTCGTCGCCTTGAAGTGCGCCATGTCCTCGGGGAGCCGCCACGGAATGCCGTTGTCCGCGCCGATCACGCCGTCGAGGGTCTGCGCCCAGATCAGCCCGACGTTCATACGGCGACCGGGGCCTTGATGGCCGGGTGGTGCTGGTAGCCGACCATCTCGACGTCCGCGTAGGCGTAGTCGAAGAGGGAGTCGGCCGCGCGCAGCCGCAGCTCGGGGAAGTCGAACGGCGTGCGCGAGAGCTGTTCCGTCACCTGCTCGACGTGGTTGTCGTAGATGTGGCAGTCGCCGCCGGTCCAGATGAAGTCGCCCGGCTCGAGGCCGGCCTGCTGCGCCACCATGTGCGTGAGCAGGGCGTAGCTCGCGATGTTGAAGGGGACGCCGAGGAACAGGTCCGCGCTGCGCTGGTACAACTGGCAGGAGAGCTTGCCGTCGGCGACGTAGAACTGGAAGAAGGCGTGGCACGGCGCCAGGGCCATCTTGGAGAGCTCGGCGACGTTCCAGGCGGAGACGATCATCCGGCGCGAGTCCGGGTCGCGGCGCAGCGTGTCGAGGATCCCGCTGATCTGGTCGATGTGCCCGCCGTCCGGCGTGGGCCAGGAGCGCCACTGTGCTCCGTAGACCGGACCGAGATCGCCGTCCGCGTCGGCCCATTCGTCCCAGATGGTGACGCCGTGCTCGCGCAGCCAGCCGACGTTCGAGTCGCCGCGCAGGAACCACAGGAGCTCGTACACGATGGACTTGAGATGCACCTTTTTGGTCGTGATCAGCGGGAACCCCTGCGAGAGGTCGTAGCGCAGTTGGTGCCCGAAAATACTCCGGGTACCGGTGCCCGTCCGGTCGGCCTTGGCCGTCCCGGAGGTGAGTGCCGATCGCAACAGGTCTTCGTACTGGGTGTCCGCCACAGTCGTCGAGTCTAAACGCACGCCGGGTCCGCTCCGACCCGGCGATACGTTTACGCTGCGGTCCTCGTCGTGGCTGGTCAGCAGTGGAAGTAGCAGTGGGTCGTCGTGCCGTGGTCCGGGTCGGTGTGGACGCGGACGAGGTCGGCGATCACGTGGACGAGGAGCAGTCCCCGTCCCCCGCGCCGGTCCTTGGGAGGGGGACAGCGGCCGGCGAGCGGATCGGCGAGTACGCCGGCGTCGCGGACCTCGAAGACGACGTGGTCGTCCTGGGTCCAGATCCGCAGCGCGCCCGACCCTCCGCCGTGCACCACGCTGTTCGTCGTCAGCTCGGCGACGGCGAGGGCGAAGTCCTGCAGCCGGGGCTCGGGCAGGCCGAGCTCCGCCGCGCGGAGGATGGCGTGATGCCGTACGTCGGACAGTGACTGCTTCGCGTAGGACACCTGCGGCACGTCGCCGGGGGCCGTCAGGGGCTGGTTGTAGCGGGAGACGACCGCCTCGGGGGCGTAGGCGGCGCTCGTGTCCTGCGCGCCGGACCGGATGATCGTGGGGTGGGTGGCGTGGGCGTCGGCCAGGACCGTTTCTTCCAGTCCCAGCTCGTCGTAGGGGCAGAGGATCGTCGCTTCGCGGCCCTGGAACGCGAGGTTGATCAGCGCCTCGTGCTGTGCGCAGGCGGGGTACTCCGTCGAGGTGCGGCCGGCCCAGATCGGCTCGCCGATGATCCGCACCCGCTCCTCGGGGTGCGCGTCGGCGAAGGCGCGCAGCACCCGCGGGATGATCCGGCCGGGGTTGCGGCCGGCCTGCTCCATGTCGAGCAGCCGCACCTTCTCGGCGCGCTCGCCCAGCGCGGTGCGGATCAGTTCCAGATTCGCCTCAGGGACCGCAACCGCCACCGCCTCGCCCGCGTCGAGCCCGTCCAGGACGAACGGCACCGTACCCGCCAGGTACTCCTCTGGGCCCCGGTAGAACAACGCGGGATGGACGAAGGGATCGGTCTGGGCCGTGGCACTCATGGGGCGGACACCTCGATTGCTGACAGATCGGGCCAGAACAGCTCGAGCAGACGGGTCAGGGCGGGCGGCGGCCTGTCCAGCACGAGCCGCTGCCCGCCGTCCAGGCCCTGGGCGGCCACCGCCAGAACCGTGACTCCGGCCACATCAATGAAGGTCAGCGCCGAGAGATCCAGATAGTACGGGGGCCGGTGCTGTCGGGCCACCCGCTCCATGGCCCGCTCCCACACCGGATACGTCGGCAGGCAGACCTCACCGGCCACTTCCAGACCGGTCCGGTCGGCCAGGGGACGGATCGTCAGCCGGGAGCTCCCGGGTGTCGCCTCACCTGCCGTCGCGCACCCTTTGTACGGATCGTCCACATTGCCCTCCTGCTTTCCTTCCAGGCGTCATAAGTATCCCCCACCTGGCTTGAAAGCAAGGTGAGTTGGACTGGACTAGGGGCCGATCTCCGCGCCGACCGCGGTCAATGCCGTGGTCACGGGCTGGAAAAACGTCTCGCCGCCCGCGGTGCAGTCACCGCTGCCGCCCGAGGTGAGGCCGATCGCGCTTCCGTCGCGGGTGAACAGCGGTCCCCCGCTGTCTCCGGGTTCCGCGCAGACATCGGTCTGGATGAGTCCGGTGACCGTGCCCTCCGGATAGTTGACCGTGGCGTCGAGCCCGGTGACCACTCCGTCGCGGAGTCCGGTGGTGCTGCCCATCCGGGACACCTCGAGCCCGACCGCGGCGTCGGCGGCCCGCACGATCTGCGTGGTGCTGCCGTCCCCCGTGTCGACCACGCTCGGGGCGGCCTCGGCCGGATCGTCGTACGTGACGAGCGCGAAGTCACCGTCCCCGGGGAACGTCGCCGTCTCGACGGTGCCGATCGGCGCGCCGTCCGGGTCCTGCGACCACTGCTGGGCGGCGACTCCG
The DNA here is from genome assembly GCF_044903205.1 of Streptomyces sp. NPDC029674. Classification (NCBI taxonomy): domain Bacteria; kingdom Bacillati; phylum Actinomycetota; class Actinomycetes; order Kitasatosporales; family Streptomycetaceae; genus Streptomyces; species Streptomyces sp. NPDC029674. The sequence continues at coordinate 319,520 of NZ_JBJDPY010000005.1, forward strand.
CAGTGCCCCGCGGTGAGGAATCCGGGGCGCCCGTCCTCGGCCGTCACGTTGAACCCGAGCGAGCAGCGCGCGCCGCCCCCGAAGATGGCGTCGCCGCCCGAGGCGAAGAGCTTGAACTCGCCCGGGGACTTCTCGACGCGGGCCATTCCCGCGCCGAGCGACGCGACGGTCGCCTCCAGCTCGTCCCACCGTTCTCCGGTGACCGTGCGGTCGGCCGTGACCAGGATCTGGTTGGTCCTGGGGTCGGTGGCCCACGCGGTTCCGGACATGCCGGCCCGGCGGGTCAGTGTCCTGCCCGCGGCCCCGAGGTCGTCCGCGCTGTTGCGGACGCTGCGCGCCACCGCACCGGCTTCGCGCACCCGGGCGTCCGCGTCGTTGTCGTCGCCCACGACGTTGACGACGAGCTGCCGCTTGTCCCCGTCGTAGTACGCCCCTCCGTAGGCGTCGCCCAGCCGCGGGGCCAGCCGCTCGGCGAGCCGCGCCGCCGCTGCCGGGCCGATCCGCGGGGCGGCGGGCCCCGGGGCGGACCGTGCGGCGGCCCCCTCCCCCGGCTGCGCGGCGCCGGCATGCTGGAGCAGAACCGCCGTCGCGGCGATGCCCGTCGCCGCGGCTACGGCCAGAACGGCCTTTCGCTTGGGTATGCGCTTGTGCCTCAACTCGTCGCCTCCTGTGGGGATACCGAGCTCGCTCACCGGCCGGCGCCGGGAACACGTTCGGCTCCTGGATACGGAAGCGACGCCAGTTGCGTTCACCGGAGGGGCCCACTGCGGTTGTGCCTGTCCCGGGGACGACGGATTCTGTAGGGAATGAACGGGGCTGGTGTGGCGCCATGACGGCATGGAACGCGTGGAACGCGGAGGCGAGCGCTGACTTTCGGGGTCCCCTCGACGTCACCAGGGCGGCCACGGCGCTCGTCGACGCCCGGGACACGGTCGTCGGGTGGAGCCCCGCGGCGGAGCGGCTCCTCGGCTACCGGCCGCAGGAGATCATCGGCCGGCCCCTTTCGACGTTCCTGTCGTCACCCGGCCGGCGGCCGCGGGCGTCCGCCGCCGACCCGCTCGCCGCCGAGTCCCGGGGCAACGAGATCCGGGCCGCCCGGCACCGGGACGGGCGGGAGCTGGCCGTGGCCACCGCGGAGTGTCCGCTGGCGGGCGCCGGGTCCGCGGTGCGCGTCGTCGTCGCCACGGAGGTGCGGGATCTGCGGCTGTGGGAGTCCCGGCAGGCCCTGCTGCACGGGCTGGCCACCCAGTCACCCGTCGGCCTCGCCATCTACGACACCGATCTGCGCCTGACCTGGTGCAATACGGCGTACGAGCTGGAGATGGGGCGGCCGTTCGAAGAGTTCCGCGGCTCTCGGGCCGATGAGATGTACTCCGACGGGAAGTTCGTGAGCAAGGGTCACCCGCCCACGCTCGACACGGTCATGCAGCACGTCCTCGACACCGGTGAACCCTTCCTCGACCTGCACTTCCAGGGCCGGCCTCCCAGCGACCCGGAGACCGACCACCTCTGGTCCTGTGCCTACTACCGGCTCCAGGACGCCGAGGGGCACGTGTTCGGGGTGTGCGAGGACGCGTTCGACATCACCGATCGCTACAAGGCGCAGCGGCGCCTTGCCCTGCTCGTCGAGGCGGGGCGCGGGATCGGCACCGCCCTCGACGTGCGGGTCACCGCCGAGAAGATCACCGAGGTGGCCGTACCGGAGTTCGCCACCACGGTGACAGTCGACCTCGCGGAGGCGGTGCTGGAAGGTGAGGTTCCGGCCACCAGCGGCGCGGCGGCGGTGTCTCTGGTGCGGGTCGCCCGCTGTTCGGCCGAGCAAGCCGGCCGGGAGCAGCGGCCGAAACGGCAGCCGGGGCAGCGGCCGGGGCAGCATCCGCCCGTGGAGTACCGGCCCGGTTCGCCGCAGTACCGCAGTCTTTCCTCGGGCGGCCTCGTGCTCGACGACACGGCCCTGGTCGTGCCGCTGCGGGCCGGAAACAGCCTGCTGGGGATCGTCACCTTCGAGCGCGGCACCGGTTCGGCCTCCTTCGACAGCGGTGAGGTGGCGCTGGCCGACGAGCTGGTCGCCCGTACGGCGGTGTCCCTCGACAACGCCCGCCGCTTCACCCGTGAGCGCACCGCTTCCCTGGCCCTCCAGCGCCAGTTGCTGCCGCAACAGCTTCCGGAGCAGTCGGCGGTCGAGCTGGCCTACCGCTATCTGCCGACGGACGACGTGACCGGGGTCGGCGGCGACTGGTTCGACGTCATCCCGCTGTCCGGTACGCGGGTCGGCCTCGTGGTCGGGGACGTGGTCGGTCACGGGCTGCAGGCAGCGGCCACCATGGGCCGGCTGCGCACGACCGTACGCGCGTTCGCCCAGATGGACATGGACCCCGTGGAGCTGCTGTCGCGGCTCGACGATCTGGTGGGGCAGTCGGCGGAGGAGCAGTCGGGCGGGCGGGGGCCGTACGGCGGCGGCTATGCCGACGTGACCACCGGCGCGACCTGTCTCTACGCGGTCTACGACCCGGTGTCGCGGCGCTGCGTGATGGCCAGGGCCGGGCATCTGCCGCCGGCGGTCGTCGACCCGGACGGCCGGCTGTCGTTCCCCGATCTGCCGGCAGGACCGCCGCTGGGCCTCGGCGGGCTGCCGTTCGAGTCCCTGGAGATCGAGCTGCCGGTGGGCAGCCTGCTTGCGCTCTTCACCGACGGCCTGGTGGAGGCGCGTGACCGCGACATCGATCACGGACTCGACACCCTGGGACAGGTGCTCAGCGACCGGCACGCGTCGCTCGAGGAGCTGTGCGACCGGGCCGTGGCGGAGCTCCTGCCGGGCGGCTCGACGGCCGACGACACCGCCCTGCTGCTCGTTCGCACCCGCGAACTCGACACGGCGCAGGTCACCGAGTGGGAGCTGCCCGCGGAGCCGGTCGCCGCGGGCCACGCCAGGGAGCTGGCCACCCGGCAGCTCAACCACTGGGGCCTGGGTGAGCTGTCGTTCTCGACCGAGCTCGTCGTCAGCGAGCTGGTGACCAACGCGGTCCGGTACGCCGACGGGCCGATCCAGGTACGCCTCATCCGGGACCGCACCCTGCTCTGCGAGGTCGCGGACAGGGGACACACCTCGCCCCACCTGCGTCACAGCGGTGAGGACGACGAGGGCGGGCGCGGCCTGTTCATCGTGGCCCAGCTCGTCCAGCGGTGGGGCACGCGCTACACCCGCTCCGGCAAGACCATCTGGACCGAACAGGCCTTTCCCTCTTAGCGGTGGCGATCTTGGGCATGCGAAGAAGGTGATCTTCGTTGCCGTCCACCGTCAGGAAGTGGAATGACCGTACCCTCGCGCCCGGTCCGACGGACGGACCGTGAGCGGCGCTTCGATCTGCGCGCGACCGCCCTGTTCTTCGTCTTCGTCGCGATCGTCTTCTGCGGCGCGGTGGTCGCGGTCCGCGTCGCGGCCCGGATCGCAGAGAGCCGGCCGCTGTGGGTCGGCTCGCTCGTCGCCGTGGGGCTGGCGGCCGGTTTTCTGTGCCGGTCCAGGTGGCGCCGTTTCTCCGCGGCGCGGTACGCGCGCCGTACGGCCGAGGCACTGGAGGAGGCGGCCGAGCGGGCCGCGGAGAGCCTGGAGAGCCCGGAGCGTCCGCTCGCGGGGGACGACGGGGTGACGGCCGCCGTCGTGGTCGACTACACCGCACTCGACCCCGACGGCTTCGAGCAGGCCATAGCGGAGCTGTGTGCCCGTGACGCGTGCCAGGAGGTCGAAGTGGTGGGCGGCGCCTGCGACTTGGGGGCGGACGTCGTGGCGGTGGCCCCCGACGGGCGCCGCGTCGTCATCCAGTGCAAGCGTTACGGTGCGGACCACAAGGTCGGCTCGGAGGAGCTGCAGCGCTTCGGGGGCACCTGTTTCACCGTCCACGAGGCGGACATAGCGGCGCTCGTGACGACGAGCGACTTCACCGCTCCCGCCCTCGATTACGCGCAACGGTGCGGCATAGTCTGCGTGGCCGGCGCGGACCTGCGGGCCTGGCGCGACGGCACAGGACCGAGCCCCTGGGAGCCGACGGCCGCCGACGCCTGACCCGCGCGTCAGACACCCGCCGAGTTCTTCTCATGCGGATGCGGGTGCGAGTGCGGGTGCCAACCCCGACTTGTCGATTATCGATATGCTCCGCTAGCCTGCGGCATATCGATAAACGATAGGCATCAACGGGAATCAACGGGAAGGAGCGCGGTGAACACGCGGCTCACAAGGACCCTGGCTTCGGTGACCTTCGCGCTGGCGGTGCTCAGCGGGCTCGCCTTCGCCGGCACGGCGCTCACGCACATGCTCGACGACGGAGCGGTCTGCGTGGAGACGGGCTTCTGGGCCAACGCCTCACTGGGGCCGGACGGCCTGCCCGTCGGCCAGGGCGTGGAGGCGTCCGCCAGCGCCACGCGGCTCTGCCAGGAGGGCCCTTCCGTGGCGCAGCGCGCCGCCGACCTCGGCGGCCGGCTCCCGTGGCTGCTCTTCGGCTCCCTCGCGCTGCTGCTCTTCTCCCAGCTGCTGAACACCGTGCTGGCGCAGGGGCCGTTCACCGAAGCGGTCGCGCGGCGGCTCTCCGTCCTCGGCTGGTTCGTCGCCGTGGGCACGCCGCTGGCCGGCCTCGTCGTCGGCTGGTCGCAGTCCTGGCTCACCGGGAGCATGGCGCCGGTCGCGGGTTCCGGGCCGACGGTCACCGGGCCGCAGGCGCTCGTCCTCGCCGGGCTGGCCGCGGTGGTCATGGGGAAGATCATGCGCGAGGGTGTGCGCATGCGGGAGGACCTCGAAGGGACGATCTGATGGCCGAAGAGGAACGTCACTCGATCCGGATCCATCTCGACCGGCTGCTGGCCGAGCGCGGCATGACCCTCACCCAGCTGTCCGAGAAGGTGGGCATCACCGTCGTCAACCTGTCGGTGCTCAAGAACGGCCGGGCCAAGGCCGTCCGCTTCTCAACCCTGTCGAGGATCTGCGATGTGCTGCGGTGTCAGCCGGGGGACCTGATCACCCACGAACCGGCCCCGGCAGAGGACGTCGAGTAGGTCTCGTCCGCCTGCCGGGGCGACTGCTCACCGTGCCACCTCGTCAGCGGGTGACCACGTGGCGCTCGTCGGGCACGCAGTGGGTCATGGTCAGGCCGGAGACGTCGCGCGGCGGGTTCTTGCCCAGCCGCTCGAGGCGGCCGCGGTCCTCGTCCGTCAGCGTCTGGCTCGGCAGCGGTTCCAGGTGGGACACGTCGTCGGGGCCGATGCCGAGGCCTTCGCCGACGCGCAGCCCGAGGTCGTTCTCGACCAGCAGGAAGTGCCAGACCATGCGCTCCTGGACCTTCCGGTCGCACTGGGAGATCAGGTCCACGAAGTTGCGTACGAGATCGTCCCGCTCCCAGTCCTCCATCAGCAGATAGCGCTGGCCCGCCTGCATGTAGTCGTTGGTGAGCGGGATCCGCTTGCGGGTGAGCCGGCCCCGGATCTCCGGGCCCTGCTCGTCGTGCGTCGGGTACTGGCCCTCGCGGAGTCCGCCCGTGATCGACGGTTCGTAGTTGACCTCGGGGTTGTCGTTCGCCGCGCGGTTGTCGTACGCCATCGCGCCGTCGCGCTGGTTGGTGCGCACCTCCGCGTTCTTGGCCTGGTTCACCGGCAGCTGCAGGTAGTTCGGGCCCACGCGGTAGCGCTGCGTGTCGCTGTAGGAGAAGGTCCGCCCGACGAGCATCTTGTCGTCGGAGAAGTCGAGGCCGTCGACCAGGACACCGGTGCCGAAGGCGATCTGCTCGTTCTCGGCGAAGTAGTTGTCGACCGTGCGGTCGAGCACCATGCGGCCGACGGCCTTCGGCGGGAAGTCCTGCTCCGGCCAGGTCTTGGTGTCGTCCAGCGGGTCGAAGTCCAGCTCCGGGTGCTCGCCGTCCTCCATGACCTGCACGAGCAGCTCCCACTCGGGGTAATCACCCCGGCGGATCGCCTCGTACAGGTCCTTGGTGGCGTGGCCGAGCTCGCCGGCCTGCACGTTCGCCGCGTCCTCCTCGGTCATGCTGCGCACGCCCTGCTTGGGCATCCAGTGGTACTTGACGAGGACGGTGTCACCGTCGGCGTTGACCCACTTGTAGGTGTTCACGCCGAAGCCCTGCATGTGCCGGTAGTCCGCGGGGATGCCCCGGGGGCTGAAGAGGTTGACCAGCATGTGCATGCTCTCCGGGGTCTGCGACATGAAGTCGAAGATCCGGGCGGGCTTCTGCTCGTGCGAGACGGGGTCGGGCTTCAGTGCGTGGATGACGTCGGGGAACTTCACGGCGTCGCGGATGAAGAAGACACCGAGGTTGTTGCCGACCAGGTCCCAGTTGCCGTCCTCCGTGTAGAACTTCACGGCGAAGCCGCGCGGGTCACGGGCGGCCTCGGAGGAGTCACGGCCGCCGATGACGGTGGAGAAGCGCAGGGCGACGTCGGTGCGCTTGCCCTGCTCCTGGAAGAGTTTGGCGCGGGTGTACCGGCTGATCGGTTCGTCGCCCCATTTCCCGTACGCCTCGAAGTACCCGAACGCGGTGGCGCCCCGGGCGTGGACGACACGCTCCGGGATCCGCTCCCGGTCGAAGTGGCTGATCTTCTCCAGGAAGTGATAGTTCTCCAGCGTGGCCGGGCCTCGCGCGCCGACCGTGCGCTGGTTCTGGTTGTCGTAGATCGGGTGACCCTGCCGGTCGGTGAGCACCGGCCGGGGGTCGTCCGCGGGTGAACCCATGCTGGATACGTCCGTCATGACCATCGGCTCCTTGACGAGTGACCGCGTGCGCGAGCCCTGCGTACCGGCACGCGTGCGGGTTGATCCCCAGTACCCCGCCCCGTCCACGATCACACACATGCCTCCGGCCCGCCGCGCCAGTAGCCCGTGGTTCCGCCGTTCCGGGGTCGTTTCCGTCCGCGTCAGCGGGTTACCTGTTGTCGCATGGCGCCGACACGCTTCAGTGGAGGCTGCGGTGGTTCTTGACCCTCGTGAGAAAGGCACCGGAGTGCGACGGACCAAGGACGTCTTTCGGCGTGTGAGCAGGGCGTACTCCGGGGACGAGGAACACCGGCTCGGCGGCCACCTCGGGGCCGTGATCGCGTTCGGCGCGTACACGGCGGCCTGGGGCACGGCCGTCGCGCTGCGGAGGACCAAGCTCCCGGAGCGCCCCGAGCCCTGGGACATCCTGCTCGGGGCGGCGGCCACCTTCCGGCTCAGCCGACTGCTCAGCAAGGGATCGGTCACCGGCCCGCTCCGGGCTCCGTTCACGAGCTACGAGTCGGCCACCGGCCCCGCCGAGGTGAGCGAGAGCCCGCGCGGCGGGCGCCTCAGGTCGACCGTGGGCGAGCTCGTCACCTGCCCGTTCTGCCTGAGCGTCTGGCTGACGACCACCGTCACCGGAGCCCGCCTGCTGTGGCCGCGCGCGACGCGAACCGTGACGGGCGGCCTCTCCACCCTGGCCGTCGCCGACGCCATGCAAGTGGGCTACGACTGCCTGGTGCAGAAGAACGGCGAGTGAGCCGTGGGCCACGAGACGACGACGGCATCCGGTGCGGGGCTTCCCGCGGGCGTCCGCCTGGCCGCCCGCGCGGCGCGGAGCCTCGCACGCCGACGCCGCGCGCCGGCCCTGCACCCTTACGGGGTCACCTGCGACGGCGCCCTCGCGGTGCGGCCCGCCGGGGTGCCGTGGGGTGAGCCGTGGCTCGACGAACCGGGCGAGTACCGGGTCCGGCTGCGGTGGTCGCGTGCCGTCGGGCTGCCGGGGAAGGCGCCGGACGCCCTGGGGCTCGCGCTGCGCGTGTACGACGCGGGAGGCCCCGACCGGCCCCTGGAACTGCTGCTGACCAGCAGCGGCTCCGGGCGCCACACCAGGCATCTGCCGGTACCGCGGCTCAACGCCCTGGCGGGGCCCTACTCCACGCTCCTCTCGTACCGCGTCGGCGACCGCGAGGCCGTGCTGGCCGTGCGTCCCGCGGCGGCCTCACCGCGCGTGCCGGGCGGCGTCGATTCGCTGCGGACGGTGCTGCGGACGACGTCGCTGACCTTCCATCTGTGCGCGGCGCCGCAGGGACAGGCGTGGCAGCCACTGGCCACGCTCACCACCGGCGCCGTCCACGACGTGCCGCCCGTCGGCACCGGTGCGTACGACCCGTACGTGAACCGGCTGGCGCGGCTGCACCCCACGGCCCGGTTCGGCGCACTGCGGGAGGCCGCGTACGCCGCGTCCCGGCGCGGGCGGCACGCGCCAGATCCGGCAGATCCGGCAGATCCGGCAGATCCGTAGGAATAGCGGTCGGAGCGCGGGAGACAAGGGGCGGTGCCGGCCCCGCGAGCAGTGGGCTCGCAGGCAGTGGACCCGAAGGAGAGACCTCATGCTCATGGCACATCTCGTACTGAAGAACCTCGTCGAGGAGTACGAGGCGCTGCGCGTCCTGCACGCCGAAACCGGCAGCCGAGCGACCCGCGAGCGCATGGAGGACGTCGCCTACTCGCTGTGCGCGTCGACCGGTACCCGCTCCGTCGACGCCGCCCTCGCCGTCGCCCGCTTCCGGCTGCGCGGGGTCACCACCGCGGAAGAGAAGCCTGTCCTCGCCGCCTGACCAACTCCTGGGCGAGCGAAGGGAGTTGGGAGAGAGGACCGGGAAGAACTCAGAGGCGCCTTGGCCTACACCAAGCGCCTCTGTCCCAGTACTCTCAACCGTGGCCAGCAGCACACGCAGCACACCATGGTGACCTCCCCCCTTTCGCCGCCTCCAGGAGGATCACGGTGAACGTTCGCACCAGAAGCTCCGCGATCATCGGCACTCTCTGCCTCGCCGCAACCCTCGCCTTCACCTCGGCGTCCGCCGTCCCGCCTCAGGACACGGCCGGCGTCGCGCCCGTCGCGCTCAAGAAGGTGGCCACGGCCCAGAATCCGTCCGCCGGGGCCGCCGGTCCCGGCGGCACGGTCTGGCTGGCCGAACGCGCGGGCACCGTACGGGTGTTGGGCCCTCACGGCCTCGGCAAGCCCGTGCTCGACATATCGAAGGAGACCACCACCGACGGTGAACGCGGCCTCCTCGGCATCGCGTTCGACAGAAAGTTCGCGCACTTCTACATCTCGTACACGGACCTCGAAGGCACCAGCACCGTGGACGAGTTCGCGGTCCGGCACGGCAAGATCCGGCCGGAGACCCGGCGCACCGTCCTCACTCAGACGCAGCCCTACGCGAACCACAACGGCGGCGACATCAAGGTCGGCCCGGACGGCTACCTCTACATCGCGCTGGGCGACGGCGGCTCCGGCGGTGACCCGCACGGCAACGGACAGAACCTCGGCACGCTGCTGGGCAAGCTGCTGCGGATCGACCCGCGCGGCGGCAAGCCGTACGCGATCCCGGCGGACAACCCGTTCGTGGGCGACCCGAACGCCAGGGACGAGATCTGGGCGTACGGGCTGCGCAACCCGTGGCGGTTCTCCTTCGACTCGGGCACCGGCGACCTGCTGATCGGCGACGTCGGCCAGAGCGCCTGGGAAGAGATCGACTGGGCCCCCGCGGACAGCAAGGGCGGCGAGAACTACGGCTGGGCCCAAATGGAGGGCAACCATCCCTTCCGGGAGGGGACCGAGCCCGCGAACCACGTGCCGCCGGTCCACGAGTACGGCCGCGGCGGCCTCGGCTGCTCGGTGACCGGCGGATACGTGTACCGGGGCAAGGCGATCCCTGAGCTCAGGGGCCAGTACGTGTTCAGCGACTACTGCGACGGGACGCTGCGCGCGCTGCGGATGAAGGACGGCGAGGTGACCGGCGTCAGCGATCTCGGGGTCAACGGCGGCGAGGTCGTCTCGTTCGTGCAGGGCGGCAACGGCGAGCTGTATGTACTCGACATCGGCGGCACCGTCGCCCGCCTGGTGCCCGCGTAAGGGAGCCGGCACGTTCAGGGACTATCGGCCGTTGGCCGAGAAGTGCTGGTAGTCGGGGTTGGGCCAGCGTCCGCCCCACTGCCAGCCCACCGCGCGCATCGCCGTGGTGATGACGTCGCCCGCCCTGATCATGCCCGGGGCGGTGCGGCGCCGGTCGAGGTAGGCGGCCCCCTCGGCGGGGTAGACGCGTCCGTTCCGGTCGACGTACGGGTTCTCCAGGGTGTTGATGTCCACCGCGTCCCCGTAGGAGTGCTGGGAGACCTTGGCCGGGTTCCCGGTGACGGCGCGGCAGTTGAAGGCCGAGGTGTTGTCGGCCTTCATGGCCGCGACGTCGTTGCCGCCGTACTCCGCCATGGTCCGCATCCGGCGGATGGGGAACCGGGCCTCGAAGGCCCGGCCGAAGACGTGCAGCAGCGGCCGCACGGCCTCCTCGCGCACGACGAGTTCGCCGGGGTGGACGCGGCCGTCGAACCCCCAGTGGTTCATCCGGACGAGCCGGAGTCCGGCGGGCGCGATGGGGCAGCCCGGATGCCAGCTGCGGCCCAGGTCGCGGGCGGTGACGGCGGTGACGCGCGCGTCGAGAGCGGGTGGCGGGGACGGCGCGTCGGCGGCGGCCGGGGCGGGGCAGAGGGCGGTGAGCAGGAGTACGGCCGGGGTGGTGAGCGCGAGGAGCGTACGGGCGCGGAGCTTGATCACCCCACAGACATAGCGCGCCTCCCCGGGCGCGCCGGTCCGAAAAGCCGACCATCGGCCGCCATTCGCCCGATTGGGGGGCGGGGCAACGCGAGAAGGCGGGAGCAGTTTTTCCTTTTCCTGGACAAAGTGTGGACGTCCTTCGACACCGTCCCTACGCTGAGCGTCGCTTTGCCACAGAAATCTGCGTAAACCCGCGCCGGAATCACCCGGAACCACGCAGGAGGAAGAGTGAAGCCACGCCCCCGACCGATATCCGGCCGCCTCCGCCGCAGGGCCCGAAGAACCACCGGCCTGCTGCTCACCCTCCTTCTCGGCGGAGGACTCCTGGCACCCGCCGCGGCCGCGGACGACGATCCGCGGCCCTTCGCGGATCTGCCGCCGCAGGAACCCGGCGTCACCTTGCGGGTGTTCGACGTCCGGACCCCGCTGAAGAAGCTGTGCGACCTCAAGCCCGCACAGACCCCCAATGTCGACAAGCTGATCCCGACCGCCGACTGGACCTCCACCGACGGCTTCGGGTTCAGCGACAACTTCGTGTCGCAGCTCATCGGCAACCTGAACGTGCCGGAGGCGGGCGCGTACGACTTCCGGCTGATCAGCGACGACGGTTCCCGGCTCTTCCTCGGCGGGCAGCAGGTCATCGACCACGACGGGCTGCACGGCGCCGAGCCGAAGGACGGCCGGATCACCCTCAACGCCGGATATCAGTCGCTGCGCGTCGACCACTTCGACGCGGGCGGCGGCCAGCAGGTCACCCTGCAGTGGAAGCCGCCGGGTGCGACCGAGTTCAAGACCGTGCCGAACTCGGTGCTCAGCACGGACGCCGACGTCGTACGGGTCACCGCGCCCGGCCGCAAGGAGTGCGAGGGGACATATGACACCCCCGGCGACGGTCTGCCGCTGACGGAGGTCAATCCCGGGTACGAGCTGACCGACCTGCGTCCGAAGGGCTTCGAGCCGCAGGTGTCCGCGATGGACTGGCTGCCCGACGGCCGGCTCGCGATCTCCACGTGGGGCGGCAGCGAGGAGACGAAGGGCGAGGTGTACCTGCTCGACCACGTCACCGGGGACACCGGCCCCGAGAAGGTCACGTACAAGAAGATCGCCGACGGGCTCAGGGAGCCGATGGGCATCAAGTACGTGGACGGGAAGCTGTACGTGTCGGAGAAGCATCAGCTGACCGAGTTGAACGACACGGACGGCGACGACGTCACCGACGCCAAGCGGAAGATCGCCGAGTGGCCGTACGGCAAGAACTTCCACGAGTTCGCCTTCGGGCTGCTCTACGACAAGGGGGACTTCTATCTGAACCTCTCCGTCGCCATCAACTACGGCGGCGCGACCACCGACCCGCAGCCCGCCCCGAACCGCGGCACGACCATCAAGGTCAACAAGGCGACGGGCAAGGTCAGTTACCTCGCCGGAGGCCTGCGCACCCCGAACGGCATCGGGCGCGGCCCGGGCGGCGACCTGTTCGTCACGGACAACCAGGGCGGCTGGCTGCCCGCGTCCAAGCTTGTGCACATCAAGCAGGACCGGTTCTTCAACCACTACATGAATCCGGCCGGGCCCTACGACGACAAGCCCGTCACGAAGCCGGTGCTGTGGCTGCCGCAGAACGAGATCGCCAACTCGCCCAGCACCCCGATGCGGTTGAAGAAGGGCCCGTTCGCCGGGCAGCTGGTCTTCGGTGACGTCACGTACGGCGGACTGCAGCGCGCCGACCTGGAGAAGGTGGAAGGTGAGTACCAGGGCGCGGTGTTCCGCCACACGCAGGGGCTGGAGTCCGGCATCACGCGGATCAGCGAAGGCCCGGACGGCGCGATCTACACCGGTGGCCTCGGCGCGGACGGCAACTGGGGGCAGGAGGGCAAGCTCCGCTTCGGCCTGCAGAAGCTGACGCCCAACGGGAAGACCGCCTTCGACATCAAGACGATGCGCGCGACCCGCGACGGTTTCGAAGTCACCTATACGAAGCCGCTGTCGGAGGAGACCGCCGCCAAGCTGGCCAAGGGCGCGTACTCCGTCGAGCAGTGGCGTTACGCGCCGACGCCGGCCTACGGCGGCCCCAAGGTCGACGAGGAGACGCTGCCCGTCACGTCGGCGAAGCTCTCCGACGACCGCCGCAAGGTGCGGCTCACCATCCCGGGGCTGAAGAGCGACCGTGTCGTCCACGTCCGCTCGCCGCGCCCGTTCTCCGCGTCGTCGGGCGAGCAGCTCTGGTCCACGGAGGCCTGGTACACCCTCAACGCCAAGCCTGGCCCGGACGAGCCCGTCACCACGTACGACGCCGAGTCGGCCCGGCTGTCCGGCGGTGCGGGCACCGACACCGAGCACGCCGGTTTCACGGGCGCGGGCTTCGTCGACGGTTTCGGTGAGCGGGGCGCCAAGGCGAGCTTCGACGTCGAGGTGGCGAAGAAGGGCACGTACGACGTCGGCCTGCGGTACGCCAACGGCCCGCACCCCTCCCCCGGCACCAAGACGGTCGGTGTCAGCGTCAACGGCGCCGCTCCCCGGCGGACGAGCCTGCCGTCGACGGGCGAGTGGAACCGCTGGTCCACCAAGAGCGAACGCCTCGAACTGCGCAAGGGCCGCAACACCATCGCCTACGGGGTGGGTGACGGGGACACCGGGCACGTCAACCTCGACGCGATCGAGATCCGGCGCCCCGGGGTCCGGATCGACCTCTTCTCCGGCGGCAGCGTCGCGTCGGCCTGGCAGCACACCGACGGCCGCGCCGCCGAATGGCCGCACACCGCCGAGAAGTCCATGGAGGTCTGCTGCGGCGACCTGCGCACCAAACAGCACTTCCAGGACTTCAGACTGCACGTCGAGTTCCGGGTGCCGAAGCTGCCGGACGACGTCACCGGGCAGGACCGCGGCAACAGCGGTGTCTACCTCCAGGAGCGTTACGAGGTGCAGATCCTGGACTCGTACGGCGTGCCGAAGCTCGCGGACAACGAGGCGGGGGCGATCTACCAGAAGAAGGCCGCCGACCTCAACGCCTCGAAGCCGCCGGAGACCTGGCAGACGTACGACATCACGTTCCGTGCCGCCCGCTTCGACGCGGACGGCAAGAAGACGTCGGACGCTCGGGTCACGGTGGTCTGGAACGGCGAGAAGGTCCACGACGACGTGGCCGTCGACGGGCCGACGGGCGGCGGCGACCCGGAGTCGGCGGCGGCAGGCGCCGTCCGGCTGCAGGACCACGGCAACAAGGTCCGCTTCCGCGACGTGTGGGTGGAACCGCTGCCCTGACCGGATCGAGCCCGGTCAGCCGCTGGTCAGCCGCCCGCGAAGAGCGTGGTGCCGTCGGGGCCCAGGGCCTCGACGCGCGCCCCGTGTTCGACGGTGCGGCTGACCGTGCAGTACTTCTCGTGCGTGAGCCGGATCGCGCGCTCCAGCGCCTCGGCGGCGCGGGTGTCGCCCTCGGGCAGGTCGAGTTCGTAGGCGACCCGGACGACGCCGACCCGGCCGTCGTCCTCGGGCCTCGACACCGACTCCACGGTGATGCGCAGCCCGTCGTGGTCGACGGTGCGGGCCGTGCGGTCCACGACGAGGCCGCCGCATCCGCCGAGCGCGGCGAGGAGGAGTTCGACGGGGGTGAAGGAGGGCTGGGCGCCGGGGTCGTCGGCGGCGGCGATGCGGACCTCGGCGCCGCGGTCGTTGCGCGCGGTCCAGTCGCGTTCGCCGTTGCGTACGGTCTCGATGCGGTAGTCGGCCATGGCCGAACCGTAACCCGGACATCGCCCCGGTGAGGGTGCGGCTTCCCCGGCTCTTGGCCGAACCAGGGAAACCTGGGCCGGTGCGGCCCCCCGGGGGATCGCCGCTGGACCAGCCCTTTCCGCCAAGTCCCCCGTTCCGCAATCTTCACGCATGTACTCACGGGTTTCTCATCGGCCGACACCCGTTCCGGAGCCTCCCCGAGCCGTCCGGAGCGTCCCACTCCCGCGTTCCAGGCGGTCCATTTCTTCCCTGGTCGGAGCGTGTTTCGCCGTTCCAGCGTCCCCGATTGCCCGCCGTTCGTGGCCACCGGGACGGGTCGCGCCGCAGGGTGGGGTCCGTGCTCACCGGGCGGTCACTCACCGTCCGGTTCTGGGCACGGTTCCGCAGCGACGACTTTGGGAGTACGTACATGGTTCGCAAGCGTTCACGTCTGATCGCCGTGCCGGTGGCGGCTGCCGCCCTGACCCTGACACTCGCCGGTCACCAGGCCGGTGCGGCCGAGGCGGCGGCCCCGGCCCCGTGCCTGGCGGGCGCCACGACGCTCGTCGGCGACCTCGACGGCGACGGCCGCCCGGACAAGATCGTCAACCCGGGGCACACCGGCACGAAGATGACGGTGCAGTGGGGTGCCGCCGACGGCACGTTCGGCACGAAGCACACCGTCAGCAAGCTGCTCGGCACCGAGCAGGGCGAGGTCGCGACCGCCGCGGTCGCCGACTTCCAGAACGACGGCACGCTGGACATGGTCGTCAACATCGTCGAGCCGTCCGGCGGGGACGACCCCGCGACGGCACGCGTCGCCGACTACCGGCCCGGTCCGCTCAAGCGCGCGAACCTCGCCTCGGCCCGCACCCGGCACCTGGACATCGGCGACTCCAGCGAGGCCCGCGAGCTGCGGATCGCCAACTACGGCGATGACGCGTACCCGGACCTCGCGATCCTGAGCTACGCCGGTGACGGCGTCCTGGAGCGGAACGTGCGCCTGACGGAACCGGGCAGCGGCCCGGGCGCGTACAACCAGGAGCACGAGCAGAAGTACGGCGACTGGGGCACCCCGGGCGAGCCACCGGCCATGCCCGGCGGCGGTTGGAAGCACTTCTACAAGTCCTGCTCCTGACCCACACCCACACCCCCGGGGGGGGGCGGGGGCGCGGGGGCCCGCCGGGCCCCGCCGGGGAACGGGGGGGGTGGCCGGTGCCCACCACACTAACAAACCGCCCAGCGGGGGCGGGGCCAGCTGG
>NZ_JBJDPY010000005.1:335082-550135 GCF_044903205.1 Streptomyces sp. NPDC029674
CCACCCCCCCCCCCCCCCCCCCCCCCCCCCCCCCCCCCCCCCCCCCCCCCCCCCCACCACACCCCCCCCCCCCCCCCCCCCCCCCCCCCCCCCCCCCCGCCCCCGCCGGGCCGGGCCGCCCCCCCCCCCCCCCGGCGCGGAAGCGAGGAAGATCGCGTGTCCACACCAGTCTCCGTACCGACGACGGCGGCCGTGCCGAAGGTGAACCGGGTGCGGGTCGCCGTCACCGCCCCCGACCCCATCAGCCGCGCCGGAGTCCTCGGTCAGCTGCGCCGGCACCCCGAGATCGAACTGTGCGGCGACTCCGGGCCCGCGACGGTCGCCCTGCTCGTCGAGGACGCCCTCGACGAGACGGCGCTCGCCCGGCTGAGACGCACCGTGCGCAGCGAGGGCGCGCGTGCCGTGCTCGTCACGGGCGCCCTCCGCGAGCACGAGCTCATCGACGTCATCGAGTGCGGCGTCAAAGCCGTCGTCTGGCGTCGTGAGGCCACCGCCCAGCGCCTGGTGCAGGCGGTGCTGACCGCGGCCGGGGGAGGCGGCGACCTGCCCGCCGACCTCCTGGGGCAGCTCATCGGCCAGGTGCGGCGCATGCACCGGGGCGGCGCCGATGAGCCGGGGTTCTTCTCGGGCTTCACCCAGCGCGAGACGGACGTGGTGCGGCTGGTGGCCGAGGGGTTCGACACCTCGGAGATCGCCCTGAAGCTGTCGTACTCCGAACGCACCGTCAAGAACGTGATGTACGGCCTGACCACCCGCCTGCACCTGCGCAACCGGGCGCACGTGGTGGCGTACGCCCTGCGTGAGGGCTACATCTGAATCTCAGGGCCATCGCGCTCACCACTGGGCAGACGAGTTGCCCGATCAGGCAGTCAGTTGCCGAAGGGGACATCGTCGGTGGTAGCCATGCGGCGGGTGTCGCCGTGGTCCTGGACGAACGCCTGGATGTGGGCGAGAGCTTCCTTCGCGTGCGACTCGTCCTTGCCGCAGCCGTCGGTGCCCGTGTTGCCGTCGGGGTAGCAGGAGGCCCGGTGGCCGTAGATCAGCCCGTCGGCGTTGCCGCCCGACTCCTCCAGCAGACGTCGTGTCGCGTCGGCGTCGCCCGCCGCGGTCGTCCAGCCGAAGACCCGCGCCAGCTCCCCGCGGTCCCGCGCCTGCGAGCCGAGCCGGAGCTGCTCCCGCACCTTGGGGAGGACGGTCGGCAGGTTGAGGTTGAAGAGGCCCTTGTCCATGACGCGTTGGTTGTGGGCGATGGTCCCGCCGAACTCGCCGTACTGGCGCTGGACCTCTTCGGAGTCACCGCTGATGTCGACGCCTTCGAGGTCGGTGAGGCCGCGGCTGACGTCCTTCCAGCCGGTGCCGCCCGCGGTTCCGTAGAAGCCGTAGAGGACCCGCACCCCGGCACTCTCCAGCTTGGTGCGGGCCAGGTCGCGCAGGGCGGCGACCGAGCAATGGCGCCACTTCGGGTCGTTGCTGTCGCAGTAGTCGGGGTTCTTGAGGTCCAGCCAGACGAACCCGATGTTCTTGCCCGCCCGGCGCTGCTCGGCGATCCGGTCGAACATCGCCGCCATGGTGTCGCCGGCGCTGGTGGGCAGCCCGTCGTGATCGGCCCACCAGCCCTTCTTCCAGGCGGTGGCGTCGATCTCCACCGCGTTGGCCCCGTGGTCGAGCGCCTTGTCGACGCCGTCGACGGTCAGTACCCGGTGCGCTATCGCCCAGACGGGCCGCTCGGTGCTCTCCGCGGCGGCCGTCGGGGCGGTCAGGCCCAGCACCAGCGCGCCGCAGGCGGCGGTGAAGGTGGCGGCTCGGGCGGTCGAGCGGGCGCGGGCTCGCTGTATCACGGTCGTTCTCCCCATCCGTTCGGTGCGCACGGACCGGGCGCACCTCTCAGCTGCCGCACCTGCCCACCGCTGAACAGGCGAAACACCGCCGCCGACGCGGGGTCAGACGGCCGGATAGGGGTTGTCGTTGAGCAGCCGGGCGAGGTGCACCGCGTTGGCGGCGAGCGTGCGGGTGGTCTCGGCGACCTGCTCGGGAGTGGCTTCGAGGTCCTTGTAGTCGGTGCCGTGCTGCGCCTCGCCGACCCAGTAGGTGACGGCGTTGGGGGCCAGCGAGAAGCCGATGTCGTTGAGCCCCTGGAACGTGTCGGCGCTGACCTTGTGGGCCCCGTCCTCGTTGCCGACGACGGCCACCACGGCGACCTTTCCGAAAGTGAACGGCCGCCCCTGGTCGTCGGTCTCCGACTGCTCCGCGTTGAGCCGTTCGAGGACGCGCTGGCAGATGCTGGAGGGGTGGCCCAGCCAGATGGGGGTGGCGAGCAGGAGGATGTCGGCCTGCAGGACCTTCTCCCGCAGCTGTGGCCAGGCGTCGTCACCGCCCAGGTCGACGGCGACGCCGGGGAGCACGTTGTGGTCGGCCACGCGGACGGTCTCGGTGGCCACGTCGAGCTTCTCGAGCTCGCGCAGCACCTGGTCCGAGAGCAGCTGGCTGCTGGACGGCTCGGGGGACGCGTTGAGGGTGCAGACGAGGGAAAGGGCACGCATCGGCATTTCCTTCTGTGAAGTGGCTTCGGGATCACCCCGCGTACCCGGGACGGTCCCCGTGATGCACGCCGACGGTGCCGGGCGTGCGGTTCCTACTCCTCCTCCGCCTCCTCGCTCTCGAAGTGCAGGGCGATGGACCTCAGCACATCCGCCGACGAGACGTCGGTGCGTCCCTCGTCGTGGACCTCGGCGAGCTGTGCGAAGGAGAAGGCGAAGGCGGACGTGATCTGTTCGATGACGGGCCCCAGTTCCTGGCCCACCACCGCGGCGACCTCGATGGGGGTGGCTTCGGCGGGGAGTTCGATGCGCGGCAGCATCTCCTCGAGCATCGCACCGACCGCGCCGCTGTTCTCGATCTCCCCGTCCGGGTTCTCGCGTACCTGCCGGCGCATCTCGAGCGACTCGGTCAGGATCCCGACGACTCGTTGAATGATCTCGCGCTGCTCCATACGGCGAAGCCTAGACGCAGGAGAGCCGGCGGACGGGGACCGAAGGCACACCTCGCCGGCCCGCCGGCGCGGGGTGGTCAAGGCTCCGGTGCGGCGAAGTCGCACCAGACGGCCTTGCCCTCGCCGCGCGGCTCGACTCCCCAGCGGGATGCGACCGCCTCGACCAGGAGCAGGCCGCGGCCGGAGGTGGCGGTCTCACCGGGGGACCTCTTGCGGGGCCGGTCGCTTGAGCGGTCGCGCACCGAGAGACGGACCCGGCGCGGCGGGCCGGAGAGGACCTCGAGGGTGAGGATGGCGCCGGCGTCGGTGTGGACCAGGGCGTTGACGAGGAGTTCGCCCGCCGCTACCTCGACGTCGTCGGCGACCTCGCCGAAGCCCCAGGCCGCGAGGTGTTCGCGCAGTGCGGCGCGCGCGTCGGCGAGTCCTTCGGGGTCGGCCTGGTGGACGTACCGGTGGATGCGCGGTTCCTGGGGCGTGCCCGGGTCGGGGAGCCGGCGCAGGACCAGGAGCGCCACGTCGTCGCTGGTGCCCCACCTCTCCCACAGGACGCGGGAGAGGTGGTCCGCGAGGTCCTCGGCCGACTCGGGGCCGGTGCGCATCACCTCGGCGAGGTTGCGCATGCCGGTGTCGAGGTCGAGGGCGGGGTCCTCGACGAGGCCGTCCGTGCAGAGCACCATGGTCTCGCCCGGCACGAGGTCGAGGCGCACCTCGGGGTAGTCCTCCATGCCGAAGTCGGTGGCGAGGCCCAGCGGAAGCCCGCCGGCGACCCGTGGCACGCCCACCCTGCCGTCCACGTGCCGCACGAGCGGCGGCAGATGTCCGGCCCGTACGGCGCGCACGATGCCGGTGACGGGGTCGAACTGGGCGTAGGTGCAGGTGGCGAACCGCTCGGTGTCCAGCTCGGCCAGGAAGCGGGAGGCGCGGGACAGCACGGTGCCGGGCGGGTGTCCCTCGCCTGCGAAGGCCCGCAGGGCGATGCGGAGCTGCCCCATGATGGCGGCGGCGTGCGTGTCGTGGCCCTGGACGTCGCCGACGACCAGGCCGATGCGTCCGCGGGGCAGGGTGACGACATCGTAGAAGTCGCCGCCGACCTCGCGGCCGCCCCAGGCGGCGTGGTAGCGGACGGCGACCTCGGAGTCCGGGACGGCGGGGATGCCGCGCGGCAACATCGTGGCCTGCAGGCTCTTGGCCAGGTCGCGTTCCTCGTCGAAGAGCATGGCGCGCTGCAGCGACTGGGCGACGATCCCGGACAGGCCGATGCAGAGGTTGCGGTCGGCGTCGGTGAAGTCCTTCCGGCCGCGGTAGAAGAGGGCGAGTCCGCCGATGGCGCGGTCCTGCGCGACCAGCGGCAGGAAGGCGGCCGAGTCCAGTTTCATGTGCTCCACGTACGGCCGCAGGTGGGTGAAGTGCCGCGCGATGTCGGGCAGCGAGCCGACGAAGCGCGGCTGGCGGGTCATGACGGCCTCGACCAGCGGCAGCGACTGGTCGAACTTGTGCAGCTTGAGTTCGTCGAGTGCCTGCATCGTCTGGCCGACCAGGGCGATCAGCTTCAGGTTGTCCCCCTCGACCAGGCCGAGGACGAGGCCGTCGGCGGCGAACCGGTCGAGGCCGGTGGCGCCGGACAGCACGGTGACGACGTCGTCGACGGTGACGGCCCGCGAGAGGGCCTCCGTGGTGCCCTGCACCATCAGGGCGATGCCCTGGCGCCGTTCTTCCCTGGGGTCGATGGCGGCGAGTTGCGCCCCGTCGTCCGTGGCCGTCCGCAGGATGCCGTGCACGCGCACGGCCCGCCCTGCGCCGTCGCGCAGGATGCGGCCCCGGGCGTGGCTGAGGTGGATCGAGCCGTCCCGGTGCCGGGCGCGGAAGTAGACGCCGTAGAGGTCCTTGCCGGTGGCGACGGCCCGCGTCACCGCGTAGTTGATGCGTACGGCCTCTTCGGGGGGAAGGCGTCCCTGCAGTGAGGCGACGCGGCCGTTGAATTCGTCGGGCCGCAGGTCGAGGACCGCGAGGGAGCCGGCGTCGAGGCTGAGCTCACCGCTGACCAGGTCCCAGTCGAAGCTGCCCGCACCGGTCAGGAGCAGGCGCTGTTCCAGATCGACGGGTGGCTTCTTGGCTGACGTCATGGCTGTCTCCGTATGCCGCTCGGCCACCCTATGCGCCGGGCGCGCCGCCCGCCTGCCGGGGCGGGCCCTGCCTTTGGTCCCCGCCAAACATGACCTTGGTCCTGTGTGAGCCGCTCTCGAAGGGACATTCGATCTGTGTCGGCCTGGAGATCCAGAGCCGACCGGCGCACAAGGAAAGGAACGTGCTCGTGGGCATCATCGCCTGGATCCTGATCGGTCTCATCGCGGGGGCCATCGCCAAGGCCCTCACTCCCGGCAAGGACCCGGGAGGCTGCTTGGTGACCATGTTGATCGGCATCGTGGGCGGCCTGCTGGGCGGCTGGCTGGGCAAGGTGATCTTCGGCGTCCACTCGATCAACGGGTTCTTCCATCTGTCGACCTGGATCGCCGCCGTCGTCGGCTCGGTGATCGTTCTGTTCGCCTACCGCCTGGTCACCGGGAAGCGGTGAGCACGGCCGTCATCCCGGGAGCGCGCGCCCTGTCGGGGCGCGCGCTCCCGCGCTGTGTGCATTAGCTCATGCGTTCGATTCACGGGGTACAGTGAACGCATGGAACGCACGGCAACGCACCAGCTCCAGGGATCGCTCTTCGACCAGAGCGACGACGTGCGGCTGGGTTCCCTGGACGGCATCCGCCGTACGGTCCTCGGCGACGGAGCGTGGCTCGACCTCCTGCCGGGCTGGCTCAGCGGCGCCGACGTCCTGTTCGAACGGCTGGCCACGGACGTCCCGTGGAAGGCCGAACGCCGTCAGATGTACGAGAGGGTGGTGGACGTACCGCGCCTCCTCGCCTTCTACGGCGCCGCCGACCCGCTCCCCCACGCCGTGCTCGACGAGGCCCGGCAGGCCCTCTCCGCGCACTACGCCGCCGAGCTCGGCGAACCGTTCACGACGGCCGGCCTCTGCCACTACCGCGACGGGCGCGACAGCGTGGCCTGGCACGGCGACCGCATCGGCCGGGGCGCCCGGGAGAACACGATGGTCGCCATCCTCTCCGTCGGCGCGCCCCGCGACCTGCTGCTGCGCCCGCGCCGCGGCGGCCGGACCGTCCGGCACCCGCTCGGACACGGCGACCTCATCGTGATGGGCGGCTCCTGCCAGCGCACCTGGGAGCACGCCGTCCCCAAGTCGGCCCGCGCGACCGGCGGACGCATCAGCATCCAGTTCCGGCCGCACGGAGTGCGCTGACGTACCGGTACCGGTACGTCCGGGTCAGCACGCCGACCGCAGCGCGAACAGCCGCGTGAGCGGGTGGAAGCGGTAGCGGCCCGGGGCGCGGGACTCCAGGAGCTGCACGTCGACCAGCTGCTCCAGGATCACCTCGGTCGCCGACACCGCCCCGCCGGTCGTCGCCGCCGCCCCCGCCACCGTCAACTCGCCCTGCCCCGCGGCCAGCAGGGGAAGCGCCAGTGCCGCCGCCCGGCCGGTGGAGCCGCGCGCCAGCAGATCCCGGTGGCCCGCCGCCAGGGCCGCGTGCATGTCCAGGTCCGCGAAGGACAGCTCCGCCAGGCGGCGCGCGGGGTCGGCGAGCCGGTCGGCGAGCTCCCGCACCGGCCACCGGGGGCGCGCCGCGAGGCGGGCGCCCGCGATGCGCAGGGCCAGGGGCAGATGACCGCAGTGCCGCGCGATCGACTCGGCGGCGCCGTGTTCGGCGGCGAGCCGCCCCGGGCCCGCCCAGAGGCCGAGCACCGCGACGGACGCCGGGGGCGGCAGCGGCGCGAGGTGGAGGTGGGCCGCGCCGTTCAGGGTGGCGAGGACGCCGAGGCTGGTCACGAGCACGGCGCAGCCGTGCGCGGCGGGCAGCAGCGGCCGCACCTGGGCCGCGTCCACCGCGTTGTCGAGGACGATCAGCACCCGCCGTTCGGTGAGCAGGGTGCGGTAGGCCGCGGCCGCGTCCGCCGCGCTGCCCGTGAACGGCCGCGGCGCGCCCAGCGCGCCGAGGAACCGCCTCAGGACGACGGCCGGCGGCACGGGTCGCTCGTCGCGGTGTGAGCCCCGAAGGTCGGCGTAGAGCTGGCCGTCGGGGAACCGCTCGCCGAGCCGGTGGGCCGCGTGCACGGCGAGCGCCGACTTGCCGACGCCCCCGGGACCGTCGAGCGCGACCACGACGGGCCCGCTGCCCCGCGGCCCCGGACGCAGCACGTCGAGGACCGCCAGCTCGCCGCCGCGCCCGAGGAGTTCGGGGATGTCCGGCGGCAGCTGGCGGGGCACGGGCGGCGCGGCGCAGGCGCCGTCCGCGCCGGGCGGTCCCGGGCGGCTTCCCGCGCTCGCGCGGGAGCGGCGCGCCTCCTCCACCCGGTCGCGGGCCGTCGCAAGGAGCCGCAGCTCGCGGCCGGTGGCGCCGAGCAGCTGGACCAGGGTGTCGAAGCGGTCCGTCGGCGGCAGGGTCTTGCCCGCGAAGTAGTCGCCGATCACCCCGTGCGCCCAGCCCGTGCGCGCCGACAGCTGGCGGTAGGTGAGTTGCGCGCCGCCGTTCCTGCGTGCGGCCCTTCTGCGGAGCTGGCGCAGCAGCGCGGCCAGCGCGTCGGCCGTGTCCACGGTGTCGATCGGGCCGACGCCCGCCGCACTCTCCCTCGGTTCCCCGTCCGGCGGGTGCCCCGCCGCTCCTGTCACCCTCGTCGCCCCCGTCACGCTGCACGTCCCCCTGTGGCCGTCGCCTGGCCGAGACCATCCGGATGTGTCCGGTGGTGCCCGATTTCGCGGGTCGCTCCAGGAACGCGTTGCGAGCATCCAGCTACCGCTCGGACCCCGCGTCCCGGCGACCGGGCACCGCGTCGGCCGTCACCACGGCATTCGTGGAATTCCACCCGCCGGTTTGCCGCGGTTTCCCTTCGGAGGCCGCACCGGGCGTCGAACACCGCACGACCGACATCGGAGATCGAAGGAGACTCGACCTATATGAGCAGGGTCTGCAACAAAGCACCCGGCCTGCCGGACGGCAGCATCGCCGAACAGTCCCTCTACGAGCGCGTGGACGGCCCCATCGCCACGGGTTCGGCCCACTTCATGCGGGCGGGCAGCGAACTGCACCTGATGCACGCCGACCTGGAGCTGAACGACGCGCGCCAGGCCGCTCTGCGGGTACGCTGCGCCGCCGCGGCCGTCCGGGCCGCGCTGGTGGAGTACCGCACCTCGCACCGCGTCGCCCAGGAGCTGGGCTTCTACCCGGTCCACGACGAGCGGCTGCGGGTCGCGGGCGGCGGGACCGCCCCGGTGCGCGAGACGCTCGGCGTCGCCCGTGAGACGGACCTGGTCCAGCTGGACGAGGCCGGCATCGAGGCTGTCGCGCTGCGCTACGAATCGGGCGGGGACGAGGCGGCGTACGGCCACTTCGTCACCGAGCTGACCGGGTTCTCGGTGGACCTCGACGGTTTCGCGGCGCTGGCCGCGGATGCCCGTCCCGCCGACTGGCAGCGCCTGGCCTGGCAGTTCCTCAGCGCCTTCGACCGCATCCGGATCTACGGTCAGGCGCTGGCCGTCATCAACATCCTCGGCATGACCCCCAGCGCCGTGGCCGGCGCCGGAAACGGAAGGAGCGACCGGACATGAGCGCAGTCTGCAACAAGGCCCTCAGCCTCAGCGAGGAGGACCTGCGCGACAAGAAGCGTCTCGCGCGGACCGCGGGCACCGAACTGAACGCGGCCGGCAGCGAGCTGTGCCGGGCGCTCGAACTCGCCGAGCACGGCGACGGGACGGCCGGTGCCGTGGTGTACGCCGCGGCGGCGCGGGACCGGCTGGCCAACGCCGTCCGGATGCTGGCCGACGTGGCCGGCATCCTGGCGACGGGCACCCTCACCGAGGAGACGGCCGCCTGGTACCGCAGGCTCGACTACGAGCGGCTCTACCGTTCGGGCCTCGGCCTCGGCCAGGTGCCGCACGCGGCCGAGCTGTGGCAGGCGTTCGCCCGGCAGGCCGCGACGGGTGGCCCCGTCGGCATCTGCCACGACATGCGGGAGCGCACCGTCGCCGTGGCGACGCTCGTCAGTGAGTGGCTGAAGCGGGCCGACGGCCCGGAGTCGGACACCGCGCTGCTGCGGATCCAGTCCGCGATGGCCGACCTGGCCGCGTACGCCCAGTTCGTGGCCTTCGCCAACAAGGTGGAGCCCAGGGACCCGGCGTGGCTGGTGCCGCTGGGCGCCGCCGCGTAAGGACACAGGAAAGACACCGGAAAGCGGGGAGCGCCGGCCCGGGGGGCCGGCGCTCCTTCCGTGTGCCGTCACCGGTAGGCGCGGGCCTGGAGGTCGTACATCCGCGCGTAGCGGCCGCGCCGCGCCAGCAGTTCCTCGTGGCTGCCGGTCTCGGCGACCCGCCCCTGGTCGAGGACGACGATGAGGTCGGCGCCGCGCACGGTCGAGAAGCGGTGTGAGACCAGCAGGGTGACCGTGCCCGAGCGGGGGTGGCGCGCGGCCTCGATGTACCGCTGGAAGATGAGGTGTTCGGTCTCCGCGTCCAGGGACGCGGTCGGCTCGTCCAGGATGCGCAGCAGGGGTGCCGGACGCATCAGGGCCCTGGCGACGGCCAGCTTCTGCCACTGGCCCGTCGACAGGTCGGTTCCGCTCTCCCAGCGGCTGCCGAGGCGGGTGCCGAGGCCGCCCGGGAGCGAGCCCGGCAGGTCGGCGGCGCCGGCCCGGCGCAGAGCCGCGGTGACCGCGCGCGGGTCCGCGATCCGCGGCAGATCTCCGACACCGACCGTCTCGCGGACGGTGAACTCGAACCGTACGAAGTCCTCGAACGCGGCGCCGAGCCGCTCGCGCCACCGCTCCGGGGCCAGCTCGCCGAGCCGGGTGCCGTCGACCGTGATGTGGCCGAGGGTCGGTTCGTACATCCGGCACAACAGCTTGACCAGCGTGGTCTTGCCCGAGCCGTTCTCGCCGACCAGGGCCACCACTCCCCCGGCGGGCAGCCGCAGTTCGACGTCGCGCAGCGCGGCCGCCGCGGTCCCGGGGTAGCGGAAGGAGACTCCCTCGACGGCGATGCCCTGCCGCAGCGCCGACGGCACGGCCGCCGTGGGCGCGGGGCTCGCCTGCTCCGCGTACGCCTGGAGCCAGCGCAGCCGTTCGGCGCTCTGGAGGAGTTCGACGACGGCCCCGGTGGCCTGCACGAGTCCGACGACGTGACCGGTGAACCGGCCGGCCAGGACGACGGCGAGCAGTACGGCTCCGAGGCCGGTGCGGCCCGTCACCGCGAGGTGCGCGACGAAGGCGACCGCGCCGAGCAGGCCCAGTGAGTTGAGCAGTCCGGCGGCGGCGCCGATCGCGGTGACCCGCCACTGGGCCCGGGTCTTCACGCGGTCGGCGCGGCGGCGCAACGCGCTCACCCTGGAGCGGAGTTCCGGCCCCGCTCCGTAGACGCGCAGCTCCTTTCCGGCCGCCGGTGACGTGGCCAGGTCGGCGAGGCGCGCGGCGAGGCGGTAGTCGGCCGCCGTGGCGTCCTGGGCGCGGGCGAT
Source organism: Streptomyces sp. NPDC029674 (assembly GCF_044903205.1). Lineage (NCBI taxonomy): Bacteria > Bacillati > Actinomycetota > Actinomycetes > Kitasatosporales > Streptomycetaceae > Streptomyces > Streptomyces sp. NPDC029674. Next base: position 345,640 of record NZ_JBJDPY010000005.1, read on the forward strand.
GACGCCGCGCGCGGAGATCTGCAGACGCATGGCGAGCAGCCCGATGAGCGGCAGTACGAGGAGGGCGGGGTGGACGGTGGCGAGGAGCACGGCGGTCACCAGGAAGCCGCCGAGCTGTTCGAGCAGGTTGAGCACCCAGTTGAGCAGCGCGCCCATGGCCAGGGTGCGGTCGCGCAGCAGGTGGAGCCGGTCCTGGAACGCGGGCGACTCCTGGTGGCGAAGTCCGGGGATGCCCGCGGCGAGCCGGGCGAGCAGCCGGTCGAAGGCGAAGCCCACCCGCTCACTGAGCCCGATCCTCGCCCCGACGGCCGCCAGTTCGACCGCCTCCCACACGCCGAGGCTCACCACGAGCAGGAGCGCCGCCGACAGCGTGGTCTCCAGGACCCGTTGGTGCGCGCCCTCGGCCAGGGACCTCAGCCACAGGGCTTGCAGGGCGGCGAGTCCGGCCGCGGCGGGCACGAGGAACAGCCCGAGGACGGCCAGTTTCCAGGACTCCCGGAAGGAGCCGACGACCAGGGTGCGCAGTGCGGCGAGGACTCCGCGCGCGCCGCGTTCGGGGACCTCAGGCACGTCTGCCTCGGCGGGGCCCGTCGGTGTCTCGCGCCTCGGCGGCCGTGTGTCGTCGGCGCCCTCCGCAGGCGCCGCGTCCGAGGCGTACTCTTCCGTCCCGCCGTCGGCGAATCGATCGGCCTGGAGCCGGTACATCCGCGCGTACTTGCCGTCGAGCGCCATGAGGGCGTCGTGGGTGCCGCTCTCGACGATCCGTCCGCCGTCCAGGACGTGGATGAGGCCGGCCTTGCGTACGCCGGAGAAGCGGTGCGACACCAGGATCGTGGTGGCGCCCCGGCTGACCGTCAGGAACCGGTCGAAGAAGGCCGCCTCCGCGCGGGCGTCGAGGTGCGCGGTGGGTTCGTCGAGGACGAGTACGGCGCCCGAGCGTGCGGCGAGGAGCGCGCGGGCGAGCGCGACCCGCTGCCACTGGCCGGCGGACAGGTCGGCGCCGCCCGCGAACTGCCGGGAGAGCACGGTGTCCCAGCCCGCCGGGAGCGTACGGAGCAGCTCGGCGCCGTCGGCCAGTTCCAGGGCGCGCTCCGGTTCGTGCGGGTCGCAGCCGGAGTCCGGGGCGCCGATCGCCACGTTCTCGCGCAGCGTCAGCGGGTACTTCACGAAGTCCTGGAAGACGACGGAGATGCCGCGGCGCCACTGCCGGGCGTCGTACTCCCGTATGTCCGTGCCGTCCGCCGTCACACGGCCCGCGTCCGGCTCGTACAGCCGCGCGAGGAGTTTGATCAGGGTCGTCTTGCCGGAGCCGTTCGCCCCGACGAGCGCCACGGAGGTGCCGGCCGGGATCTCCAGGTCGAGCCCGCGGAGGACGGGTTCGGCCGTGCCGGGGTAGGTGAAGTCGACGGATTCGAGGGCGAGGGCGCGGCGGACTTCCGGAGCGCCGCCGTCGAGGGCCGCCTTCCGGTCGTCGCCCGCGGTGCCCCGCAGCTCCAGCGCGGCGAGCGACCGCAGCCCAAGCAGCGCGTCCCGCACCACCAGGTCGTCGTCGCCGACCCAGCCGAGCGCGGGCACGGCGAGCGCCGCCTGGACGCTGATCACGAGCTGGGTGAGCCCCACGTCGCCGCGTGCGGCGGCGAAGGCCGCGTATCCCAGGACCGCGCCCTCCGCAAGGACCACGAACCCCACCGCGCCGCCCGCCCGCCGCGCGGCCCGGCCGCGGGTGGCCCAGACCCCGGCCATGCCCGACCGCCAGACGGCCGTCATCCGGTCGGCGAGCCAGTCGCCGAGCCCGAACACCCGTATCTCCTTGGCCGGTTCGGGGTCCACGGCCAGGGACCGCAGGTAGCCCGCCCCGCGCAGCACCGCGCTCGCCGCCTCCATGCTGCCGTGCACGTTCCGCGCGAGGCGCAGGTAGGAGCGGTAGGTCAGGACCGCCGCGAGTCCGAGCAGCGGCGGCGCCCACCAGGCCAGGGGGGCCAGCAGGACGAGGAGGCCGAGCCCTTCGAGCCTGGGCCGCACGATCTCCGGGAGCAGCGTGGCCAGTTGGTCGGGCCGGGTGCCCGGCTCGGTGGCGAGGCGGAGGGTGTCGGCGTAGCCGGGCTCTTCGAGGTGTCCGATGCCGTCCGGTCCGTTGCCCGCCGCGATGGCCCGGTCCTCCACCACGCCGGCCGCGCGCAGCCGCAGCACCGCGGCGAGCCCGCTGTCCAGGGCGCGCAGTCCCGTGCGTACGAGGATCAGCGCGCCGAACCAGGTGAGGGCGAGCAGGACGCGGCGGGCCTCGGCGGACCCGGCGCCCGCCGCGACCGCTCCGGGCAGCGCGCCCACGAGGTGCCCGGTGGCGACCACGACGAACGGCCCCGCGAGGGCCTCGCAGACCACGGTCCCGGCGAGCGCGGCCGTGTGCCGGGGACCGGCCCGCCACAGCAGCCGCACCGCTGCTACCCACTCCTGCCACACCCGCATACCGGCCTCCTCCACCGCGCCCCACCGTTGGGGGCCCGATGCTCACAGAGGAGGCGGGCGGCCGGGCGACGGTCCCGGCCCCGACCGGACACCGCCGGTCGGGGACCCGGTCGGGGCCCGTCTCAGCGTGCGCGGCGGCGCCTCAGGACGCCGCGCACCACCTTGGCGAGCACGGCCGGACGGAACAGCAGGGAGGGCGGGGCCGTCATGTTGAGGACCCGCACGAAGCGGGCCCAGACGTCCGGGTCGTGCACGGCGAGGGCGAACACCTGCTGGTTGTACCAGTGGGCGAAGCGCGCGGGCAGCGGTTGCCTGCCGGGTGCCCACATGAGGTCGGAGGTGGTGGCCATGGTCCAGGGGACCTGGATGACGCGGGCGGCCGCGCGCTGGTAGGCGCGGCTGAGTCCGTCGAGTCCGGCCGCCCCGGCCCGGCGGCGGCCCAGCAGCCGGCCGAGCAGCTCCGCTTCGAGCGCGGCGACCGTGAGCCCTTGCCCGTACGCCGGGTTGAACAGGCAGAGCGCGTCGCCGACCGCGATCAGCCGCTCGGGCCAGCGGGCGTTCTTGTGGTGCAGGCGCCACTCGTTCCCGGGGTTGGTGTAGCGGTGTATCGGTCCCTGCCGGGTACCGCGCTTGATCTGTTCGGCGAGGCGGGGGTTGCCGAGGGTGTGGGCGAAGTCGAGGTAGCCCTCGTCGTCGGTGGGCGGCGCCTGGCCGTCGAAGCCGAGCAGTGAGCACATCCAGCGATGGTGCTCCACGGCGAGGACCACACCGCCGCGCGTGACGTCGGGCGCGAAGGTCATCTGGTAGGCGACGTCGAAGTCCTGCCGGTCGTCCGGCGGGCGTTCGTAGAGCGCCGAGGTGTAGGTGATCTTCGCTTTGATGACCGTCCTGGCGGAGACGGGCAGGCCCGCGTCGGTGAGCCAGCGGTCGACGGAGGTGGCGCGGCCCGAGCAGTCGGCGACCAGGTCGGCGGTGACGTCGGTGGGCTCGTCGGCGCCCTCGGGACGGTAGCGGACCCGGTCGAGGCGGCCGGGGGCGCTCGCGGTCACCGTCTCGCAGCGGGTCGCCGCGAGCACGCGCACGGTGGGGAGGGCCGCCACGCGCTGCCGCAGCCGCCGTTCGAGCTCTTCGCGGGTGCAGGTCTGGACGGGGACGCCGGTCCGGGTGGCCGCGGCGTAACCGGTGGGCAGCAGGAAGTTGATGCGTTCGCCGTAGTCGAAGACGGGCGCGCCCAGCTCCGCGAGCTCCGCGCGGAGCCCAGGGAAGAGGCCTTCCAGCGCCTCACTGCCCCGGGCGAGCAGCGCGTGCGCGTGGTGGCCCTGCGGGGCGTGGGGGTGGACTCCGGTGTCCGGCCGCACCGGGTCCCGCTCCAGGACCAGCACCTCGGAGAAGTGGTCGGCGAGGACCCGCGCGACCACGAGTCCCGCGTACCCCCCGCCGACGACGACAGCCCGCCCCCAGCGGGTCCCGGGCGGCGAGCTGTGCTGGTTCCTGGTCATGGTCGTCCCATCCCTGTCGGCTCGGGTCCACGCCACTCCACCGGACGGGACCACGGTGCACAAGACCGCCCCGGGAGCGCATGGAAGCAGACGCCGTCCACGGATTCGGGCGCCCCGGGGCTTACGCCGAAGATCCCGGGTACACGTCACGGGCCGTCCTCCCCCATGTGGCGGACCGGCGCACTGTGTGGGCAGCCTGGGAGGAGGCCCACACCGGCCAGACGCAAGCCAGCAAGGAAGGTACGTCCCCCCATGCGTGCTCTCACATGGCAAGGCAAACGCGACGTACGCGTCGACGAGGTGCCCGACCCGCGGATCGAGAAGCCGGACGACGTGATCGTCCAGGTGACGTCGACCGGCATCTGCGGATCGGACCTCCACCTCTACGAGGTCCTCGGGCCGTTCCTCGACGCCGGCGACATCCTGGGCCACGAGGCCATGGGTGTCGTGGCGGAGAAGGGACCCGGCGTCACCGAATTGGCCGTAGGCGACCGTGTGGTGATTCCGTTCAACGTCTCCTGCAACACCTGCTGGATGTGCCGGCAGGGGCTGCAGTCGCAGTGCGAGACGACGCAGGTCACGTCGATGGGCAGCGGCGGCTCCCTGTTCGGTTACACCAAGCTCTACGGGCAGGTCCCGGGCGGGCAGGCCGAGCTGCTGCGGGTCCCCTTCGGCAACACCCTGCCGATCAAGGTGCCCGAGGGCCCGCCGGACGACCGGTTCGTGTACCTGTCCGACGTGCTGCCCACCGCCTGGCAGGCCGTCGAGTACGCCGACATCCCGCCCGGCGGCAGCGTCACGGTGCTCGGCCTCGGCCCCATCGGCGACATGGCCACCCGCATCGCGCGGCTGCGCGGGGCGGAGCTGGTGATCGGCGTCGACCTGGTGGACACCCGCCTCGAACGCGCCCGGCGCAACGGCGTCACCGTCATCGATCTGCGGCACCACGAGAAGGACCTGGGGGACGCCGTCCGCGAGCTCACCCAGGGGCGCGGCACGGACGCCGTGATCGACGCGGTGGGCCTCGAAGCGCACGGTGCGCCGGTGGCGAAGGCCGCCCAGTGGGCGACCGGACTGCTGCCCGACAAGCTCGCCCGGCCCCTGATGGAGAAGGCCGGTGTCGACCGCATGGGCGCGCTGCTGGCGGGGGTCGACGCGGTCCGGCGCGGCGGCACCCTCTCGATCAGCGGTGTCTACGGCGGGGCGGCCAGTCCGATGCCGCTGCTGACCATGTTCGACAAGCAGATCCAGGTGCGCATGGGCCAGGCCAACGTGTGGCGCTGGGTCGAGGACATCCGGCCGCACCTCACGGACGACGACCCGCTGGGCGTCGACACCTTCGCCACCCACCACCTGCCCCTCCAGGACGCCCCGGCGGCCTACGCGACCTTCCAGGCCAAGGAGGACGGCATGGTCAAGACGCTGCTGAAGCCATGACGGAACGGCACGACGCCCGGAGCAGCGCGCTGGTCGTGATCGACATGATCAACACGTACGACCACCGGGACGCGGAGCTGCTGCTGCCCTCGGCGCGCAAGGCCGTGCCGGTGCTCGCGGAGCTCCTGACGACGGCCCGCGCGAGCGGCGTCCCGGTGATCTACGTGAACGACAACTTCGGCCAGTGGCGCTCCCACCAGGGAGAGCTGATCGACGCCGCGATGGCGGGGCCGCACGCGGAGCTGGTCGAGCCGATCCTGCCGGACGACGACTCGCTGTTCGTCGTGAAGGCCCGCCACTCCATCTTCTACGAGACCCCGCTCACCTATCTCCTGTGGGAACTGGGCGTGCGGCACGTGACGCTGTGCGGTCAGGTGACCGAGCAGTGCGTGCTGTACTCCGCGCTGGACGCCCACATCCGGCACCTCGGCGTGACGGTGGTGGTCGACGCGGTCGCCCACATCCATCCGCACCTCGCCGATGCCGCCCTGGAGATGATGCGGATCAACCTGGGAGCCCGCCTCGCCCACGGCGGCGAGATCGTGTTCACCGAACGGCCCACGAAGCAAGGATCATGACGCGTTTCGCAACGGTGGGCCTGCTGACGGCCTGCGCGGTGGGCGGGGTACTGCTCGCCCTCCTGGTGTCCCCGTGGTGGTGGCTGGCCGCCGGCCCGCTGGCGGCCGTCGCACTGACCGGTGTGTACGACCTCGTCCAGCCGTGGCACTCCGTGCTGCGGAACTACCCCGTACTCGGCCACATGCGGTTCCTCATGGAAGCGCTGCGCCCGGAGCTGCAGCAGTACTTCGTGGAGCGCAACTACGACGGCAGGCCCTACGACCGGGACACCCGCAGCATCGTCTACGAACGCGCCAAAGGCGTCGCCGCCGAGGAACCCTTCGGCAGCGAGCGCGACATGGACGACCGCGGCTACGAGTTCCTCGTGCCGTCCATGGCGCCGGTGGAGGTCCGCGACGAGCCGCCCCGGGTACGGATCGGCGGCCCCGACTGCGCCGAGCCGTACGACATGGCGCTCCTCAACGTCTCGGCGATGAGTTTCGGCTCGCTGTCCGCCAACGCCATCCTGGCCCTGAACACCGGCGCGGCGGGCGGCGGCTTCGCGCACGACACCGGTGAGGGCGGCCTCTCCGAATACCACCTGCGGCCCGGCGGCGATCTGATCTGGGAGATCGGCACCGGCTACTTCGGCTGCCGCACCCGCGACGGCGGCTTCGACGCGGGGCAGTTCGCCGAGAAGGCCGCCCACCCCGCCGTGCGGGCCGTGTCGCTCAAACTGTCGCAGGGCGCGAAACCGGGGATCGGCGGCGTCCTGCCCGGCGGCAAGGTCAACCCCGAGATCGCGTCGGTACGCGGCGTCCCGCAAGGCGAGACCGTCATCTCACCGCCGTACCACCGCGTCTTCTCCACGCCCCGCGAACTCGTCCGATTCCTCGCCCGGATGCGCGAACTGACCCACGGCAAACCGGTCGGCTTCAAGCTGTGCCCCGGCTCCCGGCCCCAGTTCCTCGCCGTGTGCAAGGCCATGGACGCGGAGGGGATCACTCCCGACTTCATCGTGGTGGACGGCGCGGAGGGCGGTACGGGCGCGGCACCCCTCGAGTTCGCCGACCACCTCGGCATGCCGCTCACCGAGGGGCTCATCACGGTCCACAACGCCCTGGTCGGCAGCGGACTGCGGGACCGCGTCCGCGTCGGTGCCAGCGGCAAGGTGGCGACCGGCACCGACATCGTCAAGCGCCTCGCGATGGGCGCCGACTACACCAACGCGGCCCGCGCGATGATGTTCGCCGCCGGCTGCATCCAGGCCCAGCGCTGTCACACCAACCGCTGCCCGACCGGCGTCACCACCACGGACCCGCACCGCGCCCGCGCCCTCGACGTCGAGGACAAGTCCGCCCGCGTCACCCGGTACCAGCGGGCCACGGTCCACAGCGCGCTGCAGATCATGGCGGCGATGGGCGTCCGCGACCCCTCGGAGCTCGGCCCGCACCACCTGCGGCGCCGCGAGGACCACGGCAGGTTCCGGTCCTACGCCGAGCTGTACGACTGGCTCTCCCCCGGGGAGCTGCTCGCGGCGCCGCCCCCGGGCTGGGCCGCCGACTGGCGCACGGCGGATCCGGACAGCTTCACCGGCTGACCGCCCGGGTCGCGGGCAGCCGGGTGGCCCCCGCGGCGGCGAGCAGACAGAAGCCGAGCACCCACCAGAAGGTGTCGGCGAACGCCGAGGAGACGTCCGCGCCCCGGGTGGACAGCCGGTTCTCCAGGACCACCGCGAGGGCGGCCGTGCCGACCGAACCACCCACCGTGTTCAGCAGGTTGAGCGCTCCCGACGCACGAGGGAGGTGTTCGGGCTCGATGCGGCTGTAGACGATGTTCATCACGGGCGCGCCGATCATCGCCATGCCGATGCCGCGGACCGTGAGCGCGGCGATGATCAGCGCGTCCGGGGGCTCGTGGCCGAGCTGGGTGAACGGGACCGTGCCCGCGAGGATCAGCACGATGCCGGTGACCACCAGGGTCCGTGGTGCGACCTTGTCGATGGTGCGGTTGACCAGGACGGAGCCGACCGCCGCGCCGATGCCCTGCGGGGCCAGCAGCAGTCCGGCCTCCCATGCCGTGAGGCCGCGGCCGGTCTGGAAGTACAGCGGCAGCAGGAACGTCGTGCCGAACACCGACGCGCCGAGGACGAGCAGCGCGAGGGCGGCGGCCCCGAAGGGCGGCCGGGTGAACAGGCGCGGGTCGACCAGCGGGGTGCCGCGCGTGCGCAGCCCGTGCACGGCGAAGCCGGCCAGCATCGCGACGCCCGCCGTCACACCGAGCACGGCCGGCACGGTGCGGCCGTGGGCGACCTCGGTCAGTCCGTACACCAGCACGGCGAGGCCGGGTGAGAGCAGCGCGGCTCCCCGCAGGTCGAACGCCGTCCGCCGGGTCGACGGCGGTACGTCGGGGACGTGGCGGCGGGCGAGGAGGGCGGCGGCCGCGCCGATCGGCAGGTTGACCAGGAACAGCCACTGCCAGGACGCCGCCCCGAGGAGCGCACCGCCGACGAGCGGGCCGAACACCGGGGACAGGAGCGGGACGACCGCGACGACGCTGATCACCCGGCCGGTGCGCTCGCGGCCCGCGACGCGGGCCAGCAGGGCCTGCCCGGTCGCGGGAAGCAGCCCGCCGCCGAGCCCCTGGATCACCCGGAACACGACGAGGCTTGCCGCCGACCAGGCCAGCGCGCACAGCACCGAGCCGACCAGGAACACGCCCACGGCGGCGAGCCACGTCCGTCGGCCGCCGAACCGGTCGGCCAGCCAGCCGGACGCGGGCACGGCGGCGACGACGGCGAGCAGATAGGCGGTGCTGACCCACTGGATGTCGGCGACGGAGGCGTCGAACTCGTCGGTCAGCCGGTCGATGCCGACGCTGACGATGGTGGCGTCCAGCGTCGCCATGAAGGTGCCGAGCACCAGGATGAACGCGACGCGCAGCAGCTGTCCGTCCACCCGCTGCCGCTCGGCGGGTGGTGCGGCGTCCTTGGTCATCGGTCCCCCAGGAGCGTGCGCACGTCGTCGTCGAGGTGCTGGTCCAGCGTGCGGAGCATTTCGAGGAGTTCGTCGGCGAGACCGTCGACGGCCACCCCTTCCCGGTGGGCGAGTACGCCGGTCCAGCCGTCGCCGTCCGGCATGACCGTGAGGGTCACCGGGTGGTGCGTGGACTCGCGGAAGCGGGTGCCGACGACCGTGAGCCCGGGGGCGGGTTCGCGCAGGCGGTCCGGGTCGACCGGGTAGTTCTCGAACACCACCAGGCTGTCGAAGAGCCTGCGCCGCCCGGTCAGCCGCTCCAGGTCGGAGAGGGCGACGTGCTGGTGCTCGACCAGGGCGCGCTGCCCTGCCTGCAGTCCGGTGAGCGTGTCGGCGAGCGTGCCGGTGAGCCGTGCGCGTACGGGCACCGTGTTGGCGAGCAGACCGACGATCTCCTCGACGCCCTCGAGCTCCGGGGGACGGCAGGCGACCATGGCGCCGAAGCAGACGTCCGCGCGGCCCGAGCGCCGGGCGAGCAGCACCGACCAGGCGCCCTGCACCAGCGTGTTGCGGGTCAGTCCGCGCCGGGCCGCGAGCCGGGTGAGGCCGGTGACCAGCTCCGCGTCGAACGTGATGAGCGTCGGCTGCTGCCAGGCGGGGCCCGGCTCGCCGCCGTCGCTCAGGTGGTCGCCCTCGGGCAGACCGTCCAGTTCGGCGGCCCACAGGTCGAGGTCGGGCTCGTTCTCGGCGCGCCAGCGCAGGTAGTCGCCGAAGGGCACGGGGGCGGGCAGGTCGGCTGTTGTACCGCGCACGTGTGCCGTGTAGAGGTCGAACAGTTCGGTGAGGATGCGCGGGGCCGACCAGCCGTCGGAGAGCACGTGGTGGCTGGTCATGACCAGGTGGGCGCGGTCGACGCCGTCCCGGATCACGGTCAGGCGCAGGAGCGGGCCGCGGGCGAGGTCGAAGGGTTCGGCCAGGTCGGCCGTGAGGACCTCCTCGGCAGGCCCTTCGACCACACGGAAGTCCGGCCGCGGCGCCTTGGGGATCACCGCCAGGCCGGCGGGGAACACGGCGCCCAGGTTCGGGTGCCGGGCCAGCAGGTCGGCGCCCGCGGCGCGCAGCGCGTCGGTGTCCAGCGGTCCCGCGAGGGAGAACGTCGACTGCACGGTGTACGGGTCGGGTCGTTCGGTGCGCGAGTGCCGCAGCATCACTTCCTGCAGCGGCGTGAGCGGCTGGATCTCGGCGATCGGCCGGTCGTGGTCGAGTGCGCTGATCTCCGGTGCGGCGGCGAGCTCCCGCAGCGCGCTCCGCAGGCACGCGGCCAGGTCCGCCACCTCGACGGCGGTGAACAGCGCCGCGGGCCAGGTGATCCGGACCCCGAGCTCGTCGTCGCGCACCAGGGCGTTGACCATCAGGCTGTGCGGCAGGGGCAGCGCGTCGGTGCCGCCCGAGCCGAGCGGGTCGGCGTCCGGCGGCGCCTGCCACGGCGTCTCGTCCGCCGGGGCGCCGGGGAACTGACCGAGGTAGTTCCAGGCGATCTCCGGTGTCACCTGGTCGAGGAGGCCCGCCGAGGTGAGGATGCCGTGTCCGAGGCCGTCGCCCTGGGCGCGCAGCCGCTCCCTGACCGCCTTCACGTCGTCGTCGGCGTCGAGCCGCACGGGGTGCACGGCGGTGAACCAGCCGACGGTCTGGGACAGGTCGACGTGCTGCGGGCGGCCGTGGCTCTCCAGCGCGACAAGGACTTCCGGCGTGCCGCGCCAGGCCCGTACCGCCTTCGCGAGCGCGGTGAGGAGCACGGCGTCCGGGGTGCTGCGGTAGGCGGCGGGCAGGGTCGTGATCAGGGCGCGGGTCGCCGCGGCGTCGAGCCGGATCTCGTGGTGCCGGGCGGTGGCCACGGTGTCCCTGGCGGGGTCGAGGGGGGCGGTGAGGGCCGGGGTGGCGGTCATCCGCCGCCAGTGCGGGAGTTCGGCCCGGCGGTCGGCCTCGCGCAGGGACCGTGCCCAGCCGAGGAACGACTGTCCGTGCCGCGTCAACTCGCCGCCCGTGTAGGCGTGCTCGATGTCGTCGACGAGGATGCGCCAGGACACGCCGTCGGCGACCAGGTGGTGGGCGACGAGGACGAGCCTGCCGGGCCGCTCGGGTCCGGCGTCCACCCACAGGGCGCGCAGCAGCGGGCCGGTGCGCGGGTCCATCGCGTCCCGGATGCCGGTGACGCAGGTGTCGATCAGGGTGCGCAGGTCGTCGTCGGTGGCGCGGACGGCGGTGAGGACGTCGGCGCCGGTGACCGCGCCGGCCTGCGGGATGTGCAGGGCGTCGTCGGTCAGGCGGGCTCGCAGCACGTCGTGCCGGGCCAGGAGCGCGTCGAGTACGGCCTGCCAGGTGGTCTCGTCGCCGCCCGGCGGGACGCAGATCTCCACCCACTGGCAGAACCCGTCGGCCGCGGTACCCGCACGGTGCAGCAGGTCCCGCATGATCGGGGTCAGCGGCGCGTCGCCGGTCGCGGGTGCCGCGCCGCCGTCGAGGGCGCGGGCCCGTGCCGCGATGCCGGCGACCGTCGCTCCTTCGAAGACGTCCCGCGCGGTCAGGCCGAGGCCTTGGCGCCGGGCGCGGGAGACCACTTGCAGCGACACGATGCTGTCGCCGCCGATGGCGAAGAAGTCGTCGTCGGGGCCGATGGCCTCGGTGCCGAGGACGTCGCGGAAGACGCCGAGGAGCACGGCTTCGGCCTCGGTGGCGGGTTCACGCCGGGCGGTGGCCGCGGTCTCGGGGGCGGGCAGTGCGGTGGGATCGAGCTTGCCGCTGGGGCTGAGCGGCAGCCGGTCGATGGGGACGAGCGCCGTCGGCACCATGTGGTCGGGCAGCTCCGCGGCGAGGAACTCGCGTACGCGGGCGGTGTCCAGGTCGGCGCCGTCGGTCGGGATGACGTAGCCGACGAGGCGCCCCTCACGGACGATCACGGCGCAGGCGCGGACGTCGGGGTGGCCGGTCAGCGTGGACTCGATCTCGCCCAGCTCGACGCGGAAACCGCGCACCTTGACCTGGTGGTCGACGCGGCCGAGGAACACCAGCTGCCCGTCGGGCCGCCACCGCACGAGGTCGCCCGTGCGGTACATCCGCTCCCCCGGCGGGCCGAACGGGTCGGCGACGAACCGCTCGGACGTCAGCCCGGGGCGGCCGAGGTAGCCGCGGGCCAGGCTGGGCCCGCCGAGGTACAGCTCACCCGTCACGCCGACGCCGGCCGGCTGGAGCCCGCCGTCGAGAACGTACGCGCGGACGTTGGGGTCGGGGCGGCCGATCGGTAGCGGACCCTCGTCGTCCGGGTCGTAGTGCCAGGTCACGGAGTTGATGGTGACCTCGGTGGGGCCGTAGGCGTTGAAGAGCGCCCGGCGGCCCTTGCCCCAGCGCCGCGCCAGTTCGGGGTCGAGGCGTTCGGCGCCGACGACGAAGAACACGTCGGGGTGGACGGTGCGGTCGTCGGGCATCGCGGCGAGGAACGACGGGAGCAGGTTCACGCCCGTCACGCGGTGTTCGACGATGTAGTCGAGGAGTTCGTCGCCGGGGACGCGCACCTCCTCGGGTGCGATCACGGAGGTGCCGCCGGACAGGAGCGGCACCATGGTCTGCCAGAACGCGACGTCGAAGCTGGTCGAGGCGAAGTGCAGGTACCGGTCGTGCTCGGTGACGCCGACGACCTCCTCCTGGAGCGCGATGAGGTCGGGCACGCCCCGGTGGGTCACGCCGACGCCCTTGGGCCGCCCGGTGGTGCCCGAGGTGTAGATGACGTACGCGAGCGCGTCCTCGGTCAGCCCGGCGCGGGCCTCGGCCGGGTCGGTGTCCGGTGCGGAGGCGAGGGTGGCCGGGTCGTCGAGGCGCAGGACCGGGATGTCGCGGTCCACGGGCAGGTCGGCGCCGGTGGACACGACGGCGGCCGGGGCGATGTCGTCGAACATGAAGGCGAGCCGCTCGCGCGGGTAGCTCGCGTCCATCGGCACGTACACCGCGCCCGCCTTGGCCACGCCGAACAGCGCGACGGTCATCTCGATGTCGCGGCCGAGCAGCACGGCGACCGGGTCCTGGGGCCGGACGCCGCGCGCGATGAGCGCGTGGGCGAGCCGGTTGGCCTGCCGGTCCAACTCGGTGTAAGTAAGGCTGCGTTGGCGACAGACCAGAGCCTCGGCGTCCGGCTTGCGCCGGACCCAGGCGGCGAACTCGTCCAGCCAGTGGCCGCGCTCCTTGGCGGGGACGATCTCGGTGCCGGTGCGCAGGATGCGTTCGCGCTCGTCGGGGTCGAGCGCGGGGAGCCGGAGGGCGGGGCGTGCCGGGTCGTCGACGAGCTCCCTCAGGAGGTTGTGCAGCCAGCGGCCGTAGTCGCGCACGGTGTCCGCTTCGAAGGCGCGCGGCTGGTAGCCGAGGCCGATGGTGATCTCTTCGTCGGGGATGACGATGACGGTGAGCGCGTAGTGCGTGGCGTCGGTGATGTCGACGCCGGTCAGGTCGAGGCCGGGGGCGAGCGGGGTGCGCTTCCGGCTGGACAGCGGGAAGTTCTCCATCACCAGCATGGTGTCGAAGAGTTCGCCGACGCCGGCCGTCCGCTGGATCTCGGGCAGGCCGACGTGGTGGTGCTCGGCGAGGGCGACGCTCTCGGCGTGCACGTGCGCCATGAGGTCGCTCGCGGTCTGGTCCTGGGTGTGCCGGACGCGGACGGGGATCGTGGTGCCGAGCTGGCCGATCATCGACTCCACGCCGTCGACCTCGGCAGGCCGCCCGGATACGGGGCAGCCGAAGACGACGTCGCGGCGGCCGGTGAGCTTCCCGAGGAGCAGACCCCACGCGGTCTGGAGGACCGTGGTCAGGGTGACGCCCTGGTCGCGGGCGAACGCGCGCAGCCGGTCGCTGAACTCGCGGCCCAGCGCGACGGTTTCGCGGCCGGGACGCTCGACGCCGGTACCGGTGGTCGCGGGTGCGAGCCGCGTGGCGTCGTCGACGCCGGCGAGCGCGTCGCGCCAGGCGGCGAGCGACGCCTCGTGGTCCCGCCCCGCGAGCCACCGGAAGTACTCCGAGAGCTGCGGGGCCGCGGGGGCCGCGGGGCCGCCGCTCAGTTCGGCGTAGAGGGCGAGCAGGGTGCGGCCGACGATCGGCATCGACCAGCCGTCGAGCAGCGCGTGGTGGTTGGTGATGACCAGCTTGTGTTCGGCGGGCCCGACGCGGGACAGCAGGAAGCGGATCAGCGGCGGCCGGGTGGGGTCGAAGGGGCGCTCCAGGTCTTCCCCGGCCGCCTCGGGGAACCGGTCGTCCCGGCGCCAGTCAAGCGTCACATCGGCGGGAATCACCTGCACCACGTCATCCCCGGCGGTGCCGAGGTGGACGCGCAACGCCGGGTGGCTGCGCAGGAGTTCGCGGGCCGCCTCGGCCATCCGGTCGGGCACGAGCTCGCCGGCCAGGGTCGTCACGGCCTGCACCACGTAGACGTCGGTGTCGTGGTCGTCGCGTACCAGGGTGTGGAAGGAGAGCCCGACCTGCAGCGGTGTGGCGGGCAGTACGTCGGTGATCCGGCCGGTGCGTTCGAGGGCGTCGATGGCCGGCTGGTCGAGGTCGACGAACGGCAGGTCCGAGGGGGTGAGGCCGCCCGTCGTGACGCGTGCGTGCTCGGCGAGCGCTTCCAGCGCCGCCGCCCAGGCGTTGCGCAGCGCCGGCACGGCGTCGGCGCCGAGCACCTCGGTCGCGGCCGTCCACTCGACGGCGAGCCGCGGCGCGCCCTCCTCGTGGACGAAGCAGTTGAGGGCGAGGACCTGCTCGAGTGCCTTGGCGCCGGGCTCGGTGACCGAGAAGGCGTCGTGCTCGGGGAGCCGCCAGCCGGTGCCGGGCAGCGAGCCGAAGCGGCCCAGGTAGTTCAGCAGGACGTCCGGCGGCGGAACGGCTCCGAGCTCGCCGCTGGTCCCGGCGTCGAGGTGGCGCAGGACGCCGTAGCCGATGCCGTTGTCGGGGACGCCGCGCCTGGCCTCCTTGGCCGCGCGCAGCACCTGTCCCACGCTGTCGGCGAGGGGAACGCGGACCGGGTACTCGCTGGTGAACCAGCCGACCGTACGGGACAGGTCGAGGTGTTCGCGGCCGTGGCCCTCCATCGACACGGTCACCGCGTTGCCCGTGAGGCCCCACTCGCGCAGGGCGAGCACGAGCGCGGCGAGCAGCACCTCGTCGACGCCGGCGCGGTACGCGTTGGGCAGCGTCGTCAGGAGCGCCTCGGTGACCTCGGGCGAGGCGACGGTGACCGACCGGTGGGCGGTCGCCACGGTGTCCCGCGCGGGGTCGAGGGGCCGGGCGCCGAGCCGGGAGGCGGAGGCGAGCGCGGCCCGCCAGTGGTCGAGTTCGGCCCGTCGGGCGCCGGACGCGCCCTGCTCGGCGAGGAGTGTGGCGTGCCGGCGCCACGACGCGCCGGTCGGTTCGAGGGGGCCACCCGTGCAGGCCGCGTGGAGGTCGGGCAGCAGGATGCGCCACGACACACCGTCCATGGCGAGGTGGTGTACGACGATGACAAGGCGGTCGGACGTGTCAAGGTCGGACGTGTCACCACCCGTGGAGGCGGCGCCGGTACGGACCACGGCTGCCCGGACCAGATCGCCCGAGCGCGGGTCGAGCTGTCCGGCGAGGCGCTCGGCCACGGCCGTCACGTCCTCGCCGTGGACCTCGTCGACGACGGCGCGCACCGCGCCGCGCGGCAGGATCTCGAGTCCGTCGCCCGCGCGCAGCCGCAGAGCGTCGTGGTGGTCGAGCACCGTCTGTACGCCCACGGTGAGGTCGGCGTGGTTCAGTCCTTCGACGTACGGGGCGGTCCACTGCGCGTACGCGGCGACGACGTCCACGTCCGGGTGCGGGTCGAGGAGGCCGCGCACGATGGGCGGCGCGGGCACGGGCCCGGTCGGGTCGTCCACCGGTTCGGCCACGTCCCGCACCAGTCCGGCCGACGCGGCGAGGGCGGCGAAGCTGCGGCGCGCGAGGAGGTCGCGGGGCCGCAGTTCGAGGCCCTTCGCCCGCAGCCGGCTGCTGATGGTGATCGCGGTGATGCTGTCGCCGCCGAGGGAGAAGAAGTCGTCGTCCACGCCGACCCGTTCGACCTCGAAGACGTCGGCGAGGACGGCGCAGAGCAGGCGTTCCCGCTCGGTCTCGGGCTCGCGGCCGCCGCGGGCGGCGGCGGGCGCGGGCAGGGCGGCGCGGTCGAGCTTGCCGTTGGTCGTGACGGGCAGTTCGTCGAGGACGACGACCGCTGCGGGCACCATGTGCTCGGGGAGCGTCTCCGCCAGCAGGGCGCGTACCGCGTCGCCGGTGACCGAGGTGGACACGACGTAGCCGATCAGCCGGGACGACCGCACGGTGGCGGCGGCCGCGGTGACGCCGGGCACCGCGCCGAGCGCGGCCTCGACCTCGCCGGTCTCCACCCGGTGGCCGCGGATCTTGACCTGGCCGTCGCCGCGGCCCAGGTAGTCCAGGCCCCGGCCCGGCACCCACCGGGCCAGGTCGCCGGTGCGGTACATGCGCTCGCCCGGCCCGCCGAAGGGGTCGGCGACGAACCGGTCGGCGGTCGCCCCCGGTCTGCCGAGGTAGCCGCGGGCCAGGTGGGGTCCCGCGAGGTAGAGCTCGCCCGTCCTGCCGTGCGGCACGGGCTGCAGGGCGCTGTCCAGTACGTAGACGCGGGTGCCGGAGAGGGGGTGGCCGATCGTCGGCTCGCCGCCGTCGATGCGGGCGGTGGTGGCGTCCACGGTGGCCTCGGTCGGCCCGTACATGTTGCGCGCGGTGATGCCGGATTCGGCGATGCGCCGCCAGAGCGCGGGCGGGGTGGCCTCGCCGCCGAGGACGAGCAGGGTCGGACGCCGGTCGAGGAGGCCGCCGTCGATGAGCGGCGCGGCCATCGACGGTGTGGTGTCGACGATGTCGATGCCGTCGCGGGCGTACGCGTCGAGCAGTGCGTCGGCGTCGCGGGCGGTCTCGGCGTCGTAGACGTGCAGTTCGTGGCCGCACAGCAGCCACATCAGGTGGTCGAAGGCGGAGTCGAAGGCGAAGGAGTAGGTGTGCGAGACGCGCAGTCTCCGCTTCGCGGCGCCCTCGGCCTCGGCGATGACCGTCGACCGCTGGTGGTGCAGGAGCGCGGCCAGGCCGCCGGTCCGGCCGAGGACGCCCTTGGGGCGGCCGGTCGAGCCGGAGGTGTGGATCACGTAGGCGAGGTGGTCGGGGTGGCGGGGCGCGGCCAGTTCACCGGGTGCCAGGGGTGCGCCGGACAGGGCGGCGGCCTCGTCGATGAGGGTCTTCCAGGGCAGTCCTTCGACCGTGTCGGCGGCGGTCAGGACCAGTGCGGGGCGGGTGTCGTCGATCAGGTCGCGCAGCCGCTCGGGCGGGTACGCGGTGTCCAGGGGCAGGAAGGCGGCGCCCGCGTCGAGGACGGCGAGGAGGGCGGTCACCGAGTCGGCCGAGCGGGGCAGCGCGAGCGCCACGACGTCGTCGGTCCCGATGCCGCGGGCCCGCAGCGCGCGGGCGATCCGGTGCACGCGGTCGGCGAGGTCCGCCGCGGTCAGCCGGTCGGCGCCGCACACGAGGGCCTGGTGCCCGGGGTCGGCGGCCACCATGGCGTCGAACGCGGTCGGTACGTCGACGGGTGTGCCGGGCAGCGCGGGCGGGCACCAGTCCGCGACGAGGCGGTCCGTGTGTTCGGTGAGGGCCACGCGGCCGACGGGACGGCCGTCGATGAGTCCGGCCAGCAGGGCTCGCAGGCCGGCCAGCGAACCGTCCACGGAGGCCTGGTCGTTGGTCCTGGCGTCGACCTCGAAGCCGAGCAGCAGTCCGCCGTCGCGGGCGGGCAGGACGCTCAGGCCCATGTCCTCCGGCGGGCCGCCCGCGACGTTGCGCATCACGCCGCTCGACCCGGCGAAGTCGAGCGCCAGGTCGAACGCCTTGAGGTTGATGCCGCGTCCGTGGAGGAGCGCGCCCGCGCCGGGTACGCCGAGGTCCCTCGGCAGGTCCTCGCCCCGGTAGCGCTGGTGGTCGCGCATCTCCTTCATCGCGGCGGCGACCCGGCGGCTCAGCTCGCCGAACCCGTCGCCGGGCCGCACGGTGACCCGCAGCGGCAGCACGTTGACCGCCATGGCGGGGGTGCGCAGTTCGACCGATCCGGTCCGGCACATCAGCGGCAGCGCGAACACCACGTCGGTTCCGCCGAGGACGCGGTGCAGGAAGGCGGCGTAGCAGGCGATCAGCGCCTCGCCCCAGGTGACGCCCTCGGCGTCGGCGAAGGCGCGCAGCCGGGCGGTCTCCTCGGGCGAGAGGGCGGCGCGGGCGGTCAGGGTGCGGTCGGGCGCGCCGGCGGCGGCGTCGGTCTCGCCCAGGTCGGGCAGGGGGGTGAACCGCTCGACCCAGTACGCCCGGTCCTCGGTGAACCGGTCGCTCTCCCGGTAGGCGCGGTCGGCGGCGACGAGGTCGGCGAATCCACCGAAGTTCGAGGTGCGGGGCTCGGCGCCGGTCACCAGGGCGGTGTAGCGGGCGGCGGTGCGGCGGGCGAGCATCGCGGCGGTGTAGCCGTCGAAGACGAGGTGGTGGCCGAGCTGGGTGTACCAGACCTCGCGGTCGGAGAGTTTGATGACGGTGCGCGCGTACAGCGGCCGGTCCACCATGCCCCGGCAGGCCTCGCCCACCCGGGCCCGCTCGGCGTCGACGAGCGCGTGGGCCGCCGCCTCGGGGTCGGCCTCGCCGCTGACGTCGGCCACCTCGGGCGCGGCGACGGGTTCCTGACTGATCGTCTGGCGCGGACCGTCCGGAGTGTCGTGCACCCGCAGCCGCAGGGTCTCGGCTTCCTCGGTGGTCGCGCGGACGGCCTCGACGAGCGCGTCGACGTCGACCGGTTCGCCGCCGGATATCTCCACGACGTCGCCGACCACGTAGTACGGCGAGTCCGGTTCGAGGCGCTGCGCGTTCCAGATGCCCGTCTGGGCGCCGGTCAGGGGGAGCAGACCGTCCGAGGAGACGCTTGCGGTGCTCAACTTACTCTCCTTGCAGTGTGGGGACGACCATCGGCGTATCGGTCACCGGGTCGGGGACGATGACGCTCGGCAGGTCGAAGACGTCCTTGATCAGCGCGGCGTCCACGATGTCCCCGGGGTCGCCCTCGGCGACCACCCGGCCGTCCTTCATGGCGACCAGGTGGTCGGCGAAGCGGCACGCCTGGTTGATGTCGTGCAGGACCGCGATGACCGTGCGGCCCTCGTCGCGCAATCGGGCGAGGAGGCCGAGCAGTTGGTACTGGTGGGTGATGTCGAGGAACGACGTGGGTTCGTCGAGCAGCAGGTAGGGCGTCTCCTGGGCGAGCACCATGGCCATCCACACCCGCTGCCGCTGTCCGCCGGACAGCTCCTGCACGGGCCGCTCGCCGAGGTCCTCGACGCCGGCGGCGGCCATCGCGTCGGCGACGGCCTTCTCGTCGCCGGGCGAGCGGAGCGCCAGCAGCGACTGGTGGGGGAACCGGCCGCGGCCCACGAGCTGGCGGACCTTGATGTCCTCGGGCGCCAGCGGGTCCTGCGGCAGGAAGCCGAGCTCCTTGGCCAGCGCCTTGCCCGGGTAGCCGCCGACGTCGCGGCCGTCGAACCACACGTGCCCGTCGTCGGGCCGCAGCAGCCGGACGAGGGCCCGCAACAGCGTTGATTTCCCACAGGCGTTGGGGCCCACGATGGCGGTGAACGCGCCGTCGGGGACGTCGAGGCTCAGCCGTGTGGACACCACGCGGTCTCCGTAGCGCAGGGTGATGTCCCGCGCGGTCAGGCGTGCGGTCATGCGCGCCCCACCTCCTTGGTCAGCAGCCAGATCAGGTAGCAGCCGCCGATCGCGGTGCTCACCACGCCGACCGGCAAAGCGACGGGCGCGAGGAGCATCTGGGCGAGCAGGTCGGCCCCTTGGAGCAGTACCGCTCCGGTCAGCGCGGCCGGGAGCAGCGGCACTCCGGCGGCGCCCGCGAGCCTGCGGCCGATCTGCGGGGCGGCGAGGGCGATGAACGCGATGGGTCCCGCCACGGCGGTCACGGTGGCCGTGCAGCCGACGCCGACGAGCACCATCAGCAGGCGGAGCCGGTTGAGTCCGACGCCGGTGGTCACCGCGATCGCGTCGCCGAGTGCCGCCTGGTGCATGGCGTGCGCCCGCGATGCCATGAGGGCGAGGAGCACGGCGATCACCGCGAAGGGGATGCCGAGGTCCTCCCAGCCCACGCCGGCGAGTGAGCCCGCGCTCCAGCCGACGGCGGCGATCGCCACCTCCAGGTCGGCGCGGAGCACGATCCACGAGTTGATCGCGGTGACCATCGCGTTGACCGCGATGCCGATCACGACGAGCCGCAGTCCGGAGAAGCCCCGGTCGAAGGAGAGCAGGTAGATGACGGCCGCGACGAGCAGTCCGCCGAGCACGGAGCCGGTGGCGAGCTGGGCGGAGGTGCCCGACAGGACGGTGAGGGCGACGAGGGCGCCGGTGTAGGCGCCCGCGTCGAGGCCGATCACGTCCGGGCTGCCGAGCGGGTTGCGCGTGAGGTTCTGGAAGATCGCCCCGGCGACACCGAGCGCGGCGCCGAAGACGAGTCCGGCGAGGACGCGCGGCAGCCGCCAGTCGGAGATGACCACGGAGCGGTCGGTGCCGGTCAGCGAGGCGAACACCTCGCCGGGCGTGGACCATGACGCGCCGTAGCAGAGCCCGAGCAGGCCCAGGCCGAGCATCAGGGCGAGCAGTGCCGCGACGAGCACCACCGTGCGGCGTTCCGCCTTCAGTACGAGTGTGCTCACAGTGACCCCGCCCCGTAGCGGCGCACGGCCCAGATCAGCATGGGTCCGCCGAGGAACGCGGTCACGATCGCCACCGGCACCTCGCCGGTGGGCAGCAGGACCCGCGACCCGATGTCGGCGATCAGCAGCAGGATCGGGCCGAGCACCATCGTGTAGAGAATCAGCCAGGGCACCGAGCCTCCGGCGGGCCTGCGCACCAGGTGCGGCACGATCAGCCCGACGAAGAGGATGGGTCCGGCCACGGCGGTCGCCGCCCCGCTGAGCACGGTGATCAGGACGAGTGCGGCGGCCCGTACCCGGCCGACGTTCGCGCCGAGCGTGTGCGCGACACTCTCGCCGAGCGTCAGGGCGTTGAGCGCCCGGCTCAGCAGCAGCGCGCCGAGCAGGGCGGCTCCGATGACGGTCAACGGCAGGGCGAGCGGCGCCTGTTCGCGGGCCGCGAGGGAGCCGACCGACCAGAACCGGTACGCGTCGAAGGTGTCCGGGAGCATGAGGCGCAGACCCAGCGCGACGCCGGACAGGACGGCGGTCAGGGCCACGCCTGCGAGCACCAGACGCAGCGGCGAGTGCCGTCCGACGGCGGCGACGAGGAGCGCCGCGCCGACGGAGCCGAGGACCGCGAAACCCAGTTCGCCCGCCTGACCGGCGGTCAGCCCGAGCGCCGAGCCGACGGTGACGGAGAACCCGGCGCCCGCGGTGACCCCGAGGATGCCGGGCTCGGCCAGCGGGTTGCGGGCCAGCGTCTGGATGAGCGCGCCCGCCACCGCGAGGGCGGCGCCCACCGCGACGGCGAGCAGCGCCCGCGGCGCCCGGACGTCGCGCACGATCACGTGGTCGTCGGTGCCCCGGTAGTCGAAGAGCGCCCGCACGACCTCGCCGGGCGCGACCGACCGGGCCCCGACGCCGATGCTGAGCACGGCGACGGCGGCCAGCAGCAGGAGGCCGCCGATGAGCAGGCCGGCCCGCGGGACGGCCCGCCCGGTTCCGGCCGCCTCGGAGGCGCGGCCCGCGACGGTCACCGCTTCAGGAGCGGCGCGAACGACTTGTCGATCGCGTCGAGGGTCTGCATGGCCTGCCCGTAGGTGGCGGCCTCGGTGTAGCGGATCGGGAAGGTCTTGCCGGCCTTGACGGCGGGCAGGTTCTTCCACAGCTTGGAGTCCATGACGTACTTCACCGGCTTGGGGACGCTGCCGTCGGCGTTGACGGAGTAGGTGATGGCGTCGGCCTTGCCGAGGGCTTCCGGGAGCTCCTCGATGGACGGGTACTCACTGACCGCCTTGGAGCCGGGTCCGGGCTTCTTGACCTTGCCGTAGTACTTGGCGCCGACGTCCTCGGCGATGTTGGTGCCCCACGAGCCGCCGAACTCCCGCTGGAAGGTGCCCTTGGCGGTCTCGCCGTACGCGCCGACGTGGCCGAGCTTCAGCTGCGGGAGCACGCCCTTGTACTTCTTGGCCAGCTCGCCGGCCTTCGCCTCGTACTTGTCCTTGGCGACGTCGAACTTCTTGAGGGCGCCTGCCGCGTCGGACTGCTGGTGCGTCAGCTTGCGCCAGGCGGACGGCACGGTCGGGCCGATCGCCACGACCGGGGCGATGCCCTCCAGCCGCTTGACGTCGATGTCGCCGAGCACCGGGGCGGGGACGCCGATGACGATCAGGTCGGGCTCGGCCTCGGCGATGGCCTCGTAGTTGGTCTCGGTCGCCAGCTCGCCCGCCACCTTGGGGGTCTTCTTGTACGTGGCGAGGTCCTGCTTGCTCATCATCGGCTCGCCGCGCTTCCACGACGAGATGCCGACGAGCGGGGCGCCGCCCTCGATCATGGCCGGTACCGCGTAGCCGGTGGCCACCACACGCTTCGGGTCGGCCGGGATGGTGATCTTGCCGTTGTCCGCGGTGAACACCCGGGTCTTGCCCTTGGCCGACCCGTCCGACCCGCCGTCCGACGACCCGCACCCGGTCACCACCAGGGCCAGCGCCACGGCGCCGACCAGGGCCGACGATCTGCGTATGGACATGTTTCGCTCCTTGTTACTTAGGTAAGGCTCACCTTAGTAGATGACCTTGTGGGTAAGGCAACCCGGCGGGCGGCGCTGCGCCGCCCGCCCTGCGTGAAGTGCTGGTGTGAGGCGGTGAGGTGAGGCGGTGAGGTGAGGCGGGGTTCAGTGGTCGTCTTCGTCGAAGTCGGCGACGCCGCGCTTCCAGTAGCCGGTGATGTCGTGGTCGGCCTTGCCGAGACCGAGCACGTCACGGACCCAGCGGCGCAGGGGTTTGATCTGTCCCGCCTCGCCGGCGACCCACACGTACACCCGCTCCCCCTCGGGCACGGTCACCGCGGTCACGGCCCGCTCCAGCGCGCCACCGGTGCCCGCCGGGAGGCCGCCCCGGTGCAGCCAGCGCACCTCGACGCCCTCGGGCGCGGACAGCTCGATCTCCTCGGTGGCGTCGGCGACTTCGACGAACGCCCAGCCCCGCGCGGTCCGGGGCAGCTCTTCGAGCCAGCGGGCGATCGCGGGCAGCGCCGTGATGTCGCCCGCGAGCAGGTAGCGGTCGTAGGTGTGCGGGACGATCAGGCCGCCGGGCGGGCCCGCGACGTGCACGACGGCGCCCGGTTCGACCCGGTGCGCCCAGTCCGACGCGAGCCCTCCGTCGTGCGGGACGATGTCGATGTCGAGTTCGCCCGTGACGGGGTCGTAGCGGCGCACGGTGTACTCCCGCGAGGTGGGGGCCGGCCGCGGCCAGCGCAGCATCGCCCCGTTCCGCTCGGGCAGCCGCAGCGAACCGTCCGGTTCCGGGAAGACGAGCTTCACGTGCTCGTCCGGCGCGTGCGCCTCGAACCCCTCGGTGCCGGGACCGCCCAGCGTCAGCCTCAGCAGACCGGCGCCGACCATGGCGGTGCGGACGACCTCGACCTCGCGGATGCCGATCGGGTAGCCCACCTTCTCGGCGTGCAGGCCCGCGCGGACCTCGGCGATCCGGTCCAGGTGCCGGTGCCGGTGGTCGACCCGGCTCATGCGGCACGCCCCGTCAGGAGCTCCGTCCAGTGGCCCAGTTCGGGCCGCTCCGCGAGGTCGGGGAACTCCAGCGCGGTCGCCCCCGCCGCACGCCAGCGCTGCACCAGCGTCATGATCCGCACCGAGTCGAGGCCGAGGTCGAAGAGGTCCTCCCCGGGCGCGATCTCCGCGGGTTCGCAGTCGAGCAGCTCCGCGATGTCGGCGCGGACGCGCTCGGGCGACAGGGTCTGGCTCATCGGTTGGCTCTCCTTCGGGAACGGGTGCCGACAGCACGTCGGCCCGTCGACCCCCTGCGACACTGAGGGAAGGCTAACCTAACTTAATCTTGGTCGTGGCGTGAAAACGGGAGGCCTGCCAGAGGGCCTCCCGTAATCCGGCGTCATCTGTCGCCGCGTCACATGGCGGGCGGGCGCCGCTGGTTGTCCGGATTCAGATCGAGCAGCGCGTTCTCGACCACCTCGGTGAGCGCCGGGTGGATCCACAGCGGACGCTCGGCGACCTCCCGCGCCGGCAGCCCGAAGGTCATGGCGACGACGAGCGGCTGGATGAGCGTGGCGGCCTGCGGACCGAGCACGTGCGCGCCGAGCAGACGGCCCGAACCCCGGTCGGCAAGGACCTTGCAGAAGCCCTGCCCGTCCTCCAGCGACCAGCCGTACGCCACGTCCTCGTACCGGCACGAACCGACCGTGTAGTCCAGACCCTGTTCCCTGGCCTCCTGCTCGGTGAGCCCGACCTGGGCGATCTGGGGGCGCGCGAACACGGCGGCGGGCACGACGTCGTACGACATCGTGCGCGGCTCGTCCGGGTACAGCAGGTTGTGGGCCACCACCTCGCCCTCGCGGTTGGCCACGTGCTTCAAGGGCGGCCCTGCCGCGACGTCGCCGAGCGCCCAGACACCGGCGGCGCTGGTGCGCAGCTGCGCGTCGACCTCGATCAGGCCCTTGTCGTCGCAGGTGATGCCGGCCCGGTCCAGGTCGAGCCGGTCGCTGTTCGGCTTGCGGCCCGCGGCTGCGAGCAGTGTGTCCGCCTCGATGACCGAGCCGTCGTCGAGGGTCAGCCGCAGCTGCCCCGGGCGCCCCTCCATACGGACCAGTTCCCGGCCGAGGCGCAGGTCGTAGCTGTCGCGCACGATGTCGGTGAAGGCCGACGCGATCGACTCGTCCTGCCCGGAGAGCAGCTGGTCCTGCTTCTCCACGATGGTGACGGCGGTGCCCGCCGCGTGGAAGACGTGTGCCAGTTCGGCGGCGATGTAGCCGCCGCCAAGGACCACCATGCGCTCGGGAACCTCGTCGAGCCGCATCACGGTGTCGGACGTCTCGTAGGGCAGCCCGGCCTCAGCTACCACCGGCGGCACCATGGGGCGGCCGCCCGCGGCGACGACGATCCGGTCCGCGCGGATCCGCTCGGTCCCCTCCGCCGTCTCCACCAGGAGCTCGCGCTCGCCGGTGAACCGGGCGCGCCCGCGGTACACGGTCACGAAGCCCGACGCGCGGCGGCCTTCCTCACCTTCGCGCGCGACGGCGTCGAGCCGCCCGAAGACGCGGTCCTGGACGGCGGGCCAGGAGACTCCGTCCAGCTCGGCCCGTACGTCGTGGCGTTCGGCGTCGCGCACGGTGTCGGCGACCTCGGCGGTCAAGGCGAGCATCTTGCTGGGGATGCAGCCCGCGTTGAGGCACGTGCCGCCGAAGGGGCCCTCCGCGACGAGGGCCACGTCCAGGTGCGAGAAGCGGTCGTCGATCAGCGCGTTGCCGGTGCCCGCGCCGAGGACGAGGAGATCGTGATGTCGCATATGTGGAGCGTATCCGTGTATGCCCGTCGCACACCTCCGGAGCGGCCGCCCGCCCCGAACGCGTCCGTCACAGATGCCGGGGCGGGCTGTTGCGGACGGCCGAGCGGCGCGCCCACAGCGCGCACGCCAGCAGTACGAGGCCGGCGAAGCTGTACGCCCACGCGTCGGACGCGCCCGTGGCCGCGCCGACACCCCAGGCCAGCGACCAGACGGCGAACAGCACGCACAGGGCGCTCCACGCCAGGGTCCACATCCTGTGGCGCGCCTCGACACGCTGTGCGGTGCCGCGCTCCATCGGTCCCGGGCCGGACGGGCCGCTCTGCTCGTCACGTATTGTCATACCGCCCCGGGTGCCCAGGACTTGAGGGCCGAACCACTCCGGGTGACGGCCTGCTGGGCGCTCGCGGAGGCCGACCTGACCGTCCCCGCCGCGTTCCCCGCCGCCCCGCTCAGCGCCTTCGTGGCATCGCGCCGCGTGCGCCGCGCGGCCCGCCTGCCGCCGGCCGCCGCGGTGCGGGTGCGGTAGGCCACCGACGGCTTGCCGTGGGTGTCGGCCGCGGCGAGCAGCAGCCCGCCGAGCAGGGAGACGTTCTTGATGAACTGCGTGCGCTGGGCGTCCCGTTGCTCGGGGTCCTTCTCCTTCCACCAGGCGTGCCCGGCCAAGGTGGTCGGCACGAGCGTGCCCGCGAGGGCGAGGGCGGCGACGCGCGGCACGCGCCCGGTCGCCAGCATCAGACCGGCGCCCAGCTGCACGGCGCCGTTGACGCGGACCAGCCGCTCGGGGTCGTCCGGGAGCCAGGGGATCCGGGAGCTCAACGGGGCCGCGACGGGCTCGGCCGCCGGCGCCACGCGCTCGGGGTTCCTGAGAGTGTGCAGCCCGCCCGTGACGAAGACGGAGGCGAGCATCGGGCGTGCGCATTTCCTGAGAACAGCCATGCCATCCGGCTGCCCTCAAAGCGCACACTCAGACACGGTTTCATGGATCCGCTCGGGGTACGGGGAACAGGAATCCGACAACACCCCACCGCCACGGCGGTGACAGCCCAGGAGGATCCCATGGCCGGACTGCTCGCACGCATCAGGGCGTACAGCCGCACACCGCAGGGCCGACGGACCGTCAGCTCCGTGCGCCGGGCCGCCGCGGACCCGCGCAAGCGCGCCCAGGCCCGCTCGCTCCTCTCCCGGCTGCGCGGGCGCCGCTGAACCGGCGCGCGCCCGCACGGACCGGCGCGCCCGGAAAGCCGGGCGAAGATCGATGAGTTTCTCCGCGTCCCGCGGTCATCAGTGATAATCAACGGCCCATAGCTCAGGAGAACTCAGATGCGCACCTTGATCAGTACCGCCTTCGTCTCGCTCGACGGCGTCGTGGAGGCCCCGGGCGGCGAACCGGGTTACCGGAACTCGGGGTGGACGTACAAGGACATCGAGTTCGTCCCGGAGGCGTTCGAGATCAAGGGCCGGGAGCAGCAGGAGGCCACCGCGATGCTGCTGGGCCGGGTGAGCTACGAGGCGTTCAGCCCGGTCTGGCCGGACATGGCGGACTTCGCCGAGTACAAGCTCATGCCCAAGTACGTCGTCTCCACCACTCTCGGCGAGGACGATCTGGTCGACAACTGGGGCGATACCACGATCCTGCGCTCGCTCGACGAGATCGCCGCGCTGAAGGAGACGGAGGGCGGCCCGATCATCGTCCACGGCAGTGCGGCCCTCAACCGGAGCCTCTCGGACGCCGGCCTGATCGACCGGTACCACCTGCTCGTGTTCCCGCTCCTGCTCGGCGCGGGCAAGCGCCTGTTCAGCGACACGGACAAGGACTCCCAGAAGCTGCGGCTCGTCGAGCACGAGGCGTACGCCAACGGCCTGCAGAAGAACGTCTTCGACGTCATCCACGTCATCCGCTGACCCGCACCGTGCGGAATCTGGTCTACGCCCCGGCGGCCCTGCTCTTCGTCGTCTTCTGCTGGCGCATGGTGCGTGAGCGCCGCCGGTTCAGCAACGCGGTGCTGCTGGGGCTCGCCGCGCTCAGCGCCCTCGCGACCTGGATGTTCGAACTGCTGTCGGCCGGCTCCACGTCGGGGCTGGTCATCGCCTCCTCGGTGCTCGCGCTGGGAGCCGTGGGCATTCTCGTGCTCGTGTGCCTGCTCTTCCTCAACGGCCTGCGGATGGTGCGCAGGGAGGGCAGGAGCCCCACCAACCTGCTCTCCCTGATGGGCGCGGTGTGCGTCGTCGCGGTCGTGGCCCTGGTGGTCACGGCCGCGGTGCTGCGGACGCCGGTGATGATCGGGGTGGGCGTGGCGGCGCTCGGTCTCGCCTGCTACCTCTCTTTCCTGTTCCTGAGTTTCGTGGTGTACGCGTTCCTCTACGGCCGGCTGCGCATCCGCCGCAAGGCGGACTACGTGGTCGTGCTGGGCTCCGGCCTCATCGGCGGGTCCACGGTGCCGCCGCTGCTTGCCGCCCGGCTCACGCGGGCGCGGGAGGTGCACGCGCTGCTCAGCAGGCGCGGTGACCCGCCGGTCCTCATCGCGTCCGGCGGGCAGGGGCCGGACGAGGACCTGCCGGAGTCCCATGCCATGGCCGACTTCCTGACGGAGCGCGGTTTCCCCGCCGAGCTGATCGAGTGCGAGGACCGGTCGACGACGACGGAGGAGAACCTGCGGTTCAGCAAGGCGATCATGGAGAAGTCCGATCCGGACTACCGGTGCGTGGTCGTCACGAACAACTACCACGCCTTCCGCGCCGCGCTCACCGCCCGGCGGATCGGCGTCCGGGGCCAAGTGGTCGGCTCGCCGACGGCGGCGTACTTCTGGCCCAACGCGACGATCCGCGAGTTCGCGGCCGTCCTCGTCGCCTACAAGCGGACCAACGTCGCGATGTGTCTGCTGTTCGTCCTCGGCGGTGTACTGGCCTGGGCCACGCGCTGAGCGCCGCCCTCGGCCGAGCGTGTGAGCGGCCGCCCCCTGTCCCACGAAGGCGTGGCCGCCCCACCCGTTTCTCCGCATGTCATTTCAGCACAAAAGCCTCTTTACTCCCTACGGTGAGCGGGTCGAACACCGAACCCACCCTGGAGTGCTCATGCGTCCCGCCGTCTCCCGTACCGTCGCCCTCTCCGCCGGCCTGCTGCTCTGCGCCACCCCGGTGAGCGTGGCCCTGGCCGCCGATCCGGCCCCTCCCGCGCACAGCCGGCAGGCAGCGCCCAAGAAGGCGACCCTGTCGGCGAAGGCAACGGTCAAATCGGTCAGAGCGTGGGAGCAGTTCCGCGTGTACGGCTCCAGCACCAACCTGCGGGCGGGCACGCAGGTCACGCTGCAGCAGCTGCAGAAGAAGCGCTGGGTGTCGCTGCCCATCCGGATGAAGACCAACAAGGCGGGGGCGTACAACCTGCGGGTCAAGCTCGGCATCAGGGGTGTCAACAAGATCCGCGTCGTCGGCGGGGGCGCCGTCTCCAACACCGTGCAGGTCACCGTCCGCTGACGCGGCCCGCGGTCCGGCCGGCCCGGCCGGTCCGCGTGTCAGCTCTCCGCCGTGATCGCGTCGATCGTCTCGTCCAGAGACATGGCGGAGCTGTCGAACCACTCGCCCTCGCCGTCGAGTTCGCTCCGCATCGCCTCGTCCAGGAACGACCAGTCGTCCGCGAGGACCTTGTCCCGTGCGGTGAGCCGCCGGGACACGACGTCGATCGAGGGCGCGAGCACGATCAGCCGCAGCGGCAGGCCCTTCAGGTGCTCCCGGTAGAACTCCAGGTGCGCGCGCCGGACGACGACGTCGTCGATGACCGGGACGACGCCGGCGGCGTGGAAGCTGCGCGCCAGGACCGCCGCGTTGCGTGCGCGCAGCAGGAGTTGGCGGTCGGCCTCCAGGTCCTCCTCCGGCTTGGGCAGCCGGTTCCCCGAGACGATCAGGTCCTGGAGGTGGTCGCCCTCGATGTGCGCGCCGAGGGGGAAGCGGCGGGCCAGCCCGGCGGAGACCGAACTCTTGCCGGAGCCCGGGATGCCGACGACGAGGAACACGTACGGGGCCGGCTCGGTGTCGACGGCCTGGCCCTGGAACGAGGTGTCCGGCATGACTTCTCCCACTCACCCTCATTTTTCCGGTACGAGCGCGCCCCGGTGCGGCGGCGCGACGGTGCGACTGCAACGCGGCGCGAACAGAATCGCTTCACATCGCCCACACAACCGCCACCAAGATCTTTACCCAACGGTTGATTACTGGATCAATTCCCAGTTGAGGGGCGCTTATTACTCATTCTTTGGCAGATTTTTGCTCTGACATCTCACCGTAATGCGATGGCAAAGTGGAGGACACGACAGCCGTCCAGGCTGATCCGGGGCGACAGGCGCCCGCCGTCACCGGCGGGCCGTGCCGCCCCTCTGTCACCATCGACCCGACCACACCGCGTCCCGGCACCGCCGAAGCGACGCAGGAGGCAGGCCACCTTGAAGTCACTGATAGACAACGCCCGTTCGTTCGCCACGACACACGTGGCGGACCCCCGGAACGCCGCGGCCTTCCAGGCCCTCGGCGCCGGGCAGTCACCGGAAGCACTGTTCGTCACGTGCTCCGACTCGCGCGTCGTACCGTCCCTGATCACCGGAGCGCGCCCCGGCGAACTCTTCGAACTCCGTACGGCGGGCAACGTCGTCCCGCCCTATCCCGCCCGCGGCACCAACCCCGGCAGCGGCCCCATGAGCGAGGCGGCCACCATCGAGTACGCGGTGTGCGTGCTCGGCGTCCGCGACATCGTCGTCTGCGGACACTCCCACTGCGGCGCGGTGGGCGCGCTGGTGCGGGGCGAGGACCTGTCGGCCGTGCCCGCGGTGCGCGACTGGCTGGAGCACTCGGTCGCCCCCGACGAAGCCCTCCGCTCCCTCACGCCGACCTCGGCGGACGTGGCGGAAGCCGTGCAGACCCATGTCCTCGCGCAGCTGGAGAAGTTGCGGGCGTACCCGTGTGTGGCTGAGCGGGTCGCCGACGGCTCACTCACCCTGCACGCCTGGTACTACGAAGTGCACACGGGCACCGTCACCGCCCACCGGCCGTCGGACACCGGCCGTCCTTCGTTCAGTCCCCTGTGAGTGCCGCCGCTCCCCCCTGAGACCGGCCCACCCACACGACAGGACCCCCACCCTCATGTCCTCCCTTCCCTCTTCCCCTTCTTCCCCCTCTTCCCCCCCTTCCCCCTCCCCCTTCGCCGCCCTGCGCGAACCGGGCGTGCTGCGACGGGACATCCTCGCCTCACTCGTCGTCTTCCTGGTCGCCCTGCCGTTGTGCGTCGGCGTGGCGGTGGCCTCCGGCGTTCCCGCCGAACTGGGCCTCGTCACCGGCATCGTCGGCGGCATCGTGGTCGGCTTCCTGCCGGGCAGCGCCCTCCAGGTGAGCGGGCCCGCCGCCGGACTGACCGTGCTGGTCTTCGAAGCGGTGCGCGAGTTCGGGCTCAGCATGCTGGGCGCCATCGTGCTCCTCACCGGAGCACTCCAGATCGCCCTCGGCCTGCTCCGCTGCGGCCGCTGGTTCCGCGCGATATCCGTGTCCGTCGTGCAGGGCATGCTGGCGGGCATCGGCCTCGTGCTGATCTTCGGCCAGCTGTACACCATGGCCGGGGCCGAGCAGCCGCGCTCGGGCATCGACAAGATCACCGGCGTGCCCGGGCTGCTCGCCGACACCGTGCAGGACAGCACGGCGCTGACCGCCGCAGCCCTCGGCCTCGGCACCATCGCCGTTCTCGTCCTCTGGCCGAAGCTGCCCGCCGCGGCACGCGTGGTGCCCGCCCCGCTGGCCGCCGTGGCCCTGGCCACCGCCGTCACCGCCGGGTTCGGCCTCGACGTGGCGAACGTGTCGGTGCGCGGCATGGTCGACGCGATCCAGCCGCCCGGTCTCGGCGACCTTGCGGACCTGGGCACCGTGGCCGTGCTCGGCACCGTGCTCGCGTTCACCCTGATCGCGTCCGCCGAGTCGCTGTTCAGCGCGGCGGCCGTGGACCGCATGCACGACGGGCCGCGCACGCAGTACGACAAGGAGCTCGTCGCCCAGGGCGTCGGCAACACGGTGTGCGGCGTGCTCGGCGCGCTGCCGATGACCGCGGTCATCGTCCGCAGCTCCGCCAACGTCCAGGCGGGCGCCCGTACCCCGCTCTCCCGGATCCTGCACGGCGTGTGGCTGCTGCTGTTCGCGGTGCTCCTGCCTGCCGCGCTCGGCATCATCCCGCTGGCGGCGCTCGCCGGTGTCCTGGTGCACGCGGGCTGCAAGCTGATTCCCTTCAAGGAGATCGTCCCGCTCGCCCGCGCCCACCGCGGCGAGGCCGTCGTCCTCTCCGTCACGGCGATCGCCATCGTGGTGACCAACATGTTCGAGGGCGTGGTCCTCGGCCTGATCCTCGCCGTGGTCAAGTCCGCCTGGGAGACCTCCCACATCCACCTGGACGTACGGGAGCTGACCGACGGCAGGATGGTGGTGACCCTCACCGGGAACGCCACGTTCCTGCGGCTTCCCCGCATCCTGGAGACGCTGGAAGCCATGCCGCAGGACCGGCCCATCGAGCTGGACCTGACGGACGTCCGCCACCTGGACCACGCCTGCCGCACGACGCTGGAGAACTGGGCGCTGCGGCACAACGACAGCGGTACGGAAGCCGTCCGGATGAAGACACGTCCGGTGGCCGGGGCCGGGGCCTGACGCCCCCCTCACCATCACCTGCCGCTCCCTCGTTTTCCCCTGCTCCGGGCGGCGAGCGCCACATGCTCGCCGCCCGGTGTCCCATCACCCCCCGGCACAGCGTGCCGGTCAACCATGGAGGTCTCACCGTGGAACAGCTCATCAAGCGCATGACGCAGGAGTCCGTGTGGCAGAAGTGGGTCGCCGCCAACTCCGCCCAGGGCGCCACGCCGGGCGCGAAGGAGGGCTGCATCAGCGCCACGCCGAAGAGCGGCTGCATCAGCGCCACCGGCAAGACCGGCTGCATCTCCTGACGCGGTGACCCGGCGGGGCGGTGGCCACGGCGACACCAGCCGCGGCCACCGCCCCGCAGCCCGCACAGCCCACCGCCCCGCAGCCCGCACAGCCCACTGCCGCCTGCCCCCCACCCCCTGCCCCGTACCGGAGCCCTCTTGAATCGCCTGCCGAGCGCCGACGTCCTGGAAAAGGTCCGGGACATCCCCCTCTACCGCGCGTCCGTCGAGCGCGGTGACTTCCCGGTCCTGGAGAAGCCGGAGATCGCCCGGGACTTCCCCGCCAACTGGATGACCCCGGAACTGGAGCGCGCCCTGGAGGCGGGCGACGCCGAGTTCGTGCTGTCCACCGGCACCAACCACGCCCGTATGCAGCTCATCCGGCCGCCGTACTTCCTGCTCCGCTCCTACTACCGGCTGTGGAGCGAACACCCGGACCTCGGCCCCCTCTGGCACGAGGGCGGCCGGCGGGTCTCGCTGACCACCGTCCTCGCCACCGAGCATGTGGCGCGGGTCAACGCGCGCAAACCGGGGGCCACCCCGGGCGAGCGCTGGCTCGACGACCGGACGCTGTACCTCAACCGCCGCCTGGACCCGGCCGACTGGGACCGTGCCGAGGTCGAACGCATGCTCGCCGAGATCCGCGAGGTGAGCGCCGCGCACCCCCGGGGCTCGTACCTCCTGGACTGCTCCGGCTACCACCTCGCGCACCTGGTCGGGAAGGTCGACGAGTGGGACCTGTGGGACAGATTCCCCCGGCCGTCCGGCATCGTGCACGCCTACGAGTACACGCCGTTGAACGTCCGCGCCCAGCTGCGCGCGCGCTTCGACTGCCCGATCGTCGACCTCTTCGGCAGCACCGAACTGGGCTACCTCTTCTACAGCGACGGAGACGGCGGCTACCGCCCCTATCTGCACGACATGAGCGTCGAGCTGATCCCGGTGGAGCCGGGCAGCGGCATCCACAGCCTGATCGTCACCAGCATCCGCAATCCGTACATGCCGCTGGTCCGCTACCGGTCCGGCGACTGCGTCCGCACCGGCGACGGCAGCACGGACCCGGAGCGGATCGTCTCCTTCTGCGGCCGTGAGAAGGAACTGCTGCCGGCGCCCGGCGGCCCCGTCGCCCAGGCCGACCTGGACGCGCGGGTCGCGGCCGCCGCCGCCCGGATCTTCCTGCACCAGCTGCGGCTGACCGGCGAGGACCGGTGCGTGCTGAGCTGCACGACCTTCGACGGCAAGCCGCTCACACCGGCGGAGGAAGCCGACCTCGCCACCTCGGTCGGCGAGTTGACCGGCCGAGCCTGCCGCGTGGAGCACGTCGTCCACGTACCGATCGGGCGTTCCGGAAAGTACGCCTGGCTGACCACGACCTAGCGAAGAGCCGACAGGAACCCGCCATGCACGCACCCGCACCGCACGCCTCCGCACCGCACGCGCCCGCGCCCACCGCCGAGGAGCTGCTCGGCACCGACCTGCACACCGAGGTGGTCCGGCACTTCGCGGCGAAGCCCGGCGCCCCGGCCGCCTCGTACGTCACGCACCAGGTCCGCGAGTGTCTCCGCTACCTCTACCTGGTCTCCCGCCACCCCGACCGGCTCGGCGGCCTCTTCCTCCCCGTCGAGCAGGACATCGACGAGATCTGGCACTACCTCATCCTGCAGACCCGCGAGTACCGGGAGCTGTGCGAACAGCGCCTGCCCGGCGGCCACTTCATCCACCACCGCAGCGTGTCCTACGACACCTACCAGCGGGAGCCGGGCCGCGAGGCGGCCGCGGAGCAGGCGCTGCGGTGGATCCCCCTCTACACCGAGGCGTTCGGGCCGTACGACGAGGACGCCCTGCCGCACTGGACGGTCGTGCGCTTCCTCCACGACGAGCTGCGGCTGTCCCTGGCCGACATCGCCGCGCTGGCGGAGAGCCCGGAAAGCTAGCGCGGTCTGCGAGTGTGGGGTGGACGACCGCACTCCTGGGAGGACGACCCGTGCAGATCAACGCCCTCATCATCGACGCCACCGACCCCGAGCGGGTCGCCGCCTTCTGGTCCGAGCTGCTCGACAGGCCCGTGGTGGGCCGCACGGGACCGTACGTATGGCTGCGGCGGGAGAACGGGCTGGGTGTCGGGATCCAGCGGACCGACAGCCCCACGTCCGGCAAGAGCAAGAACCGCCTGCACTTCGACCTCGCGTCGCCCGACCCGGCCGCCGAACAGCGCCGGGTCGAGGCGCTCGGCGGACGCAGGCTGGAGGAGTACGCCGACGGCGGCTTCCTGGTGATGGCGGACCCCGAGGGCAACGAGTTCTGCATCATCCCGGACGGCCCCTTCGAGCTCGACGACGAAGGACGGACGGACTACCTCGGCTGAGCGGGCCCCTCAACTCCGGCCCGGTACCGACCCGTTGAAGCCGCGGAAGCACTCCCCCGCACGCGCCGCCATAGTAATGTGACATTTTACTGGCCGTGCTCCTGTGGTCCCGCTGGTTCCTGTGGTCCGCGGCCCCCTTCGCGTCTCCAGGGAGTCCCCGTGACCGAATCCGGCACCCGCCCGCTCCACACCGGCAGCCACGACCTGCCCGTCTCCGCCGAGCTGTCCCGCTTCATGGCGGCGTCCTGGGCCCCGTCCGCGCTGCCGGAGTCCACGCGGGTCGCCGCGTACGCCGTCACCCCGGCACGCCGGGCCCGGCTCTCCGCCCGCTTCCCCGGCGAGCGGCTGATCGTCCCGGCGGGCGAGCTCACGGTCCGCTCGAACGACTGCGACCACCGCTTCCGCCCGCACAGCGCGTACGCCTGGCTGACCGGGCTCACCGGGGAGGACCAGGCGGGCAGCGTGCTGGCCATGGAGCCTTCGGGGCCGCACGGGCACGAGGCGGTGCTCCATCTGCGGCCACGCTCCCCGCGCGCCGACGGGGACGAGGAGTTCTACCGGGACCGGCGCTACGGCGAGTTCTGGGTGGGCCGCCGCCCCGACCTCGCCGAGGCGGAGCGGCTCACCGGCATCCGCTGCGCCCACCTGGACGCCCTGGGCTCCCCGACAGGGCGCGACGCCACCTCCGACCCCGAACTCGCCGCCGTGCTCTCCGAGTTGCGCCTGGTCAAGGACGCCTGGGAGGTCGGACAGCTGCAACTGGCCGTCGACCACACCACCGCCGGGTTCGAGGACGTGGTGCGCGCACTGCCGCGCGCTCTCGCGCACCCGCGCGGCGAGCGCTGGATCGAGGGGGTATTCGGCCTGCGTGCCCGCGCCGAGGGCAACGGCACCGGTTACGAGACCATCGCGGCCTCCGGCGCCCACGCCTGCGTACTCCACTGGATCCGCAACGACGGGCGGCTGCACCGCGACGACCTTCTGCTCCTGGACGCGGGCGTGGAGACGGACAGCCTCTACACCGCCGACATCACCCGCACCCTGCCGCTCTCCGGCCGCTTCTCCCCCGTCCAGCGCCAGGTGTACGAACTGGTGCTCGCCGCCCAGGAAGCGGGCATCGCGGCCCTGCGCCCCGGGGCCCGCTTCCGCGACTTCCACCGGGCCGCCATGCGGGTCATCGCCGAAGGGCTGGCCGACTGGGGTGTGCTCGAGGACGCCGAGGGTGACCTGCACCGCCGCTACACCCTGTGCGGCAGCGGCCACATGCTCGGTCTCGACGTCCACGACTGCGCCGAGGCGCGGGCCGGGACGTATCTGGACGGCGTCCTGGAGGAGGGCCAGGTCCTCACCGTGGAACCCGGCCTCTACCTCCAGCCCGACGACGAGACGCTCCCCGCCGAGCTGCGCGGCATCGGCGTCCGGATCGAGGACGACCTCGTCATCACACCGGAGGGCGCCCGGCTGCTGTCGGGCGCGCTGCCGCGTACCGTCGCCGGGGTCGAGGAGTGGATGGGCAACCTACTGGACGGCCACGACCACGGTCACGCCTGAGGCAGCCCGGTCACCGGGCGCCGTCGAACGTCCACACCGCTCCGGAGCCCGGTCCTACGGTCAGCGTCGAGCGGCCGATCCGCTCCACATGGCGCTGTTTCACCGGATCGTTGAGCGAGAACCGGACCTCCCGCAGGCCCGCCTCGTCGCGGGTCGTCGCGTCGAGCCGGATCGTGGTGCCGCCCCGCGTCGCGACGGCGCCGTCCCCGGGCAGCGGCCGCACGACGAAGCCGCCGGCCCGCAGCAGCGGCACGGTGCTTGCGACGTCGCGGGGCGTGGCCGCGAGGTTGAGGGAGGTCACGTCCCGCATCTGGTGCTTGCGGTAGTCGTCGTTCAGGTAGCGCTCGCGGCCGACGTCGCCCGGGTGGCTCGGCGGCTCCGTCTTGCTGCGCGGGTCGGCGAAGTACTCCGGCCGGTACTCCATCGCCCAAGTGCCGAACGAGTCGTACTGGTTGGCGGCGATGACGAAGAACCCGTCGAACCACGGCACGGGCACGCCGTCCCCGAAGTCACGCGTCTGCAGGAAGTCGGCCGGAGTGATCCCCTGGGCCCGCACCCGTTCGCGCACCGTCGCCAGGTCACCGTCGCGCTCGACCGAGACGGCCATGCCGGTCGCCCCGAACTCGCCGTCCTTGCCGGGCAGATCGCCGACCCCGAAGAGTTCGAGGTAGCTCTCGCGGCCCAGGAGGTAGCGGCCGGTCCAGGTCTGCCCGTCGGAGCCGGTCGTGGTGCGGACCTGGAAGTTCGCGAACTCCCGCAGGTAGTCCGAGTGCTCGATGGCGTCGGCGGTCTCCCGGTCGAGCACGCCGTAGGCGTGGTTGTAGAAGAGGAGTTGCCGGCCGTGCGAGGGCTCCTCCTCGCCGGGCGGTGCCGCCCAGGCGCTTCCCCCGCCCACCCAGGCGAGAGCGGCGGCGAGCGCCACCACGAGGGCCATGACCATCCGCGACTTCCGGCGCAGCAGCATACGGACGATCGTAGGGCGAGCGGGACGAGTGGGACAGCGGTTGTGACGCGATTTCCTTCGTGTCGGTCCGTGGGGTAGAGTCGATCATGAGCTCGCCGCCGAACAGACGGTGCCGGGCCCGGCGTTGGTGGTCCAAGGAAAGGCGCCCCACTTCCTGTGGGGAGATGCAGGTGCAAGGCCTGCCCAGCGCTCGCAGAGAAGGCCCCGGTCTCCGTCACGGAGACCGGGGCCTTCTGCCGTTCCGGCCGTTGTCGGTCACAGGCGACACTGGTGGCATGTTCACCGACCGGCTTCCGCCCCCGACCGTCTACGGCCGTCTCCGCGTCCAGCGGCACGACCTCGCACCCGCCCGCTGGCTGGAGCGAAGCCTCCACGACATGGCTGAGTTCGGCACGGTGGCGGCGGTGTGCGTTCCCGGCTTCGAGGCGTACGCGCGGATCCTCCACCCGGCGCGGCTCGGCGCGGCGCCGGTGCGGTGGGACCGGGCCGCCACCGCGTACGGCGCGACGGTCGGCGCGACGACGCGCTGGCACGAGCTGATCGGCGCCGAGGACCGCCTCGAGTACCGCAACGACGACACCCCGGCCGTCCCCGGCGTCTGGGACGAGCACCCGCACGAGGGCCCGACCCCCGCCGACGTCGCCCGCACCCTGATCCCCGTGCTCGCCCGCCACACCCGCACCCCCGACCGCTGCTGGTACGGGCTGTGGGCCGGGTACGGGCACATCGAGTGGGACGGGGTGCCCGCCTTCGAGACGCCCGGCCGTGAGGAGATCCTCCTCGCAGGCCCCCTGGACGACGCCGACTCGCCCGCCCCCGGCACCCACGACGGCGTGCCCGAACTCCCCGACCTGTGGTGGCCCGAGGACCGGGCCTGGTGCGTGGGCGGCGACGTCGGCCTGGTGAGCACGTACGTCGGTGGCTCGGCGGAGTGCGTCGCGGGCCTCCTCGCGACCCCGGGCCTGGAGGCGTACGCGGTCGACGAGAGGTCGGCGGTCGACTGAGCGGCGCGACAGCCCCGCCGGTCAGCGCAGCAGGCCCGGGCGGGCCGACCGTGCCGTGGCGACGAGTTCGGCGACCGTGGCCAGTTTGACCCGGGGGCGGCCGGTGTCGCGGCCGCGCGTGAGCTCGGCGCGCTCGATGGCGGCCAGACCGCGCGCGTCGACCACGTGACGGTTGCGGCGGCGGGCCAGCCGGTGGAACGCCCTGGGGGTGTGCCGCGGGGTGGGCAGGGCGCCGGCGACCGCGTCGGCCAGGAGCGTGGAGACCGTCTCGGCGGCGCAGGTGCGGTTGGCGCCGATGCCGCCGGAGGGGCCGCGCTTGATCCAGCCCACGACATAGGTGCCCGGCTGTCCGCTCACCCGGCCGCCCTCGTGGGGCACCGTGCCGTCGGTCTCGTCGAAGGGGAGTCCCGCGACGGGCACGCCGCGGTAGCCGATCGCGCGCAGCAGCAGGCCCGCCGGTATCGTCCGCTCCCCCGCTTCGGCCGTCACCCGCACACCCTCCACCCGTTCCGTGCCGAGTACTTCGGCGGGTTCGCTGTGGAAGCGCAGCACGATCCTGCGGCCGGGCGCCGGGGGCCGCTCCCAGTCGTGGCGCGTACGCGTGACGCCTCGCAGGAGCGCCGCCTTGTCCTTCGCCTCCGCGGTGTCGACGGCGGACCCGATGCGCGGATCGTGGTCGTCGACGACCAGGTCCACGTCCGGCAGGTGCTTGAGGGCCAGCAGTTCGGACCTGGTGTACGCGGCGTCCTCCGGGCCGCGCCGCGCGAGCAGGACCACTTCGCGCACCTTGCTGTCGCGCAGGGCCCGCAGGGCGTGGTCGGCGATGTCGGTGCGGGCGAGGGTGTCGGGGTCGGCGAGCAGGATCCTCGCCACGTCCAGGGCGACGTTGCCGTTGCCGACGACGACCACGCGCTCCGCCGACAGGTCGATGCCGTCCGGCGCGGCGTCCGGGTGGGCGTTGTACCAGGCGACGAACGCCCTCGCGGAGACGCTGCCGGGCAGCTCCTCGCCGGGCATCGCGAGGCGCCGGTCGGCCGAGGCGCCCACGGCGTAGACGACCGCGTCGTGGTGGGCGGCGATCTCCTCCGGCGTGACGTCGGTGCCCACGTCGAGACCCAGGTGCAGCCGCACTCTCGGGTGGGCGTGGAAGCGCGCGAAGGTGTCGCCGACCTTCTTGGTCGCGGGGTGGTCCGGTGCCACGCCGTAGCGCACGAGGCCGCCGGCCACCGGCAGCCGGTCGATCAGCGTGATCTCGGCACTGGTGTGCAGCAGCAGGTCCTGCACGGCGTACATCCCGGCGGGTCCTGTGCCGACGACGGCGACCTTCAGCGGTGCGAAGTCCGCCGGCAGGACGCGGGGGAAGGACGGCTCGCCCCAGGTGTGGAAGTTGGGGCCCTCGGGGGCGGGTTCGGGTGTCCCGTCCGCCGTGTCGCCGTCGTAGTAGGCCGCGTTGATGGCGGCGTACTCGCGCTGCGCGACGGGGAGGCTGTCCACCGGGAAGATCGCGTCGACGGGGCAGGCGTCGGCGCAGGCGCCGCAGGCGATGCACGTCTTCGGGTCGATGTGCAGCATCTCCGTGCTGCCGAACGCCCGCTCCTCCGGCGTGGGGTGGATGCAGTTGACCGGGCAGACGGCGACGCAGGTGGCGTCGCTGCAGCAGGTCTGGGTGATGGCGTAGGTCATGTCGTCGACTCTGCTCGGCTCGGTGGGTCGCGTCGGGTCGCGTCGGATCAGATGAGGTGGGCGCGCTGGTAGAACACCAGGGCCGGCTTGGTGAGCAGGCCGCACGAGGCCAGGAACTCCATGAGGCCCGAACAGCTGGACCGCATCATGGACTTGTGGTGTTCGTTGGCCTTCGCCTCGGCGAGCGCACGTTCCTCGTCGA
This sequence comes from Streptomyces sp. NPDC029674, assembly GCF_044903205.1. Lineage (NCBI taxonomy): Bacteria > Bacillati > Actinomycetota > Actinomycetes > Kitasatosporales > Streptomycetaceae > Streptomyces > Streptomyces sp. NPDC029674. Next base: position 385,882 of record NZ_JBJDPY010000005.1, read on the forward strand.
GTCCGGCGTTCGCGTACACCTTGCGGTTCACCATGCTGGTGACGATGACGTACGACGCGATGGCGATGACCAGGGCGTTGATCTCGCGGCGCACCCGGCCCGCGCCCGCGAGCCGCTTGCGTGTCTGGTCGCGGGCGAACTTCATGTGCCGCGACTCCTCGACGACATGGATGTTGTTGATGGTCCGGACGAACGGCACGACCCGCTCGTCCCGCATCCAGTCGCGCTGCATGACGTCGAGGACCTCCTCGGCCACGAGGATCGCGGCGTACGCGGCCTCGCCGAAGGCGACCGACTTGAAGACCCTGCCGAGTTCGGTGGCCCAGCGGCGCGGCCGGTAGGCGGGGGCGCCGAGCTTCGCGGCGCCGCGGGCGAACATGATGGAGTGCCGGCACTCCTCGGCGATCTCCGTGAGCGCCCACTGGACCTCGGCGCTGGTCGGGTCCTTGGCGTAGACGTCGCGCAGCACCATCTGCTGCAGGATCATCTCGAACCAGATGCCCGTGCTGGCCACCGAGGCGGCCTCCTGCCGGGTCAGCTCCTTCTGCTGCTCCTCGGTCATCTCCCGCCAGTAGGCGGTGCCGTAGAGCGTGCACCACTCCGGGCTCGCGCCGTGGCAGTTCCGGTCCAGCGGCGTCTCCCAGTCGACCTCCGTGGCCGGGTCGTACGCCAGCACGGCGGCCGAGTCCAGCAGCCGCCGGGCGACGTCGCCCTCCGGGGAGTGGTCCTGTGTGCTCGGCCGAACAGTGCTGCTTGCCATGCTGCGGCTCCTTGACTCGGGCGTCCGGGCAGCGGGCGCGGCGCCTCGTCACACGGCAGGCCGCGACCCCGTTGTTAGACGGAATGTATAACAACGGGGTCGGGTGCGCCTACCCTCGAGTAAGCAGGAGATCGGACGGAGCCGGTCCGCTCTGGAGCGGCGCGGGTCAGCCGCTCGTCGCGGGCCAGCGGATCCGCGTACTGCACGCGGACACGACCAGCGCCGACGCGGCGACGGCGGCGAAACCCCACACGAGACTGCTCGCGTTCGCGATGAACCCGATGAGCGGCGGCCCGGCCAGCAGACCCGTCGTCCCCATGGCGGCGACCAGGGTCAGCGAGTCCGAGCCCTGCCCCGCGGCGGCCACATAGACGCACGGGGTGACGGCCGCGATGCCGAGGCCGACACACGCGAAGCCGAGCAGGGCGGGCACCAGGCCGCCGCTGAGCAGCGCGAGTGCCAGGCCCGCGCCGGCCAGCACGCTGCCGAAGAGCACGACGCGGCCGTCGCCCCAGCGGCTGCGCCAGCCGTCGGCGAAGAGGCGGGCGACGACCATCATTCCGGAGACGACGGCGATGCCCAGCGGTGCGAGTTCGGCGGAGGCCTCGGCCACGTCCTCCAAGTAGAGGGCGGACCAGTCGTTCATGGCGCCTTCGGTGACGGTGCCGAACGCCATGGCGACGCACATCCACAGCGTCATGCGGGACGGCACGGTCCACTTGCCGCGCTTCTTCTCGGCCTCCCTCTTCTCCGCCCCCTTGTCCCCCTCTGTCTTCTCCTTCTGTACGGCGGCCTGGTCATCGGTCAGGAGACCTGTGCGGGCCAGCGCCGCCAGCAGGAGGAGCAGCAGCGCGGCCGCTCCGAAGTGCACGGCGACCGTCGAGGTCACCGTGTTCATCCCGGAGGCGAGCAGCGCGGCGAGCAGGGAACCGCCGCTGAACGTGGCGTGCAGCCGTGCCATGGCGTTGCGTTCGTACCGGCTCTCCAGCTCGGCGCCCTGCGCGTTCATGGCGACGTTGAGGCAGCCGACGAGGACGCCGTCGACGCACATGACGAGCAGGGCGACCGGGTAGTTGGGCGCCGCGGCCAGGGCGGGGAGCAGCAGGGCGAGGCAGAGCGCGGACAGGAGCGCGAGGCGCTGCGAGCCGAGGCGCCGCATCAGGGCGGCGACGATGGGGAACGACACGGCGGCGCCGATGCCGGCGGCCATCAGGAGCACGCCGACCTCCGCCGCGGTCAGGTCGAGGTCCTCCTTGATCGCCGGAATGCGCGACGCCCATGTCGCGTACTGGAATCCGAGCGAGCAGAACAGCGCCGCGATCGCCAACTGGGCCCGGTGGAAAGGGTCATGCACGCGGAGCACCCGCATCAGCCCACATTTCTGTTTCTCCCGGTGACGGCGCGCCGGCCGTCACCGCTTTGGACATGTACACCGCCGTCGGGCCGTAGCCGGCCGGCGGCGGGCCCCCTCGGCGGGCCGTGAAGCCGCGGCCCGACCAGAACGTCTCGCTGCCGCCGACGGCGACCAGGGAGATCTGCTCGTACCCGTGCGAGCGGGCCGTCTCGGTGAGGCGCCCCAGGAGGTGGCGGGCCAGCCCCCGGTGCCGCAGGTGCTCCGCGACGACGATGTCGTGCAGATGCAGGTTGCGTGAGCGGAGCGTCGCCGTCGGCTCGACACCGTCGAGTTCGGGGTACGCGGACTCCGGATAGGGCAGCGCGAGCAGGTAGCCCGCGAGGCGCCGCCCGAGGTCCACCGCGAAGCAGGTCTCCGGCGAGGCCCGCACCCGGGACTCCAGCGCGGCCCGCCCCTCCGACAGGCCGAGGGGCGTGTAGGCGCCGGCCTCCAGCGCTACGATGCCGTCCCAGTCGCCGTCGGCGACGGGGCGGACGTGTATCTCCTCGGTCATGCGGCCTCGCCGTCGATCCAGGTGTACGGGAGCGGGCTGAAGCCGTTGAAACCCTGCGTCATGTAGCTGGTCGCGTACGCGCCGCAGGAGAGCACCCAGACCGGGTCGCCGGAGGCGAGCTCCCTGGGCACCGGGACGAGTCCGTCCTCGTGCGAGTAGGCGTCGTCGCTGTCGCAGGTGGGTCCCGCGATGACGGCGGGGACGGACTCGGCGTCGCGGTGCGAGGGGAAGACCAGGCGGTACTGCAACTGGTCCATTTCGTAGAGGCCGTTGAACTTGCCGCAGCTCAGGTACAGCCAGTACTGGCGCTCTCCGTCGGGACCGCGGCGGGCGGCGAGCCGGGACACGTGCGCGCGGATGGCACCGTGGTCGGCGGTGAGGTGGCGCCCCGGTTCGATGACGAAGCGGAGCCGGTGGCCGGGTATCCCGGCCAGGTGTGCCATGCCCTCGCGGATGACGGCGAAGATCTTGTCCAGCGGCGGGTCGAGGGGCCTGCCGTGCTTGTCGCGGTAGCCGAGCGCGGGCAGCCCGCCGCCGAGGTTGACGTGGTCCAGGGAGATCCCGCGCCGGGCGAGGGCCGCCAGCACATCGGCGATGCGGTCGACGGCGCCGTGCCAGGCGTCGGCCGTCATCTGCTGGGAGCCGACGTGCACGGAGAGACCGGCGGGCGTGAGCCCCAGGTCGCGCGCCGTCTCCAGGATCGTGAGGGCGTCGTCGGGCGAGCAGCCGTATTTGTTGCTGAGCCCCCAGAGCGCGCCTTCGCCGGTGGTCGCGAGCCGGCAGAACACCCGGCTGCCCGGGGCGTGTTCGGCGACCGCCCGGACGTCCTCCAGGCTGTCGGTGGCGAAGTCCCTGATGCCGAGCCGGAACGCGTCGGCGATGTTCCGGTCGGACTTGACGGTGTTGCCGTAGTGCATCCTGCTGATCGGCACGCCCGCCGCGAGCGCCTGCTCCACCTCCTTGGGGCTGGCCGCGTCGACGCCGCAGCCGCGCCGCGCCAGGCGGGCGAGGACCTCGTCCACCGGGCAGGCCTTCATCGCGAAGCGGACGGCCACGTCGGGGAGTTCGCGGCACAGGGCGTCGTAGCGTTCCTCGATGCCGGGCAGGTCGAAGACGATCCGGTCCTCGGCGGCGGCCGCGAGGGCGTCCAGGAGCGGGCCGCTGTCGTACGTCGTCGTGCTCACGCCGGGTGTCCCGCCGTTCCCGCCGTTCCCGCCGTCAGGAGGGGGCCGGCGTCCCTGCTGGCACCCACCAGGGCTTCCCACGCCTCGGTCAGCAGGGCGAAGTCCTCGATGTCGCCGCGCGCCTCGTCCAGCAGGCGTTCACGGCGCGCGGCCAGGTGGTCGGCGAACTCCGCGTACCGGCCGCCGAGCCGGCGGTAGGCGGTGTCCAGGCGGTCGAGCCGCCGGACGTTCCCGGCCCGGTCGAGCGCGGTGCTCTCGCGGGCGAACCCGGCGATGGCGGAGGCGCGGACGTGTCCGCGGTCGTCGAGCAGCGCCTCGCCCGCCGCGCCCATCCGCTCGTAGATGTGGTTGAAGTAGAGCATCGACAGGAAGAACTTCGCGAAGCGCGTCTGGTACGCGAGGAAGCCGGCGTCGGTCCTGCGTTCCGGGGTGTAGTAGTTGACGATGTTGCGGTTGTGCAGGACGCCGGGCAGGGCGGCGTCGTGGACCAGGTGGATGAGGAAGTAGTCGCTGCCGATGGTGTCGGTGGCCGGTGGCAGCGGTACGCGCTCGTGCACGTCGTGGAAGCTGATGTTGCACATGTCGACGCGCATCGGGTCGACGAGGGTCAGCAGCGCGTGGTCGCGGTCGAACGTGTCGGAGCCCGCTCCGCGGAAGGATTCGTCGACCAGGTCCCGCTTCTCGGCCTCGGTCCAGTGGTCGGGCGCCCAGAGGCTGACCACGTCGTAGTACACCTCGGGGTCGAGGCGGTGGATCTCGCCGATGTCGACGGAGAGTTCCCCCACGAAGGAGCTGCCGACCATCGCCACGCGCTTGTCCGCGTGGCGGGGTTCGAGAGCGCTCTCGGTGACGCCGTGCGCCGCCTGCGCCGCGGTCTTGCCCAGCGACATGAGCTCGTGGTGCACGGGGAAGACGGGCTTGCCGTCGACGGTCTGGTAGCGGCTGTCGGAGTCCCTGCGGTGGACGGACTCGCAGCCCAGCGCGGCGGCGACGAGGAAGGCGCGGTTGGTGCAGGCGCCGTAGGAGAGGCCGGCCGGGAGCATCAGGTCGAGGAGCAGCTCCGGCTTGGCGACGTCGGCCGCGCCGATCACCCGGCGCAGGAAGTCGCGCTGTGCCGCCTCGTCCAGGTGGTGCACGACGACGCGCGGCACGTCCGGCAGTGCGCGCACGGCCCGGCTGTGCTCGGCGAAGGTGTCCGGGTCGGAGGAGTCCAGGATCAGCAGGTGCGCCTCGACGTCGAAGTGGGCGGCGGCGTACGCCGCTTCCTCGCCGATCGCCGCGATGGTCTGCGGGCAGGCCCGGTTGGTGGGGAGCGTCAGGCAGATGCGTCGCATGCGGCTTCCCCGTTCCAGGACTTGAGGCCGAGCAGCTTGGCTCCCAGGTCGTTGAGGGCGGCGGTGCCGTACCGCAGCGACTCGTGCTTGTGGGCGTCGCCGAGGAGCGTGGCGTTCCAGTCCGGTGTGGAGAGGTTGCTCCAGGAGTCGACGCGGGAGCGGCGGAGCTCGTCGTGGGTCTCCAGGGCGGGCATCATCGAGAGGTACTGGACCGCCCGGACGCCGTCCTTCGAGGTGTTGGGGGCCACGCCGTGCGCCAGCAGGCCGTTCCAGATCAGCAGGTCGCCGGCTTCGAGTTCCGGCCGTACGACGGGCATCTCGTCGCGGTCTATCGCGGGGCGTATGGGGTCGCGGTCGTCGGGCTGGAGCGCCTTCCACCGGTCGAACTGCCGGAACAGCTCGGGGCAGCACTGGAAGCCGCCGTGGTCGTGACGGGTGTCGTCAAGCGCGATGATGCCCTGTACGCGCTGGGGCAGCACGCCGAGGGTGGTGTCGACGTCCCAGTGGAGGTTGATGTCGAAGCCGCGCTCGGTGGGCGCGATCAGCGAGCGGGAGCGGTTCTTGACGTTGGGCGGGTTGAGGTTGAGCCGGTCCAGGGTCACCCAGAGCTCTTCGCAGTCCCATACGTCGACGAACGCGTCGTAGACCCGCTGCGTCTGGCGGCTGTCCCAGATCAGCTGGTGGTGGTAGGCCTCGACGAAGCCGTAGACGTGCAGCTCGCGGTCGAGGTCCGAGCGGAACTCGCGCTCCTCGTACCAGGTCTCCGGGCGGCCGCGGTCCAGGCCCTGGAACTCCCAGGCGAAGTCGAGGAGGTCCTTCGCGGCCTCGGACGAGATCGCCTGCTTCACGACGACGTAGCCGTACGTCTGCCAGAAGGCGAAGTCCTCCTCGGAGAGCACGCGCAGGGGCCGGGTCTTGCGCAGGTCGCGCAGCTGGGTCTGCGCCAGGTACGTCTCACCGTCCGAGCTGAAGTACGGGACGTCGGAGGGGGCGCGATGGAGGTAGCGGTCGCTCGCTGGCATGTGGTGCTCCAAGGTTCGGTTGTTCTTCCGGCGGCACGGCTCCATGCCGGATCACCAAAATGGACTAGACCAACTCTCCGTGTCAACAATTGAATTGGGCGCCTTGCCAGTCAAAAGAGCGACATTTACCCCCAGTTCACACGCCCGCCATATGAGGATTCGGCAAAGATCCGGGGCGACAACTCCCGGCTACCGGGCGGTAGTTGGTCCGGACCAGGGCGAAAACACGCATCCGCGTGCATTGACGCCGCACGGCACCCGGTTCAGGGTGTTGCACACCTCGGCGCGCACCCCGAATCTCACGCACCGTGAACCCCTCCCCGCACAGGAAGGCTCTTCTCATGCGAAGACGCGTCTTTGTCCGTGGCCTGGCCTGCGGGCTGACAGCGGCCGGCACGGGGGCCGCCCTGTCCGTGCCCCTGTCCGGCACCGCCGCCGCCCGTCCCGCCGCCGCGGCGGGCAGCTGGCAGGAGGTCGCCGCACCCGGCGGGGAGCCCGCCGCCCACCTGGCGTCCGTGGCCGCCGCCGGGCCCGGCCTCGCCTGGGCCGTGGGCGAACACGGCCTGTACGGCGCCACCGAAGGCACCCCCATCTCACTCAGCTGGAACGGCACCGCATGGTCCCGGGACGACCTGTCCCACCTGACGTACACGGGCGGCCTGCGCGCCGTCGCCGCCGACCCCTCGGGCGGCGCGGCCTGGACCGTCGGCACCGATGCCGCGGGCCATGACCAGCTCCTCACCTGGGACGGCGCGACCTGGCGGGAAGTCGGCTTCCCCGGGCGCGGTGAGGCCGGGACGCGGCTCACGGATGTCGCGGCCGGGCCCGACGGCCGGTTCTGGGTGTCGGGGCGGCACGGCGACCGCGCCGGACTGCTGCGCGTCGACAGCAAGAGCCGGCGCTGGTGCAAGCCACTGCCGGACCCGGCCGCGCCGACGCCCACCGGGGTCACCGTGACACCCGGCGGCGACGTCTGGGTGTTCGGCGACATCATCGCCCGCTGGGACGGCGCCTGGACGGTCGTGCCGCGCCTGCCCGGCCTCCGCGCCTCGGTGACGGGGCTGCTGCCGGTCGCGCACGACGACATCTGGCTGACCGGCTTCGCGATCGGTCCTGGCGGCCCGCCCGGCAAGCCGCCGGGGATCCGCCTAGAGCACTGGGACGGCACGGAGTGGGTCCACCCCGGCGCCCCGTTCGGCATCGGCCTGTTGAGCGGCATCTGCGGCGACGACCGGGGCCGCCCCGACCTGATCTCCGGCTGGGACTTCTGGGACCAGAAACGCGCCCACTACCTGCGCTGGAACGGCACCACGTGGGTCAGCGAGCGGGGCCCGGAGACGCCCGCCACCTACCTGCCCGAGGCCATCGCCCGGATCCCGGGCACGGACGGCGGCTACTGGTCGGTGGGCACGACGTCCTTCTCACCCTTCCCACCGGCCCAACTCCGCGTGGAGCGCTTCGGTTAGCCCTCTGATCCGGCGCGCGGCGTGATGCCGAAGTCGAAGGCGACCGTTCCCGGGTCGATCGCCGTCACGCCGCCGTCGACGGTCAGCGCCGCGCCGTTGACGAAGGACGCGGCGGGCGACAGCAGCCAGGTGATCGCCTCGGCGACCTCCTCCGGCTGTCCGGGGCGGCCCGTCGGGACGAGCCGCGTCGCCTCGTCGTACGCCGCGTCGGCACCGCCCTCGCCCAGGCCCGCCTCCGCCGCGAACCGTGTCATCCGCCGGTCGGCCATCTCGGTCCGCACCCAGCTGGGGCAGACGGTGTTGGCGCGCAGCCCGGCCCTGCCGTAGTCGACGGCGACGGACCGGCACAGCTGGAGGAGCGCCGCCTTGGACGTCGCGTACGCGGCGTTCGCCACGCCGTTGCGCAGCGCGGCGACCGAGGCGACCGCGACGACCGAGCCGCGCGTCTCCAGCAGGTGCGGCAGCGCGGCGCGCAACAGCAGGAAGGGGCCGGTGAGGTTGGTGCGCAGGACCGTGTCCCAGTCCTCGTCGGAGAGGTCGCCGACCGCGCCGCTGCGGCCGACCCCGGCATTGAGGACGAGCCCGTCGACGCGGCCGTACGCCTCCACGGCCGCGGCCACGAGCCCCGCGACCGCCCCGGGATCGCCCGCGTCGGCGGGGTGCGCCAGCGCCCCGGTCTCCTCGGCGACCCGGAGCAACGGCTCGGGCCTGCGCCCCGAGATCACCACCCGGTGCTCGGTGGCGCGCAGTTGCCGTGCGGTGGCGGCCCCGATGCCGGTGCCGCCGCCCGTGACGATGACGACTCGACTCTCTGTCATGCCTGTTCAGCCTCCGGACGCAGTCGTGAGCAGCTGCCGCGATGATACGGAGCCACCCGTCCACGACCCGCGCCCGGAGACCTGTTCAGGCCGGACGGCTACTCGTCGATGGCCGCGCCGAACGCCGCCCCCGTGGCCGGCGCGCCGAGCGAGCCCGCGCCGTACGTCCAGGACCCGGCGCCGGTGACGCCGCCCGATCCTGCGGACAGGACCCACACCACGCCGTCCCCGGCGTTCTCGCCGGGCGCGGCCGCGAGGAGCCCGAACCGGCCGTCGCGGTTGGGGTCGGAGAGCCGTACCTGCGCGCCCCACTTGTCGCCCTTCTCGGGCACGCCGGGGATGTCCGCGGAGTCCTGGTCGAAGGACTTCGCGCCGCTCGCCGTCATCCCGTTCGCCGAGCCGCGCAGCACCCAGACCGCGCCGGCGTCGGCGACCGTGCCGATGTCCTCGCCCGGTGCGCCGATCGCGACGTCCGCGTAGCCGTCGCCGTCCGTGTCCGCGACGGACAGGTCGGCGCCCCAGCCGTCACCGCGCTCGGCCGTGCCGGGCACGCCCTCGGCGTCCTGCGTCCACCACTTGGCCTCCTCCTTGAGGCCGTCCTCGGTTCCGTAGCGCACGCCGATCAGGCCGCCGGTCATCGTCTCGCCGCCGTCGTCGGGCGAGTTGGGCTCGCCGGTCACCAGGTCGTCGTAGCCGTCGTTGTTGATGTCACCGGAGGCAGCCGCGGGCCCGCCGCGCAGGTCGTTCTTGTACGTGAGGCCGTCGGCGCCGCCCGCGAACTGCACGGACCAGCCGTGGCCGGGTTCGTCCCCCTCCGTCGTACCGGCGGCGACGAGGTCGGCGTAGCCGTTCTTGTCGTAGTCGCCGGTGGTCAGCGACTTGGCCACGATCTGGCTGGCGTCGGCCGACCTGCCGAGCCGCTCGGTGGCCTCACGGCGCAGCGGCGCCTCGCCCCGGGCCTGCGGCGCGGGGTCGTACACGAAGAGATCCACGTTGTCCCGGTCGAGGACGGCGAGGAGGTCACCGGGGGTGTCCGCGGTGAAGTGCGCCGCGGCGAGGCCGAGGCCGAACTGCTGGCCCGCGGCTGCCTCCGAGCTCTGCAGCCAGCTGCTGGCGGCGCCGGTGAGTCCCGACTCGGAGCCCCAGAGGACGGCGACGCCACCGGCGTCCGTCCCCTCGTCGAGGTCCTCGCCGGGGATGCCGACGACCGCGTCGTCGTAGCCGTCGCCGTCCAGGTCGCCGGTGGCGACGGCCTTGCCGAAGTTGTCACCGGCCTCGGCGGCGCCGGAGACACCGGCCGTCGACTGGCTGAACCGGGCGACGTTCGTGGTGCCGATGCCTCTGGTCGAGCCGTACTGGACCGTGACGAGGCCGGCTCCCTTGGCCCCGCTCACCGTGGCGCCCGGGGCGCCGACCAGGACGTCCTCGTATCCGTCGCCGTTGAAGTCGCTGTTGCGGTCGTCGGCGCGGGTACCCCCAGGGGTGCCGGCGAAGGCGGAGGGGGCGGCGGCGATACCGGCCCCGGTCAGCAGAAGGAACGATGCCGCGGCGAGGGCGGCCGAACGGTTCTTGCGCACGAGCGGCTCCTGTGAAAGAAGGTTGCCGGGCAGGCGCGGGGGTGTCCGGAAAGGGCCCGTTCCTTGTCCGGCGCCCTGTTCGACACGGGATGCGGCGCAAGGGTTGTACGAGGTGACGATTCCGCTAAGCGCGGGTGAACTCCCGGCTTCCCGGCGTCACTTCCAGCCGTACGCGTACGCGGCCACCCAGGTGATCTCCAGCTGGGCGCTGCTGCCGGGCGCCGCCCCCGGTCCTTCCAGGGCGCTCTCGTTCTGCAGTATCCAGGAGAGCGGCCGGTCCGGCACGCCCCTCGTGTCGTGTCCCGTCTCGCGTCCGTCGACGAAGAACCGCACGTGGCCGGGGGTCCACTCGGTGGAGACGGTGTGCCACTCGGTCCAGTCGTCGGCGCCCTCGTACGAGCCCTGCTCACCTCCGCCGCAGGGGTGGTGGAAGGCGTTCAGGGAGCCGGTCCACTCGCCTTCGGGATGGTCCATCTCGCAGCCGCCGCCGTAGTGCAGCCACGCCGACTTGTAGCCGGGAGCCTGCTTGGTGACTTTGATGCGGGCGCTGTACTTGCCGTACTTCATCTGCATGACGGCGCGCGGTACCACCGCCGACGCGTGGACGGGCCCTCCGTCGGCGGGCCGCCACATGCGGATGCGCATACGGCCGTCGCCGTCGGCCGCGGGGCCCACGCTCACGGTGTCCTCCGGGTGGTAGACGCCGACGACGTCGCGGTCCCGGTCGTTCGCCGTGTCGCGCCAGCCCGTGGGGTACGCCCACCAGTTGTCGCGGTAGTCGCCGTCGAGTCCGGCGCAGTACGCGGCGGAGGTGTCGGCGTGGTGGTCGCAGTCGCTGAAGGCGCCGAGCGGCACCCGGTCGCCGTTGAAGTCCTCGGCGAGGACCTGCCAGAACGGCCCGCAGTCCCCGCGTGGCAGCGTGCTGCCCGCGGTGCGGCAGGCGTCGGCCGGCACCGGCGCTCCCCCGGCGCTCGGGATGCAGAGCAGAGCGCCGAGCAGCGTCACGCCGAGCGCGCCCGACACGACCGGCCGCCTGCGCCGCCGTCCCGCCACCGCGTGTCTGCCCATCGCGCTGCCTCCGCTCCGCGGACACCCCCGAGGAGGGGTCATCCTCGTGCAGCACGCGACGCACCGCCAGAGCCCCGGCGGTCCTCAAGGGGCCGAGGCGGGCGGCGGGGTCCACCGTCGGCCGGGCGCCACCGTGGTGGAGACGCCGTACTCCTTCTTGAGCTGTTCCGGGATGGCGTAGTGCATCACGCGTCCACGGGTGAGGGAGGACAGTTCGAAGACGCTGACGAGGTGGCCGAGGCGGTCCAGCGCCCAGGCGCCGTACGGGGAACGGTCCTCGATGTTCTCCAGGACGCCGAGGAGGCGGGGCACCGTCCTGACGACGGTGTCCCACGGCGTGCGCGGCACCGCGAGCCAGTCGGCGCACGTGTCCCCGACGAGGAAGCGGATGAGAGCGGAGACGACGGGGTCCAGCAGGGTCCCCGGCACCACTTCCTCATAGAGGTCGATGAGCTGCCGGGTCAGGTGTGCGCCCTCCTCGGAGGGGCCCATGTGCCGGAGCATGTACAGATCGAGGAACCGGCGGGCCTCGTCGAGCGTCTTGGGGACCGCGTCCTGGTCGACGCCGAGCATCGCGCCGACCACGCGCCAGGCGTAGTAGTAGGACTCCGCGCCCTCCGTGGACATGTGGATGCCCAGGCGGTGCAGGCTGTCCAGCACGAGCAGCGAGAAGAACAGCTGCCCGCCGATCATGTCCTCCTGGCAGATCGGCGTGCCGAGGGCTGCGGTGTCCCACTGGTTCTCGCGCTCCAGGTGGTGGCGGATCGACGCGTGCAGGAGGCGTACCTTCTGGGCCGCGGGGATGAAGCGGCTGCCGCTCTCGAAGGCGTCGGGCCGCATCAGGTACACGGTGAACTGCCCGGTCTCCGCCATCCGTTTGGAGGGGTACTTCAGTCCGTGCGTGGTCGAAAGGAGCTTCGCCACGTGCGGGACGACGTAGCAGGCGGGCATGGCGGCGAAGGACAGGGCGGTGGAGATGTGCACGTTGTTGTCGATGAAGAACAGCCGGGCCTTCTCCATCTCGCCCCAGTCCACCCAGGGCGGTGGGACGCGGGTGGCCTCCAGGTACTCCCGTGCCACGTCGGGCAGTCCGTCCGGCAGCGGGGCGCCGACGGTGGAGACGTAACGCATCAGAGTGTTGAAGGTGCCGACCTGCCCACGTTCGAAGAGCGCGGCGACGGTGGCGTCGGCGAGTTCGTCCCCGGCCCGGCGCAGGCCGTCCATCGATGCCTCGGTGCAGGTCATGGCAGGGTTCCTCGTCTTCCGTTGCGGGTCAGGACGGACGGAGCGCGGCCGAACGCGCCAGGGCGGTCAGCGCGGTGTCCGCGTGCGAGGGCACGACCAGCTCGTGCAGGGCGTCGAGAGCTTCCTCGACCCGTGCGCCGATCATGTCCTCGATGCGGGCGGGCGCCCCGAGTCCGCGCATCACCTCGCGCACCTCTTCGAGGCTCTCGCCGCGCGGGTCCCGCCGGCCGAGGAGACCACGCAGCCGCTCCCGCTCGGCGTCGCCCGCGAGGCGCCAGGTCTCCGCGAGGAGCGCCGTGGGCCGGTGGCCGCGCACGTCGTCGGCGTTGGCCTTGCCGGTGACCTCCGGGTCCCCGAACAGGCCGAGCAGGTCGTCCCTCAGCTGGAACGCCTCGCCCAGCGGCAGCCCGTACGCGCGCAAGCCGTCACGCAGCCGCGTCCCGGCACCGGCCAGGGCCCCGCCGATGAGCAGGGGCTGCTCGACGGTGTACTTGGCGGTCTTGTAGCGGATCACCTTCAGCGACGCCTCGGTGTCCGGGACGGCTCCGGTGCGCAGGATCTCCAGGCACTCACCCGCGATCAGCTCCCTGGCCATCACCGTCCACAGCGGTCTGGCCCGGGCCAGGTACGCGGCAGGGAGGCCGCTGGCGGCGAAGAGCTCTCCGGCCAGGGCCATCAGCAGGTCTCCCACCAGCATCGCCAGTGACCTGGCGGCGGCGTCGCGGCGGGGCCTGCCCCGCACGGCGCCGCGCAGGGCCAGGTGGGCGGTGGGCCGCCCGTGCCGCAGCGGGCTGTCGTCGATGAGGTCGTCGTGCACGACCGCCGCGGCGTGTACCAGTTCCATGGCGGCCGCCGCGCGTACCAGCGTGTCGCTGTCGGGCTGCCCCACCGCGCGCCAGCCCCAGTAGCAGAACGCGGCCCGCAGCCGCTTGCCGTCCGCGACCGCCGCCTCCACCTGCTCGGCCACCGGGCCGAGGAGCGGGTCGACCGCCGCGAACCGGTCCGCCTCCTCGGCGACGAAGCGGTGCAGGATGTCGTCGACGCGGTCCTTGAAGCCCGTCGGCTCCCACGGTTCAGACGTCATCGGCGGCCCGCCGGGCCAGGGCGCGCCGGGCCAGGATCTCCAGATGGGCCGGGGGCACCGCCGCGTACCGGTCAAGGGCCAGGCGCCCGCGGGCCGTGAGCTCGCGCTCGGCCTCCGCCGCCAGCTCGGCGGTGTCGGAGCGGCGCAGCAGCCCCCGCACCGCCCCCAGCGCCGAACTCGCCGTGCTCACCGCCAGATCGGCCAGTCCGGCCACCAGGAGCAGCGCCTGCCGGTCCGGGCCTTCGTGCCGTTCCGCTTCCCGAGTCATGCCGTCTCCCCCATCCCCTCGCGCGTCCGGGCGGCGCGGGGCGCCCGCCGTCCTGGCGAGCATCGCGCCCGAGCGGGCCCGGGAGCGGCAGAACTCACGATCGAGTGATCATGTCGCTCGGCCGTGCGGATCGCGGCCACGGCGAACAGAGCCGCGAGGGCCGGCACTCGCCCTTTGCGGTGCTCTTCGTATGAAGGCACGGATCGGTTGATCGGCCCCGGACGGCAATCGTGCGAGCCTCCTGCACGTCGTTTTGTTCCTGTGAGGAGCTGATGTGCACGTGACCGCCCCCTCCCTCATCCGGTCCGGAATGAGGTACCTCTGTCTCCTCGCCGTCGTGGCGGGAAGCGGCCTGCCGGCCATGCCCGCCGCCGCGCACTCCGCCGCGGCCGCCGCCGCGAAGCCACTGCCCGGCGGGCTCGGCCCGTGTGTGCCGGGCAACTGCCCCGACGGCGGCTACCCGCCCGTCAACAACGGCGGGATCAAGTACCGCGACAACGGCATCAACATGTACGTCGGCGGTGACTTCCTCGTCCGCGGAAGGGCCGCGGAGGCCGAGGGGCGCGTCGTCGTCCTCGGCGACTTCGACCAGGACAAGGTCGCCGGCGCCAGCAGCGTCTACAACATCGGGGAGGCCGGCGTCGGCTCCCGGGTGGCGCCGCCGGTCGGCTCGGACTGGCTCACCACGGGCGGCGACGTCACCGTGGCCGACGGCGAGCGGCTGCTCGCCGAGGACGGCGTGGTGCGCCACGCCCGCGACGCCACCGGCACGATCGTCGCCACCGTGCGCGAGGACGAGGAGGCCGCCGAGCCCTACAAGCCGCTGCGGAACGAACTCGCCGCCGCCAGCCAGTGCTACGCCCACCCCGACGGCGGCACCCGCACCCCGACGGGCACGGCCACGCACGCCGGCGGCGAGACCCTGTTCCGGGGCGACAACACCTCCGTGCTCCAGGTCTTCAACGTGGACTTCGACCTGATGGGCGGCAGCGGCGGCCAGGAGGGCATCCGCTTCGAGGGGATCCCGGACGGCGCCACGGTGCTGGTCAACGTCCTCGGCGAGAAGCGCACCATCAACACGTACAGCGGCACCATCGACGACAGCAGCCCGTTCAACAAGCTGCGCGGCCGCCTGCTGTGGAACTTCCCGGACGCCACCTCCGTGGAGTTCAAGGGCACCGGACAGTTCCAGGGCAGTGTCCTGATCGGCGAACGGCGCTCGACGGCCACGGTCAGCCTGCCGGGCATGAACGGCCGGTTCTTCACCACGGGCTCGCTCACCCACACCAGCTCGTCGACGGGCGGTGGCGGCCAGGAGTTCCACAACTACCCGTTCGACGGCGACCTGCCCGACTGTTCCGAAACGCCCGCCTCCGGCCAGGTGAAGATCGTCAAGACCGACGAGGACGACGGGGAGCCGCTCGCGGGCGCCGAGTTCGAGCTGTGGCAGGAGACCAACGGCGTCGACGGCCTGCAGACCCGGGGCGACGAGCCGGACACGGAGATCGGCGGACCCTGCGTCACCGGGGCGCCGGGCGAGTGCGCGCGGACGGTGCCGCTCGGCACGTACTACTGGCGCGAGACCAAGGCCCCGCGCGACTACGACCTGCCGTCGCCGAATGTCTTCGGCCCCCTGGAGCTGACCGGGGACAACGCCGCCGAGGGCGTGTCGGTGACGGCCGCCAACGAGAAGAAGCCCACCGTCGTGGAGGGCGAGGTCACCGTCGTCAAGAAGGACAAGGACACGGGGAAGCCGCTGCCGGGCGCCGTCTTCCAGCTGTGGCGCGAGACCAACGGCACCGCCGGGCTGCAGCGGAAGGGGTCGGACCCCGACACCCCGACGGGCTCGCCCTGCGCGACGGACGCCTCCGGCCGCTGTGAGCGGGAGGTCGCCGTCGGCACGTACTACTGGGTCGAGACCAAGGCACCGGACGGGTACGTGCTGCCGGACCCGGCGGTCTTCGGGCCCCTCGTCCTCACCCCGGCCGCCGTCTCGGAAGGGGTCTCCGTCGAGGCGCTGAACAGTGTGCGTGACGAACCGGAGGACGTCGGCGCGATCACGGTCGTCAAGAAGGACAAGAAGACGGGCAGGCCGCTGGGCGGCGCCGTCTTCCAGCTGTGGCACGAGACCAACGGCAGGCCGGGCCTGCAGACCTCGGGCGCGGGCCGGGACACGCTCACCGACGAGGGCTGCGCCACGGACGGCCGCGGCCGGTGCGCGTTCCAGGGCCTCAACCTCGGCTCGTACTACCTGAAGGAGACCGCCGTCCCCGACGGTTACGTCCTGCCGTCGAAGACGGTCAGCGGACCGTACAGGGTGACCGCGGGCAACGCGGCCAAGGGCGTCACGGTGACGCTCACCAACGAGCGCGGCGGAGGCAAGAAGGGGAAGTGACCCCCGCGGTTCCTCCGGGCACGGACGGCGTCAGCCGTCCGTGCCCGGCTTCGTGCCCCAGAGGTAGAGCCGGTCGCCCTTGAGCAGCAGGTCGTAGAGGCGTCTGGCGTCACCCAGGGCCAGGTTCACGCAGCCGCCCGAACCGGACGAGAAGAGGTCCGAGCGGGTGCCGTGCAGGGCCTGGCCGCCGTTGAAGAACTGCGCGTACGGCATGGGGACGTGGTAGATCGTCGAGTAGTGGTAGCTCTTCTTCAGGTAGACCCGCTGCCAGCCGCGGCGGGTCTCCAGGCCGTCGCGGCCGCTGCGGATCGGCACCGGGTCGAACACCAGCCTTCGGCCGGACTGGGCCCACAGGACCTGCCGGCTCAGGTCCACGCACGTGACCCGGTACGGCTTCACGGGGCAGGCCCGCCGTTTCGCCGGGTCCCGGCGGATGGAGTCCGCGACGACGAAGCGGTACGTCCGCAGGTTCGCGGAGCCGTCCGCGGGGCGGATGCCGAGCCGCTGCTGGAGGCGCCGGATGGCCACGCAGTCGGCGGTGGACTGGCGCCCGTCGACCGGCAGCCGCAGCTCACGCTCCAGCTCGCGCTGGTAGGGCGCGGTGCCCGCGCGGCAGGCCGGCTCGACGAAGGCGGCGGGAGCGGGAGCGGCCGCCGCCCCGTGCGACACGGGTACGGCCAGCGACAGGGCGGCGATCGACGAGAGGAGCCAGCGCATCGCACCAGCTTCGGCCCGTCCGTCACCGCTCGCCCGGCGACACGGCCCGACCATCACACGATTACTCCGAACAGGGGCGGGCGGCCGCTCCTCGCAACCCCGTTGCAACGTGCCGGAGGGCAGAGTCCTCCCATGGACCGTCAGGAGACGAAGGACGCCGGGGGCAGCGCCCCCCGGGTGGAGCTCACCCCTGCCGCCGCAGGGCTCGTACGGCGGCTGCGGGAGCTGCACGGGCCGCTGATGTTCCACCAGTCGGGCGGCTGCTGCGACGGCAGCGCACCCATGTGCTTCCCGGACGGCGAGTTCCGCACCGGTGATTCCGACGTGTGCCTCGCGTCGTTGACGGTCGAGGGGGTGGCCGAGCCCGTAGCGTTCTGGATGTCGAAGAGCCAGTACGAGGTGTGGAGCCACACCCGGCTGATCGTGGACGTGGTGCCGGGGAGAGGCAGCGGCTTCTCCCTGGAGGCACCGGAGGGCGTACGTTTCCTCATCCGTTCCCGCTTGGTCGGAACGTAGCCACCGGCATCTGGTGAACTCCCCTGGCTGCTGCGACAGTTGCTTCGCTCACTCGCCGCCCGGCCGACACCAGGAACCAGGGGGATCTGTGGCACGCCAGACGCAACGCGGTGGACGGTTCAGAACGGCCTGCACTCTCCTCACCACGCTCGGCATGCTGGCCGGTGCGGCTCTCGCGGGAGCGGCACCGGCCGGTGGTGCTTCAGGGGCCGGCAAGCGCGCCGGCAGCGACATCGCACCGGGTGTGGAGTACCGGTACTTTGACATGGAAGCTTCCCACGGCACCGCCCGCGCGCACGTCCTCGACGTGGATCTGCGCGACCCGCGCACGAGCGTCGGCCTGCTCTATCCGGGCAAGGTCGCCGCACGTGCGCCCGTCTCCGCGCTCGCGGACGGGGCCGGCGCCGTCGGCGGCATCAATGGCGACTTCTTCAACATCACCGAGACGCAGCACCCCGGTGTCGCGGCGACCGGCGCACCCGTCGGCCCGGCGATCGCGGGCGGCCGTCCGCTCAAGGCGGCCGTGCCGAACGGGCAGCGCTTCGGCCCCGCGATGCCGCCGGGCGTCACCACCGAGGCCGTCCTCGGCGTCGGCTACGACCGCCGGGCCCGCCTCGACAACCTCACCCTGGACGGGCAGATCCGCACCCGTGACTCGCGCCTCCCGCTGGGCGGCCTCAACCAGTACGCGCTGCCGGTGGGGTCCGTCGGCGCCTTCACCGGCGACTGGGGCACCGTCTCGCGGGTGCGGGCGACCTGCGGCACTGACACGAACCGCGGCGCGCCGTGCAGCACGGACACGCATGAGGTGACGGTGCGTGACGGGCGTGTCGTGGCCTCGGCCGACACGCCGGGCAGCGGCCCGATCGCCCCGGACGAGACGGTCCTGGTCGGCCGCGAGGCTGGCGCGCAGGAGTTGCGGAAGCTGTCGACGGGCGAGCGGGTGCACGTCAGGCACCGTCTGGTGTCGGCCGCGTCGCGCGCGCCGTTCCGCTTCGCGCTCGGCGGATATCCGGTGCTGCGGAACGGTGTGCCGCTGCCGGGCCTCGATGCCACCACGTCGGCGGTGCGGACGGCGGCCGGCATCTCCGACGACGGCCGCCGGCTGCTGCTCCTGTCGCTCGACGGCTCCCCGGAGTTCCGTGCGGGCCTGACGATCGCCGAGGTCGCCGAGACGCTGCGGGGCCTCGGCGCGCGGGACGGCTTCAGCCTGGACGGCGGCGGCTCCTCCACCCTGGTCTCCGCCACGTCCACGCTGGTCGCGCGGGCCCCGGGCGCCGATGCCGTGACGGTCCGCAACAATCCCAGCGGCGGGATCGAGCGGCCGGTTCCGAACGGCATCGGCGTGTTCTCCCGGGGATGACGGGTCGTCACTCCGTGTCGCGTACCGCCACGAGCCCGTTGAAGACGCCCACATAGGCCGTCCCGTCGGGGCCGAGCGTCACGGGCGCCCAGTCGTTGTCGTAGGCGACACCCGTGCCGGCGAGCCGCTTCCAGCGGGTGTCGCCGGTGCGGAAGTCGACCGCGGTGAGGTACCAGGCATCGACGCCGAAGCTGTTGGGTTCCTTCGTGTAGAAGTACAGCAGTCCGTTGGCGGTGGAGAGTTTCGGCACGGTGGACGGGGCCCGCACCCCGCTCTCCCAGGCCGTGTCGCAGCCGCTGCCGTCCTCGCGCACGTCGATCCTGCTGACGCCGCCGACGACGCTGCGGCCGAGGGTGAGCGAGGTGATGTTCTCGTAGCCGTAGTTGTTCTCCACGACGAGGCTGTCGCCCCAGCTGATCAGCGAGTTGTCGGTGGTGGACGCGCCGGAGCGGAAGACGGGGACCTTGCAGACGAGCCGCTCGTCGTCGGGCACGTCGGCGCCGCGCCGGTAGACGAGGACGTTCATCCGGTCGTCGGCGTTGTCGGTGATGGCGACGTAGTCGTCGTGCTCACCGAAGAGGTCGGGGGTGGTGCCCGAACCCTGGTTGACCGAGCCGGGCTTGGTGCCGGTGCCGCGGTCGTACGTCTGGCGCCAGACGGCCTTCGGTGTGCCGTCCGGGGCGGCCCGGAAGCT
The DNA here is from genome assembly GCF_044903205.1 of Streptomyces sp. NPDC029674. Lineage (NCBI taxonomy): Bacteria > Bacillati > Actinomycetota > Actinomycetes > Kitasatosporales > Streptomycetaceae > Streptomyces > Streptomyces sp. NPDC029674. The sequence continues at coordinate 405,300 of NZ_JBJDPY010000005.1, forward strand.
GTAGAGGGCGTGGTCGGAGACGATGGAGACGCCGTCCTCGGCGACGGAGAACGAGTTCTGGATCTCCTCGCCGTCGAGGCGGACCGAGCGGATGTCGCCGGACTTCGGCTCGACGGTCCCGACCCGTCCCTGACGCGTCACCCACCAGATGCGCCCGCCCCAGTCCGGCATCACCGACGTGACCGGGTCGCACTCACCGCTCGGGTAGAGGTTGGTCCAGCTCACGCAGTCGTGCGGGACGTGGTCCGTCAGGTCCCACTCCTTGTCGACGACGAAGCGCCACGTGCCGTCGGCCGTGCGTTCGTGCGCGAGCCGGACGATGTGCTGGCGGGAGTCGGCGAGGACCAGCCTGTCCTCGTTGTCGAGGTACGAATAGGCGCCGCCCGACGTGTCCTTGAAGATCTTCGAGAAGTCGAGCCGGGTGATGGCCTCGACGGTCGAGGGCCGCTGCGGCAGCTTGTACTCGGCGAGCGTGTCCAGCGTCTTCGGGTCGAGCAGCTTGACCAGGAAGCCGGTGAACGTGCCGCACACGGTGACGATGCGTCCGTCGCGGTCGAAGGTGACGGTCGCGCACTCGCCGCCCAGCGCCGCCATCTTCTCGCTGTCGACGGCGGGCCGCTTGCCGAGCGGCCCGCTCCAGGGGTACGTGCCGCTGCCCGCCGCGTCGGCGTGCATGCCGCTGCGGCCGTTGGCGGCGAGGTACGGGTGCTGGGGCGGCGGGGTGCCGGGCAGCGGGCGGGCGTCGGCGGGCGCGCCCTCGTACTGCTCGACGAGCCGGTGCCCGGGGGCCCTGGGTATTTCGTCGGCGTACGCGGGGACCGTGAGGGACACGGTCAGGGCCACGGCTCCGGCGGGAACGAGGCGGCGCAGTCTGCTGGACATGCGCCGAAGCTAGAGCGCGTCCCTTGAAGTGTCCATGAAACGGCGTCAGTTGTTCATGAACCCGAAAGGATCAGCCCGCTCGGCATGCTCACGGCCGGATCCCGCTGACGATGTCGGCGGTGGCGGTCAGACCGTCCTGGATGGTCGGCGCCATGCTCGTGCTCGCCAGATAGAAGCCCAGCAGCAGACAGACGACGGCGTGCGACAGCTTCAGCGCTCCGTTGCGCAGAAAGACCGCCGCAAGGATCACGAGCAGCAGCACGACAGAGATCGAAACAGCCATGCGAAGTACCTCCTCCGCCACGCGGGACCGCGGCTTCCGGCCGTCAGTGTTGCGTAGCGGAGGAGGCGTCCGGGCGTCTGACCTGTGCTCCGAACGGGTGTTACTTGCCCGAAGGTTGATCCGGGAAGATCATCGGCCGTGCGCGTCGAGGAAGGCCTCGAGCCCCGCGAGGTCATCGGTGTTGAGGTGGTCGACACCGGCGGCGAGCAGCTCGCCCCAGACCGCGTCGCGCTGCGGCCCCGGCAGGTCGGGCGTCGCCCAGAAACGGACGCGCTGCCCGCGCGCGTGGGCCGCGGAGACGATGCCGCGCAGCTTGTCCCGTTCGGCGGCGGGCATCGGCCCTGTGCCCTGCCAGCTGAAGTTAAGAGACCAGTTGTCACTGATCAGCGGGATGAACGAGGCGGGCGCGGCGGTTCCCAGGTCGGCGAGACGACCGTCGTAGAAGGCGTGCCTGACCCGCTGCGCCTCCATGGGCGCACGCGCGGCGCGGTCCCCGGACACGACAGCCGTGACGGCGCCCCGGCGCACCTTCCCGTGGGCGTACGACGTGAACAGCCGCCGGTAGGGCCGCAGATGCCGGTGAAGCTCGGCGTACGTCGACGCGCCCTCGGTCTTGATGTCGATGAGCAGGTGGAAGGGGGTGCGGTGGTAACCCCGGTACACGGAGCCGTGGTTGGCGCGTATACGTGCCGCCAGGGGCTCCAGGTACAGCGATTCGAGGGTGCGGGCGGGGTCCAGGTCGACCGGGTCGTGCGCGACGAGGAGCTGCCCGTCGACAAGGAAGATGTCGGCCTCGACGCTGCCGAAGCGGTGGTCGAGCGCGTCGAGGAGGGGCCGGGGGTGCTCGTAGTCGTTGTGGGCGTGGGCGCGGATCAGGGGGCGGGGACGGGGACGGTGACCTCCGCCGCTCGCGTGCGCGTAGGCGGGTGCCGCGATGCTGCCCGCGAGGGCCGCGCCGAAGGTGGTGAGGGCTCTGCGACGGGTGGTGAGGGCCATGACTGCCTCCCGGAGGGACGGGTCGGAGCGCGCCGGGACGCGACGCGCGAGTACGACGGTGAGCGGAACCTCAGTGAGTATGCGGCTCGGTCCGGGTCAGGAAACCCTAGGAGCTTGTGACCTGCACGGTCACCGACTGGTTCCTCAGTTGCCGAAAAGTGCGTTCTTCCCGTTCGACTGACGCTCTCCTACGGTTCCTGAGTAACCACAGGAGAGCGATACAGCCCTCACGACGGGAGAACAGGCAGCATGGCCACGAGTGACGTCTTCAACCACAACGTGCCGGCCGAGAGCGACTTCGGATACGCACAGGCGATCAGATCGGGCGAGTTGATCCATGTCTCCGGACAGCTCTCGCTCGACGAGGCCGGCGACTTCCTTCACCCGGACGACTTCGCGGCCCAACTGGGCCTGACGTACGCCAACTTCGACAAGATCCTCAGCCATTACGGCGCGACCCGCGCTCAGATCGTGTCGCAGACCCTGTACGTGGTGAACCTGCGGCAGAACGCGGGGGCGGTGGCGGCGGGCAACCTGGCGTACTTCGGTGACCACCGGCCGGTCAGCACGGTCGTCGGCGTCACCGAACTGACCTTCCCCGGCCAGGTCGTCGAGATCAGCTGCGTCATCGACACCCGGCTGCCCGCCTGAGCGGGCGTCCTACGGTGTGGCAGGCGTCCTGCCCGCCAGCTCCGCCCAGTGCACCGTGCGGTCGCACCAGCGTTCCAGGAGGACGCGGTCGTGGCCGACGGCCAGCAGGCCTGCGCCGCGTTCGGCCCGGTACTCCTCCACGACGTGGACGAGCGCCGCCGTCGTCGAGGCGTCCAGCATCGCCGTCATCTCGTCGCAGATCAGCCAGCGGGGGCGCAGCACCAGCGCGCGGGCCAGGCAGGCCCGTTGCAGCTGGCCGTCGCTGACCTCGTGCGGGCGGCGGCCCAGGAGGTCCTTGCCGAGGCCGACGCGGGCGGCGAGATCCGGGACCGCGGTGGCCGCTTCGGAGCCGCGGCCCACCGCCCGCAGTGGTTCCGCGATCAGGTCCACGAGAGCCAGCCGGGGGTCGGCGGAGAGCCGCGGCTGCTGGAAGACGACGCCGAAGGCGGTGCGCTGTTCGCGGGGGGCGCGGTGGCGCCAGCCGCGGGCGGTCTCGCCGTCGATGACGACCTGGCCCGCGTCGGGGCGGTGCAGCAGCGCGGCGACCCGCGCGAGGGTGGACTTGCCGCAGCCGCTGGGGCCGAGCAGGCCCACGGACTCGCCGGGGGCGATGGTGAGTTCGGCGCCCCGGACGACGGGGGCCCGCCGGTCGTACCCGGCGGTGATGGCGCGCAGTTCAAGCACGGGGGGCCTCCAGCACGTCCGCGTGAGGGTGGTGGCAGGCCGCGCCGTCCGTGAGGGCGGGCAGCGCGCCGCACGCCTCGTCGGCCCGTTCGCAGCGCGCCGCGAACGCGCACCCCTGAGGGAGCGCGGACAGCTCGGGCGGCATGCCGGGGACAGGCGTGAAGGCGCGCTCCGGCAGGGCGTTCAGGAGCCCGCGGGCGTAGGGGTGCCGGGGTCCCGGCGTGCCGAAGAAGTCGGCGGCGTCGGCGAGTTCGACGACGCGGCTGGCGTACATCACGGCGACGCGGTCGGCGATCCGTTCGGCGGCGGCCAAGTCGTGGGTGATCAGGAGCAGCGCGCGGTCGTCGCCGACGTGCCGGCGCAGTTCGTCGACGGTGCGGTCCACGAGGTCCCGGTCGAGGCCGGTCGTGGGCTCGTCGGCGAGGAGCAGCGGCGCGTCGCCGATGAGGGCGAGCGCGGTGGCGGCGCGCTGGGCGAGGCCGCCGGACAGCTCGTGGGGGTAGCGGTCGAGGTGGCCGGAGGGGAACGCGGCGCGTTCGGCGGCCGCTTCGGCGGCGGCCCTCAGCTGCGGCTTCCGTACGCCCGCGAGCTCGCGGAGGGTCTCCTCCAGCTGGGAGCGCACGGTGCGGACCGACGTCAGGTGCGCGGCGGGGCTCTGCGGTACGAGGCCGACGCGGCGCCCCCGCACGGTGCGGGCCAGGGTGCGCTCGTCGGCGGTCAGCAGGTCGATGCCGTCGATGCGGGCCGACCCGGCGGTCTGCGCGTTCTCCGGGAGCAGGCCGAGGAGCGCGGAGGCGAGCACGGACTTGCCGCAGCCGCTCTCGCCGACCAGGGCGAGGCACTCCCCCGCCGCGAGGTCGAAGGTGGCGTCGGTGACGGCGGAGACGTGGGTGCCGCCGCGCATGCGGAACCGTACGGAGAGGCCCTGTACGGAGAGGACGGGGTCCTTCACAGCATGAGCTCCGATCGGCGCCGGGGGTTGATCCGTTCCCGCCAGGCGCCCGCGAGGCCCGCGATCGCCAGGGTGGGAATGATGATGAAGAGGCCGGGGAAGAGGGTCGGCCACCAGTCGCCCGCCAGGAGTGAGCCGCGCGCGCTCTGCACGAGCGTGCCGAGGCTGGCCTGGTGGGTGGGGAGTCCGAGGCCGAGGAAGGACAGCGCGGACTCGTGCCAGATGGCGTGCGGCACCATCAGGACGGCGGCGAGGCCGGCCTGCGGCAGGACGCCGGGCAGCAGGTGGCGCACCGCGACCCGCAGCCGTGAGGCGCCGCCGGAGATCGCCGCGTCGACGTAGGGCCGCGAGCGCAGTGACAGGACCTCGGCGCGCACGATGCGGGCGGTGGACAGCCAGTGGGTGAGCGCCACGGAGACGACGACCGGCCAGACCCCGGGCCGGAACATCGCGACGATGAAGATGCCGAGCAGCAGGTGCGGCACGGACGAGAAGACGTCCACGAGCCGCATCACGATCCGGTCGACCCAGCCTCCGGAGGCGGCCGCGAGGGCGCCCACTGCCGTGCCGATGACGGTGGCGACGACGGCCGCGACGACGCCCACGAGGAGCGAGACGCGCAGGCCGTAGACGCAGCGCAGCAGCAGGTCGCGGCCGACGTCGTCGGTGCCGAAGGGGTGGGCCAGGGACGGCGGCCGCAGCTTCGACGCGAGGTCGACGGCCTGCTCGTCGAGGTTCACGAGCGGCGGTACGACGAGGACGGCGAGGACGACCGCGGCGACGAGCACCGCGGAGGTACGCACCCGCCACGCGCGCGTGGAACGGCGCACGCCGCCCCTGGCACGCCACACGATGTCGGTCATCTCGGTCCTCTCGGCCGGCTCAGCCATCGAAACCCACCCTCGGATCGGCGAGGCCGTACAGGAGATCGGCCACGAGGTTGCCCAGGAGCACCGCTGCGGTGGCGAGCGCGGTCAGCGCGGCGAGCAGCGGGAAGTCCACGGAGGTCGCGGCCTGGACGGTGGCCGCGGCGATGCCGGGCCAGCTGAAGACGGTCTCCACCAGGAGCGCACCGGTGATCAGTTCGGGCACGCGGGAACCGATGAGCGTGAGCACGGGCAGCATGCCGGAGCGCAGCGCGTGTCCGAGCAGGACGGTCCGTTCGGCGAGGCCACGCGCGCGTGCGCCGCGTACGGGGTCGTCGCCGAGCGCGTCGCCGACGCCTTGGCGGACGTACAGGACGAACCAGGGCAGCTGGGAGACCGCGAGGACGCCCGCGGGCAGCACGAGGTGGCTCGCGACCTGTCCGGCGGTCACGGTCGAGCTGGCCGTGTCGGTCAGGCCGCCGGAGGGCAGCACGCCGAGCTTCAGCGCGAAGAACCAGACGGCCAGGAGACCGAGCCAGAACGGCGGCGCGGCTTCGAGGGTGTACGCGAGGGACGTCACGGCGCGGTCGAGCCAGCCGCCGGGGCGGCGGGCGGCGAGCACGCCGAGGGCGGTGCCGAGCAGGATCGCGACGAGGAACGCGGTCGCGGCGAGCAGCACGGACCAGCCGACGCGTTCGCCGATGGCGTCGGCGACGGGCTGCCGCAGCGTGCTGGAGTCCCCGAGGTCACCGGTGAGGGCCGAGGTCAGCCAGTCCCACCAGCGGGCGGCCAGCGGCTTGTCGACGCCGAGGTTGGCGCGCAGCTGGTCGAGGTTCTCCTGCGAGGCGGTGAGCCCGGCCGTGCCCGCGTACGCCTTGACGGGGTCGAAGGGCGAGGCGGCGGCGATGGCGAAGACGCCGAAGGTGACGACGAGCAGCACGGGCACGGCGAACAGCGCCCGCCGTGCCGCGAGGCGTGCCATCGGCCCCCAGGGAAGGCGACGCCGCGCCGCCTTCCCGGAAGTCGGCGCCGGAGCCGGGGCCTCGGATATCGCGGGCGTCACTTCTTCGGCTGCCAGTCCTCGACGTTCCACCAGGGACCGGAGGCCAGGCCGTGGTCGTGCGGCTCGACCTGGGTGGTGAGGTCGCCGAACTTCTTGTCGACCACGTAGAGGTGGTCGATGTGGGTGAGGAAGGTGTAGCCCGGGTTCTTCACCAGCTCGCGCTGGATGGTGTCGTACGCGGCCTGGCGCTCGGCGTGGTCGCCGCTCTTGCGGGCGTCCTCCAGGGCCTTGTCGACCTTGGGGTTGTCGTAGTGCGCCATGTTGTTGAAGCCGTCACCGGCGAGGGAGGACTTCAGCAGCGTGTACTGGTCGAAGTCCGGGTCGGCCGGGGAACCGCCGCCGGCGAGGACCGCGTCCTTGGGCATGCGGGGCTCGATGACCTCCCACGTACCGGACTGCACCTCCACCTTGACGCCGATCTTCTTGGCGTCGGAGGCGTAGGCGAGGGCGTGGTCCTGGCGGAGCTTGTCGCCGGAGAGGTACCAGAGCGGGAACTTCGCCTGGACGCCGTCCTTCTCGCGGATGCCGTCCTTGCCGGGCTTCCAGCCGGCGTCGTCGAGGATCTTCTTCGCCTTGGCGGTGTCGAACTTGCGCTCGGTGCCCTTGGTGAACCAGGGGCTGTCCGTCGGGACGGGCCCGTAGGCCTCCTTGCCCTCGCCGTACAGGATGGAGTCGACCATGGCCTTGCGGTCGACTCCGACGTCGAGGGCGCGGCGGACGGCGGTGTCGCCCGTGACCTTGTTGCCGGTGGGCAGGGTCACGACGCGGTAGTCGAAGGTCTTGGCGGCGTAGGTGTTCTTGCCGCTGTCGCTCTTGTACTTCTTGGCGAGGTTGGGCGGCAGGATCGCGCCGTCGAGCTCACCGGCGTCGAGCCGGGTGGCGCGGATGTCGTCGTCCTTGATGATCGCCATGGTGAAGTTCTTGATCTTCGGCGCGCCGCCCCAGTAGTCGGGGTTGGCCTTGAAGGTGAGCTTCTCGCCCTTGGACCACTTGACCAGCTCGTACGGTCCCGTGCCGACCGGCTTGGTGGTGAAGGCGCCGTTGTTCACGTCCTGCTTGGCCGCGATGTGCTCGGGGGCGATGGGCAGGACGGTGCGCTCGGCGAACGGCGCGTAGGGGTACTTGAGGTGGAAGACGACGGTGTCCTCGCCCTTCGCCTCGACGCTCTTGACGGCGTCCAGCTCGGTCTTGGACGCGTTGTTCGTCTTCTTGTCGAGGATCGTCTCGTACGTGAAGACGACGTCCTTGGCGGAGAACGGCTTGCCGTCGCTGAACTTGACGCCCTTGCGAAGCTTGTACGTGTAGGTCTTGCCGTCGTCGGTGACCTTGGGCAGCTCGGCCGCGAGGGCGGGCTTCAGCTTCATGTCGGCGTCGTGCGTGAGCAGCCCGTCGAAGATCTTCGAGTTGCCGTCCTTGCCGTAGCCGAGGAGCGGGCTGAGGGTCTCGGGCTCGTACGCGATGCCGACGACCGCAGAGTCCTTCGCGCCGCCCGCGCCGCCGCCGTCGCCCGGCGCCGAGCACGCGGAGGCGGCGACCGCTATCGCGGCCGCCGTCGCCACCGCGCCTGCGCCCCGTATCGATCGGGCCCTCATGCTCCACACCCCTACTGAAGATCAGCTGTTATTGCGAACAGCTCGCAATTATGCACCACGTAATGGCGGCGTAAAACGCGCAGCCCGCACCTGGTAGGTGCGGGCTGCATCAAAAGGGGTTCGGCAGGTCCTCGGTAGGTCTTCGGCTGGTCAGGGTGCCTGGAGGTCGACCAGCTCCGCGAGCGCCTCGCGGTGCCGTCCAGCCGTGCCGTAGGCGACCGAGTCCGCCTTGGCGCGCTTCAGGTAGAGGTGGACGGGGTGCTCCCAGGTCATGCCGATGCCGCCGTGCAGCTGGAGCGCCTCCTCGGCGGCGCGCACCGCCACGGGGGCGGCGTAGGCCTGGGCAACGGCGGCCGCCACGTCCGCGTCGGCGCTGCCCGTGGCGAGGGCGTCGGCGGCGTTGCGGGCGGCGGCGCGGGTGTTGACGACCTCCGTCCACAGCTGGGCGAGCCGGTGCTTGAGCGCCTGGAAGGAACCGACCGGGCGGTTGAACTGGTGCCGCTCCTTCGTGTGGCGGACGGTCTCCGTCAGACACCACTCGGCGATGCCCAGCTGCTCGGAGGCGAGCAGCGCGGCTCCCGCCCGCAGGCCTCGCCGTACGGCCGCTTCCGCGTCCGCGTCCCGGGACAGCTCACGCGCGCGTGCCGCGTCGAAGGTGACCGTGGCGAGCGGCCGGGTGAGGTCGAGGGAGGTCTGCGGGGTGACGGTGACGCCGTCCTGGGCCGTGTGGACGGCGTAGAGCCCGCCGTCGGCCGGGACGAGCAACACATCGGCGCCGACCGCGTCCGCGACGCCGGTCACCTTCCCGTGCAGGGCGCCCTCGTCATGACGTACACCCCTGACGGGGGCACCCGGAGCGACGGCGAGGCCCACGGCGAGCGCGCCCACCGTGCGCCCCGCGGCGAGCGCCCCGAGCAGCTCGGTGGCCTCGCTCCCGGCGCAGCCGAGCAGCGTCTCCGTGGCGACGACGGCGCTGGTGAGGTAGGGCACGGGCGCCACCGCGCGGCCCAGCTCCTCCAGCACGACGGCCGCTTCGCGGTGCGTGGCGCCCTGGCCGCCGAGGTCCTCGGGGATGAGGAGCCCGGCCAGGCCCATGCCGTCGGTGAGCGCCTTCCACAGTTCGCGGTCGAGCGGGTCGTCGCTCTCCACGCGCGCGATGACGGTGGTGGCTTCGCACCGGTCGGCGAGCAGCGCCCGCACGGCGGAGCGCAGCGCCTCTTCCTCTTCGGAGTACAGCAGGTCGCTCATCGCGCGAGGTCCTTCCAGGCGACGTCCTTGTCGGTGCGCGGCTCGGCGGGCAGGCCCAGGACGCGCTCGGCGACGATGTTCAGCAGGACCTCGCTGGTCCCGCCCTCGATGCTGTTGCCCTTGGAGCGCAGATAGCGGTAGCCCGCGTCGCGGCCGGTGAAGTCGACGATCTCGGGCCGGCGCATCGTCCAGTCGTCGTACAACAGGCCCTCCTCACCGAGGAGTTCGACCTCCAGGCCGCTGATCTCCTGGTTGAGGCGGGCGAAGCCCAGCTTCATGCCGGAGCCCTCGGGTCCCGGCTGGCCCGCGACGAGCTGCTGGCGCAACCGCTCCCCGGTGATCCTGGCCACCTCCGCGTCGACCCAGAGCTTGAGCAGGCGCTGGTGGAGGTCGTGCGTGCGCAGTTCGGGGCGCTCGCGCCAGGCCTTGGCGACCGGGCCGATCATGCCGCCCTCGCGCGGGATGCGCATGCCGCCGATGGAGACGCGCTCGTTCATGAGCGTCGTCTGGGCGACCTTCCAGCCGTCGCCGACCGGGCCGAGGCGGTGCGCGTCCGGGATGCGCACGTCGGTGAGGAACACCTCGTTGAACTCGGCCTCGCCGGTGATCTGGCGCAGCGGCCGCACCTCGACGCCGGGGTCCGTCATGTCGCACACGAAGTACGTGATGCCCCGGTGCTTGGGCACGTCCGGGTCGGTGCGGGCGATCAGGATGGCCCAGCGGGCGGTGTGCGCGCTGGAGGTCCACACCTTCTGGCCGTTGACCACCCAGTCGCCGGTCGCCTCGTCACGGACGGCGCGCGTGCCGAGCGCGGCGAGGTCGGATCCGGCGCCCGGCTCGCTGAAGAGCTGGCACCACACCTCCTCGCCGGTCCACAGCGGGCGCAGGAAGCGCTGCTTCTGCTCCTCGGTGCCGAAGCCGAGCACGGTCGGCGCGGCCATGCCGAGGCCGATGCCGATGCGGCGCGGCTCGTTGTCGGGCGCGCCCGCGGCCTCCAGTTCGGCGTCCACGACGGCTTGCAGGGAGCGCGGCGCGCCGAGCCCGCCGAGGCCCTCGGGGTAGTGCACCCAGGCGAGGCCGGCGTCGAAGCGGGCCTTGAGGAAATCGGCGCGGTCCGTCGTGGCGGGCGGGTACGCGGCGAGCAATTCCTGCGTACGGGTGCGCAGTTCGGCGGCGTCGGTCATGCGGCACCCCCGTGCGGGAGGACGACCACACGGCCGGTCGTGACGCCGTCGGCGACGCGCTGCACGGCGGCGGCGGCATCGGCCATCGGCGCGCGCTCGCTCACCAGCGGCTTGATGGCGCCCTTGGCGGCGAGCTCGGACAGCTCCTCGTGGCAGCGCTGGATCAGGCTCGGGTCCTTGGTCTTGTACAGGCCCCAGTGCAGGCCCACGATCGAGTAGTTCTTCACGAGGGCGTGGTTGAGCGCGGGCGTCGGGATGGAGCCGCTGGCGAAGCCGATGACGACGATGCGGCCCTCGAAGGCGACGCACTTCGCGGACTTGGCGTAGGCGTCGCCGCCCACGGGGTCGTAGATCACGTCGGCGCCGCGGCCGCCGGTGGCCTCCTTGACGGCGCCGATCACGTCGTCCGTACGCCGGTCGAGGACCAGGTCGCAGCCGAGCTCGCGCGCGACCCGGGCCTTGTCCTCGCCGCCGACGACTCCGATGACCTTGGCGCCCGCGGCCTTGCCGAGCTGCACCGCGGCGCTGCCGACGCCGCCCGCGGCCGCGTGCACCAGCAGGGTCTCGCCCTCCTGGAGGTGCGCGCGGCGGTGCAGGGCGAACCAGCCGGTCTGGTAGCCGATGTGGAGCGCGGCGGCCTCGGCGTCGTCCAGCGCGTCCGGGGCGGACAGCAGCGCGGCGCTCTCCGCGACGGCGTACTCCGCGAGGCCGCCGTACGGCAGCACGGGGTTGGCGATCACGCGCCGTCCGTCCTCGGTCTCGCCGCAGATCTCCATGCCCGGCGTGAACGGTATCGGGGGCCTGACCTGGTACTGGCCCCGGCAGAGCAGCGCGTCCGGGAAGTTGATGTTCGCGGCGCGGACCTTCAGCAGCACCTGCCCCTCATCGAGCGGGGGGCGGTCCACCTCCGCGAGGCGCATCACCTCGCCCGGCTCGCCGTTCTCGTGCACTTGCCATGCCTGCATGCGGGGCCTCCACGGGGCTGTCGTAGACCGTGCTCGTCCGCATACTAAGCGGTCGCTTGCCCCTATGGGAACACTCCGGTGAAGGCCCGCCGCACTGTCAGCCCGCGTCCCCCTTACGGGTGGGCCGCGCCCGTACGTGCATGCGCTCCCCCTGCGGCCCGAAGAGGCTGAGGAACTCCGCCCCGGCCTCGCTCGTGGCCCCGAACCAGTGCGGGACCCGCGTGTCGAACTCCGCGGCCTCCCCCGGACCGAGCACCACGTCGTGATCCCCGAGGATCAGCCGCAGCTTTCCCGACAGCACGTACAGCCACTCGTACCCCTCGTGCGTCTGCGGGTCCGGCGGCGCGGTGGTCCGGGCGGGCTCCACGACCTTGTACGCCTGGAGGCCGCCGGGCTGCCGGGTGAGCGGCAGCATCGTGCGCCCGTGCCGGACGATCGGCTTGGCCCGCACGCGCGGGTCCCCCACGGGCGGGGCGCCGACCAGCTCATCGAGGGGCACCTGGTGGGCGCGGGCGATCGGCAGCAGGAGTTCGAGGCTGGGCTTGCGGTGGCCCGACTCCAGCCGGGACAGCGTGCTCACCGAGATGCCGGTCGCGGCGGAGAGCCCCGCCAGGGTGGCGCCGCGCTCCTTGCGGATGCGGCGCAGCCGGGGGCCGACCTCGGTGAGGATCTGGTCCATCGCTTCGGGCTCTGCGGTGTCGTCGCTCATGGGAATCATCATGCCCCTTATTGCGGAACCAGCAAAGAGGCTTGTCGATATCGCATCTTCTGCGTGATGGTCTCAGTGGAGGTGGTCACCATGACCGACAACAAGGACGAGAGGCGTGAGGCGGCGCCGACCGCTATGCGGACTGCTATGCGGAACCAGAGCTACGACGTGGTGGTCGTCGGCGGCGGCACGGCGGGGCTGAGCGCGGCGCTCGTCCTCGGCCGGTCCCGGCGGCGGGTCCTCGTGGTCGACGCGGGCGAGCCGCGCAACGCGCCCGCCGCGCACATGCAGGGCTATCTGTCGCGGGACGGCATGCCGCCCGCCGAGTTCCTCGCCGAGGGACGACGGGAGCTGGAACGGTACGGCGTGGAGGTCGTCCGGGACCGCGTGTCGGCCGTGACGCCGGACGGCGCGGGCGAGTTCGGGATCGCGCTGGCGGCCGGCGGGGACGTGCACGCGCGCCGGGTCGTCATGGCGACGGGCCTGGTGGACGAAGTGCCCGGTCTGCCGGGGCTCGCAGACCGCTGGGGCCGTGACGTGCTGCACTGCCCGTACTGCCACGGCTGGGAAGTGCGGGACCAGCCCTTCGGCGTGCTCGCCGGTGAACCCTTCAACAGCCACCAGGCGCTGCTCGTCACGCAGTGGTCCAAGGACGTGACGCTGTTCCTGCACACCGTGCGGGACCTGCCGGACGCGGAGTGGGAGCGTCTTGCGGCCGCCGGGGTCCAGGTCGTGGACGGCGAGGTCGCGGGCCTGGTGGTCGAGGACGACCGCCTGACGGGCGTGCGGCTCGCCGACGGCCGGGTGTTCCCCCGCTCGGTACTGTTCGTCGCCGCGAAGCCGGTGCCGCGCGACGGCCTGCTGACCGCGCTCGGCGCCGAGCTCAGGGACACCCCGGTCGGCCCGTACCCGGCGGTGGACGAGACGGGCCGCACCAGCGTCCCGGGCGTCTGGGCCGTCGGCAACGCGGCGGGCCCCACGGAGCAGGTGATCAACGCGGCGAGCGCCGGCTACCGCGCCGGCTTGACGATCAACGCCGAGCTCGTCATGGCGGACATCGACGCGGAGGTGTCCCGCCGCCGGGCGGGCGTCTTCACCCCGGAAACGGAGGCGGCGGTGGCATGGGTGACGACGCGTAAGCACGCACACGGCGCGAGGGGCTGAGTGTGCCCCTCCAGAGGTGCGGGGAGCTGCGCGACCAGCCACAGCGCACCCGCGGAGAACACACGCGCGCAGCGGCTGACGCGCCGCAGGGCGTCGACGACGGCACCACTTCCCCGGAGGGGGTGAGGTCGCGCGGCCTCCATCGGCGCACGGAATCCGACGTCGGGCATGGAGGTTTCACCCCGTACGAGGTATCGATGCGCGCATGACGAACCACGGCGCGGATGACGGGGTGAGCCAGGAGACGGACGGCGGCGATGCCAGGCCGGCCGGTGCGCTGCCCGGGCTCCCGCCGCCTCCCCCGACAGGGGCGACCGCCCTGCCGCCGGACACCTACGCCGGGACCGTCGTCCTCGTCACCGGCGGCGGGACGGGCCTCGGCAAGGCCGTCGCGGCCGAGTTCGCGCGGCTCGGCGCCGATCTGGTGATCGCGAGCCGCAAGGAGGACCGGCTCAAGGCGGCGCGGGACGAACTGGCGGCGCTGGGCGGCCGCGTGACGACCGTCGTCTGCGACATCCGGGACGCCGACCGCGTCGCGGAGGTCTTCGACGCGGCGCAGGAGGCGTACGGGATGCCGGGTGTCCTGGTGAACAACGCGGCCGCCAACTTCCCCGTCCCCGCGGAGGACATGTCGCCGAACGCATGGCGTGCGGTCGTGGACACCACCCTCACCGGCACGTTCCTGATGACGCGCGAGTTCGGCCGCCGCCACCTCGCCGCGGGCACCCCCGGTTCGGTCATCGACGTCGGGGCGTCGTACGCCTGGACGGGCGGCCCCGGCTTCGCGCACAGCGCGGCGGCCAAGGCCGGGGTGAAGAGCCTGGTGGAGACCCTCGCCGTGGAGTGGGGACCGTACGGCATCCGGATCAACGGCCTGGTGCCGGGCCTGATGCCGCACGACGACATGACCGGCGACATCCGCGACAACCTCGACCGGGCCCGGGACAAGGCCGCCCGCCAGCCCGCCCTCCGCGTCGGCCTGCCCCGCGAACTGGGCTGGGCGGCGACCTTCCTTGCCTCCCCCTACGCCCGCTTCATCACGGGCCACACGCTGGTGGTCGACGGCGCGAACTGGCAGCGCAGGGGGCTGGTGAGCCCACCGGTGGTGACGGTGCGGGAGCAGATGGGGAAGGGGCCCTTCGGAGGCTGACGGGGTGGGGTGAAGTGAGCTGAAGCGGGACGCCCCCTTCACTTCCCCTCGAAGCACGCGTCCCGGCCCGCCGCCTTCGCCCCGAACCCCTCGCGCGAGTCCTCGGACGTGAGCGTGAGCGCCGCGTTCACCGCGACGCGGTCGAGCGCGCCCGCCATGCCCGCGTCGGCGTACGCGTCGATGCCGCGCTTGATGCCCTGCACGGCCAGCGGCGCGTTCGCCGCGATCTCGGCGGCCAAGGAGCGGGCCGTCCTGGCCAACTCCACTGCCGGCACGACCTGCTGGAGGAGCCGCAGCCGCTCGGCCGTCGCCGCGTCGATGCGACGGCCGGTGAGCGCGAGGAACTTGGCCCAGCCCGCGCCGGCCTCCCGCGCGATGCGCAGATCGCCGCCCGCGTCCACCGCGACGCCGAGCCGCGCCTCGGGCAGCGCGAACACCGCGTCGTTCGACGCGACCCGCAGGTCGGCCATGAGCGCCAGCTCGAAGCCGAAGCCCAGGCAGTAGCCCTGCACGGCCGCGACGACCGGCTGCGGGAGCTCCGCGAAGGCACGGAAGCGCTCGTGGACCCAGCGCATGCCCTCGTAGTAGTTGCGGGTGCGCTCGGCGCCGGAGCGGCCCGTGATCGCGCCGCCCGGCGCCGTGAGGTCGATGCCCGCACAGAACGCCCGGCCCTCGGCGCGCAGCAGCACCACCCGGATCGAGTCGTCGAAGCGGATCCGGTCGGCGAACAGGCCCAGCTGCCGGGTGGATTCCCAGCTCCAGGCGTTCAGCTTGCGGGGGCGGCAGAGGGTGAGGACGCCGAGCCCGTCCTCGACGTCGAGGCGCAGCCGCTCCTCGCCCTCCGGGATGTCCGTGCCGACGGTGTCGATCATCCGCTCTCCTGACCCATCACTTGGCCCACCACTTCTGATGGGCCGTCAGGCTAAGGGCGCGGGCTCACCGACTGAAGACCTCGAACCCCACCGCCGGCTTGCCACCGAAGCGCGGCGCCAGGGCCTGCGTGTTCCCCGTCAGGAACCTGTGGCAGTACTTCTCGGGATCCTCGTCCGTCAACGCCTCGATGTAGGTGCGGTGTTCGAGGAGCGAGGCGACCGCACGGTCGAGGCCCGCCGTCGCGTCCGCCGCGTGCGTGGGTGTCGACGAACCGGCGACGGCGACCCACCGCACGCCGTCCCACGGCTCCAGTCCCTGCTCCTCGATCAGCTCCGGGAAGATCCAGCGGTTGCCCGCGTCCGCCGCGGCGTCCAGCGTGGCGCGGCCGACCGCCACATGGTCGGGGGTGTTCCAGGCGACACCGCCCCACGTGTCACGGTGGTTGAGCGTGATGACGAGCTCGGGGCGGTGCCTGCGGATCGCGGCGGCGATGTCACGGCGCAGCGCCGTGCCGTACTCGACGACGCCGTCCTTGTGGTCGAGGAACTCCACGGCGTCCACGCCGACCACCGCCGCGCTCGCCCGCTGCTCGCGCTCGCGCAGCGGCCCGCAGGTGGCCGGGTCGAGCGTGTCGATGCCGGCCTCGCCACGGGTCGCCAGAAGGTACGTGACCTCGCGGCCGCCGTCCGTCCAGCCGGCGATCGCCGCCGAGCACCCGTACTCCAGGTCGTCCGGGTGGGCGACGACGGCGAGCGCGCGCCGCCAGTCCTCGGGCATGGGCGTGAGCTGGTCGGCTGGGGCGGCTGAACTCTGCGGCTCGGTCATGATTCTCAGCCTAGCCCCGGGGTCCGACAACCGGTCGGGTGTTCGTGGCAGGGGCCCGGTGCTCAGGCCTCGCCGCGCGTCAGCGCGAGCATCCGGTCCAGCACACGCGGACCGCTGACCCGCAGCCCGTCGTGCTCGAACTCGTCGGTGACCCAGGTGCGCAGGCCCCGGATGGCGCGGGCGGTGCGCAGGGAGTGCTCCGTGTCGACGAACATGTCGTCGTGGTAGATCGCCGCCGCGACCGGCACCTCGTTCGCGGCGAGGCGCTGCGTGTCGTACAGGCGCGGCCAGTCGGTGCGCTCGGCGAGCAGGTCGGCGGTCTCGCGCAGCGGGCGCAGCGCGGGGTCGCTGTCGAACATCCAGCGCTGCACGGCCTCGCCCGTGAAGAGCAGCGGGGCGTCGCCCGCCAGGGCCTTCTCCGCGTCGAACTGCGGGAATTCGGCGCGCGTCCGCTCGGCCGACCAGGCGGTGGGCCGTTCGCCCTGGCCGTAGATCGCCTCGTGCAGGACGGCGAAGAGCGGGTTGCCGGCGTACGAGAGGGTGGCCTGCACGTTCTCCTGGAAGGCGTCGGAGAGGGCGAATCCCGCCGGTGTCCGTACGAAGGCGTCTTCGAGGAGGTAGTGCAGGCGGTGGCTGCCGTCGCCGAGGCCGAGCAGTATGCCGAGGGACTGGAAGGCCCGCACGGTCAGCTTGTAGCCGCCATTGAGGACCGGCTCGTGCTCGGCGAGGTGGGCGGCGATGCGGCGGGCCCGCTCGACGTCCTGCGGGTAACGGGCGTAGTGCGCGGCGGTCTTGCGCTCCATGCGCGGGTAGGCGGCGCGGTACACGTCGTCCGCGTGGCCGTCGAGCGTGGGCAGGCCGCCGGTGATCAGGGCGGTGTTCAGGCCCTCCGGCGCCGCCGACAGGTAGTGCGTGGCGCAGAAGCCGCCGAAGCTCTGCCCGAGGACGGTCCAGGGGGCGCCGCCGGTCACCTCGGCGCGAATCGCCTCGCAGTCGCGGACGATGGAGTCGGCACGGAAGTGTGCGAGGTAGTCGGCCTGTTCGCGGGGGCCGCCGCGCAGGGGAAGCGTCTGGCGGTTGGCGGGCGTGGAGCTGCCGGTGCCCCGCTGGTCAAGGAGGAGGACGCGGAAGTCCTCCAGGGCGCGGCCGAGCCACGACTCCCTGCCGTTGAAGCGGGTCGCCCCGAAGCCGGGGCCGCCCGTCAGGTAGACCAGCCAGGGCAGGTCCGCACCGCCCCTGGACGCCGACACCACTTCGCGCGCGAAGACCTCGATCCGCTCCCCCGCCGGATCGTCGTGGTCGAGCGGCACGCTGAAGCGGCGGTCGGCGAGGACTACTCCCGGCTGGCGGTACGTGGTGGTCAAGGCTGCTCCTGGACGACGTGGCGGGTACGTGTGTTCGGTGCCCAGTCCAGCACATGGGCACGGCCGACAGGGTTCGGGGCCGCCACTCGGCAGTCGCCGCCGTCGCCGCCCGTCAGCGGGGCGGCAGGCTGGAGCGGCGCACGACCAGCTCGGGCTTGAGCACCACGCGCCGGTGCCCGTGCGCGTCGGCGGCCCCCCGGGCCTTCTCCGTCTCCGTCGTCTCCTCCAGGAGCAGCTCCGCCGCCATCGCGCCCATGGTGACGGCGGGCTGGCGCACCGAGGTGAGCGGCACCACGGCGGCGGCCGCGAACTCGATGTCGTCGTACCCGACGATCGCGATGTCCTCGGGAACGCGCACCCCCGCCGCGTACATCGCCTGCAGCACCCCGAGCGCCAGCAGGTCGTTGGCGCAGAAGACGGCGGTGGGCCGCTCGGCGAGGCCGAGGATGCGGGCGCCCGCGTCGCGTCCCGCCGCCACGTCGAGGCGTTCGGTGGGCAGCTCCCGCAGCGCCGACGCGTCCAGACCCGCCTCGGCGAGCGCCTGGAGGGCGCCCTCGCGGCGGTCCTTGACCTGGTTGAGCCCGGGCGGGCCGCTCACGTACGCGATGCCGCGGTGTCCCGCGTCCACGAGGTGGCGCACGGCGAGCGCGCCGCCCATCACGTCGTCCACGGAGACGGAGCACTCGGTGGCGCCCTCGGCGACCCGGTCGACGAGGACGAACGGAATGCCGTGCCTGCGGAAGGCCTCGATGTTCCGTCCGGTCGCGTCCGCGGGCGTCAGCAGGACGCCGTGCACCCGCTGCTCGGCGAAGAGCGCGAGATATTCGGCCTCTTCGGAGGGGCTCTGTCCGCTGTTGCACACCATGACACGGAGACCGGCCTCGCGGGCGGCCCGTTCGGCGCCGCGGGCGACGTCCACGAAGAAGGGGTTTCCCATGTCGAGGACGAGCAGCGCCATGATGCGGCTGCGGCCCGCGCGGAGCTGGCGCGCCGATTCGCTGCGCACGTAGCCGAGCCGGTCGATGACCGCGAGCACCCGGTGGCGGGTCTCTTCGGAGACCATGTCCGGGCGGTTGATCACGTTCGACACGGTGCCCACCGACACTCCGGCGTGCTTCGCCACGTCTTTGATGCCGACCATGCGTTCCAGGTGCTCCATCCTGCTGTCCGGCCGTCACCGGCCGTGCGGCCCAGCGTACTGAGGCAGTGCGGCTCTAAGGCAGCGGCCCAGGAGAGGGCGGCTGCGTCAGAACCTGTACCGGTCGATGTTCTTCTTGTCGAAGACCGTGGGCTCGCCGAGGTCGACGACGCCGTCGTCGCCGATGGTGAAGGTGCCGAGGTCGCCCGCCTCGAACGTCTCGCCCTTCTTGCCGGTGATCTGCCCGGAGGACAGCGCGACGGCGGTGTGCGCCGCGAGGGCTCCCAGCTTGGCGGGGTCCCAGAGCTCGAAGCCCTCGACGGTGCCGTTCTTCACGTACTGGCGCATGTCGTTGGGGGTGCCGAGGCCGGTCAGGAGGACCTTGCCCTTGTACTTGGAGCCCGACAGGTACTGGGCGGCCGCCTTGATGCCCACCGTGGTCGGCGAGATGATCCCGGCCAGCTTCGGGTGCTCCTGGAGAAGGCCCTGCGTCTGCTGGAAGGACTGTTGCGCGTCGTCGTTCCCGTAGGCGGTCTTCACCAGCTTCATGTTCTTGTACGCGGGCTTCCTGAGCTCGTCCTTCATGTAGCCGATCCAGGTGTTCTGGTTCGTGGCGGTCTGCGCGGCGGAGAGGATCGCGATCTCGCCCTTGTGACCGAGCTGTTCGGCGAGGAGCCGCACCTGGCTGCGGCCGAGGGCCTCCGCGCTCGCCTGGGAGACGAAGACGTGCCGGCAGGCGGGTTTGGTGTCCGAGTCGTACGTGACGACCTTGACGCCGTTCTTCATGGCCTGCTTGAGGGCGGTGCACAAGGCGCCGGGGTCCTGCGCGGAGACGGCCATGGCGTCGACCTGCTGCTGGGTGAGCGTGTTGACGTAGCCGACCTGCCCGCTGGTGTCGGTGGCGCTGTTGGGGCCCGTCTCCTTGTACGTCGATCCGAGTTCCGCGAGGGCCTTCTCGCCGCCCTTGTCGGCGACGGTGAAGTACGGGTTGTTCACCTGCTTCGGCAGGAAGGCGACGGTGAGGTCCTTCTTGGTGGCGGCGTTCGGGTCGGCCTTCGCGTCCGAGGACCGGACGCCGTCGTCGTCCTTCGCGGAGTTCTTCGTGGACTCCTTGGTGGTGCCTCCGCAGGCCGTGGCGGTGAGGGCGAGCGCGGCGGCGGCGAGGGCGGCGCAGAGCCGGCGGGTGGCGGGGGTGCGGAGCACGGTGGAGGGCATGGCGGGTGGTCCCTTTCGGAGGGGGTGCCGGAACGGGGGGCCGGGCGTCGGAGGGCGGGCTTCAGGGGGCGGGTGTCGCTGCTCGGCGTCCCGCGCGCGTGGTGGTCAGCTGCCGTGCCACGCGTGGCGCGAGCACGGAGACGACGAGGAGCACGCCGGTGACGACGATCTGCGACTGCGCGGAGACGTTGAGGAGGCTCATCGCGTTCTGCAGCGCGCCGAGCAGGAAGACACCGGCGACGGCGCCGCCGAGCGTTCCCTTGCCGCCGTCGAAGTCGATGCCGCCGAGCAGGACGGCCGCGACCACGGAGAGTTCGAGGCCGGTGGCATTGTCGTAGCGTGCGCTCGCGTAGTGCAGCGCCCAGAAGACGCCCGTGAGGGAGGCCATCAGGCCGGTGGCGACGAACAGCCACAGCTTGTGCCGTTTGACGCGCACCCCGGCGAACCGCGCGGCCTCCTCATTGGCGCCGATCGCGAAGAGCGAGCGTCCGAAGGGTGCGGCGTGCAGGGCGACGACGGCGAGGGCGAGCAGCACGAGGAAGGGCGGGAAGGCGTACGGGACGAAGGTGTCGCCGATGCGGCCCGCCGCGAAGTCGAGGTACTGGGTGGGGAAGTCGGTGACGGCATCCGACCCGAGGACGATTTGGGCGATGCCCCGGTAGGCGGCCATGGTGCCGATGGTGACGGCGAGGGAGGGCAGTCCGAGACGGGTCACCAGGAGGCCGTTGACGAGTCCGCAGACGACGCCGAGGAGCAGGCAGAGCGGGATGATCGTCTCGATGGCCATGCCCGCGTTCCAGAGGGCGCCCATCACCGCTCCGGAGAGCCCCGCCGTGGACGCCACGGAGAGATCGATCTCTCCGGAGACCACGAGCAGGGTCATGGGCAGGGCGATCAGCGCGATGGGCAGCGTATTGCCGATGAGGAACGACAGGTTGAGGGCGTTGCCGAAGCCGTCGACGAAGCCGAAGGAGAGCAGCAGCAGGACCACGAGGAGCACGCCGACGACCGTGTCCCAGCGGACGGCACGCGTGAGCGGTGAGTCAGTCAAGGCGGCCACTCCTTCTGTTCGATGCCGACCTCTTCTTCAAGGAGCGGGCGACCCGGAGGGCGACGACCCGGTCGACGGCGATGGCGAGGACGAGCAGCACTCCGTTGATGGCGAGCACCCATACGGAGCTGACACCCAGTGCGGGCAGCACACTGTTGATGGAGGTCAGCAGGAGCGCGCCGAGCGCCGCCCCGTAGACGCTGCCTGAGCCGCCGGTGAAGGCGACACCGCCGACCACGACGGCGCTGACGACGGTGAGTTCGTAGCCGTTGCCGGTGGCGGAGTCGACGTTGCCGAAGCGGGCGAGGTAGAGGGCGCCCGCGAGACCGGCCAGCGCGCCGCACACGGTGTACGCGATGAGGATCCGCCTGCGGACCGGGATCCCGGCCAGGCGTGCGGCCTCCGGGTTGGAGCCGAGTGCGTACAGCTCGCGGCCGCCTCCGTAGTGCCGCAGGTAGTACGCCACGGTGACGAGGACGGCGAGGGCGATCAGCGCGAGCCAGGGCACCGCGGACACCCCGCCGGAGCCGAAGTCGACGTATCCGCCGGGCAGGTCGGAGGCGGTGATCTGGCGCGAACCGACCCAGATCGAGTCGATGCCGCGGATGACGTAGAGCGTGCCGAGGGTCACGACGAGCGCGGGCACCTGGCCGAGGCTGACCAGTGCGCCGTTCAGGAGTCCGCAGCCGACGCCCAGGGCGACGGCAAGCAGGATCGCGGTGCCGGACGTACCGCCGCCCTGGAGGTGGTTTCCCGCGGCGAACGCGCTGATGCCGAGCGTGGAGCCGACGGACAGATCGACGTTGCGGGTGATGACGACCAGGGCCTGGCCGGTGGCGACGAGGACGAGGATGGTCGCGTTCAGGAGCAGGTCCTTGATGCCCTGCTCGGACAGGAACTCGCTGTTGCCCGCCTGGGTGAGCACGATCATCACCAGGAAGACCAGCAGGATGGCGAGTTCGCGCATCTTGAAGACGCGCTCGACCATGCGGGCGGCGCCGGCCTTCCGCGGGTCGACGGCGGATGCGGGACTCTCTGTCGTCACGGTCACGCCGCCCTCCGGAGTGTCACGGTCATGCGGCCCTCCCGGTGGCCGCCGCCATCACGGCCTCCTCCGTCGCGGTCGCGCGGGGGATCTCGGCGGTGAGCCGTCCCTCGTGCATGACGAGGACCCGGTCGGCCATACCGAGGATCTCGGGCAGGTCGGAGGAGATCATCAGTACCGCGACGCCGTCAGCGGCGAGTTCGGAGAGCAGCCGGTGCACCTCCGCCTTGGTGCCGACGTCGATGCCGCGGGTCGGCTCGTCGACGATCAGGACGCGGGGCCCGGTGGCCAGCCACTTGGCGAGGACGACCTTCTGCTGGTTGCCTCCGGAGAGTGTGCCGACGGCGTCGGCGATCCGCGCGTACTTCACCTGGAGCCTGAGCGCCCAGTCCAGGGCGCGGCCGCGTTCGGCGCCGCGGTCCATGAGCCCGGCGCGGGTGGTGGTGCGCAGCCCGGTCAGGCCGATGTTGCGCTCGATCGACATGTCCATCACCAGGCCCTGGGCGCGCCGGTCCTCGGGGACCAGGGCGAGCCCGGCCGCCATGGCGGCGCTGGGCGCTCCGTTGGTCAGGGCCCTGCCGTCGACCTCGACGGTCCCGGCGTCCCACCGGTCGACACCGAACACGGCCCGCGCCACCTCGCTGCGGCCGGCGCCGACGAGTCCGGCGAGGCCGACGATCTCCCCGTGCCGGACGTCGAACGACACATCGGTGAAGACACCCTCGCGGGTCAGCCGCCGCACGCTCAGCGCGATCTCACCGGCCCTGGTGGCCTGTTTGGGGTAGAGCTCGTCGAGGTCGCGGCCCACCATGCGGCGCACCAGGTCGTCCTCGGTGAGTCCGTCGAGCGGCTCGCTGGCGATCAGGGCGCCGTCCCGCAGGGTCGTGACGCGCTGGCAGAGCGCGAAGATCTCCTCCAGGCGGTGGGAGATGAAGAGCACCGCGGCGCCCTGTTCGCGCAGAGCGCGTACGACGCCGAAGAGGCGGGCCACCTCACTGCCGGTGAGCGCGGCGGTCGGCTCGTCCATGATGAGCACCCTGGCGTCGAAGGACAGCGCCTTGGCGATCTCAACGATCTGCTGATCGGCGATGGACAGTCCGCGCGCGGGCTGCTCGGGGTCCAGGTCCACGGCGAGGCGCGCGAAGAGCGAACGGGCCGCGGCGGTCACGGCCTTGTGGTCGACCCGTCCGAGGGAGCGGCGCGGGCGGCGCCCCATGAAGATGTTCTCGGCTACGGACAGGTCGGGGAAGAGCGTTGGTTCCTGGTAGATGACGGCGACGCCTGCGTCACGGGCGGCGGCGGGTCCCTGGAAGACGACCG
The DNA here is from genome assembly GCF_044903205.1 of Streptomyces sp. NPDC029674. Classification (NCBI taxonomy): domain Bacteria; kingdom Bacillati; phylum Actinomycetota; class Actinomycetes; order Kitasatosporales; family Streptomycetaceae; genus Streptomyces; species Streptomyces sp. NPDC029674. The sequence continues at coordinate 428,520 of NZ_JBJDPY010000005.1, forward strand.
GTTCGCCGTCGAGCGAGAGGCTTCCGGTGTCGGGCCGGTGCACTCCGGCGAGGGTCTTGATGAGGGTGGACTTCCCGGCACCGTTCTCGCCCGCGAGGGCGTGCGCCTCTCCGGCGTGGAGGTGCAGGGAGACGTCCCGGAGGGCGCGGACCGCGCCGAAGGACTTGCTCAGGCCGTGCGCGGCCAGGACGGGGGGCTCTCTCATGGGCAGCACCGATCGGTGATGAGGGAACTGGGTCGGGGACTGAGGTCGGGGGCCTGGGACAGGGAACGGTGATGTGAAAGGTTTCAAACAGGTGGCAGGGAAGCTAGACCCGCGCCAACTGCACCGTCAATGGGCAGGACTTGAGAATCCTGTGGCCGCACGGGATTTCGCGGGTTGAGCCGCGACTCCTCCCTGCCGGACCTCTTGACAGCAGCAATCCCTGTGCCTAGCTTCGCGGTCCGTGAAACGATTCATCCCCGAGTCGTTACGGAGCTCCGTTGTGATCAGCAGAAGACGACTGCTCGGCACCACCGGCACCATCGCCCTGGGCACGGCCGTCGCGGGCACCACCGCCGCCACGGGGGCCACGCCCGCCTCCGCCGCGGCGCCCGTCACCGGCACCGCCGCGAAGTCCCTGCGCGTCACCCGGCCCACCGTCGAGTACGCGAGACATCCGCTCGGCCTCGACACCCCGCGCCCCAGGCTGAGTTGGCCCATGGCCTCCGACACGCCGGGGCAGGCCCAGAGCGCCTACCGGATACGGGTCGCCACCGCGGCGGACCGCCTCGACGAGCCCGACGTGTGGGACAGCGGCAAAGTGAAGTCGCCCGATTCGGTTCTCGTCCCGTACGCAGGGCCCGAACTCGAGTCACGCACACGCTACTTCTGGTCGGTCCGCGTCTGGGACGCCGCCGGACGGCCCTCCCCGTGGAGCGAGCCGTCCTGGTGGGAGACCGGTCTCACCGCGGCGTCCGACTGGTCCGCACGCTGGATCGGCGCGCCCGCCGCGCTCGTCGGCACCCCCGCCCTGGACGGAGCCTCCTGGATCTGGTTCCCCGAAGGGGAACCGGCCGACAGCGCTCCCGCCGCCACACGGTGGTTCCGCGGACGCTTCGAGGTGCCGCAGGGCGTGCGCCGGGCCCGCCTCGTCCTCACGGCCGACGACGGATTCACCGCGTACGTGAACGGCACGCGCGTGGCCCGCACCGAGGCCGACAGCGCCGCCGACAACTGGCGCCGGCCCGTGCTCGTGGACGTCACCGAGCACCTGGCTGCCGGCGCCGCGGTCCTCGCCGTCTCCGCGACCAACGCCACGGCCGGACCCGCCGGCCTGCTCGGCCTCCTGGAACTGACCACCGCCGACGGCGTGCGCACCGTCGTCACCGACGCCACATGGCGGACCGCCGACAAGGAGCCCTCCGGAGAGTGGCGTTCCCCCGGATACGACGACGGCTCCTGGGCGGCCGCCAAGGTCCTCGCCGCGTGGGGCGCGGGCCCGTGGGGCAAGGTGGTGCCCGCCCACTCCCCCGCCGCGCAGCTGCGCCACGAGTTCCGCCTGCGCGGCCGCAAGGTGGCGCGGGCCCGGCTGTACGCCACCGCGCTCGGCCTCTACGAGGCGCACCTCAACGGCAGGTGTGTCGGCGAGGACCGTCTCGCGCCGGGCTGGACGGACTACCGCAAGCGCGTCCAGTACCGGACGTACGACGTGACGGAGCTGGTCACCTCCGGGGCGAACGCCCTCGGCGTGACGCTCGCGACCGGCTGGTACGCGGGGAACATCGCCTGGTTCGGCCCCCACCAGTACGGCGAACGCCCCGCGCTCCTCGCCCAGCTGGAGGTGACGTACACCGACGGGACGACCGAACGCGTCCTGTCCGGGCCCGGGTGGCGTGCCGCACTCGGCCCGGTCACCGGCGCCGACCTGATGTCGGGCGAGGAGTACGACGCACGCCGGGAGACCCCGGGCTGGACCCGCGCCGGATTCGACGACTCCGGCTGGGCCGCCGCCGACACCGTGGACAAGGTGCCTGCCGAGCTCGTCGCCGCTGTCGACGCACCCACGCGCGTGGAGAGCGAGATCTCCGCCCGGAAGATGACCGAGCCGAAGCCCGGCGTCTTCGTCTACGACCTCGGCCAGAACATGGTCGGCGTCGTCCGGCTCACCGTCTCCGGAGGGACCGCGGGCACGACGGTCCGGCTGCGGCACGCGGAGGTCCTCAACCCCGACGGCACGCTCTACACGGCCAACCTCCGCACGGCCCGCGCCACCGACACGTACACCCTCAAGGGCGGTGGCACGGAGACGTACGAACCGCGCTTCACCTTCCACGGTTTCCGCTACGTGGAGGTCACCGGCTACCCCGGGAAGCCGCCGCTGGACGCGGTAATGGGACGCGTGCTGCACACGTCGGCGCCGTTCACCATGGACTTCAGGACGAACGTCCCGATGCTCAACAAGCTGCACAGCAACATCACTTGGGGCCAGCGCGGCAACTTCGTGTCCATCCCCACCGACACGCCCGCGCGCGACGAGCGGCTCGGCTGGACCGGCGACATCAACGTGTTCGCGCCGACCGCCGCCTACACCATGGAGTCCGCCCGCTTCCTGACCAAGTGGCTCGACGACCTGCGTGACGGCCAGGCGGACGACGGCGCCTTCCCGGATGTCGCGCCCTTCGTGGGGCAGCTCGGCAAGGGCGTCGCCGGCTGGGGCGACGCGGGGGTCACCGTCCCCTGGGCGTTGTACGAGGCCTACGGAGACACTCGCGTACTGGAGCGGGCCTGGGACTCGATGCTGAAGTGGCTCGACTACCTGGAGAAGCACAGCAGCGGCTGGCTGCGCCCCGCCGAGGGCTACGGAGACTGGCTGAACGTCCAGGACGAGACTCCGAAGGACGTCATCGGCACGGCGTACTTCGCGCACAGCGCGGCCCTCGTGGCGCGGGCAGCCGAGGTGCTCGGCAAGGACCCCGCCCCGTACACGGCGATGTTCCGCAGCGTGCGGGACGCCTTCCGCGCCGCGTACGTCTCCGGAGCCGGCCGCGTGAAGGGCGACACACAGACCGCCTACGTACTGGCCCTCTCCATGGACCTGCTCACCGCCGACGACCGGGGCCCTGCCGCCGACCGCCTGGTCGAACTCGTCAAGTCCAAGCAGTGGCACCTCTCCACGGGCTTCCTCGGCACACCCCGCCTGCTGCACGTGCTCACGGAGACAGGCCACACCGATGTCGCCTACCGGCTCCTGCTCCAGCGCTCCTTCCCCAGCTGGGGCTATCAGATCGACCGCGGCGCCACCACGATGTGGGAGCGCTGGGACTCCATCAAGCCGGACGGCGGCTTCCAGGACGCGGGCATGAACTCCTTCAACCACTACGCCTACGGCTCCGTGGGCGCGTGGATGTACGCGAACATCGCGGGCATCGCCCCCGCCGAACCGGGCTTCCGCAAGGTCCTCGTCCGGCCGCGCCCCGGCGGCGGGGTGACCGAGGCGGAAGGCCGCTTCGACTCGGTCCGCGGCCCTGTCACCACCCGTTGGAAGGCCGGCCCGGACGGGTTCCGCCTCACGCTCACCCTGCCCGCCCACACCACGGCAGAGGTGTGGATACCGGCCGCCAAGGCCTCCCAAGTGACTCATAGAACGGCCGAGTTCCTGCGGATGGACGACGGCTGCGCCGTCTACGCTGCGGCCGCCGGAACGCACCACTTCTCCAACTGACCCACGTAGAACCACCTTTCGGAAAGGCTGCGCGATGACCGCCGGACCCAGCAGGAACGCCGTGAAAGCGGCACTCACCACCCAGGCCCTGGAGACACCGTCCTGGGCGTACGGCAACTCCGGCACACGCTTCAAGGTCTTCGCGCAGCCAGGCGTCCCGCGGACCACACGCGAGAAGCTGGACGACGCCGCCCGCGTGCACGCGCACACGGGCGTGGCGCCGGCCGTCGCCCTGCACATCCCGTGGGACCGCGTCGACGACTACGGAGCGCTCGCCGAGTACGCCAGGGAGCGCGGGCTGCGCCTCGGCGCGATCAACGCCAACGTCTTCCAGGACGACGACTACCGGCTCGGCTCGGTCACCAACCCCGACCCGGCCATCCGGCGCAAGGCCGTCGCACACCTCCTGGAGTGCGTCGACGTCATGGACGCGACCGGCTCGAAGGACCTCAAGCTCTGGTTCTCCGACGGCACCAACTACCCCGGCCAGGACGACCTGCGGGACCGGCAGGAGCGCTTGGCGGAGGCACTGCGCACGGTCTACGACCGCCTCGGCGACGACCAGCGGATGCTCCTGGAGTACAAGCTGTTCGAGCCGGCGTTCTACGCCACCGATGTCCCCGACTGGGGCACCGCGTACGCGCACTGCCTGAAGCTGGGCCCCAAGGCGCAGGTCGTCGTCGACACCGGACACCACGCGCCGGGCACCAACATCGAGTTCATCGTCGCGACGCTGCTGCGCGAGGGCAGACTCGGCGGCTTCGACTTCAACTCGAGGTTCTACGCCGACGACGACCTGATGGTCGGCGCGGCCGATCCCTTCCAGCTCTTCCGCATCATGTACGAGGTGGTGCGCGGCGGCGGATTCACGCCGAGCACCCCCGACACGCCGGGTGTCGCGTTCATGCTCGACCAGTGCCACAACATCGAGGCGAAGATCCCCGCGATCATCCGCTCGGTCATGAACGTCCAAGAGGCCACGGCGAAGGCTCTGCTCGTCGACGCCGAGGCGCTGGCCGCCGCCCAGCGCTCGGGCGACGTGCTCGCGGCGAACGGTGCGCTGATGGACGCGTACAGCACCGACGTGCGTCCCCTACTGGCAGAAGTCAGGGAGGACCTGGGGATCGCCCCTGATCCGCTCGGGGCCTATGAGCGGTCAGGCTGGCAGGAGCAGATCGTCGAGGAGCGGGTCGGCGGCGTACAGGCCGGATGGGGGGCGTGAGCGGCATGGAGCAGCAGGAGCAGGAGCAGCACACGAGTGTCAGGGAACTGCTGGAGCGCGCCCACGCGTTGGGCGCGGATCCGCGCAATACGAATTACGCGGGTGGGAACGCGTCGGCGAAGGGTGCCGCGCCCGACCCGGTGACCGGGGAAGCCGTCGATCTCATGTGGGTCAAGGGCTCCGGCGGCGATCTCGGCACGCTGCGGGAGTCGGGCCTCGCGGTGCTGCGCCTGGACCGGCTGCGCGCCCTCACGGGGGTGTACGGGGGCGTGGAGCGCGAGGACGAGATGGTCGCGGCGTTCGACTACTGCCTGCACGGCAAGGGCGGTGCCGCGCCGTCCATCGACACGGCGATGCACGCCCTGGTCGAGGCGGCGCACGTCGATCACCTGCACCCCGACTCCGGTATCGCGCTCGCCTGTGCGGCCGACGGCGAGAAGCTGACCGCCGAGTGCTTCGGTGACACGGTGGCGTGGGTGCCGTGGCGCCGCCCGGGGTTCCAGCTGGGCCTGGACATCGCGGCCGTGCGGGCGGAGCGCCCGGAGGCGATCGGCTGCGTCCTCGGCGGGCACGGCATCACCGCGTGGGGGGACACCTCCGAGGAGTGCGCGCGCAACTCCCTGCACATGATCCGCACCGCGGAGCGCTTCCTCGCCGAGCGCGGCAGGCAGGACCCGTTCGGAGCGGAGCTGGCGGGGTACGGCCCGCTGCCCACCGCCGAGCGTCACGCGCGGGCGGCCGCGCTCGCTCCCGTCATCCGGGGCCTGGCCTCCCAGGACCACCCGCAGGTGGGCCACTTCACCGACACGACGCCGGTCCTGGACTTCCTCTCCCGGGCCGAACACCCACGGCTCGCCGCCCTCGGCACCTCCTGCCCCGACCACTTCCTGCGGACGAAGGTCCGGCCCCTGGTCCTCGACCTGCCCCCGACGGCACCCCTGGACGAGACGATCGGCCGCCTCCGCGAGCTGCACACCGAGTACCGCACGGAGTACGCGGCTTACTACGAGCGCCATGCGGAGCCCGACTCGCCCGCGATGCGCGGCGCCGACCCGGCGATCGTCCTGGTGCCGGGCGTGGGCATGTTCAGCTTCGGCAAGGACAAGCAGACCGCACGCGTGGCGGGCGAGTTCTACGTGAACGCGATCAACGTCATGCGGGGCGCGGAGGCCGTCTCCTCGTACACCCCCATCGAGGAGTCCGAGAAGTTCCGCATCGAGTACTGGGAGCTGGAGGAGGCGAAGCTGCGCCGCATGCCGGCGCCGAAGCCCCTGGCGACCCGGGTGGCCCTGGTGACGGGTGCGGGCAGCGGCATCGGCAGGGCGATCGCGCACCGCCTCGCCGCCGAGGGGGCGTGCGTGATCGTCGCCGATCTGGACGCACGGAGCGCGACCACCGTGGCCGACGAACTGGGCGGGCGGGACAAGGCGATCGCCGTCACCATGGACGTGACCAGCGAGGCACAGATCGCCGCGGCGTTCGACGCGGCGGTCCTCGCCTTCGGCGGCGTGGACCTGGTCGTCAACAACGCGGGCATCTCCCTGTCCAAGCCCCTCCTGGAGACCACGGCCCACGACTGGGACGTCCAGCACTCCGTGATGGCGCGCGGCTCCTTCCTGGTCTCCCGGGAGGCGGCGCGCGTGATGCGGGCGCAGGGGATGGGCGGCGACGTCGTGTACATCGCCTCCAAGAACGCGGTGTTCGCGGGCCCGAACAACGTCGCCTACTCCGCGACCAAAGCGGACCAGGCCCACCAAGTGCGCCTGCTGGCAGCCGAGTTGGGTGAGGAGGGGATTCGCGTCAATGGCGTTAACCCGGACGGTGTGGTGCGGGGTTCGGGCATCTTCGCCGGTGGCTGGGGAGCGCGGCGCGCGGCGGTGTACGGCGTGCCGGAGGACAAGCTCGGCGAGTTCTACGCGCAGCGGACCCTCCTCAAGCGCGAGGTTCTGCCCGAGCACGTGGCGAACGCGGTGTTCGTCCTGACGGGCGGGGACCTCTCGCACACGACGGGCCTGCACATACCGGTGGACGCGGGTGTGGCGGCGGCCTTCCTGCGCTGAGCCCCCCCGTTTGCCTGTCCCCTGCCCCGTCGGACCACGCCACGCCCACCACCGACCCAGTGAGCCGTCATGTCTCCCAGCTCAGCCTCCCGCTTCGCCGCGGTCGACCTGGGCGCGTCCAGTGGGCGCGTCATGGTCGGCCGGGTGGGGCCCGGCAGTCCCGGCAGTCCCCACAGCCTTCGCGTCGAGGAGGTCCACCGCTTCCCGAACACCCCCGTACGCATTGGTCCCACTCTGCACTGGGACATCCTCGCCCTCTACGCAGGCGTGCTCGAAGGGCTGCGCGCCGCCGGGCAGGTGGCGTCCGTCGGCATCGACAGCTGGGCCGTCGACTACGGCCTGCTGGACGCCGACGGCGCGCTTCTCGGCAACCCGGTGCACTACCGCGACCGGCGCACGGAGGGCGCCGCCGAGCAGGTGTGGGCGCGGGTCCCGGCCGCCGAGCTGTATGCGGCGACAGGGGTGCAGCACGCGCCGTTCAACACCCTGTACCAGCTCACGGCCGCCAACGGGACTGCCCAACTGGCGTCGGCCCGGCACGCGTTGCTCATCCCGGACCTGATCGCCTACTGGTTGACCGGGCGGCTCGGTACCGAGCTGACCAACGCCTCCACCACGCAGCTTGTCGACCCGCGCACCCGGGGCTGGTCGCACGAGGTGGCCGGCCGCCTCGGCATCGACCTCGGTCTGTTCCCGCCGCTGCGGCAGCCGGGTGACCCGGCGGGCCCGCTGCTGCCCCACGTCCTGGGGGACACCGGCCTGACGGGCCACGTCCCCGTGACGGCCGTCGCCTCGCACGACACCGCGTCCGCCGTGGCCGCCGTGCCCGCGGCCGACGGCACCCGCTTCGCGTACCTCTGCACCGGCACCTGGTCGCTCGCCGGGCTCGAACTGGACGCCCCCGTGCTGACGGAGGAGAGCCGGGCGGCCAACTTCACCAATGAGCTGGGCGTCGACGGCACCGTCCGGTACCTGCGCAACATCATGGGGCTCTGGCTGCTGCAGGAGTGCCTGCGCGCCTGGCGCCGACCCGACCCGGGCCCGCTGATCGCCGCGGCGGCCGAGGTCGAACCGCTGCGTTCGGTCGTGGACGCGGGTGCGCCCGAGTTCCTGGCACCGGGACGGATGCCGGAGCGGATAGCCGAGGCCTGCCGCGCCTCCGGGCAGCCCGTGCCCGCCTCGCCCGCCGAGACGACCCGCTGCGTCCTCGACTCCCTGGCGCTCGCGCACCGGCGGGCCCTGGCGGACGCCCAGCGGTTGACCGGACGCACGGTCGACGTCGTGCATCTGGTGGGGGGCGGCGCCCGTAACGCGCTGCTGTGCCAACTGACCGCGGACGCCTGCGGGATACCGCTCCTGGCCGGCCCGGCGGAGGCCTCCGCACTCGGCAACATTCTGGTGCAGGCACGCGCCCACGGCCTCGTCGCGGACCGCGCCGAGGCACGCGCCCTGGTGGCCCGCAGCCAGCCACCGATGCGTTACGAACCTCGCGGCGACACGGCCCGTTGGCGGGCCGCCGAGGCCCGCGTACGCTGCATCATCCGATGACCGACTAGGAGGAACCGCGATGCGTGTCGCCCTGTTCCTGACCTGTGTCAACGACACGCTGTATCCGGACACGGGCCGGTCAGTGGTGAAACTGCTGACCAGGCTGGGAGTCGACGTCGACTTCCCGATGGCGCAGACGTGCTGCGGGCAGGCGCACTACAACACCGGCTACCGCCACCAGGCAGAGCCGCTCGCCCGGCATTTCTCCGATGTATTCGGGTCGGATGCGTATGACGCGGTCGTGACGCCGTCCGGGTCGTGCGGGGCGATGGTGCGGGAGCTGTACCCGCGCATGGGCGAGCGGGCCCGCGCCGAGGGGCGCGGCGAAGGGCTCGCGCGCACGCTCGCCCCCGTGGTGCCCAAGACGTATGAACTGACGGAGTTCCTGGTGGACGTCCTCGGCGTCACGGACGTCGGCGCGTACTACCCGCACAAGGTGACGTACCACCCCACCTGCCACGGACTGCGTGCGCTCGGGCTCGGCGACCGGCCGACGCGGCTTCTCCGGGCGGTCAAGAGACTTGAGCTGGTGGAGCTGCCCGGCGCCGAGGAGTGCTGCGGCTTCGGCGGCACCTTCGCCGTGAAGAACTCCGATGTCTCGGCGGCGATGGGCGCCGACAAGGTGCGCCACGCAGAGTCGACCGGCGCCGAGGTGCTGTGCGCGGCGGACAACTCGTGTCTGATGCACATCGGCGGCACGATGGCCCGGCTGCGTACGGCCGTGCGCCCCGTCCACATCGCGGAGATCCTGGCGAGCACAGAAGAGGAGCCCCTGTCATGAGCGGTGGGACATCGGTCGGCAGTGGCGGCACCTTCGTCGGTATGCCCGCGTTCCCGAGGGCCGCGCGCGAGGCCGTCGGTGACGCGACACTGCGGGCCAACCTCCGGCACGCCACCCACACCATCCGGGACAAGCGGGCCCGCGCCGTCGCCGAGCTCGACGACTGGGCCGCGCTGCGCGAGGCGGGCCGGCAGATCAAGGACCACACACTGCGTCACCTGGACCACTACCTCGTCCAACTGGAGGAGGCGGTGACGGCGGCCGGCGGCACCGTCCACTGGGCCGCCGACGCCGACGAGGCCAACCGCATCGTGACCAGGCTCGTCCAGGAGACGGGCGAGACGGAGGTCGTCAAGGTCAAGTCGATGGCCACGCAGGAGATCGGCCTCAACGAAGCCCTCGAAGAGGCGGGCATCCACGCCTACGAGACCGACCTCGCCGAGCTCATCGTGCAGCTCGGCGACGACCGCCCCTCACACATCCTGGTCCCCGCCATCCACCGCAACCGCGGCGAGATCCGTGACATCTTCCGCAGCCGGATGGCCCGTTGGGGCCGCCCGGCTCCGGACGGGCTGACCGACACCCCGGCCGAGCTCGCCGAGGCGGCGCGCCTGCACCTTCGGGAGAAGTTCCTGCGCGCCAAGGTCGGCGTCTCCGGGGCGAACTTCATGGTCGCCGAGACCGGCACGATGGTCGTCGTGGAGTCGGAGGGCAACGGCCGGATGTGTCTGACCCTGCCCGAGACGCTGATCTCCGTCGTCGGCATCGAGAAGGTCGTCCCGGCCTGGCGCGACCTGGAGGTCTTCCTGCAGACACTCCCCCGTTCCTCCACGGCCGAGCGCATGAACCCGTACACCTCGATGTGGACCGGCACCGCCGACCAGGACGGCCCGAGCACCTTCCACCTGGTCCTGCTCGACAACGGCCGCACCGACACCCTCGCCGACGAGGTGGGCCGCCAGGCCCTGCGCTGCATCCGGTGTTCGGCGTGTCTCAACGTGTGCCCGGTGTACGAGCGGGCGGGCGGGCACGCGTACGGCTCGGTCTACCCCGGCCCGATCGGCGCGATCCTCAGCCCGCAGCTGCGGGGCACCCAGAGCGCGATCGATGCCTCCTTGCCGTACGCCTCCTCCCTCTGCGGCGCCTGCTACGAGGTGTGTCCGGTCGCCATCGACATCCCCGAGGTCCTCGTGCACCTGAGGGAGCGGGTCGTGCAGGGCGGTGCGGCGACGCGACACGGCAACAGGGTGACGTTGAAGCCCGCCAAGGGGCACGCGGTGGAGCGGGCGGCGATGCGCGCGGCGGGGTTGGCGTTCGCCCGTCCCGGTGCGCTGCGTGCGGGCCAGCGGCTGGCGGCACGCACCCGGTGGCTCCATCCGCGCACGCTCCCCGGGCCGGGGCGGGCCTGGAGCGCGACCCGTGACCTGCCGGAGGTTCCGGCGGAGCCGTTCCGCGACTGGTGGCAGCGCACCCGCGGCGGCACGACGGACGGCACGGCGGAGAGGAACGACAGGTGAGCAGCAGGGACCGGATTCTGGGCCGGGTGCGGCGGGCGCTCGCCGACGTACCGGCCGACGACCTGCCGTACGAGGCGGCGGTGCGCCGGGACTATGCCCGCGAGCACGGTGAGCGCACCCTCGACGAGACCGTCGAGCTGCTCGCGGAGAACCTCGCGGACTACCGGGCGATCGTGCACCGCGCCACCCGCGCGGAGCTCCCGACGACGCTCATGCGGCTGCTCGCCGAGCACGGCGCCCAAACGGTGCTGGTGCCGCCGGGGCTGCCGCACGGCTGGCCGGCCGAGGCGGATGCGGTGCGGATCCACGACCGGGCCGCGAACACGCCCCAGGAGCTGGACCGGGTCGACAGCGTCGTGACGGGCTGCGCGGTGGCCGTCGCCGAGACCGGCACGATCGTGCTCGACGGCTCCCCGGACCAGGGCCGCCGCCGCATCACCCTGGTGCCGGACCATCACATCTGTGTCGTACGGGTGCCCGAACAGGTCGTCGCCTCCGTGCCGCGGGCGCTCGAACGGCTGGACCCGGCCCGCCCGCTCACCTGGATCTCCGGGCCCTCCGCGACCAGCGACATCGAGTTGGACCGGGTCGAGGGCGTGCACGGCCCGCGCACCCTGGAGGTGGTGCTGATGAGCGGTGAGTGACGGGCGCGGCTAGCGTGAGGACATGATCCGGTTCGAGCAGGTGACCAAGCGCTATCCGGACGGCACGACGGCCGTGGACGACCTCTCCTTCGAGGTCGCCGAGGGCGAACTGGTCACCCTCGTCGGTCCCTCCGGCTGCGGCAAGACCACCACGATGATGATGGTGAACCGGCTCATCGAGCCGACGTCGGGCCGCATCCTCGTGAACGGGGAGGACATCGCCGGTGTCGACCCGGTGCGCCTGCGCCGCCGTATCGGCTATGTCATCCAGCAGGTCGGTCTCTTCCCGCACCGCACGATCCTCGACAACACGGCGACCGTTCCGGCTCTCATCGGGTGGAAGAAGGCGAAGGCGCGGGCCCGTGCGGCGGAGCTGCTCGACCTGGTGGGCCTGGATCCGAAGACGTACGGCTCCCGCTATCCCGAGCAGCTGTCGGGCGGCCAGCGTCAGCGCGTGGGGGTGGCGAGGGCGCTGGCCGCCGACCCGCCCGTGCTCCTGATGGACGAGCCCTTCGGTGCCGTCGACCCGGTGGTGCGGGAGCAGTTGCAGGACGAGTTCCTGCGGATGCAGGCGGCCGTGCGCAAGACGGTGCTGCTGGTCACGCACGACATCGAGGAGGCCGTCCGGCTCGGCGACCGGATCGCGGTGTACGGACAGGGGCGCATCGAGCAGTTCGACACGCCGGGGGCGGTGCTCGGGGCGCCGGAGACGCCGTACGTCGCCGAGTTCGTGGGCGCCGACCGCGGGCTGAAGCGGCTCTCCGTCACCGAGATCCAGACGGACGACCTGGAGGAGCCGCCGATCGCCCGCCTCGACGAGCCCGCCGCGCAGGCCGCCGCCCGGCTGCGCGCAGAGGAGGCGCGCTGGGCCGTCGTCCTGGACGCGGACGGCGATCTGCACGGCTGGGTGGGGCTCGACGAGGTCGCGCTGGCCGGCACCGGCGGCACGGTCGGTGACCTGGCGCACCGGATGAACTCGTGGGTGCCGGTCGGCGCGCCGCTCAAGCAGGCGTTCGGCGTGATGCTGCAGCACGACGCGGGCTGGGTCGCCGTTCTGGACGGCGCCCGCTTCCTCGGCGTCCTCACCCCGGCGAAGCTGCACGAGGCGCTGCGGCGCTCGGTGGACGCGGACGCGCAGGGTGTGGCGCGGGACGAGGTGGAGTTCGACTCGGTCGCCGACGCGTGAGCGCTCCGCTGGTGGGGCGGTTTCCTGTGTGCGGGCGGTTCTCTGTCTGCGGGCCGGTTGTGGCTGGGCGCGCAGTTCCCCGCGCCCCTGAAGGGGCGCTCAGAGCAGGCCCTTGTCCTCCAAGTACGCCCTTGCCACGTCCTGCGGCAGGCGGCGCCAGCTGTCCACCTGTTCGTTCATGGAGGCGAGGTCCTCGGTCGTCAGGACGGGGTTGAGGCGGCCCAGGGCGGCCGCGACGCCCTCACTTCCCGCACGGGAGCGGTTGACCACGGGCACGAGGTAGTCGGCGTTCTGGAGGTGCTTGTCGTCCTTGAGGAGCACCAGGCCGAAGTTGTCGAGGGTGGCGTCCGTCGACGTGGTGAGCACCATCTGGTCCTGGCCGCCCTGCACGGCCTTCTTGGCCTGGGTGGTGCCGACGCCCTTGGGGTCGACGCGGGTGATGTCGATGCCGTACACCTTCTTCAACCCGGGGGCGCAGTAGGGGCGTTGCACGCATTCGTCGCCCGCGGCGAGGCTCACCCGCAGGCCCGATCGGCCGAGGTCGCTGAGCGTCTTGAGCTTGTGCCGCTCGGCGTACGAGGCGGCGACGGCGAAGGCGTTCTGGTCGACGGCCTTGCCGGGGTCGAGGACGGTGAGACCGCGTGGCGCGGCGAGGCGGCGCAGGGCCTTCATGGTTCTGTCGAGGTCGGGTGAGCCCACGGGGGATGCGTCGGCGCCGTTCTTCTTGGCGTTGAGCCAGTCCGCGAAGGTCGCCGCGTACTCGGGGACGACGTCGATCTGGCCGGACTCGAGGGCGGGTTCGTAGAGCTCGCGGTTGGCGACGGAGAGGATGCGCGTGCCGTATCCCGCCTTCTTCAGGAGCAGCGCGTACATCTGGGCGAGCAGGTCGGACTCGGTGAAGCCGGCGGAGCCGACGACGAGGTTCTTGCTGTCGCCCGGTGGCGCGGTGACCTCGCCCCGGTTCTCCAGCGAGGGCCCGGTCGCGCAGCCGCCCACGAGGACGAGGAGAGCCGCCGCGAACCCTGTGCGCCGCTGCGTCCGGCGCTCGGCAGCACGCCGCTTCATCCGGTACTCCCCCGCCTGCGCGTCCAGCCCGGTGCGAGCCGTTCGGCCACCTCGAAGACTCCTTCGACGAGCAGCGCGAAGACGGCCACGAGGACGGCGCCCGCCACGACCTGCGGGGTGCTCGCCAGGTTGAAGCCCGCCGTGATGATCCGGCCGAGGCCGCCGCCACCCGCGAGAGCGGCGATGGTGGCGGTGGCGACGAGCTGCACGGCGGCGATGCGGACGCCGCTGAGCACCAGCGGGAGCGCGAGCGGCAGTTCGACGCGCCACAGCATCTGGCTCCCGGTCATCCCCATGCCGCGCGCCGCCTGCACGACGCTGCGGTCGACGCCGCGCATGCCGACGTACGCGTTGGTGAGCAGCGGCGGTACGGCGAACAGCACGAGCGCGACGACGGTCGGCCCGTCGCCCCACTTGCCGAGGGGCGTGAGGAGCAGCAGGACGAGGACCGCGAAGGTCGGCACGGCGCGTCCGACGTTGGAGATGTTGACGGCGAGCGCGCCGCCCTTGCCGAGGTGGCCGAGGACGAGGGCGACCGGCAGGGCGATGAGGCAGCTGAGCAGCAGACAGACGACGGTGAGGACGAGGTGCTGGGTGAGCCGGTGCCAGATGCCGTCGTCGCCGGCCCAGTGCGCGGAGTCGGTGAGCCACGTCCACGCGTCGCCGAGTGTGTTCATGGGCGGGCCGCCCTCGCTCTCTCCCAGGGGGTGAGGACGCGCTGCACGCCGAGCAGCAGCAGGTCGGCGGCGATCGCGATGACGACGCACAGCACGGACGCGGTGAGCACCTGTGCCTTGAAGTACGTGTTCATGCCCGTGTAGATGAGGTTGCCGAGCCCGCCGAAGCCGACGATCGCGCCGATGGTGACGAGGGAGACCGCGGAGACGGTGGCGATGCGGAGCCCGGCCATGGCGGCGGGCAGGGCGAGCGGCAGTTCGACGGTGAGCAGGAGGCGGATCGGGCCGTAGCCCATGCCGCGGGCGGCCTGCCGGGTGTCCTCGGGGACGGCGCGCAGCCCGGCGAGGATGTTCCGCACGAGCAGGGTGAGGGAGTAGAGGACGAGGCCCGCGACGACGAGCGACGCGGAGAGTCCGTACACCGGGAGCAGCAGCGAGAACATCGCGAGCGAGGGGATGGTGTAGAGGACGGTGGTGAGCGCGAGGACCGGTCCGGCGGCCCACCCCCAGCGGCGGGCGAGCACGGCCAGCGGCACCGCGACGACCAGCGCGATCAGGACGGAGAGGCTCGTCAGCTGCAGGTGCTGGACGACCGCGTCGAGCAGGATCTGGCGGCGGGTGCTCAGATACTCACCGCAGATCCATTCGTTGCGCGCGAGGCAGTCGTCGGGAGGCGCGGTCACTCGTCCATTCAAGGCGGAGACGCGGGGTGGCGGCGCGTTCTGGTGACCCGAGCGGGTCACCCGGCCACTGCCGCTCTCCTCCCGGCCCCAGGACGAACTCGACCCGCAGGGCAAATGTGAGGCGTCAACTCCCTTACGTGCAGGCTGAGTTGTTTCCCCGGACGGCCCGCGCCACGTGACAGCGGCGAGCTGACGCCGCATGATGGGTGAGTCATGGAGACTTCGGGACCGGCGCCTCGCTCTCGGTCGCACGGCGGCCGCGGGCCGGCCGCCGTGCGACCGACGGAGGGCGCGCGCCCGGGGGAGCTGGCGCGGTCCGTGGTGTTTTCCGTGGCGAGCGCCCTCCTCGCGGTGGCCGGATACCACTTCGCCTTCGGATCGACGGCCTCCTGGAACGTTCGGGCGGTGGCCGCCACCGTCCTGTTCTGCGCCGGGCAGGCCGCCACCTCCGCCTCACGGTGGTCCGAACCGGCGCACGGCGCGGACGCCCCGTCCGGCGGCATCCTGCGCGTCGCTCGGCGCGACGTCCAGCACAGCACCCGGCACGAGGCCCAGCGCGGCGCCCGACGCGTAACCCCACACGGCACCCGGCGAGAGACCCGGCACGGCGCCCGGCCCCGGCCAACCGCGGCCCACGCCCGCCTGGCGCGGATGCTGCGGCTCCTGTGGGCCGTTCTCGCGCGGCTGCTGCGACCCTTCCGCGCGTCGCTGCCCGTCGCGCTGCCGCGGCCGGCCCCGGTCCACCGCGCGAGGCGGCCGGTCCGCGCGCCCTCTCTCCCCCTCCTCCTCGCGGACGCGGTCGTACGGCGAGGTCCGCCCGCCCGGCCGCCGCTCGCCGCCGCCTGACGGTGCCGAAGCGCGTCACCCGCGCCGGCCACGCGGACGGGAGCGGCCCGGCATGCCCGACCGCCCGACTCCGCACCTTCCACAGCTGCTGATTCCGGCGCCGCCGCCCGAGCCCTGCCCGTAGAGAACACCGAGCACACCGAGCACACGGAGTACACGGAGCACGCGCCGGGGCGGCCGCCAGGAGGGACCCCCATGTCCAAGACCGTCGTCGTCATCGGCGCGGGCCCGTACGGCTTGTCCGCCGCCGCGCACCTGCGGGCCCGCGGTCTCACCGTCCGGACCTTCGGCGCCCCCGTGGCGAACTGGGCCCGGCGCATGCCCGCGGGCATGCTCCTGCGGACGCCGCCCGCCGCCTCCGCGCTCGCCACCCCGCGCGAGGGCTTCACTCTCCACGACTACTGCCGCGAGGCCGGGGAGCGCAGGCCGGGCGACCACGACCCGGTGCCGGTCGACCTGTTCATCCGGTACGGCGGGTGGTTCAGGGAGCGGCTGGTGCCGCGCGTCGAGGACGAGCGGGTGGCGATGGTCGACCGGGGCGCGGACGGCTTCCGCGTCAAGCTGTCCTCGGGTGAGGTGCTGCGGGCCCGCGCCGTGGTCGTGGCCACCGGCCTCACCGGCTTCGCCCGGCTGCCCGCGCCTCTCGCCGCGGCGGCGGCCGGTGGCCCGTCGGCCCTGGGCCGGATCTCGCACAGCTCCCAGCAGACCGATCCGGGCTCCTTCGCGGGGCGGAGCGTGACCGTCGTCGGGGCCGGGCAGTCCGCCCTGGAGAGCGCGGCGCTGCTCCACGAGGCGGGCGCCGACGTCCAGCTGCTCGCTCGGGGCACGCGCGTACGTTTCGACAGGACGCCGTCGTCCGGCCCGCGCCTGCAGCCCGACACCCCGGCGGGCCGGTCCTGGTCGCGGTACGGCCTCACCCGCCACCCGGCCGCCTTCCGTCGGCTGCCCGCGGCCGCGCGGCTGCGGCTCGCCGAGCGGGGGCTGCGGCCGGGCGGGGCGTGGTGGCTCAAGGAGCGGTTCGAGGGCAGAGTGCCCGTCCTCACGGAACGGCGGATCACGGCGGCGGAGGCGGACGGGGCCGGCGTCACCCTCCACACGGCGACGCCGGACGGCGGCACACACACCGTCAGGTCGGACCACGTCCTGGCCGCCACCGGCTATCGCGTCCATGTCGAGGCGCTGGACTTCCTCTCCCCCGAACTCCGTGGAGACCTCCTGCTGACCGGCGGATTCCCCGTCCTGGACAAGGGTTTCGCCACCAGTGTGCCGGGCCTGCACTTCACCGGACCGCCGGCGGCCGCGAGCTTCGGGCCCGCGCTGCGCTTCGTCAGCGGCACGTGGTTCGCGGGTCCGCGGCTCACGAAGTCCGTGGCGGCGTGCTGCGACGACTGAGGGCCTGCCCCCTGTACCTACCGCCTGCGCCCCGGTGCCCGGCGCACGCTCAGCGCGGCACGAGCAGGGCGACCAGATCCTCGACCTGTTCGCGGGGGTCCGGCGTCCCGGCCCAGCCGGTCATCAGGAGGTGGTGGACGGTTCCGACCAGGGCGAGCGCCGTCGTGGCGGTGTCGGTGCCGGCCGGCAGGCGGCCGAGCCGGAGCTCGGCGTCCAGGTAGGCGGCGAGCGCCTCCTGGATCGCGGCGAAGCCCGGTGCGCCCTGTGCCAGTGCGTCACGAATCCGCTGGGAGGTGGCGTTGCTGGTCATGGCGAGGCCGACGACTCCGGGGTCGAGCGAGTCCAGGAGCCCCAGCGCGACGTCGGTGAGGTTCGCGGCCACGGTGTCCTGGCCGGCCCGCCCGGGAAGTTCCTGCGCCGCTGCCGCGGTCCGCGCGAACCGGTCCAGCACGAGCTCGGCGACGAACGCGTCGACCCCGCCGAAGTGCGTGTGCAGTACCCCCTTGGCGCAGTCCGCCTCAGCGGTGACGGCCCGGCTGGTGAGCGCCGCGGCCCCGTCGCGGGCGACGATCCGCTCGGCGGCGCCGAAGAGCCGCTCACGAAGGTCCGGAATCGCGACTCCACGCGGTGACATGGCTTCCTCCTCGTACTCTCACCCACCCCATTGCCAGAATGGGCACCTGCCCATACTGTTTGGGCGAGCGCCCATTCTAACGCTGAGGGGCGCCTCATTCGCCATACGTTCGCCATGCGCGCGCCATTCATCAGGGGGCAGAGAATGCTGAACATCGTCAACACCGAGCAAGCACAGGCATGGAACGGTTACGAGGGGGACCACTGGGCCCGCCACCAGGACCGCTGGGACGCGGTGAACGAAGGTCTCAACTCCCCGCTCCTGGACGCCGCCTCCCCCGGTGGGAACGACCGCGTCCTGGACATCGGCTGCGGCGCCGGGCAGACGACCAGGCTCGCCGCGCGCCGGGCGAGCGGTGGCCACGCACTGGGGGTCGACCTGTCGGCACCGATGCTGGCGCGGGCCCGCGCCACCGCGCGGCAGGAGGGCATCGCCAACGTCTCCTTCGAGCAGGGCGACGCCCAGGTCCACGCGCTGGCGCCCGCCGCGTACGACGTCGCCATCAGCCGCTACGGCGTGCTGTTCTTCGCGGACCCGGTCGCGGGCTTCGCCAACATCGGGCGGGCGCTGCGCCCCGGCGGGCGCGCGGCGTTCATCTGCGGCGCGTATCCCGAGGCCAACGAATGGCTCCAGGCCTTCGCCGAACTCCGCGACCTGCTGCCCATCGGCGGCTTCGGCAAGCCCGGCGGCCCGGGAATGTTCGCCCTGGCGGACGCCGACAAAACGCGCGAGATCCTCTCCGCCGCCGGGTTCGAACACATCGGGACGACCCACGTGGAGGCGTACGGGACGTGGGGGCGGGACGCCGCCGACGCCGCGAGCTTCCTCCTCGACTCCGGCCCCGGACGCCACCTGACCGGCCAGGTCACCCCCGAGATCCGGGACCGCGCCCACCACCGCCTGACGGAGCTCCTGCGCCCCCACGAGCAGGCCGGCACCTTGCGCCTGCGCAGCGCGGCGCTGCTGGTGACAGCGGTACGGGGGTGAAGGCCGGGAGCCGCCCGCCGCGATCCGCCCCGCGCGCGGTGCCCCGCACCGCGAGCACGGCACCACACCGCGGGCACTGCTCTGCACCGCGATCGCCGCTCCACACCGCGAGCACGGCCCGCGTGGTGTGCACGGCACCGCACCGCGTCCACCGCTCCAGGCCGCGAGCACCACTTCCGCACCGGGTGCACCGCACACGCCACGTGCACCACCCCGCACCGCGAGCACCGCACCGCACCGCGAGCACCACCCCGCACCGGGTGCACCGCTCCGCACCGCGAGCACCACCCCGCACCGCGTGCACCGCACCACACCCCGAGCACCGCACCGCCCCGCGAGCACCGCTCCACACCCCGAGCACCGCTCCGCACCACCCCACACGGAGTAAGCCCCGGAACGGGGTGCCCATCGTCCTCGCAGTCGACGATCGCTACGATGCGCTGCGATGAGACAGACGACTCAGTGGTCCGGCGCCTCCCGGCACGCCTCGTGCCGCGTCGCGCCTACCGCTGCCCCCGTCTTTCTCACTCGCCTCAACTCCCTCACGCCCCTCATCGCCCTCACCTCCCTCCTCGCCGCGCTGTTCATCTGTCTCGGCCCTCTCCCGCACGGCGATGATCACCAGGGCGCCGGCCGCGCGACGGCCGTCGCTGGGACCGTGTCCCTCGACGAGCGCGTGCCGCGTGTGCGGGACTCCGACTGTCCGCCGGGCGAACGGCGTTGCGCGCCCGTCGCCCACGGTGTGCGGGCGGTGCTGACCCCCGGTGGTCCGTCGCTACCGGCCTGCGACCGGCCGGCCCCGTATCCCCAGGCGCTGTCGGTGCCGGGTCCCGCGGTCGAGCAGCCATCGGACCGTGGCTCTCCCGATCTCCACATGCTCCAGGTGCAGCGGACCTAGGCGGACCCCGGCAGGGCGGCCCGCCTCATCGGCATGCCCCCCCTGCCCCGGCATCCACCGACACCGCCACCACCGCCGTGCCACCGCGCGGCGGGGACAAGGAACACCCATGGCCAAGGCCAAGGCACACAAGCCGAACAAGAAGGCGGCCGCCGCCGAGCGCAGAGCCCGTATGGAAGAGATGCGCCGTGCGGAACAGGCGCGCGAGCGGCGGAACCGCATCATCACCGTCACCGTGAGCACGGTGATCGTGGCGGGGCTCATCGGCTTCGGCGCGTACGCCGTCGACCGTGCCAACGACAAGGAGGAGCAGAACTCCGCCGCCGCCAAGAAGCCCGTGCGGGGCGAAAAGACGTGGGACGCGAAGAAGCTGGGGCGTGACCACGTCACCAAGGCCGTCGACTATCCGATGACGCCGCCGGTCGGCGGCGACCACAACCAGGCCTGGATGACCTGCGACGCCACGGTCTACGAGAAGGCGATACCGAACGAGAACGCCGTGCACTCCCTCGAACACGGCGCGGTCTGGGTCACGTACAACGACAAGGCGCCCGCCGCTGACGTCAAGAAGCTGGGCGACAAGGTCTCGAAGACCCCGTACAGCCTGATGAGTCCGGTCGCGAAGCAGCGGAGTCCGATCATGCTGTCGGCCTGGGGGCACCAGCTGACCGTCGACAGCGCAGCGGACCCGCGGGTCGGCGAGTTCTTCAGCAAGTACGTGCAGGGCCCGCAGACCCCCGAGCCGGGTGCCGCGTGTTCCGGAGGGATCGACTCGGCGTGACGTGACGTGACGTGATCCGGGTCCGGCCGGCGCGCGGCGCCCAAGTCTGCGCGCCGGCCGGACCCTCTCAGATCAGACCGCCGCAGGCTGCGTGCCGGGGGCCGCGCGGGTCAGGCGCCCGGCGCGGTGCATTCCGTGCAGGGCCCCCGCGCAGCCGAGGCCGAGGAGGAGCAGCGCGAGCCAGGGCAGCGCCGACATCCCCGCTTCCCGGGCCGCGTCGAGGACGGCCCCTGTCAGCAAGTTGCCGACGGTGATGCCGACACCGCAGATGGTGTTGTAGAGGCCGTAGTGGGTGGCGACGAGCCGGTCCCCCGACAGCCGGACGATGGTGTCCATCTCGAAGGGGTACGCGATCATCGTGCCGAGCGCGAGCAGCAGCGCGGCCAGCGTCGGCGGCACGGCGGCGAGCAGCCACCGCCCGACGCCCCCGCCGGGCACCGGCAGCGCCGTCGCTGCCAGGAGCGGCACGAAGGCCAGCCCCATGCACAACAGCCCGCGCACCAAAGCCTGTCCCGGCGCCAGTCGCTCCTTGCACCAGGCCGTCACCCGTGTCTGCCCGAGGATGGTCGTGAGGCCGGACACCGCGAAGAGCAGCGCGACGGCGACGGTGCCGAACTGCCCGTCGCCGCCGAGCCGCCGCACTTCCAGGGGCAGCGCCAGATAGACCTGGAAGGTGAGGACGTACGAGCCGATCATCGCGGTCGAGAAGAGCAGGAAGGCGCGGTTGCGCACGATGCCGCGCCACTGCGTGACGACGCCGTCCACGGTGTTGTTGCCCGCGTCGTTTCCCCTGCGAGCGGGCAGCGCGCGGATCTGTACGACGCTCAGGAGCGCGAAGACCGCCGCCGAGACGAGGCAGGTGACCCTGAAGTCGACGCCGGTCAGCAGCATTCCGACGAGCGGGCCCAGCAGGATGCCCGCCTGGTAGAAGACGTTGAACAGCGCGAAGGCCTCCACGCGGCGCTCCCCCGCGTCGGCGGCGAGATAGGCCCGTACCGCGGGATTGAACAGCGCCCCGGCGAACCCGGTGGCCGCGGAGGCGATGAGCAGCGCCGGCACCGAGTCGACGAGGCCGAGCGTGGCGAAGCCGACGGTGCGCAGGACGCATCCGGCGACGATCAGCGGTTTGTAGCCGAACCGGTCGGCGAGGGTGCCGCCGACGAGGAACATGCCCTGCTGGCTGAAGTTGCGTACCCCTAGGACGAGTCCGACGAGCCAGCCGGCGAGGCCGAGCGTGCCGGACAGGTGCTGGGCGAGATACGGCATCAGCATGTAGAAGCCGAGGTTGATGGTGAACTGGTTGGCGAGGAGCAGCTGCACGCTCCGGTCGTACGAGCGGAACTGCTTGAGCGTGGTCTTCACCGGGCGTCCCCCTCCGCGGCGCCGGCCCTCTCCGCGGCGCCGGCCCTCTCCGCGGCGCCGGCCGCGTACGCCCGCCGGTCGGCGGCGAGGAGCGGGTCGTGGACGGTGGCGCAGCGGGTCCAGCGGGTGACTTCCTTCTCGTCGGGTCGGCCCACCACATCGGGTTCGGGTGCGGGTGGCCCGTTCAGCAGGCCGTGTTCGGCGCAGTACGTGTCGTCGTAGACGGTCTCCAGATAGCGCTGCGGTCCGTCGGGGAAGACCGCGACGACACGGGCGTCCCGCGGCAGCGTCCGGGCTAGCCAGCCCGCCACCAGCGCGACCGCGCCGACGCTCCAGCCCCCGGTCGCGTAGTGCGAGGTCGCCAACTGCCTGCACGCCCAGACGGATTCGGCCGGTGAGACCCAGTGCACCTCGCTGAAGTTCTCGTAGGCGACGTTGCGCGGATAGATGCTCGACCCCAGGCCGCGCATGAGCCGGGGCCGGGCGGGCTGGCCGAAGATGGTCGAGCCGACGGTGTCGACGCCGACCAGCCGCAGCCCGGGATAGAGCTGCCGCAGGACGCGGGAGATGCCCGCGGAGTGCCCTCCGGTGCCGACGCTGCACACGAGTACGTCGATGTGGCCGAGCTGCGCGGCGAGTTCGAGGGCGAGCGGGGTGTACGCGGTGACGTTGTCGGGGTTGCCGTACTGGTCGGGGCACCACGAGCCGGGGTGCTCCGCGAGGAGTTCGGCGACGCGCTCCCGGCGGGCCTGCTGCCAGCCTCCGGCGGGGTCCGGCTCGGGCACCGTGTCGACGGTGGCTCCGTACGCGGCGAGCAGCCGGACCATGGACGGTTCGAGGCCCGGGTCGGTGACGAGGGTGACCGGATGCCCGTAGACGGTCCCGGCCAGCGCGAGGCCGAGCCCGAGGGTGCCGCTGGTCGACTCGACGATGCGGCCTCCGGGTTTCAACTCGCCCCGCACCCGGGCGCGTTCGATCATGTACAGCCCGGGCCGGTCCTTGATGCCGCCCGGGTTGAACCCTTCCAGCTTGGCCCAGAAACCGCGCCCCGGCGGGGTGAAGGGCTGGGAGACGTGGAGGACGGGGGTGTTGCCGACGAGGCCGGGGAGGGTGGAGCCGAGAGGGGTGGGGTCTTGTGCGACGGGTGAGTGCATCTCTTCGCTTCTTCGCTCTCGTTCGAGGGGGGTGGACGCATACGAGGGGTCGCGTCGGCCCCTATATGCGCCACCGGCAGAGCGAGTCGAGTGCGGTACGGCCACCTCCCGGCACCGCTCTTCGCCCGTCCCTCCGGGTACTGCGGAGCGCGGAGGCACGCACGGTGTCCGCGGCCCGGGGCGCGGTGGTGAGCGGCAGCGGGAGCGGTAACAGTCGGGTGGACGACTGCACGACGGAGCCCGCACCGGAGCCGGGCTCGTGACAGTGGTCGGAAGGAGTATCGGTGTACACGTCCACGACCGCGTGGGCCGTGGCCGGTGAGTGAGGTGGTCCGTGATCGTGCGGGTGCCCGCCGAAGCAGGCGAGCACCGCGCACAGCAGCAGGGCGTACAGGGTGGTGCGGACGGACGACTGAGGCAGCACAGACGGAACAGACGGCACAGATCCTCCGCGCGACGACGGCAGCGGTAGAGGTAGCGGTACAGGTGGCGGCAGCGGCCCGGCCGAGGGGCCGGGCCCGGGAGGTGGGCAGAGCTCAGCAACATTCGTCGGGGGCAGTCCGTGGAAACGAAGGAGACGAACCGACCGGAAGCGCCCCGGTCCCGCCTAGATCCGCAGAATCGTGGAGTCGGCCGCGTGCGCTATCGGGACCACGAAGTCGCGCCCCGCGACGTGGTGGGCGCGTGTCGGGGCGGGCGCGCCGTCCCACCCCCGCGACCCGAGCGGGGAGAGGCAGGGCACGTCCACAGCCGGCCCCTGCGGCGGCTGCCCCAGGGCGCACTCCGCGACGGTGTGCTGCTGGGGGTGGTCGTGCCGATGACCCCCCGGCCCCTCACCCGCACGCGGACCGTCCGAAACCCCCGACGCCTCCACCACCGCCACCGCCACCGGCACGGCCCCGCTCTCGGCGGCGAGATGCCGGCTCGTGGCGTCGGGACCGATGACATGGGCGACCAGCAACGCGAAAAGGAAGAGGCCCAGCCCCACGGCCCGTCGCAGAACCGCTGTCGAGCGGCTCCGCCGGGTACCGGAAGGAGACCAGGCCGTCATCACGCCGTGATCGTAGCCCGGCCGCGTCTCCCCCGGCACCCACGCCCCACTGGTACACCGCAGGAACAAGCCACCTGAGGTGTCCGGTTCACCCCGACGACGTCCACGCGGGGCCGCGCCCCGACCAGCTGAGGACCAGGAGGATGTCGTCCAGCGTGCCGGAGTCGAACAGCGTCCTGGCCTCGGGGCCGAAGGCGAGGTGCCAGGCTCCGGCCGGTGTGGTGCCGTTCAGGGATCGCCAGTCGGCCGCGTTGCCCCTGCGCGTGGAGGCGATGCCGTCGTTGGTGGTGGCCTCGCCGCCGGCGGCGCCCCGGCGCAGGGCCACCACCGTGGGCGGGACCGCCGCGGAGCTCGTGAGGCGTACGGCGACCGCCGCGGTCGTCAGCTCCTCGATCCCCATCGGGAAGTCGGCGTCGCGCAGGACGAGCGTGGTCGCGCGGTCGCCGGCGTCGGGCGGGTTGTTGAGGTCGTACCACTGGTCGGGGAAGTCCCGGGCGAGGCTGAAGACGCAGTCGGCGCCGCGCTGCCGGTCGGCGTTGAGGCGGGCGGTGACCTGCTCGCGGTAGCCGCTGTCGTACAGAGCCGTGTAGTCGATGGTGATGAGGACGTCGACGATGGACGAGAAGTCGAACGGGTTGGCGGCGGGCGGGAGTTGCAGTTCCCAGCTGGTGTCGACGCCGCTGGACTCGAAGGGGAGCAGCAGGTCGGACTGGGCGTCGAGTGCGAAGACGCCGGTGGCTCCCACCGGGGAGGTCAGGGCGACGACCGACGGGTCGTGCCGCACGGTGATGTCGCGGAACACGCCGTCCTGGCCGGTGGTCACCCGCGAGATTCCGTTGGAGAGGAGGGTCGCGCGGATGCCCCGGTCCGGTGGTACGAGTGCGACGACGCTGGTGTGCACCTGCCGGATCAGGCGCAGATAGTGGCCGGGGAAGTCCGCGTCGAACAGCGCCGTGGGCGTGGCGAAGGACAGGGTGCCCGTCGCGCGGAAGTCCTGGAACTCGACCGGCATGAGGCGGGCGAGCGAGAACGTCTGGGACAGGTTGAGGCGGCGCCGTTCGGAGCTGAGCGCGTACTGGTCGAGGCGGGTCAGGTCCTCGGCGAGCTGTTCGGCGCCCGCGAGGCCCCGGCGGCTGGGCCCGGTGGCTTCGGCGGGCGACCGCCAGTAGTCGTTGCGGATGAGTGACTGTGCCGGTTCGGCCCGCTCGAAGGCGAGCTGTGCCTGGGCGAGGCGGGCGGTGGCGGTGGCCTGCTGAAGGAAGTAGCGGTAGACGCCGCCGAGCGTGGTGCTCAGCCACAGGTACAGGTCGGCGTTGGTGAACTGGTCGCCCAGGAACTTGAGGGTCGCCAGCGCCTGGTCGTGCTGGAGCGCGGCGATGCCCGACTCCTGGATGGCGATGCCCAGGTGGTCCCGGGCCGTCGCCACCTGGGCGGCGGCGATCAGGGAGTCCTGTTCCGCGGCGACCAGCTGGCGCCGCCAGTCGTCACGGCGCTGCTCGATTCCGGCGTGCAGCTGGTTGGCCTGGAGCTGTGCCTCCACGTCGTTCTGCCATGCCTGCAGCCCGCCCTTGATGACCACGCCCGCCGAGATGGAGAGGGCGAGGGCCACCTTGGCGCCTCCGCTGAAGAAGACGTCGGCGAGGCTGGACGCGTTGGAGGCCGCCTGGGCGATGCCGATGGCGGTGTCCGCAGTGACGATGCCGTCCTTGATGTCGCGCAGCTTGTCGTAGTCGGTCAGCATCCTCGTCTCGTAGGCGTTCGGGGGCGCTTCGATCGCGGCCGTGTAGCGCTCGGCCATGACGTCGGCCCTGGTCTTCTGCGCCTCGGCGGCGCTCACCGCGTCCGTGGCCTCGGTGATCCGGCTCGTCGCCAGGGTGGCGTGCGCGGCGCTCAGGTCGATTCCCTTGAGCGCTTCGAAGACGCGCAGGTTCCGCTCGTCGTACTTCTCCAGCGCGGCGAGGTATCCGGCTTCCATCTGGGCGGCCTGGGCGGTGAGTTGACGGGCCCGGTCGAGCAGTACGCGGAAGCGGTACGGCGTCGGCTGGCTGACGGTCAGCATCGTGGAGACGCCTTGGGCGCGGGGCATGCCGGCGATGTTCCGGCCCTGGCGCAACTTGGCGAGCTGGACCCGGGCACGGGCGCGCAGCGACTCGGCCTCCGGGATGGCCAGGGCCGGTTCGCCGGTGTTGGTCGGCGGCAGCGCCTTGAGCCGGGGTGCGTCGAGGAGCCGCCGGGCGGTGACGTAGAGGGCGCGGGCGTGGGCGACGGACTCGTCGGTCTCGCGGGTGAACTCGGCGTCGGCGTGGTCGAGATGGCAGCGTACGACGGAGAGGAGGGTGTACCGGCTGTAGGGGGTCGGGCGGGTCGCGGCGAGCGTGAACGGGTCGAGCCGCGTCGTCCACTTCGGCGGGAAGCGCAGGTCGGGCCGGGCGGGTGTCTCCAGGTTGAGGCGGTGGTAGATGGAGACCGGGTCGCTGACGTCGTAGGGCAGGACGAGCCAGTACCAGTCGAGGGCGGCGGGGTGGTCGCCGACCGACTGCAGGCGTGCGGCGAGCAACAGCGGCACGGCCCAGAAGGTCTCCCGGGCGGCCGTCTCGCTCTGGGCGGCGGACAGGTCCCGCAGGGCCCGCTGGTGTGCCATGGACCTGTTCGGGTCCAGGTAGGTGAAGTTCAGGCCCAGCTGGGTCAGGTATGTCGCCGCGTGCCGTTTGGCGTCGGCGGCGCTGAAGGGGCCGGTGCCGCGGATGTTGGCGTAGAAGGTGTCGAACGGTTTCGCCGGGGTGGCGTTCGGGACCAGGAGCGTCGGGTCGAGGTTGCGTTCGGGGAAGAGGAAGGCCGTGGTGGCCGCCTGCCAGCTGCCGTGCTCGCCCATCCACACCCAGGCGGCGGTGAACGCGTCGAAGTCGTTGAGGGTCCAGGCGGCCGCCGGGTGGGCCGGGGGCAGCGCGCCGGAGCGCTTCGCGGACAGCAGTGACTGGACGCTTTCGATGGCCTGCCTGATCCGGGTGGTGCGCAGGGTGCCGCCGGCGAGTACGTCGACCAGGAACAGGGCGGACATCGCCTCGCCGGTGTCGGTGAGGTCGCTGTTCGTGGGTGCGGCGAGGTCGGTGAGGAGGGCGTCCCGCAGGATCGGCAGGGCCGCCTGCTCGGCGGAGGCGACGGCCCGCACTCCGGCGGCGAGGATGTCCTGGCGCTCGGCGGTGCGGCCGCGCAGCACGGTCTGCCAGTCGTCGCGCGCGCGAGGGTCGGCGCGGAGCGGGGCGACCTGGGGGCCGGTGCCGGAGAGCACGAAGTAGTCGGGCGAGAGGACGAACGCCGTCTCCTGGGCCCGCCATGTGGGGTACAGCTGGCGTCGGCGGGCGCCGACGAGGACGGCGATGGCGTCGGTCCACTCGGCGCGGGTGAGCGGCCCGGCGGCTGCGAGGCGTGCGAGCGCCCGCAGGTGCAGGAAGCCGCCGCGGGGCAGGCCGACCGCGTCGAGGGCCGGGCCGATGTCGGTGCCGCGGGTGTCCTTGGCCTCCAGGTCGGCGAGGTCGGTGTCCGGCAACGCGCGTGCCGTCATCGCGGCGAGGCCCTTCACGGGATCGGTCTCCGCGTTGCGCAGGCTGTTGAGCAGGTTCCCGTAGTCGGAGAGGGCGTGGGCGCGCTGGGCCAGGAGGGTGCGGACGGGGTCGCCCTTGGGGCCCGCCACCACGTCGGCGGCGCCGATGACGTCGGGGTCGGCAAGGGCCGTGAAGGCCCTGGGTGTCCGCGGGTGCTGGTCCTGCTCGGCCCAGGACGGTGTGAGGGCGGTCAGTTGCCAGGTGAGGATGAGCGGGGTCACGGGCGCTCTGAGCGGGTCGGTGGCCGCACTGGACGGCAGGCCGAACAGGGTCTCCAGGGCGGCTTCGGTCAGGGCCGTGCCGTCCAGGACGAGACGGTCCAGTTCGTCGGGGCGCTGGCCCGTGAGGCGGATGCCCAGCCGGCCGGCGAGGGCACGGCGGGCCGCGGGGTCGGCTCCCCTGGCCAGTCGCAGCTCCGCGTAGGACGTGCCGAAGGCGGCGAGCAGATCGGCGTAGGCGGTGTCGCGGTAGGTGGCTTCGGCGGCGGCGCCGGGGACTGTGGGGGTGTTGGTGGCGGCGATGCGGGCGCGCAACAGCTCGACGGGTACGCGGAGTTGGCTGACCTCGCGGCTGCCCCGGTCGGCCGCGGCGGACAGGGGCTGGCTGAGCCGGCCCAGGGGCTGGCCGAGGGCGGCGACGAGGGTGGGGGTGTCCAGCGGGGCGGGCGGGGTGCCGGGGACGGTGACCTGTTCCTGCGCGAAGGACAGCAGGCCGCTCAGATACTGCCGCTCGTTGAGCCGCTCGTCCAGGGTGGCGGGGACGTAGGAGCTGATCACCACGACCGGGACGGCGAGCTGCGGGGCCGGGGTCGTGTTGCCGGCCTGGTCGGTCGCCCGCACATGGATGGTGTGGGCGCCGAATCCGGACAGCGGTACGTCGGCGCTCCAGTTGCGGAAGTCACCCGTCGCCGCGGGCCGGGCCGCGGTCCAGGGGCCACCGGGCGCGAGCGCCCAGGCCACGGTGGCCGGTGCGCCCACCATGCCGCTCTGGGCGTCCTCGGCGGTGCCCTGCACGGACACCGTCACCGCGCCGTTGGCGTCGCCGATGATGTTGGCGGCGGGCTGCGGTGAGACGACTCGCACCCGTGGCGACGCGATGTCGCGGCCGGTGAGGGAGCGGGTCTGGGTCGTCGCCACGCCGTCGGGGTCGGCGCAGGTGACCGACAGGGACCGGGTGCCGAGCG
This sequence comes from Streptomyces sp. NPDC029674, assembly GCF_044903205.1. NCBI lineage: Bacteria > Bacillati > Actinomycetota > Actinomycetes > Kitasatosporales > Streptomycetaceae > Streptomyces > Streptomyces sp. NPDC029674. Next base: position 457,497 of record NZ_JBJDPY010000005.1, read on the forward strand.
GCATGGGTGCGAGCAGCACCGGCTTCGCGTACGTGGTGCCGGTGAACCGCTCGGACGTGGTCTGTCCGTCCCTGGTGATGCTCACCGTGAGCGGGAAGAACTGGTCGCTGCCCGTGGTGAACTGGACGGAGACCTGTCCGCCGCCCTCGTCGAGGTTGACCACCGCGCCGTTGGCCGGGGAGGTGAGGGTGAAGGCGGGTGGTGCGGCGGCCGCCACGTGGACGGTGAGGGGCGGCGACACTATGTCGCGGGCCCCCGCCACTCCGACCGCGACGAGCGTGTGGTCGCCGGGGCGTGCGAACGTCACGGAGTAGCTTCCTCCGCCGCCTTGGGGGTCGTTGATGACCACCGTGCCGTCGACGCTGATCCGGGTCGCCGTGTAGGTGACGGCGTCCCTCGGCTCCCAGGTCAGGTCCGCGGGGACCCAGACCCAGCGGGTGCCGCGGTCCTCCCGCACGACGACCGTCGTGGGCGTGCCCGCCACGACCCGGGTCGCGGGGACCGAGACGCTGACCCACGGCGGGACGTCGGGCGGAGCCTTCGGGATGGGCGGGGCTTCCGCGACGGGCAGCCGCTTCCCCGTCGCGGCCTTCTCCGCCGTGTGCGGTGTCTCGTGGTCCTCGGCGGTCACGTCGCCCCCCTCTTGTGTATGTGTCCGGACGGTCGTCGAGAGGAGCGCGGTACGGATCACTGACGGCAGATCGGTGACGCGTACAGGCAGGAGTTGCGGATGATCTGCTCCGCCGTCTTCGCGTCGTGGGTCGCCCTGATCCGCTCGACGAGCTGCTGCCTGCCCTCCGCCCCGGCGAGCAGCAGCGGGCCGGGACTCACCTCCCACAGCAGCAGGCCGACCTGCTTGGCGGCCTCCCAGCCGTGTCCCTCGCGCAGATGGGTGCCGGCCATGAAGGACCGGTACACGACCGGGACGGCGATGGCCGCCCTGCCGACGAAGCCGACGACCCGCCCGGCCTTGCCCATGAGCCCGGCCCCCTTCTCCGCCACTTCGGCAGCGGCCACGCCCTCGGCCGCGGCCGCCCCCTTCGCCGCGGTGCCCGCCCCGGCCGACGGACGGGCCGGCGCCGCGCCCGACGGGACGGGGCCCGCACCGCCCCCGGGTGGTCCGCGCATCACGAAGCCGGTCTTGGGGACGTTCTCGAAGCCGAGCTTGCCGAGGGCCTCGCGCACCCGCGTCGCCGCCGGGCCGGTGCCCGTCTTGATGATGTCCCAGACGTGCCCGTTGACCGCGGCCTTGAGGGCGGTCGGCGACATCCCCATGGGGTCGCGGACCCTCGCGACCGCGTCGGCGAAGACCGTCCGCATCTCCGTGATCTCGTTGAACCGGTGTGTGAACAGGAGGCTCGCGTCCTCGGCGACCGACCGGACGACACGGCTGAGGGAGCCGGCCCGTGCCTCGGTCCCGAGGTATTTGGTGTACCGGTTCGTGGCCGGGTCGAGCAGCTGACGGTTGGACACGTCGAGCGCCCTGGCCCGGGCCTCCCCCACCGAGATGCCCCGCTGTCCGACCGGCAGCGCCTCGTCGATGTCGAGCGAGACGGGAATCTCGCGCAGACCTGCCTTCCCCTGGACCTGGAAGGGGTTCTCCGAGCTGTCGAGAAGGCCGATCGCGTCGGACGCGACGTCGCCGACGGTCGCGCTCTGCTTGCCCGTGGGATCGGTGAGGCGCAGCGGATTGGCGCGTACGTAGGTGAAGAGGTTGAGTCCGTCGACGATGCCCAGCGGGTCGCAGCTGGTCCAGCGCGCGGTCCACGGCGCGTAGGAGCGGGCCCCGTGGTGGTTCAGCCCGCTCTCCTCGTCGCGCTCGGCGCCGGTGAACCGGTAGCGCTTCCTGGTGTGGCCGCCGAAGCTGGTCTCGCCGTAGGGGGTGTACTCCTCGCGGTTGGTGAGGATCCCGGCGTGGTCCAGTACGGCGGTGCTGCTGCCGAGGTGGTCGCCCAGGTGGAAGGCGGTGGCGGGGCCGCGGTCGTCCGGGTGGGCCGGGCCGAGCCGGACGAGTGCGACCCTGCGGCGGTCGTCCATGACGTGGATGTGCTGGTTCTCGCCGCTGCCCGCGGACCCGGCCCAGCGGTGGTGCTCGAAGAGCTCGTCGACGTAGTGGACGACTTCCACGCCACCGCCCTGGCGGCGCACCAGCTTTTTGATCCGCCGGCCCGTCGCGTCGTGGAGGTACTGCGCGTGGACCGACGGCTCGGCTCCCGCGGTCCGGGTCGCGAACGCCTTGAGCCGGTCGCCGTGGTCCCACGCGAAGTGCCGTGAGGTGGTCTCCCCGGTCATGTTGCCGTTGCGGTCGAATGTGTAGTCGTACGGTGTCTGCCCGGTGGTCGTGCGCCGCAGCCGGTTGCTGCCGGGCGTGAGGGTGAAGGTGCGCGCGAAACCGCCGGTGCCCGTGTGCGTCAGGGCGAGCAGGCTGTCCGCGGCGTCGTACCGGTACGTTTCCCGGTAGGCCTGCGCCCTGGTCACATCGGTGCCGCGTGGTGTGGCGTGCCACGGGTCACCGGCGGGCGGGGCCCGGTGCTCGCGGCCCGTCGCGCTCAGCAGCCGGTAGCAGGGGTCGTAGGTGAAGTGCCGGTCGAGCGCGTCGCCGCCGCCAAGCAGTTTGCGCAGGATGGGGTCGTCCGTGCCGAGTGCGGCCGCGTTGCCCGGGATGCCGCTGCCCGGCGTCCGTTCGCGCAGGGTCAGGAGGTTTCCCGCGAGGTCGTGCTCGTAGCCGTGGTCCTGCAGCGGGTCACCCGACGGCCGGTAGGTACGCGCGTCGACGAGGGTGTAGTGCTCGCTGCGCAGCCGCGTGAGCAGGAACGTGTGCGGGTCGTACGCGTACCGGGTGAGGACGCCGTTGCCGTAGGCGATCAGCGTCCGCTGTCCCTTGGCGTCGTAGCTGATCCGCTGCACGTACACCGTGTCGTCGAGGCGCACCTGCTCCAACGTGCCCGCCCGGCTGTAGGTGGGCCTGAGGACCCGGCGGCGTCCTTCCACATCGACGGGGAACGCATGCCTCACGACCCGGTCGAGGGCGTCGTACGCCGAGTTGGTCACGTAGCCGACGGGTTCGAGGAGTTGTGCGTCACGGGTCTCGCGGGACTGGCCGGGAGCGGGTGTCCACTCGACCTGGAACGGCACGATCTGCCAGTCCCTGCCCGCAGCGTTCTCGTAGCTGTCGAGGATCGGGGCGTCGGCGATGATCCGCCGTGTGGTCTCCAGGACATTGCCCTTGCAGTCGGCCGCGGTGACGGTCACGAGCCCCGCTTCGTCGTGGTGGCGCACGGGGCGGCCGAGCAGGTTGCGGGCGCGGGCCGCGGCCCGTTCGGCGGCGGGTTGCCCGGGCGTGCCGCCGTCGCCGTACTCGACGATCTGACGCAGTGACACCGGACCTGTGCCGTCGTCGCGCGCCCACACGCGGGTCGGCCTGCGCAGTGCGTCGAACGCGCACAGCGTCAACGACCCCTTGCTGTCCCGGGTCTCGACGGCGCGGCCGAGCGCGTCGGGCACCGTGTCGCGGCGCCCGCAGTCGATGCCGTCGGCCCGCCAGCGCCGCCGCGCCATGTCGTACACGTACCGGAACGTCTCCCGGCCGAGCGCGTCCGTCACCGAGACGAGGTTGCCCCGGACGTCGTACTCGGCTCCGGTGGTGATGCGGTCCGCCGGCCCGGCCCCGTTGCGGGCGACGGTACGCACCGTCCGGCCGAGCGCGTCGACCTCCATGCTCGCCGGGGTGTTCCAGTGGCTCGCGTAGGGCTGCGTGGAGTCGGGGTGCGTGCGGCCCGCGTTGTCGTTGGCGTCGTAGGTGTACGACTCCCAGGGGGTCGGCGCGAAACCGTCCGGGTCGGTGAGGTCGGCCGGGACGCCGAAGAGGACTCGCTGCTCGCTGCCGTCCGGGTTCAGGGTGCGCACCACCTGACCGCGAGGGTCGTAGAACAGCTCGGTGTGCTGCCCCGACCGGGCGTCGGGCGCCTCGGCATAGGCGAAGCCGGTGGCGTGGAACGGCTCGTACTTGCGCACCACCCGCCCCTTGTTGTCGTACACCTGATGGCCGGAGACGATCACGTTCTCCGGATCCGAGGCGCCCCGGGTGCGTCCGATGGTGTCGCCGACCGGTGTGAGGTCGCCCGCCGGTATGGTGCCGCCGCCGTACGCGGGATCGCCGAAGAGGGTGTCCTCGGCCTGGGTGCGGGTCTGGAGGAGACGGCCGAATCCGTCGGAGTACTGCACCGACACCAGGACGTCGTCGACGCGCTCGGGCGGCGTGTCGGTGTCCGTGTCGTGGTGCACACGGCGCACGGTGCGCACGGCGGCCGGGCCCCGCCCCTCGGCGAAGGCCAGCAGGTCGTACGTCGTGCGGGTGCCGGGCGCCGCACGGTCGCCCTCCCCGTTCCGGCCGCGCACGGAGCGGGCGGTGACGAAACCGGCCGGGGAGTAGGCGACCGTGGTGGTCGTGCCGTTGGCGTCCGTCAGCTCACGCGGATACAGCAGCCGGTGGTCGGCCACGGCGTCGGTCGTCAGCCCTGCCGGGTCGACGCAGCGCACCGGGAGCAGGTCGTGCGCGTCGTAGTCGATGCGGCTGTGCGCGCCCAGCGGGTCGATTGACGCGAGCGGCAGGCCGCGGGGTGTCCGGCCCGCCACCTGGGTGTCGTACTGATGGCGTGCGGTGATCACGTAGTAGCCGGCGGGTGAACCGGGCAGCTCGCCGTCGGTGTGGTGCACATGTCCGGCGAGCCGGGGCAGCAGGTCGCGGAACTCCCGCGGATATTCGCCGGTCCAGGCGGTGGCTCCGCCCGGGGTGAGATATGCCGGGCGGGGACCGGTCGCCGCCGGATCGTCGGACCGGTACAGGGAGTCGAGGAACGCGTCGGTGAAGGCGAGGGACTCGGTGCGGGAGAGCAGTCCGAACTCGCCGAGCACTCCGTGCGGAAGCCCCGTGTACGCGTCGCCGTCGTACCGGTTGCGCGTGTCCGTGAGCAGGCGCAGCTCCACCCCGCTGCCCTGTGGCGGCCCGGCGAGAACGGTGTCCCGCAGGTCGGCCACGCGCAGCCGGCCGTCGTGCACGACCTCGGACTCGGTCTTCCTCGCGACCTTGTCGACCAGGTAGTGCGTGGCGTCGTCGCGGCGGGCGTACTCCAGCATCGTGTACGTCGACAAGTAGGGCTGCGTCACGGTGGCGACGGCGGCCAGCGGGTCGCGGCCGCGCGGCACGGCGAGGGCCAGCTGTCCGGTCGGCAGGCCGTACCGGTCGTGCCCGGCGGGGAAGGTGAAGCGCGTCATGGGTTCGACGCCGCGCTCGTACTCGGTGACGCGCTCGCCGAGTGTGAACGGGAAGAAGATCCGCTCGCGGGCGTCGTCCCCGGTCGGCGGCGACTCCTCGCGGATGCCGGGGAGCGACTCGGTGACGGTGTAGGGGCGGGATGCGTGGGCGGCGCCGTCCAGGGCGTACAGCTCGGTGCGCTGGAGCCGGCCGCGCAGGGCGCGCAGGGCGGAGCGGCGGGCGGCGCGCGGCAGGGAGGCGAGGAACGCGGACTGCCCCGGCGGGCGCGGCAGCATCGGGGCGTCTCCGCCGAAGTACTCGTGGCGGAGGTCCGCTTCGGTCCATTCGCTCGCTTCGGCGGCGGCGACGGGGCCCGGGTGGAACCAGCTCTTGGTGAGCGTGGGCGGCGAGAAGTGCTCTTCCCGCTCGTGGGGCAGGGATGCCTGGGTGAACGTCTCGGTGTCCAGGCGGTCGACCCTCGCGAAGCCGCGGAACTCCCGCTCCACGCCGTCCCAATAGCCGTGGTGATATCGGTAGGTGGCGCTCGTCCGGCTGCCTGACAGTGCGTCGGTCACCTCGACGCTCGTGACCACGTGGACGGGGAACGGCAGGGTGGTGCGCCAGCGGGTCGCCGGGTCACGCTGATCGCGCAGGTACTCCTCGGTGGAGGGCGCGTACGTCACGCGGGTCACGGCCCCCAGGTGGTTGTCCATCAGCTCGAGCAGCCGCGGCTTGACTCCGCCGCTGAAGTCCAGGAACCGTAAGTGCGGGCGGCCGGACCCGTCGGCGGTGCGGCTGAACAGCAGCCCCTGCATGCCGGTTCCGTACAGGTCGCACACCTGCACGGAGTCCGTGCCCACCACGTCCGGGGTGCCCCGGACGGCGACCGGCTCGTCCGTCCACCCGTTGCCGGACCTGTTGCCCCAGAGCAGTACCCGGCCGCGGTCGACGAAGATCAGGTCGGCCGCGCCGTCCCCGTCGACGTCGCCGAGCAGCAGCCGCCGCGCATCGTAATCCGCGGGCAGCCGGGGCGAGTTGCGCATGGTCACCCGCGTCCCCCACCGGCCGTGCCCCAGGTTCGGCTGATAGGAGATGTTGCCGCTGCTCAGCAGCACGATGTCCGGCAGCCCGTCACCGGTCATGTCGGCGAGCCGCACCCGGGGGTTCGTGAAGTCGACCGGCGGTCCGGCGGCCGCACCGCTGGCCGAGCGTCGCCACGCCAGCCGCGGGTCCGGGTCGTTGAACCAGCACTCCAGACGTGCCCCGGACCGCACCACGTCGGTCAGGCCGTCCCCGTCCAGATCGGCGAGGCGTACGTTCGCGTCACTCAGCTCCACCGACGGCGACTGCCCGTAGCGCGTGAACGAGCGACGGCTCCAGCCTCCCGCGAAGCTCATCGGGAAGTAGCCCGCCGCCATGCCCTCGGCCCGCACGCCCGCTCCCGTGGGCCCGCCCCGCGCGGCCCTCTCGGACACCAGAAGGTCGGGGCGGCCGTCGCCGTTGGCGTCCAGGAACCGCACGCCGGGATCGGCGAGCGAACAGGGCGGCACCTCGGCGAGGGCGCGGGGCAACTCGAAGCGCCCACCGCCGGCATTGCGCCACACGCGGGCCGCGGCAGGCCCGAGCTCGACGACATCGGGCAGCCCGCTGCCGCGCAGATCCACCAGCGCGAGCACCGGACTGCCGAGCGACGCCGTCGGCAGGCCGGGCCCCGTCAGCGGGGCCAAGCGGTGCGCGGCAGGGTCGAATCCCGTATAGGCGAACGTCAGCGGTGGCAGCCGCTCCTCCGCGGCCTCCTGCCCCGGCGGGAGGCCCTGGTCGTCGACGCCGACCGCGTCGACACGCGTCAGCAGCGACACCCCGTTGAACACGGCCTGTTCGTAGCCCAGCCGGTACTCGCGCGCCGGACGGGCGACACCGTCCGCGGCATGCGTGGTCACCCGGATGGAGCGGCACCGCAGCGTGCTGCGCACTTCGAACCCGGAGCGGTGGCCGGAGAACGGATCGGGCCGCTGCTCGTACGCGAACGCCACCTCGACCAGGAACGAAGGGGCCGCCCGGTCCCCGTAGTCCGCGTACCGGATACGGGAGAGCAGCGGCTGGTCCCAGGCGTGCCCGGGCTCGCGGCCCTTGTCGCGCAAATACTCGTACCGGATCAGGTTGCCGAGGGCGTCCCGGCTCTCGGTGACCCGCCAGCCGAAGATCCGCTGCGGGGCGTCGGGGTCGGCGACCGTCGCGGGATCGCGCCAGGCCGCGTCCGCGCCGCCCGGGCGCCGGCTGCCGTAGCGGCTGAGCATGCCGTCCCTGCCGCGCACCTCCCAGAAGTCGCCCGACCCGTCCCGGACGTGCTCGATCCGCGCGAACTGTCCCTCCGTGCGCGGCCGGTAGCGCGTCCGTCCCGGCAGACCGCCCTCGACGGGCACCAGGTCATCGGCCCCGGACAGGACGAACACATCGGGCCGCGCCACCGCACCGGGCCGCCGGTCGGCCGCGTTTCCCGGGATGTCCGCGTAGCTCGGAACACCACGGGACGTCTTGCGCGCCACTCCCGGCAGACTCAGCTGCCAGCCGATGCCGAAGGGGCCGTTGCCCTGTCCCGTGCTGTACCCCAGGGACAGTTGGGGCGTCAGCCCCGCGCGGCCGGGCGGTATCCCGATCGGCACCGTGAAGTTGCCCGTGCCGGTGAACAGATCGGGGGCGAACGTCTCCCCCAGACCGCTGACCGCACCGCCGCCCTGGGGCAGCGAGATCACCGCGCCCTCTGCCGCGGCAGCCGCTCCTCCACCCATGCGCCGAGCCTCCGCTCCCCCACACCGAACCGAGTCGGACCGGCTCGGGTCTGACCGGGTGCCCGGGGGCTGAAGTCTGGACCTCGTGGAGCCGCCTGTCACGCCCCGCGCCGCAGGAAATTGAGCACCGCTCGGTTTCAGCCGTTCGATGACCTTGCCGCGGTATTCGCTGTTACGGTCGTGAAGGGATTACTTCCCATTCATTGCGCGGCAGAGAGAAGGGCGTTGCCTTCATGGCTGACCAGATCGATTCCACCGGCCCCCTCCTTTCCTACGTCAGGGATGTGTCACTCCGCGACGACGACATTCTGAGAGGGCTGCGGGAGGAAACGGCGCAGCTGCCGGGTGGCACGGCCATGCAGGTCATGGCGGAGGAAGGCCAGTTACTGGCGCTGCTCGTCCGCCTCACCGGAGCACGGTCGGTGCTGGAGCTCGGCACCTTCACCGGGTACAGCACGCTGTGCATGGCGCGGGCGCTGCCCGCCGACGGCAAGGTCGTGACCTGCGACGTCACCGACCGGTGGCCCGACATCGGCGCCGCGTACTGGAAGCGGGACGGCATCGACGACCGGATCGAGCTGCGCGTCGGGGACGCGCGGGACACCCTGGACGAGCTGCTCACGGAACGGGGCGCCGGCGCGTTCGACCTCGTATTCATCGACGCCGACAAAACCAACTACCGGACCTATTACGAGAAGTCGCTCGCTCTCACCAGGAGCGGCGGGCTTCTCGTCATCGACAATACGCTCTTCTTCGGGCGCGTCGCGGACCCGGAATTCGACGACGCGGACACCGTGGCCATTCGCGAGCTCAATTCGGCGCTGACCGCGGATGAACGCGTGGACATTTCCCTGCTGCCGATGGCGGACGGCATCACACTGGCCCGCAAGCGCTGAGTACGGAGGCGGGGGCGGCCCCGTGCGTGGGAGCCACGTACCGGGCCGCCCCGTCCCTCAGACCAGGTTCACCGCGCTCACCTTGATCGTCGTCGATGCCGGGCGCGGCGAGGGCCGCAGATGCAGGCGCTGGAGGTCGTCCGCCGCCGGCGGGAGGGTCGCGACGCAGGAGCACGGGTCGGCGTCCGTGAATCCCGCGAAGCGGTAGGCGATCTCCATCATGCGGTTGCGTTCGGTGGGCCTGAAGTCGGCCACCAGATGCGTGTCCGCGCGGGCCGCCTCGTCGATGAGCCAGTTGAGGATGGTCGCGCCCGCGCCGAACGACACCACGCGGCAGGAGGTGGCGAGTAGTTTGAGGTGCCACGCCGCCGGGCGGCGCTCCAGGAGCAGTACGCCGACGGCGCCGTGCGGGCCGAAGCGGTCCGTGAGCGTGACCACCAGGACCTCGTGGCCGGGATCGGTGAGCAGCCGGCGCAGGTCGGCGTCGGAGTAGTGCACTCCGGTGGCGTTCATCTGGCTGGTGCGCAGGGTGAGTTCCTCGACGCGCGACAGTTCGTCGTCGGTGGCGCGGCCGATGCGCATGTCCAGCTCCAGGGAGCGCAGGAAGTCCTCGTCCGGCCCGGCCGCCTCGGCCCGGGCTGCCTCGCGCCGGAACCCCGCCTGGTACATCTGGCGCCGCCGCCGGGAGTCCACCGTCTGCAGGGGCGGCGTGAACTCCGGGCGCCCCGGCAGGTGTTCGGCGTCCTCGGCGTCGTAGCAGCGGACCTCGGGGAGGTGGTAGGTGACCTCGGCGCGTTCGGCGGGCTGGTCGTCGATGAAGCCGACGGCGCTCAGGGCGAATCCCAGGGTGTCGGCGATCCGGCGTACCGCGTCCGACTTGGGGCCCCAGCCGATCCGCGGCAGCACGAAGTACTCGGCGACGCCGAGTTTCTCCAGTCGGGCCCACGCCGTCTCGTGGTCGTTCTTGCTGGCGACGGACTGGAGGATGCCGCGGGAGTCCAGCTCCACGACGACATCGCGTATCGCGTCCGGCAGCGTCACCTCGCCGTCCTCCAGGAGGGTCCCCTGCCACAGGGTGTTGTCGAGGTCCCAGACCAGGCATTTGAGTACGGGGGCGGAATGGAGGGGCGGCGCGTCACGCGTCGCCGTGGTCGCTGCGGGTGTGTTCGCTCCGGTGGTTGTCACTCCGATTCCCTTCACACACTGCTGCCGAGGACGTGCCGCGCCAGCATCAACTGGCACATCTCGTTGCTGCCTTCGATGATTTCCATGAGCTTCGCGTCGCGGTGGGCGCGGGCCACCACGTGCCCGTCCCGGGCTCCGGCCGAGGCGAGCACCTGGACGGCGGTGGCCGCGCCCCGGGCCGCGCTGCCCGCGCTGACGTGTTTGGCCAGGACCGTGGCCACTACCTGCTCCGGTGAGCCGTCGTCCCAGCAGCGCGAGGCGTGCTCGCAGGCCCGGGCGGCGGTCTGCTCGGCGACGAAGAGCTCGGCGAGGTGGCGGGCGACGAGCTGGTGCTCACCCAGCGGAACGCCGAACTGCTCGCGCGTGGCCGCGTGCCGGGCGGCGGCCGTCAGACAGCCGCGCAGGATGCCGACGCACCCCCAGGCCACCGACATGCGGCCGTAGGCGAGAGCGGTGGTGACAAGGAGCGGCAAGGGCAGCGACGAGCCGCCGAGCACGTGCGCGGCCGGTACCCGCACCCCGTCGAGGGCGATGTCGGCGTGTCCGGCCGCGCGGCAGCCGAGCGGGTCGGCGACGCGGGTGACGCGGACGCCGGGGGTGTCCGCGGGGACGACGACGGCCACCGCCTCGTCGCCGTCGCCTCCGTCCCCGTTCCCGCCGCCGTCTTCGTACTTGCCGCCGTCTTCGTACCTGCCGAATACGACGAGCAGGTCCGCGTAGTGCGCGGCGGTGACCCAGACCTTGTGGCCGTCGAGGACGACCGTGTCCCCGTCGCGGCGCACCCGGGTCGTCATGGCGGACAGATCGCTTCCGGCGCCGCGTTCGCTGAACCCGGCCGCCGCGAGGCCGCCGCCGGTGAGCCGGGGCAGGAACTCCCCGCGCTGCCCGGCGGAGCCGAAGCGCTCGATGGTCCAGGCGGCCATGCCCTGCGAGGTCATGACGGACCGCAGGGAGCTGCACAGGCTGCCGACGTGCGCGGTGAACTCCCCGGCGGCCGCGCTGGACAGCCCCCAGCCCCCGTACTCCGCCGGCACCTGGGGGCAGAGCCGCCCTGCGGCGCCCAGCTCCCGCAGCAGACCGACCGGCAGCAGCCCCGCGCGGTCCCAGGCGTCGGCCTCGTCGCCCACCAGGGCGGTGACGGCGGCGGCCGCCTCCTCCGGGGAGGGCCTGTTGGGCGGTGCGTCGGTCGGTGCCTCCGTCAGTAGCTGGTCACTCACCGGCTCCTCCGGCCGCCGCCTTCTGGAGTCGCTGGACGAGCTCTGTCATCGCCGTGACCGTACGGAAGTTGTCCAGCCGGAGATCGGCGCCGCGGACGGAGACGCCGAAGGACTTCTCCAGATGCACGACGAGCTCCATCGCGAACAGCGAGGAGAGCCCGCCGGAGGCGAAGAGGTCCGCGTCGGTCCCCCAGGAACGCTTGGTGCGCGCCTCCAGAAAGCGCAGGATCTCCTTCTCGACGGCCTCGGTGGAGTCGGCGGACTCGGGGGACTCGGCGGACTCGGTGGCGCCGGCGTCGAAGCTGCTCATCAGTTCTCCTCCTGGTATGCGTAGAATCCACGGCCGGTCTTGCGGCCGAGTTCGCCCTGCCGGACCTTGTCGAGCAGCAGGTCGCAGGGGCGGCAGCCCTCGTCTCCGGTGTGCTGGTGCAGGACGCGCAGCGAGTCCACCAAGTTGTCGATGCCGATCAGGTCGGCGGTGCGCAGCGGTCCTGTGGGGTGACCCAGGCAGCCCTCCATGAGGGCGTCGACGGCCTCGACCGTCGCGGTGCCCTCCTGCACGACCCGGGCCGCGTCATTGATCATCGGGTGGAGGACGCGGCTGGTGACGAAGCCGGGGGCGTCCCGTACGACGACTTGGTGGCGGGCCAGGGCGGTGAGCAGACCGCTGACGGCGGTCATGGTCTCCTCGCCGGTCCTGGCGCCCCGGATGACCTCGACGGTCGGGATCAGGTAGGGCGGGTTCATGAAGTGCGTGCCGACGACGTCCTCGGCGCGTTCCGCGTGACCGGCGAGCTCGTCGATGGGGATGGACGAGGTGTTCGAGATCAGTGGGGTGCCGGGGCGCACCCGGGCCGAGACGTCCGCGAGCGCCTTGGCCTTGAGCTCGGCGACCTCGGTGATGGCCTCGACGACGGCGGTGGCGTCGGCGACGCCTTCGGTGGTGGTGGCCAGTTCCAGGGCCCCGGTGCCGGCGGCGGCCGGGAGGTGGCCCATCAGCTGAGCCATGCGCAGTTCGCGGTCGATGTCGTCCTTGGCTCGGTCGAGCCGCTCCTCGTCGACGTCGACGAGGAGGACCGGTACGCCGTGTCCGAGGGCGAGGGCGGTGATGCCCACGCCCATGACGCCGGCGCCGAGGACGGCGATCCGGTGGTTGCCGGCGGGAGACCGCGGATCGGCGGCGGCCCGCGTATCGGGGGTGGTGTGTGGCGCTCGTGTCATGCGCCTCTCCTAGCGGTGTCGGTGGGACGTCAGGACGTGCGGCGTGTGCGGGGTGTGCGCCGCGTGGTGGTGGGTGACGGGGCGAGGACGGTGTCGAGCCAGTCGGTGACGGCCCCGGCCGTCGTGTCGACGTGCTCCTCCATGAGGGAGAAGTGGTCGCCGGGCACGTCGACGACGCTCTGGGCGGTCGGCCAGGTGGCGCGCCAGTCGCCCGCACCCGGGTCCGGTTCGGCGAGGGGCTCGCCGGCGCGGACGAGGAGGACGGGCGCTTGCACCGGGGGCGGCGTCCATGTGTCGAGGAGGCGGAAGTAGCGGCCCATGGCGGTGAGCCGGGTGCCGTCCATGGGGGCGGCCCGTTCCTCGCGCGCGAACATGCCGCCGATCAGTACGTCGTTGAACTGGGTCATCCCTTCGTTGTCCGAGAGGTAGGTGTCGAGCAGCACCACCGCGGCCGGTCCCGCGCCCAGCTCCTCCAGGCGTGCCGCGACGCCGTGCGCGAGGGTGCCGCCGGAGGAGGAGCCAAGGAGGACGAGGGGCCGCTCGCCGAGCTCCTCGCGCAGGGTCCGCGCCTGGAAGTCGAGGAGCGCGGACATCTCGGCCGGGACCGGTTCGCCCGGCAGGAAACCGGGGGCCGCGAGGGCACTGACGCCGTAGCGGTCGCGGAACCGGGCGGCGAATCGGGCGTACTGGTGCGCGCCGCCCAGCGCGACGACGGAGCCGAAGCAGACCAGCTGCGGCGCGCTGTCGTCGCGGCACAGGTGCAGCAGCTCCGGCTTCGTCCCGGCGGCAAGGAGTTCGCTGCCGGTACGGAAGTCGGGGCGCAGGGCGGCGGCGTGCTTCAACAGGGCGATGCCGTCGTCGACCCGGCCCAGTTCGCAGGCCTGCCGGAAAAGGGTGCCGACGGGATCGGCGGCCTCGGGCGGTACGGTCCCGGGCACATCCGGGTCCGCGTCCGCGATCTGGTCCGCCGAGGCCAGTTCGGTGCGCAGCAGTTCGGCGAGGCGGGCGGGAGTGCCGTTGTCGAGGACCGTGGTGGGGCGCAGCCGCAGGCCGGTGCGGGCGGCGAGCCGGTTGCGCAGCTCGACCGCGGTCAGCGAGTCGAAGCCGACGGAGAGGAACGCGTCGTCCGCGCGCAGGGCTTCGGGTGTGGCGTGGCCGAGCACCTCGGCGGCCTGGCTCAGGACGAGGTCGACGATGATCCGCCCGTGTTCGGTCACGTCGGCGGCGGCGAGGCGCTGCCGCAGCGGCGCGCTGTCGGCCGCGGTCCGGGGCCTGGCCGGCGCCTTGACAAGGGAGCGCAGGAGCGGCGGGACGGCCCGGCCCCGGTAGGCGGTGAGGTCGAGGTGTACGGGGACGAGGACGGGGTTGTTGGGATCGCCGGGCGCGCTGGGTCCATTCGGCGCGTCCGGCCGCTCGTCAGGCTCGTCCAGGCCGAGCGCGCTGTCGAACAGCGCCATGCCCTCCGCCGCCGAAAGGCCGCGTACGCCGCTGCGGTTCATGCGCCGCAGGTCGGTGTCGGACAGGTCGGCGGTCAGGCCGCTGCGCTGCTCCCACAGGCCCCAGGCCAGTGAGGTGGCGGGCAGGCCGAGGCGGTGGCGTTCCGTCATGAGGGCGTCGAGCGCGGCGTTGGCGGCGGCGTACGTGGACTGGCCGGGGCTGCCGAAGATGCCGGCGGCCGACGAGTAGACGATGAACGCCGTCAGGTCCGCGCCCGCGTCTCGGGTGAGGGAGTGCAGGTGGTGGGCCCCGTCCACCTTGGGCCGCAGCACGGCGCTCAGCCGCTCGGCGGTCTGCGCCTCCAGCAGGCCGTCGTCGAGGACGCCCGCGGTGTGGACGACGGCGCGCAGCGGGTGCTCCGCCGGAATTCCGGCCAGGACGTGGGCGACGGCTTCGCGGTCCGCTACGTCACAGGCCACGGCCGTCACGTCGGCGCCCGACTCCACCAATTCCTGGGCCAGTTCGGTCACACCGGGGCTGTCGGCGCCCCGGCGGCCGAGCAGCAGCAGGTGGCGTACGCCGTGCCGGGTGACGAGGTGGCGGGCGAGGATCCCGGCCAGGACGCCGCCCCCACCGGTCAGCAGGACGGTGCCGTCCGGGCCGAACGTCCCCGCACCGCTCCCGGCGGCCCGCGCTGCGGCACGGACGAGCCGGGGCGCGTACAACACCCCGCCTCGCACGGCAAGTTGTGGCTCTTCGGCGGCGAGTACGACGGGCAGGACCGCGGGCGTCGCGGCCGGGTCGTCCGTGTCCAGCAGCACGAACCGCCCGGGGTGTTCGAGCTGGGCCGAACGCAGCAGCCCCCAGACGGCGGCGGACGCGACGGACGAGCCGGAGGAGGCGGAGGGGACGGACGCGGATTCCGTGCCGGGCCCGGCCGCGCCCCGGGTGAGGGCGACCAGCGGGACCGACGCGGACGCGGTGTCCGCGAGCCAGGCGCGCAGGTGGTCCAGGACGGCCGCCGTGACGGCGTGCACCGCTTCGGGAGTGTCGGCTCCGGCAGCGGGAGGAGGACAGGGCAGCACGGCCGCGTCGACGCCGTCGGTCCCGTTGATCCCGCCGGCGGGAACCCTCGTGGCGGTGAGTCCGTCCGGCAGCAGTCCGGCGTCGCACTCCCCGAGCACCGTCCAGCGGCGATCGACGGGTGGCGCGGCGGGCGGCTCCACGCGGACCCAATCCACGCGGTACAGCGAACGGTCGAGGGCGCGCAGTCCGTCGTACGAGGCCATGCGCAGGGTCAACGCCCCGATGTCGGCGACGAGTCGGCCGTCCTCACCGGTGATGCGGACGCTGACCGCGTCAGCCCCATCAGCCCCGTCGGTCCCCGCAGCACGCAGGGACACGCGCAACGTACGGCCCGCGCCGGGGCCGAGGGTCACCCGGCTCCACGAGAACGGCAGCGGGACGCCCGACGTATCCCCACCGTCCTCGCCGGCGTCCGTGGCGGCGTCCGTGTCGGCGTTCGTGGCGGTGGGGCGCAGGCCGGCCGTCTGGAGGGCCGCGTCGAGCAGCGCGGGGTGCACCGTGAAGGCGTCCGGCACGCCGTCGGGCAGGGCCACTTCGGCGAAGATGTCTGCCCCTCGGGACCAGGCGGCGCGCAGGCCCTGGAAGGCGGGGCCGTACTCGACGCCCCTGGACTCCATGGCGCCGTACAGGTCGTCGACGCTCAGCTGCCGAGCACCCTCCGGCGGCCAGACCGCAGGCCCGGCGTGCGTGGGGCGGTCCGCCGGAGCGGGTGCGAGGTGGCCGCTCGCGTGCTGCGTCCACGGCTCTTCCGGCGCCGCGTCCTCGGGTCGGGAGTGGAACGCGACTGCGCGTCGCCCCTGCTCGTCCAAGGGCCCGACGGAGAGGCGGAGTTGAACGCCCGTGGCCTCGTCGGCGGCGGGCAGGGCCAGCGGGGCGGCGAGGGTCAGCTCCTCGACCTGCGCGCAGTCGAGCAGCGTGCCGGCGTGGGCCGCCATTTCCAGGAAGGCCACGCCGGGCAGCAGGACGGTGCCGGCGACGGCGTGGTCGGCGAGCCACGGGTGGGCGGCGGTCGACAGCCGCCCGGTGAAGAGGGTGCCGCCGTCCGGCAGGTCGACCGCCGCACCGAGCAGGGCGTGGCCCGGGTCGCGCTGGCCGGAGGTGGCGGGGTCGCCGCCGGCGGCGGGGGCGTCGAGCCAGTAACGCTGCCGCTGGAAGGCGTACGTGGGCAGGTCGACGCGGCATGCGCCGGTGTCCTCGTACGCGGGCCGCCAGTCGACGGGGAGCCCGGCCGCGTACGCCTCGCCCAGGGCGAGCAGCAGGCGCCGCGGGCCGCCTTCGTCGCGGCGCAGCGTGCCGATCACCTCGACGTCGTCGAGGCCGGCGTCGGCCGCCGTGTCCGCGATGCCGTAGGTGAGCGTGGGGTGCGGGCTGACCTCGACGAAGGTGCGGTGGCCCGCGTCGAGGAGGCGGCGCACGGCCGGATGGAAGCGGACGGGCTCCCGCAGATTGCGGAACCAGTGGTCGGCGGTCAGCTGCTCGGCGGTGAGCCAGTCGGCGTCGACGGTGGAGAGCAGCGGGATCGCGGGCGTGCGCGGGGTGATGCCGGCGAGGGCGGTGCGCAGCTCGTCGCGTACGGCGTCGACGGCTCCGGAGTGCGACGCGTAGTCGACCGGGATGTTCCAGGCCATGAGGCCCTGACCGGACAGGTCGGTGACGAGGTCGTGGACGGCGGTCGCCGGGCCCGCGACGACCACGACGCGGGGGCCGTTGACGGCCGCGACCGACACGTCGCCGCCGCGTGCGGCGAGCAGCTCCTCGGCCTCGTCCCCGGACATCATGAGCGTGGCCATGCCGCCCCCGCCGGTGACCCCGGACAGGGCGCGGCTGCGCAGGGCGACCACACGGGCCGCGTCGTCCAGGGTCAGGGCGCCCGCGACGCAGGCCGCCGCGGCCTCGCCCTGGCTGTGCCCGACGACGGCGGCGGGCCGGACGCCGTACGAGCGCCACACCTGTGCGAGGGAGACCATCACCGCGAACAGCGCGGGCTGCAGGACCTCCACGCGGTCCAGGGACGGCGCGCCGGGCCCGCCGCGCAGCGCCGCTTCCAGGGACTGGTCCGCATACGGGGCGAAGGCCCGCTCACACTCCGCCATGCGGGCGGCGAACACCGGTGACGTGTCGAGGAGTTCGGTGGCCATGCCGGGCCACTGCGCGCCGAGTCCGGGGAAGACGAACACGGCTTTGCGGCCGCCGCGCGGGGCGGTGCCGGTG
The DNA here is from genome assembly GCF_044903205.1 of Streptomyces sp. NPDC029674. Taxonomy (NCBI): domain Bacteria; kingdom Bacillati; phylum Actinomycetota; class Actinomycetes; order Kitasatosporales; family Streptomycetaceae; genus Streptomyces; species Streptomyces sp. NPDC029674. Next base: position 474,793 of record NZ_JBJDPY010000005.1, read on the forward strand.
GCGCCTTCGGTGAGCAGCTCGCCGCGCGCCAACGCGCCGAGCCCATCCAGGAGTTCGCCCCGGTCGGCGCCCACGAGCACGGCGCGGTCCGCGAACAGGGAGCGGCCGGTGGCCAGGGAGAGGCCGACGTCGGCCGGGCGGAGCGCCGGGTCGGCCAGGATGTGGGCGTGCAGCGTGGCGGCCTGCCCGCGCAGCGCCGCCGCGCCCTTGGCGGACAGCGGCCAGGCGACGGGGCCGCCGCGCTCCTCACGCTCGCCCGTCGGCGCCGGCGCCGGAACCGGTTCCGGTGCCGGTTCATCGGGTGCCTGTTCCAGGACGACGTGGGCGTTGGTGCCGCTGGCTCCGAAGGAGGAGACCCCGGCGCGGCGCGGGCGGCCCGTGGCGGGCCACGGCGTCGCGGTGGTGAGCAGGGAGACGGCACCCTCCGTCCAGTCGACCTGCGGGGTGGGCCGGTCGATGTGCAGGGTGCGGGGCAGCAGGCCGTGGCGGAGCGCGAGGACCGTCTTGATGACACCGCCGACACCGGCGGCCGCCTGCGTGTGCGTGAGGTTCGACTTGAGGGAGCCGACCCACAACGGTCGCCCGGGGGGCCGCTGTTGGCCGTACGTGGCGAGCAGGGCCTGCGCCTCGATGGGGTCGCCGAGCACGGTTCCCGTACCGTGCGCCTCGACGGCGTCGACCTCGGCCGGGGCGAGACCGGCGCTGTCCAGGGCCTGCCGGATGACGCGTTCCTGGGCGGGGCCGTTGGGCGCGGCCAGGCCGTTGCTCGCGCCGTCCTGGTTGACGGCGGAACCACGGATGACGGCGAGCACCGGGTGCCCGTTGCGGCGGGCGTCCGACAGGCGCTCCAGCAGGACCATGCCGACGCCTTCGCCGAAGCCCGCGCCGTCGGCGGCTGCGGAGAAGGACTTGCAGCGGCCGTCGGGCGCGAGGCCGCGCTGCTTGCTGAACCCGACGTACAGCCCGGGCGTCGCCATCACGGTCACGCCGCCCGCGAGGGCCAGCGTGGTGTCCCCGGCCCGGAGGGCCTGGCAGGCCAGATGGATTGCGACGAGCGAGGAAGAGCAGGCGGTGTCCAGGGTGACCGCGGGCCCTTGCAGGCCCAGGGTGTAGGCGACGCGTCCGGAGACGACGCTGGAGATGGAACCGGTGCCGAGGAAGCCCTCCAGCTCCTCGGGCACACGGGTGAGACGTGATCCGTACTCGCTGTTGATGACGCCCGCGTAGACGCCGGTGCGGCTGCCCTTGAGGGTGAGGGGGTCGATGCCCGCGCGCTCGACCGCCTCCCAGGAGGTTTCGAGGAGGAGGCGCTGCTGCGGGTCCATGGCGAGGGCCTCGCGGGGCGAGATCCCGAAGAAGCCGGGGTCGAAGGCGCAGGCGTCGTGGAGGAATCCGCCTTCGCGCGTGTACGAGGTGCCCGGCGTGTCCGGGTCGTCGTCGAAGACGCCGTCGAGGTCCCAGCCCCGGTCGGCGGGGAAGCCGGTGACGGCGTCCCGCTCCTTGACGAGCAGTTCCCACAGGTCTTCGGGCGAGTCGACGCCGCCGGGGAAGCGGCAGCTCATCGCCACGACGGCGATCGGCTCTCGGGCCCCGTCGGCTTGGTCGGCCTGCGTGGCTCGTTCGGCGAGCCTGTTGTTCTCCTGGCGCAGGCGCTGGTTGTCGAGGAGGGAGGCCCTCAGCGCCTCGACCACCTGGTCCGTGGACATGTTCTTCCCTTCTTCCCGCTCCGGTTCAAGCACGCTCGCCACCGCCGCCGCCCAGAGCCATGCGCACGAGGGCGTCCACTTCCATCTCCCTGATCGCGTCGGGGTCGGGGTCGGGGGCGACGGGTTCGGTGGGTGAGGCGGGTTCGGTGGGCGGGGCGAGGCGGTCGGTCACGTACGCGGCCGCGGCGGCGGGGGTCGGGTGGTCGAAGACGAGGGTGGCGGGCAGGCGCAGGCCGGTGGCCGCGTTCAGGCGGTTGCGGAGGTCGACGGCGGTCAGGGAGTCGAAACCGAGGTCCTTGAACGCCTGCTCCGGGTCGATTCCTTCGGGGCCGGCGTGCCCGAGTACGTCGGCGACGCGGGCCCGCACCAGCTCCTCGATCCGCTCCCGGCGCTCCTCGGCGCTCAAGGGCGCCAACTGATCGTGCAGGGACGCCACTTGCCCGGTGTCGACCCCGGCCGCGGTGGGCCGGGCGCCGCGCACCAGGCCCCGCAGCAGCGGCGGCACGGAGCCACGCGCGGTGCCCGCCCGCAGCCGGGCGGTGTCGAGGCGGACGGGCACGAGGACGGCGTCGTCGAGGCGCAGCGCCGCGTCGAACAGTGCGAGGCCCTGGGCGTCGGAGAGCGCGGCGACTCCGCCGCGGGTCATCCGCCGGAGTCCGGTCCCGCCCAGCGTGCCGGTCATCTCGCTGCGCTGTTCCCACAGACCCCAGGCGAGGGACTGGGCGGGCAGCCCCTCGGCGGCGCGGCGCTCGGCCAGGGCGTCCAAGTAGGCGTTGGCGGCGGCGTAGTTGGCCTGGCCCGCGTTGCCGATGACGCCCGCCGCCGAGGAGAAGAGCACGAACGCGGAGAGCGGCAGGTCGCGGGTCGCCTCGTGCAGGACGAGGGCCGCGTCGACCTTGGGCCGCAGGACGCGGTCGAGGCGTTCGGGGGTGAGCGAGGTGAGGACGCCGTCGTCGAGGACGCCGGCGGCGTGCACGACGCCTGTCAGGGGGTGCTCGGCCGGCACCCTCGCGAGCAGCTCCGCGACGGCCGCCGGGTCGGCGACGTCACAGGCCGCGAAGTCCGCTTCGGCACCGAGTTCTTGGAGGTCGGTGAGGAGTGCGGCGGCTCCGGGCGCGTCGGCTCCGCGCCGGCCGGCCAGGAGCAGGTGTTTCACCCCGTGCCGGGCCGCGAGGTGCCGGGCCACGAGCCCGCCGAGCACGCCGCCGGCGCCGGTGACGAGGACGGTGCCGCCGGTGTCGAGCGGTGCGGGGCGTTCGCCGGCTTCCTTCGGTGCCGGTACGCGGGCGAGGCGGGCGGCGAGCAGTCGGCCGCCGCGCAGGGCCAGTTGGGGTTCGCCGAGGTCGAGGGCGCCCGGCAGCAGGGCGAGCAGCTCGTCGCTGTCCGGCGCGTCGACGAGGAAGAGGCGGCCGGGGTGCTCGGACTGGGCCGACCGCACCAGGCCGCGTGCCGCGGCGGCGGCCGGATCGCTCAGGATGTCGCCGGGTCCCGTGCGTACGGCGCCGCGCGTGAGGAACACCAGGCGGGCGTCGGCGAACCGGTCGTCGGCGAGCCAGGTCCGGAGCAGCGCGAGGGTGCTGCCCACGAGGGCCCGTACGGCGGGTGCGTCGTCCCCGTCGGCCGCGGCACACGGTACGAGGACCACGTCGGGCACGGGTGCCCCGCGGTCGACGGCCGCGGCGAGGCCGGCGAGATCCGGGTAGGTGTCGGGCAGCGGCACGCCGGAGCCGAGAGCGGCCCAACGAGCGGGCGGGGTGCGGTCGGTGGCCGGGACCGGTGCGGGTACGGGCGTCCACTCCAGGCGGTACAGGGAGTCGTCCGCCGCCGGGGTGGTGGCAGCGTGCAGGGCCTCGACGTCGACGGGCCGGACGGCGAGTCCGGTCACCGTGATCACCGGCCGGCCGGAGAGGTCGTGCGCGGTGAGGGACACGGTTTCGTCGGCGTTCCGGGAGAGGCGGACGCGCAGCGCGGTGGCGCCGGAGGCGTGCAGGGTCACGCCGGTCCACGCGAACGGGAGCCGTGCGGTGCCCGGTGCGAGATCCGCGCCCCCGGCGCTGCCGGGTGCCAGCCACAGGCCTTGGAGCGCCGCGTCGAGCAGCGCGGGGTGAATGCCGAAGGCGGCCGCTGCGGCGTGCTGGTCCTGGTCCAGGCGTACGTCGGTGTACAGGTCGCCGCCGTGGCGCCAGGCGGCGCGCAGGCCCTGGAAGGCGGGACCGTAGCCGTATCCGGCCGCGGCGAAGCGGTCGTAGAGGTCGCCGACATCGACCGGCTCGGCACCGGCCGGGGGCCGGCCGGCCCTGTCCAGCGGTGACTCTTCCGCGGCTCGTGCGGCAGGTTCGGCTTGTGCGGGCGCGTCGGCTCGTGCGGCTGCGTCGGCTCGTGCGGCCGCGTCGGCTCGTGCAGCCGCGTCGGCTTGTGCGGCAGGTTCGACTCGCGCAGTTGCGTCGGCTCGTGCGGCAGGTTCGGCTCGCGCGGCCGCGTCGGCTCGTGCGGCAGGTTCGGCTCGCGCGGCCGGTTCGACTCGCGCGGCCGGTTCGACTCGCGCAGCCGCCTCGGCTCGCGCATCCGCCTCGGTCAGGAATCCGGAGGCGTGCGGCGTCCACGGCGCGTCGGTCACTGCGTCCGGCCGGGCGTGTACGTCCACGGTGCGGCGGCCGGTGGCGTCCGGGGCGCCGACGCGCACCTGCAGCTGCACGCCGCCGGTCGCGGGCAGCACCAGGGGCGCCTGGAGGGTGAGTTCCTCCAGGACGGGGCAGCCGGCCTCGTCGCCGGCGCGGACGGCGAGGTCCACGAACGCGGCGCCGGGCAGCAGCACGACATCCGATACGGCGTGGTCGGTGAGCCAGGGGTGGGTGCGCGCCGAGATCCGCCCGCTGAGCAGCGTCTCGCCGGTGTCGGCGAGCTCGACGGCCGCGCCCAGGAGGGGGTGCCCGGTCGCGCCGAGGCCCATCGCCGTGACATCGCCGCCGGTGTCCGGGCCGGGCACGGCCCAGTAGGGCTGGTGCTGGAAGGCGTACGTCGGCAGGTCGACGCGGTGAGCCGCGGTGCCCGCGAGGAGCGGCGCCCAGTCGACGGGGGCGCCGTGCGCCCATGCGGCGCCGAGGGACAGGAGCACGCGCTCCATGCCGCCCTCGTCGCGCCGCAGGGTGCCGAGCACGGCCGCGTCGGCGTCCGCCGACTCCAGGGTCTCCTCGACGGCCGGGGTGAGGACCGGGTGCGGGCTCACCTCGATGTACGTACGGTGACCCGCCGCGGCGAGGGCGCGGACGGCGGACTCGAAGCCGACGGTGCGGCGGAGGTTGGCGTACCAGTAGCGGGCGTCCATCGTCGCCGTGTCCAGCCAGTCGTCCGTCACCGTGGAGTACAGCGGGACGTCCGCGGTGACGGGCTCGATGCCGCCGAGGGCGGTGACGAGTTCGGCTTCGAGGGCTTCCATGTGGGCGGAGTGGGACGCGTAGTCGACGTCGACGCGCTTGGCTCGTACACCGTCCGGCCCACAGGCCGCCATGAGCTCGTCCAGGGCGTCCGCGTCGCCGGAGACCACCACCGTCGACGGCCCGTTGACCGCCGCCACCGACAGCCGTCCGGCCCAGGGCGCGATCCGCTCGGCGGCCTGCCGCGACGGCAGCGCGAGCGACACCATGCCGCCGTGCCCGGCGATCCGCGCGATCGCGCGGCTGCGCAGGGCGACGACCTTCGCCCCGTCCTCCAGCGTCAGCGCGCCCGCCACCACGGCCGCGGCGATCTCGCCCTGGGAGTGCCCGACGACGGCGTCCGGGACGACGCCGTACGCCCGCCACAGCCGTGCGAGGGACACCATGACGGCGAAGAGGACGGGCTGCACGACGTCGACGCGGTCGAGGCCGGTGCCGTCGCGCACGACGTCGAGCAGTGACCAGTCCACCACGTACGGTTCGAGCGCGGCCGCACACAGGTGCATGGCGGCCTCGAACTCCGGCGACTCGTCGAGGAGTCGGCGGGCCATGCCGGTCCACTGCGAGCCCTGGCCGGGGAACATCAGGACGGTGCGCCCGTCGGGGTCCGCGACGCCGTTGACGGCGGGGGCGCCGCCCGCGGCCCACTCCTTCAGGGCGGCCAGCAGCTGGCCGTGGCCGCCGACGAGGACGGCGCGGTGCGGGAAGGCGGTGCGTCCCGCGAGGGAGAGGGCGACGTCTGCCGCGTCGGCGGGGGCCGCCCGGTCCAGGTGACGGAGCAGGCGTTCGACCTGATCGCGCAGGGCGTCGGCGGACCGGGCCGCCAGGCACCAGGGGACGACCGCCGGGGCGGGGCGGACACGCTCGGACTCCGGTGGGTCGGTCGCGGGTTGTTCTGTGGGCTCCGGGGCCTGTTCCAGGACGACGTGGGCGTTGGTGCCGCTGAGGCCGAAGGAGGAGACGCCCGCGCGGCGTGGTCTGCCCGTCTCGGGCCACCGCTCGGCCTCGGTCACGAGCGCGACGTCCCCCTCGGTCCAGTCCACGTGGGTGGTGGGACGGTCGACGTGGAGCGTCGCCGGGACGGTGGCGTGGCGCAGGGCCAGGACCGTCTTCATGACGCCCGCGACGCCCGAAAGTGCTTGCGTATGGCCGATGTTGGACTTGAGGGACCCGATCAGGAGGGGCCGCCCTTCGGGCCGATCCCGCCCGTACGTGGCGAGGAGCGCCTGGGCCTCGATGGGGTCACCCAGTGTGGTGCCCGTGCCGTGGGCCTCCACGACGTCGACGTCCGCGCCGGACAGGCCCGCGTCGGCGAGGGCGGCGCGGATGACGCGCTGCTGGCTGGGCCCGTTGGGCGCGGAGAGGCCGTTGCTGGCGCCGTCCTGGTTGACGGCGGAGCCGCGCAGCACGGCGAGGACGGGGTGGCCGTTGCGGCGGGCCTCGCTCAGCCGCTCGACGAGCAGCACGCCGGCTCCTTCGCCCATGCCCATGCCGTCGGCGTCGTCGGAGAACGCCTTGCAGCGGCCGTCGGCGGCGAGCCCGCGCTGCCGCGAGAAACTGATGAGGGCGCCCGGTGTCGCCATCACCGCGACGCCGCCGACCAGGGCCAGCGAGCAGTCCCCGGCGCGCAGCGCGCGGGCGGCCAGATGCAGGGCGACCAGGGAGGAGGAGCACGCCGTGTCGACGGTGACCGCCGGGCCCTCCAGGCCGAGGGTGTAGGCGACGCGCCCGGAGACGACGCTGGGGGCGCTGCCGGTGAGCAGGTGCCCCTCGCCCTCCGCGGAGCGGGCCACCGCGGCGCCGTAGTCGCTGTAGTTGACGCCGGTGAAGACGCCCGTACGGCTGCCGCGCAGCGCCTCCGGGTCCAGGCCCGCGCGTTCCAGCGCCTCCCAGGAGATCTCCAGCAGGAGCCGCTGCTGCGGGTCCATGGCGAGGGCCTCGCGGGGCGAGATGCCGAAGAAGGGGGCGTCGAAGTCGGCGGCGTCGTGCAGGAATCCGCCGTGCCGGGTGGTCGAGGTCCCCGGGTTCTCCGGGTCGGGGTCGTAGAGCGCGTCGAGGTCCCAGCCGCGCCCGGCAGGGAACCCGGTGACGGCGTCGCCCCGGTCGGCGAGCAGCCGCCAGAGTTCCTCGGGTGAGGCGATGCCGCCCGGGAGGCGGCAGCCCATGGAGACGATGGCGATCGGTTCGTCACCGGTGACTTCAGGACGGGTGACTTCGAGACGGGCGACTTCGGAACGGACCCCCTGACCTGCCCCCGCCACGGCCGCCGCCTCCTCCGCACCGAGCAGGCGGGACTTCAGATGGGCGGCGAGCGCGGTGGCCGACGGGTGGTCGAAGACGAGGGTCGACGGCAGCCGCAGACCGGTCGCCTTGTTGAGGCGGTTGCGGAGTTCGACGGCGGTGAGGGACGCGAAACCGAGCTCCTGGAACGCCGTTCCGGGCGGTACGGCGTCCGCTCGGTCGTGCCCGAGGACGGCGGCGGCATGGCCGCGGACGAGGTCGAGCAGCAGCCGGTCCCGCTCGGCGGGCTGCCGCAGCGCGGTGAGCCGCCGCCGCAGTTCGGAGGCGGCCGGGGCGTCGCCGTCGCCGACGCCGTCACCGGGTCCTGCCAGGGCGCGGCGGGCTTCGGGGACGGTGCTCAGGAGCGGGCTGGGGCGGCTGGAGGTGAACACGGGGGCGAACTGCTCCCAGTCGACGTCGGCGACGGTCACGAGCGTCTCGTCGTCGTCGAGGACCTGCTGGAGCGCGTCGAGTGCGCGCTCGGCGTCGATGCGGGGCAGGCCGTGCTCTTCGAGGTTGAAGAGGTCGGAGGGCGGTGCGGTGCTTCCGTCCGGCGGGCCGGCCCGCCAGATGCCCCAGTCGACGGCGGTCGCACGCAGGCCGCGGCCGCGCCGGTACTGGGCGAGGGCGTCGAGGTGGGCGTTGGCCGCGGAGTACGCGCCGTGGTCGCCGCTTCCCCACACGCCGGCGATCGACGAGAACAGCACGAACGCGTCGAGGTCGCGGTCGAGCAGGGCGTCGAGGTGGGCCGCGCCCGCCGCCTTGGCGGCGACGACACGCTCGTACGCCGCCACGGGGATGGTGTCGAGCGGGGCGAGCGCGATGTACGCGGCGGCGTGCACGACGGCGGTGACGGGTGTGCCGTCCGCGTCGAGTCCGGCGAGGAGCCGTTCGACCTGGTCGCGGTCGGCCAGGTCGCAGACGGGCATCGCGAGCGTCGTGCCGGACTCGGCGAGTTCCTCGCGGAGTCGGTCCGCTCCGGGTACGTCCTCCCCGCGCCGCCCGGGCAGGACCAGGTGCGCGGCACCGCCGCGGGCCAGCCAACGGGCGAGGTGCGGGCCGAGGGCTCCGGTACCGCCGGTGAGCAGGACGGTGCCGCGGGGCTTCCAGGGGCGGGTGCCGGTGGGGTGGGCGGGGCGCGGGGCGCGGACGAGACGGCGTACGAAGAGGCCGGCAGGACGCACCGCGAGCTGGTCCTCGCCTTCCTCGCCGTCCACGCCGTCCACGCCGCTCAACGCCGCGCAGAGCCGTTCCCCGGCCCGGGCGTCGACCGTGCCGGGCAGGTCGACCAACCCGCCCCAGCGCTGCGGGTGTTCGAGCGCGGCGACCATCCCGGTGCCCCACACCTGCGCCTGCGCGGGCGCGGCGAGCACATCGGCCGCGTCGGTGGAGACGGCGCCCTGCGTGGCACACCACAGAGGCGCGGTGACACCGAGATCGCCCATCGCCTGAACGAGCGCGAGCGTCAGAGCCGTGCCGGCGGGCAGCCCCGGGTGACGGGGATGCGGCTGATCGGCCAGCCCGAGAAGGGAGAGAACTCCGGCGAGGGGCCGACCGTCGGCGACAGCGGTGGCGAGGGTGGCGGCGAGACGGGTGCGGTCGGCGGTACCTCCGGGATCGGTGACGGGGCAGGTCCCGTCGGCAGCACCCCCGGGATCGGTGACGGAGTAGGCCCCGTCGGCGCCGTCCCGAGGGCCGGTGCCCGAACGGAACCCCTCGACGGCACCCCAGGAGCCGGGGGCCGGACCGGCCCCGCCGACGGCACCGTGAGAGCCCGACGCCGGGCCGACCCCGTCGGCGACATCCCCGAGGCCGGCAGCGGTACCCCCGGAGCCGGTGACGGAGCAGGCCCCGTCGGCGCCGTCCCGAGGGTCGATGCCCGGCCGGACCCCGTCGACGGCACCCCGGGAGCCAGCCGTCGGACCGGCCCCGCCGGCGGGGCCCTGAGAGCCCGGCTCCGGGCCGACCCCGTCGGCGCCGTCCCGAGGGCCGGTGCCCGAACGGAACCCCTCGACGGCACCCCAGGAGCCGGGGGCCGGACCGGTCCCGCCGACGGCACCGTGAGAGCCCGACGCCGGGCCGACCCCGCCGGCGACATCCCCGGGACCGGCAGCCGAGCCGACCCCACCGGCCGCGCCCCCGGAGCCGACCGCCGGGCCGCCCCCGTCGGCGGTACCCCCACCCCCACCCCCAGCAGCCGAGCCGACCCCGCCCATCGCCGCGACCTCCGCCGTGACCACCTCGGCGCCGTGCTCCCGCAATGCCCGTAGGGCGTTCCGTACGGTTTCCGTCTCACCGTGGTTCTCGGGGATCAGGACCAGCCACGTTCCGGTGAGCGTGGGGGCCGGTGGGTCGGGGACGGGGTGCCAGGTCACGCGGTAGCGCCAGGCGGCGGTCGGGTCCGTCGTGTTGTGGTGGTGGCGCCAGGTGCGAAGTGCGGGGAGGACCTCGCGGAGGGGGGCGGCGTCGACGGAGAGGGCGGTGGCCGCTTCCGTCGCGTCGCCGCGTTCCACCAGGTTCCAGAAGTCCGCGTCGCCGTCGGCGGGCGGCGGCGAGGCGGGGGTCAGCCAGTGGCGGCGCTGCTGGAACGGGTACGTGGGCAGGTCGACGCGGGCCGCGCCCCAGCCCTCGTACACCTTCCGCCAGTCCACCGGCACACCCCGCGTCCACAGTTCGGTCGCGGAGGTGAGGGCGCGGCGGATGCCGCCCTCGTCGCGGCGCAGGGTGCCGGTGACGACGGCGTCGGGGAAGCCCGCCGCATCGGCGGTGTCCTGGACCGGCGCCGTCAGGACAGGGTGCGGGGACACTTCGAGGAAGACGCCGTGGCCCTGCTCGGCGAGTGCGCGGACGGCGGTGTCGAAGCGCACGGTGCGGCGCAGGTTCCGGTACCAGTACGCGGCGTCCATCGCCGTGGTGTCCAGCCACTCCCCCGTGACGGTGGAGAAGAGCGGGACGCGGGAGGCGGCCGGGGCGATGCCTGCGAGGGCCGTCAGGATCTGCTGCTCGATGCCTTCGACGTGCGCGGAGTGGGAGGCGTAGTCGACGGGGATCGTGCGGGCCCGAAGGCCCGTGGCCGCGCACTGCGCGGTGAGTTCGGCGAGGGCCGCCGCGTCGCCGGAGACGACCACGGACGCGGGGCCGTTGACGGCGGCGACCGACAGCCGGGGCGCCCAGGGTGCGATCACTTCCTCGGCCCGCTCGCGGGGGACCGCGAGGGAGACCATTCCGCCGGCGCCCGCGAGCGCGGCGATGGCCCGGCTGCGCAGGGCGACGACCTTCGCCCCGTCCTCCAGGGAGAGCGCCCCGGCGACCACCGCCGCGGCGATCTCCCCCTGCGAGTGCCCCACCACCGCGTCCGGCTCGACACCCCACGACCGCCACAGGGCGGCCAGCGACACCATGGTCGCGAACAGTGCGGGCTGCACCACGTCGACCCGGTCGAGCGCGGCCGCGCCGGGCCCCCCGCCGCGTACGACGTCGTGCAGCGACCAGTCCACGTAGGGGGACAGCGCGCCCTCGCAGGCGGCCATGGAGCGGGCGAACTCCGGGGCGGAGGTGAGGAGTTCGCGTCCCATACCGGGCCACTGCGCGCCCTGCCCCGGGAAGACCATCGCGACTCGGCCGGGTCCGGGCACCGCGAGGCCGGTCACGGCGGACGCGGCGCTCTCCGGGGCGCGGGCGGCGCGGACCATCTCGTCGAGCGAGGTGAGGAGTTCAGTGCGGTCGGCGGCTGTCACGGCGGCGCGGTGCGCGAACGCGGTACGCGTGGTGGCGAGCGAGTAGCCGATGTCGGCGGGGCGCGCCTCCGGGTCCGCGGAGAGGCGTGCCCTGAGGCGTACGGCCTGGTCGCGCAGGGCGGCCGCGGTGCGTGCGGAGAGGACGCACGGGACGGCGTCCGGGGTGGTGCCGGTGGGGTGCGGCTGAGCGGCGGACCCGGACTCAGAGTCGGGTTCGGGCTCGGGGGCCTGTTCCAGGATGACGTGTGCGTTGGTGCCGCTCATGCCGAAGGAGGAGACGCCCACGCGGCGCGGCCCGCCGGTCCCCGGCCACTTCCTGGCCTCGGTCAGGAGCGCGACGGCGCCCTCGCTCCAGTCCACGTGCGGGGTCGGTTCGGTGATGTGCAGGGACTGCGGCAACAGTCCGTGGCGCAGCGCGAGGACCGTTTTGATGACGCCCGCGACGCCGGCGGCGGCCTGGGTGTGGCCGATGTTGGACTTGAGCGAGCCGATCCACAGGGGCTGTTCGGCGCGCCGTTCCCTGCCGTACGTGGCGAGCAGCGCGTCGGCCTCGATGGGGTCGCCGAGGGTGGTGCCGGTGCCGTGGGCCTCGACGGCGTCGACGTCGGCGGCGGTCAGGTCCGCGTCGGCGAGCGCGGCCTGGATGACGCGCTGCTGGCTGGGTCCGTTCGGCGCGGTGAGTCCGTTGCTGGCGCCGTCCTGGTTGACGGCGGAGCCGCGCAGCACGGCGAGGACGGGGTGGCCGTTGCGGCGGGCGTCCGAGAGGCGCTCCAGGAGGAGCATGCCGACGCCCTCGCCCCAGCCCGTGCCGTCGGCGGTGGCCGAGAACGGCTTGCAGCGGCCGTCGGCGGCCATGGCGCCCTGCCGGCTGAACTCGGTGAACACCGAGGGCCGCGACATCACGGTGACGCCGCCCGCCAGGGCGAGCGAGCACTCCTCGGCGCGCAGCGCACGCGCCGCCTGGTGCAGGGCGACGAGCGACGCCGAGCAGGCGGTGTCGACGGTGACCGCGGGCCCTTCCAGGCCGAGTGCGTAGGCGACGCGGCCGGACATGACGCTCATGGAGTTGCCGGTCATCAGGAAGCCCTGGACGAGCTCGGGGGCGCCGGTGCCGAGTTGGGCGTAGCCCTGGTCGATGGCGGCGGCGAAGACCCCGGTGCGGGTGGCGCGCAGCGACGCCGGGTCGATGCCCGCGCGTTCGACGGCCTCCCACGCGGCCTGGAGCAGCAGCCGCTGCTGCGGGTCCATCGCGACGGCCTCGTGCGGGGAGACGGCGAAGAACTCGGCGTCGAAGTCGGCGGCGCCGTCGATGAACGCGCCGCGGCAGGGCACCCCGCCCGCGGTGAGCCGTGCGGTGTCCCAGCCGCGGTCGCCGGGCACGCCGGTGACGGTGTCACGGCCCTCGGCGAGGAGGTCCCACAGCTCCTCGGGGGTGCGGACGCCGCCGGGGAAGCGGCAGCTCATCGAGACCACGGCGATCGGCTCGCGGCCGCGTCCCTCGGCCTCGCGCAGCCGTCGCCGGGTGTCGCGCAGGTCGACGGTGACGCGGTTGAGGTAGTCGCGGAGCTTCTGCTCGGTGTGCTGCGGCTTCTGCTCGCTCCGTTCGCGCTGCGGCTTCTGCTCGTTCCGTTCGTGCTGCGGCTTCTGGACGGGACTCACGAGATGCCCAGCTCCTTGTCGATCAGGTCGAAGATCTCTTCGTTGGTGGCGGACTCGACGGCCGCGGCGGAGTCCGCGCCGCCGTCGGCCCCTGCGGCCTCCGTCGCCGGTTCCAGGCGGGCGAGGGCGCCGCGCAGCCGCCGGGCCAGATCGGCGCGCCGCTCGGCCCCGTCGGTACCCGCGTCGGCCAGTTCGGCGGCGAGCGTGTCGAGCCGGTCGAGTTCGGCGGCGCCGGGTGGCGCGGCGGGTGCGGAACCGGTGAGGAGCCGGGCGGCGAGGTGGCGGGCGAGCGCTTCGGGGGTGGGGTGGTCGAAGACGAGGGCGGCCGGCAGCCGTGTCCCGGTGACCGTCATGAGCCGGTTGCGGAGTTCGACGCCGGTGAGGGAGTCGAAGCCGAGCTCCTTGAACGGCCGGTCCGCTCCGACCAGTTCGGTGGAGGCGTGGCCGAGGACGGCGGCGGCGTTGCCGCGCACCAGGTCGAGCAGGGAGCGGTGCGCCTCGGCGGGTGACAGGCCGCCCAACTGCTCGGCGAGCGAGGGCCCGGCGGGCGCGGCGGAGGCGGCGGGTGCGGCGCCCTTGCGGGGTGCGCCACGCACAAGACCGCTGAGCAGCGGCGGCAACGGGGTGCCCGTGGCGGCCGCCGCGCGCAGCCTGGCCGTGTCGACGTCGGCGGCCAGTACGTGCGGCTGCGCCGCGCCCAGGGCCGCGTCGAAGCGAGCGAGGCCCTCTGCGGTGGAGAGGGCGCCGATGCCGCCCCGCGCCATCTTCCGTACGTCGGCGTCGGTGAGGTGCGCGGTGAGGGCGCTGCGCTCCTCCCACATGCCCCACGCGATGGACACGGCGGGCAGCCCTTCGGCACGGCGGCGTGCGGCCAGGGCGTCTAGTGCGGCGTTGGCGGCGGCGTAGTTGGCCTGTCCGGCGGCGCCGAGCAGGGCGGCGCCGGACGAGAACAGGACGAAGGCGGCGAGGTCGTGCTCCCGGGTCAGTTCGTGCAGGGCGAGCGCGGCGTCCGCCTTGGGCCGCAGTACGCGGGTGAGTTGCTCGGGCGTGAGCGCGGTGACGGTGGCGTCGTCGAGGACTCCGGCGGCGTGCACGACACCGGTGAGCGGGTGCGCGTGCGGTACGCCCGCGAGGAGTTCGGCGAGCGCGGCGCGGTCGGTCGCGTCGCACGCCGCGACGGTCACCTCGGCGCCGGCGTCACGCAGTTCGCGTACGAGGTGTCCGGCGCCCGGGGCGCCCATGCCGAGCCGCCCCGCCAGCAGCAGACGGCGTACGCCGTGGGCGGTGACCAGGTGGCGGGCGACGAGTGCGCCGAGGGTGCCGGTGCCGCCGGTGATCAGGACGGTGCCGTCCGGGTCGAGGGGCGCGGGCAGGGTGAGGACGTTCTTGCCGATGTGCCGGGACTGGCTCAGGTGCCGGAACGCCTGCGGGGCCTGGCGCAGGTCCCAGCAGGTAAGGGGCAGCGGCGTCAGGACGCCCCGCTCGAAGAGGGAGAGCACCTCGGCGAGCATGGCGCCGACCCGTTCCGCTCCGGCCTCCATGAGGTCGAAGGCCCGGTAGTGGACGCCGGGGTGGTCGCGTGCCACCTCTTCCGCGTCGCGTATGTCGGTCTTGCCCATCTCCACGAACCGGCCGCCGCGCGGCAGCAGCGCCAGCGACGCGTCGACGAACTCCCTTGCCAGGCAGTCGAGTACGACGTCCACGCCCCGGCCGCCGCTGGCCGCGAGGAAGCGGTCGGCGAAGTCGAGGGTGCGGGTGGAGGCGATGTGGTCGTCGGCCAGGCCGGAGGCGCGCAGCACGCCCTGCTTGGCGGGGCTCGCCGTCCCGTACACCTCGGCCCCGGCGTGCCGGGCGAGCTGGACGGCGGCCATGCCGACGCCGCCCGCCGCCGCGTGCACCAGGACGGACCGGCCGCGCCGCAGCCCGCCGAGGTCGAACAGGCCGTAGTACGCGGTGAGGAACGCGATCGGCACCGACGCGGCCTGCGCGAAGGTCCAGCCGGCCGGTATCCGGGCGAGGGTGCGCCGGTCGGCGACGGCGGTCGGCCCGAACGCGCCGGCGAAGACCCCCATCACCCGGTCCCCGGGCGTGAGGTCACCGACGCCGGCGCCGACCTCCAGGACGACTCCGGCGCCCTCGCTGCCGAGCCCGGCCTGGTCGGGGTCGAGTCCGAGGGAGACCACCACATCATGGAAGTTGAGGCCCGCGGCCCGTACGGCGACCCGCACCTGGTCCGCTCCGAGCGGGGCGAGCGCGTCGGGCGCGGGCACGGCCGTGAGCCCGTCGACCGTGCCGTCCCCGGAGAGGGCGATCTGCCAGCCGTCCGCGCTGTCCGGGGGCGGCACCAGGGTGTCCCGGCCGGGCCCGGCGGTCAGGCGTGGCACGAGGATCTCCCCGGCCCGTACGGCGACGTGGGGTTCGCCGGAGGTGAGCGCGGCGGGCAGGGCGGCACGCGACTCCGGGTGGCCGTCCAGGTCCACGAGCAGGAACCGGCCGGGGTGTTCGGCCTGCGCGGTCCGCAGCAGCCCCCACGTGCCGGACCGCGTCCAGTCGGCCGTCCGGTCGCCGGGTCCGGTGCGCACGGCGCCCCGGGTGACGACGGCGAGGACGGAGCCGTCGAACCGCTCGTCGGACAGCCACTCCTGTACGAGGGCGAGGCAGTCGGCGGTGACGGCGTGGAACACCGCGCCCTCGTCCCCACCTTCACCTGCGCCGCCGTGCGGGGCATCCGGGTGCGGGCAGTCCGCGACGACCAGGGCGGGCACGGGGCTGTCCGGATCAGCGAGCAGGTCCGACAGCTCGCCCCAACTCAGCGCCTCTTCCGGTTCCTTGACGTCAGGCACGGGCACCCAGTCCACCCGGTGCAGCCCGTCCTTGCCGCCTCCCGCGTGGGTCAGCCCGCCCGGGGCGGCGGGGCGCAGGGCGAGCGAACCGGCCGACAGAACCTCCTGTCCCGCGAGGTCGTACACGGTCAGGGCGACGGCGTCCGCACCGTCGGCGGTGAGCCGGACCCGTACGGCGGTGGCCCCGGTGGTATGCGCGGTCACATCGTTCCAACTGAAGGGCAGCCGCGCGGTGTCGTCACGGCCGGGCAGCAGCGCGGCGGTCTGCAGGGCGGCGTCCAGGAGCGCCGGGTGCAGGCGGTATCCGGGGGCGTCGGCGTGCTGGCGCTCGTCCAGGACGAGTTCGGCACAGATTTCGCCGTCCAGGGCCCAGGCGGCGCGGATGCCCCGGAACGTGGGGCCGTACGTGTATCCGGCGGCCGCGAACCGCTCGTACAGTCCCTCGACGTCCACGGCCTCGGCCCCGGGCGGCGGCCAGGCGATGAGGGCGGGTCCGGCGGGTCGTCCGGTGGGGGTGACAGTGCCGGTGGCGTGGGGCGTCCACGACTGTCCGGCCCCGATTCCGGTCCCGATTCCGGTCCCGGTTACGTCCTCGGCGTCGCGCTGGGCGTCGCGTTCGGCGCGTGAGTAGAGGCCGAGCGCGCGCCGCCCCTCCCCGTCGGGCGCTTCGAGCCGCACCTGTACGAGAACGGCGCCCTCTTCCGGCAGCAACAGCGGTGCGGACAGGGTGAGTTCGTCCACCGCGGCGCACCCGGCTTCGGCGGCGGCGCGCAGCGCGAGTTCCAGGAAGGCGGTGCCGGGCAGCAGGACGGTCCCCTCGACCGCGTGCTCGGCGAGCCACGGGTGCGTACGCCGTGAGAGCCGTCCCGTGCAGAGGAGTTCGCCGGTGTCGGCGACCTCCACGGCGGCGCCGAGGAGCGGGTGTCCCGTCGTGCCGAGTCCGGCCGAGGCGACGTCCCAGCTGGTGGTCGGGACGTCCAGCCAGAGGCGGCGCTCCTGGAAGGGATAGGTGGGCAGGTCGACGCGGGTGGCGCCGGTGCCGTCGAAGACGGGCGTCCAGTCGACGGGAAGACCGTGTGCGTGGGCCTGGCCGAGGGCCAGGAGCATACGGTCCAGGCCGCCCTCGGCACGGCGCAGCGTGCCGAGTACCGGGGCCGTCACCCCGGCCGACTCCAGCGTCTCCTCGACCGCCATCGTCAGGACGGGGTGCGGGCTCACCTCGACGAAGGCGCCGAATCCGTCGGCGGCGAGGGTGCGGACGGCGGGCTCGAAGGCGACGGTGCGGCGCAGGTTGGTGTACCAGTAACCGGCGTCCATCCCCGAGGTGTCCAGCCAGTCACCGGCAACCGTGGAGAACAGCGGGACCCGCCCGGCGACCGGCTCGATGCCCTCCAAAACCTCCCGCAACTCCTCCTCGATCCGCTCCACATGAGCCGAGTGCGAGGCATAGTCCACGTCGATACGACGGGCCCGTACCCCCTCGGCCTCACAGCCGGCCAGCAGCTCGGCAAGGGCGTCGGAGCCGCCGGAGACCACCACGGCCGAGGGGCCGTTGACGGCGGCCACCGACAGGCGCCCGTCCCAGGCCTCGATCAGCTCGGCGGCCCGCGCCGACGACACGGCCAGCGACACCATCCCGCCGTGCCCGGCAAGCCGCACGATCGCCCGGCTGCGCAGGGCGACGACCTTCGCCCCGTCCTCCAGCGTCAACGCGCCGGCCACCACGGCCGCCGCGATCTCCCCCTGCGAGTGCCCCACGACGGCATCGGGCACGACGCCGTGGGCACGCCACAGCCGCGCCAGTGACACCATCACCGCGAAGAGCGCGGGCTGCACCACGTCGACCCGCTCGAGCCCGTCGCCCGAGCGCACCACGTCCAGCAACGACCACCCCACATGGGGGGACAGGGCCGCCTCGCACTCCTCCATGAACCCGGCGAACTCCGGCGACTCATCGAGCAGTTCGCGCGCCATGCCCGCCCACTGCGCCCCTTGCCCCGGGAACACGAACACCGTCCCACCGCCGGACACCGACGCCTTCCCCGTCACGACGAACGGCGAGGGCTCACCGGTCGCCAACGCGCCTACGCCCTGCTGCAGTTGGTGGTGGTCACCGACCGCCACAGCCCGGTACTCGTGGTGCGTGCGGGTAGCGGCCAGCGACAGGCCCACGTCGCCGACCCGGACGCCCGCACCGCACGCCTCCGACTTCAGCAGCCGTTCCGCCTGCGCCCGCAGCGCCTCCGGCGATTTCGCCGACAGCACCCACGGCACGGGCGTACGCACCTCGGAAGCCTCCGCCGCGGCGGGCTCCTCCGGCACCTGCTCCACGATCACGTGCGCGTTCGTCCCGCTGACGCCGAACGACGAGACACCGGCCCGCCGCGGCCCGCCACCGGTCTCCCAGGCGCGCGCCTCGTCGAGCAGCCGCACCTCGCCCGCCGACCAGTCGACCTGCGGGGTCGGTTCGTCGACGTGGAGCGTCTGCGGGAGCAGTCCGTGGCGCATGGCCAGGACCATCTTCATCACTCCGGCGACACCGGCCGCCGCGGAGGTGTGACCGATGTTGGACTTCAACGATCCCAGCCACAACGGCCTTCCGCCCGTGCGCTGTTGGCCGTACGTCGCGAGCAGCGCCTGCGCCTCGATCGGGTCCCCGAGCGTGGTGCCCGTACCGTGCGCCTCCACCGCGTCGACGTCCTTCGCCGACAGCCCCGCGTCCGCGAGCGCCGCACGGATCACCCGCTGCTGCGACGGACCGTTCGGCGCCGTCAGACCATTGCTCGCACCGTCCTGGTTGACCGCGCTGCCCCGCACCACCGCCAGCACCGGATGCCCGTTCCGACGCGCGTCCGACAACCGCTCCAGGAGCAGGATTCCGGCTCCTTCGCCGAAGCTGGTGCCGTCCGCTCCCGCGGCGAAGGACTTGCAGCGGCCGTCGGCGGCCAGGCCGCCCTGGCGGCTGAATTCCACGAAGAGTTCGGGGCTGGACATCACGGTGACCCCGCCCGCGAGGGCGAGCGCGCACTCGCCGCGGCGCAGCGACTGGACCGCCGTGTGCAGGGCCACGAGCGAGGAGGAGCACGCCGTGTCGATGGTGAGGGCGGGGCCTTCGAGGCCGAAGGTGTAGGCGATGCGGCCGGAGACGACGCTGCCGGAGTTGCCTGTGCCCAGGAAGCCCTCGACGTCCTCGGGGATGTGCGGCAGGAGCCGTACCGCGTAGTCCTGCTGCATCAGGCCGATGAAGACGCCCGCGGGGGTGCCGCGCACCGCGGCCGGGTCGATGCCGGCGCGCTCGAACGCCTCCCAGGTGAGGGTGAGCAGGAGGCGCTGCTGCGGGTCCATGGCGATCGCCTCGCGGGGCGAGATGCCGAAGAAGTCGGGGTCGAAGTGGGCGGCATCGGTGAGGAATCCGCCTTCGCGCACGTACGAGGTGCCGGTGTGGGTGGGGTCCGGGTCGTAGAGCGCGTCGAGGTCCCAGCCGCGGTCGGTGGGGAAGGCGCGGATGCCGTCGCCGCCGGAGGCCACGAGCCGCCACAGGTCGTCCGGGGTGCGGACCTCTCCGGGGAAGCGGCAGCCCATCGCGACGATGGCGATCGGTTCGTCGACGGCGGACGCGGCGGACACGGGTGTGGGGGCCGATGCGGGGTACGTGCCGGTGAGTTCGTCCCGGAGGTGTGCGGCCAGGGCCTCCGGCGACGGGTGGTCGAAGACCAGCGTGGCGGGCAGCCGCAGGCCGGTGGCGGCGTTCAGGCGGTTGCGCAGCTCGACGGAGGCGAGGGAGTCGAAGCCGAGGTCGCGGAAGGCACGCGCCGGTACGACCGCGCTGTCCGAGGTGTGGCCGAGCACGGCGGCGGCCTGGGCGCACACCAACTGGACGAGCGTGCGCAGGCGTTCGGCCTCGGGCAGCGCGGCGAGACGCTCGGGCAGTGCGGCGCCGGTGTCCCCGGAGGGTGCGGCGGCGGACGCGGCCCTGCGTACGCGTACGGGTACGCGTACGAGGGAGCGCAGGAGGGGCGGCACCGGCTCCCCCTCGGCGGCCCGGGCCCGCACGGCGCGCGGGTCGAGCCGGAGCGGCAGCAGCGCCGGGGCGTCGACGGTGAGGGCCGCGTCGAGGAGCGCGAGGCCCTCTTCGGTGGCGAGCGGCGGCATGCCGGAGCGGGTCAGGCGGCGCAGGTCGGCGTCGTCGAGCCGGCCGGTCAGGGCGGAGCGCTGCTCCCACAGGGTCCAGGCCAGGGACTGCGCGGGCAGGCCGAGGGCGCGGCGGTGCTGGGCGAGGGCGTCCAAGTAGGCGTTGGCGGCGGCGTAGTTGCCCTGGCCGGGGCCGCCGAAGGTACCCGCGGCGGAGGAGAACAGGACGAAGGCCCGCAGGTCCATGTCGCGGGTGAGCTCGTGCAGGTGCAGGGCCGCGTCCGCCTTGGGGCGCAGCACCGTGTCGACGCGGTCGGGCGTGAGGGAGGTGATGACGCCGTCGTCGAGGGCGCCCGCGGCGTGGACGACGGCCGTCAGGGGATGGCCGGCGGGGACGCCGTCGAGCAGGGCGGCGAGGGCGTCCCGGTCGGCGGCATCGCAGGCGGCGACGGTGACGTGGGCACCGAGTTCGGTGAGTTCCGCGGTGATCTCTGTGGCGCCTGGCGCGTCGGGGCCGCCGCGTCCTGCGAGGAGGAGGTGGCGGACGCCGTGCCGGGCGACGAGGTGGCGGGCCACGCGGGAGCCGAGCAGCCCGGTGCCGCCGGTGATGAGGACGGTGCCGTCCGGGTCGAGGTCGGCCTGGACCGGGTCGGTGTCGGGGACCTTGGCGAGGTGGGGCGTCAGGACGGTGTCGCCGCGTACGGCGAGCTGCTGTTCCCCGGAGGCGAGCGCGGCGGCGACGGTCTCCGGTGCCGCGTCCTCGTCCAGGTCGAGGAGGACGAAGCGGCCGGGGTGCTCGGTCTGGGCGGAGCGCACGAGGCCCCACACGGCGGCACGAGCCGGGTCGATGGGCGCGTCGCCGACGGACCCCCGGGCGCCGTCGGCGGGCACGTCGCCATCGGCCGCCTCGGCGGCGACGGCTGGCGCGTCACCGGCGGCGCTCTCCGTGGCGACGGCTGAGGCATCACTGGCGGCGCTCCCCGTGACGACCGCTGACACGTCACCGGCGGCACCCCCCGTGACGACGGCTGACACGTCACCGGCGGCGCGGGCCGGGTCGATGGGCGCGTCGCCGACGGACCCCCGGGCGCCGTCGGCGGGCGCGTCGCCATCGGCCCCCTCGGCGGCGACGGCTGCCGAGTCACCGACGGCGCTTCCAGTGACGACCGCTGACGCGTCACCACCGGCGCTCCCCATGACGACGGCTGAGGCATCACCCGCGGCGCTCCCCATGACGACGGCAGACGCGTCACCGACGGCGCCCCCCATGACGACCGCTGACGCGTCACGGACGGCCCCCCTGGTGGCGACCGCTGACGAAGCGCCGGTGGCGCCACCGGCCACGCCAGCTGACGCGCCGCCGCCACCTACTCCGCCCGCGACGGCGGCAGCCGACGCACCATTGACGACGTCCCCGGTGACAACGGCACCCCGGGTGACGTGGGCGAGCCTCGTATCGGCGAGACGCTCGTCGGACAGCCAGATCCGGAGGGTTTCCAGGGCCCGGTGGACGGCGGCGTGCACCTCCTCCACGCCGTCCGCGTCGGCGTCCTCGCACGGCGGTTGCGGCGCCAGCACGAGGCTGGGAGGGGTCGTGCCCGCGTCGAGGGCGGCGATGAAGGCCGCGGTGTCGGCATAGGCGGTCGCCGCCGTCGGCAGGGCGGCGTCGACGGGGCCGATGACCGCCCAGTCGGGGGTCACGGGTGCGGGCGGGCAGGTGAGGGGGGACCACTCCACCTGGAACAGCGAGTCGTGGTGGGTTCGGGCCGCCCCTGCGCCCGGTGCCGCCGGGCGCAGGGTCAGGGACTCCACGGAGGCGACGGGGCCGCCCGTGGCGTCGGCGACGTCGAGGGCGAGGGTGTCCGGCGCGGTCCGGGCCAGGCGGACGCGCAGCGCGACGGCGCCCGACGCGTGCAGGGTCGCCCCCGACCAGACGAACGGCATGCGCCCGCCGTCGCCCCCGGCGTCCTCAGCGGTCACTCCGCTGGCGTGCAGAGCGGCGTCGAGCAGCGCCGGGTGCAGGGCGAACCGCTGGGCATCCTGGTGGAGTTCCGGCGGCAGCACCGCTTCGGCGTACAGGTCGTCGCCGAGCCGCCACGCCGCCGTGAGGCCCTGGAAGGCGGGCCCGTAGGCGAAGCCGCCCTCGGCGTAGCGCGCGTACATGCCGTCTAGGTCGATGGGCTCGCCGCCGGGCGGCGGCCAGGCGCTCAGGTCCGCGGGCGGCTCGGCGGCGGCCGGGGCGAGGAGGCCGGTGGCGTGGCGGGTCCACTCGTCGTCCGTGTCCGGGTCGTCGGGCCGCGCGTGCAGGGCCAGGGTGCGGGTGCCGTCGGCGGCCGCAGCGCCGACGGACAGGCGCAACACGACGCCTCCGTCCCGGGGCAGCGTCAGGGGCGCTTCGAGGGTGAGGTCGTCGACGCGGGGGCAGCCGGTGCGGTCGCCCGCGAGGACGGCGAGCTCGAGGAAGGCGGTGCCGGGCAGCAGGGCGTTGCCTTGCACGGTGTGGTCGGCGAGCCAGGGGTGGGTGCGCAGCGAGAGCCGCCCCGTGAACAGCAGGCTGTCGCTGTCGGCGAGCGCGACGACGGCGCCGAGGAGCGGGTGCCCCGAGGGGTCCAGGCCGAGGGAGGCGGCGTCACTCGCGGGCGTGCCGGTGTCCTCCAGCCAGTAGCGCTCCCGCTGGAAGGCGTACGTCGGCAGGTCGACGTGGTGCGGGCTGTACCGGGAGAGAGCGGCGTCCCAGTCGACGGGGACGCCGCGCACGTGCGCTTCCGCGAGGGCGGTGAGCACGCGGCGCGGGCCGCCGTCGTCGCGGCGCAGTGTGCCGAGGGCGAGGGCGTCGGTGCCGGCGGCGGCAGCGGTGTCCTGAAGGCCCGCCGTCAGGACGGGGTGCGGGCTGACCTCGACGAGCACGCGGTGGCCGTCGGCCAGCAGGGCACGCGTGGCCTGCTCGAACTCCACGGTGTGGCGGAGGTTCTCGAACCAGTAGGCGGCGTCGAGGCGCTCGGTGTCCAGGAGGCCGCCGGTGACGGTCGAGTAGAAGGGTACGACCCCCGCGCGGGGCGCGATGTCCGCCAGGGCCTCGGACAGCTCGGCGCGGATCCGCTCGACGTGCGGGCCGTGCGAGGCGTAGTCGACGGGGATGGCCCGGGCCCGTACGCCGTCGGCCTCGAGGGCGGCGAGCAGTTCGGCCAAGGCGTCGGGGTCGCCGGAGACGGCGGCCGACTCGGGGCCGTTGACAGCGGCGAGCGCGATCCGTCCGCCCCACGGCGCGACGCGTTCCCGTACGCGGTCGGCGGGGAGCGGGACCGACGCCATGCCGCCGTGCCCGGCGAGGGCCCGCAGCGCCCTCGCGCGAAGGGCGACGACCTTCGCGGCGTCGTCGAGGGTGAGCGCCCCCGCGACGCAGGCGGCGGCTATCTCGCCCTGGCTGTGCCCGACCACGGCCGCGGGTTCGACGCCGTGGGCGCGCCACACCTCCGCGAGGGAGACCATCACCGCGAACAGCGCGGGCTGCACGACGTCCACGCGGTCGAACCCCGGGGCGCCGGGGACGCCGCGGACCACGTCCAGGAGTGCGAAGTCGGTGTACGGGGCGAGGGCGTCGGCACACTGGGCGAGCCGGGCCGCGAACGCCGGTGAGGCGTCGAGCAGTTCGCGTGCCATGCCGGGCCACTGGGAGCCCTGACCGGGAAAGACGAAGGCGACGGCCTCGCCGGTACGGGCCGCGCCGCGCACGGTGCCCGGCGGCAGCGGGTCGGTGTCGCGGGCGAGCGCGTCGAGCCCGTCGAGCAGCGCCTGCCGGTCGTCGGCGATGAGGGCGGCCCGCTGCTCGTGCGCGGCCCGGCCCTTCGCCAGGGTGTGGGCGACGTCGGCCGGGCGCAGATCGGGGTGGTCCACCAGGTGGGCGCGGAGGGCGGCCGCCTGGGCGCGCAGAGCACCACCGTCACGCGCGGAGACGAGACAGGGCAGGGGGCCGGTGTGCTCCACACGGGGCTGCGGGGTGGGCCCCTCCCCCACCGGCCCCTCCCCCACCGGCCGCTCCCCCACCGGCTCGGCCTGCTCCAGGACGACATGGCCGTTCGTGCCGCTGACGCCGAAGGAGGAGACGGCGGCGCGGCGCGGGCGGCCGGTCTCGGGCCAGTCGGTGGGGTCCGTGACGAGTTTCAGCGCCCCGGTGGACCAGTCGACCTGGGGACTGAGGTCGGTGCCGTGCAGGGACGGCGGCACCACGCCGTGCCGCATGGCGAGGATCATCTTGATGACGCCGCCCACGCCGGCGGCGGCCTGCGTGTGGCCGATGTTGGACTTCAACGACCCGAGCAGCAGCGGCCGTTCGGCGGTGTGCTCGCGGCCGTACGTGGCGAGGAGCGCCTGCGCCTCGATGGGATCACCGAGCGGCGTGCCCGTACCGTGCGCCTCGACGACGTCGACGTCCGCCGCCGTGAGCCGGGCGTGGGCGAGGGCCTGGCGGATGACGCGCTGCTGCGAAGGCCCGTTGGGCGCGGTGAGGCGGCTGCTCGCACCGTCCTGGTTGACGGCGGAGCCGCGTACGAGCGCGAGCACGGGGTGCCCGTTGCGGCGGGCGTCGGACAGCCGCTCCAGGAGGAGCATGCCGACGCCCTCGCCCCAGCCGGTGCCGTCGGCGGCGGCCGAGAAGGACTTGCAGCGCCCGTCGGCGGCGAGGCCGTTCTGCCGGCTCATCTCCACGAACGGCACCGGCGTGGACATCACCATCGCGCCGCCGGCGAGCGCGAGCGTGCAGTCGCCCTGCCGCAGCGCCTGGCAGGCCAGGTGGAGGGCGACCAGCGACGACGAGCAGGCGGTGTCGACGGAGACGGCGGGGCCTTCGAGTCCGAAGGTGTAGGCGATACGGCCGGACGCGACGCTGTCGGAGCTGCCGTTGCCGAGGTAGCCCTGGACGTCGTCGGGCACTTGGCGCAGCCGGGCCGCGTAGTCCTGGTACATCACTCCGGCGAAGACGCCGGTACGGCTGCCCCGCAGGGTGTGCGGGTCGATCCCGGCGCGCTCGAAGGCCTCCCAGGTGGTCTCCAGGAAGAGCCGCTGCTGCGGGTCCATGGCGAGGGCCTCGCGCGGGGAGATCCCGAAGAAGCCGGGGTCGAAGCCTGCGACGTCGTCGAGGAAGCCTCCCTCGGCGCTGTAGGTGGTGCCGGGGCGCTCCCCCGCCGGGTCGTGCAGGTCGGCCAGGTCCCAGCCGCGGTCGGCGGGGAACGGCGTGATCGCGTCGGTGCCCGCCGAGACGAGGCGCCACAGGTCCTCGGGGGTGCGCACACCGCCGGGGTAGCGGCAGCCCATCGCGACGACGGCGATCGGTTCCCGGTCCTTGGCCTCGGCCTCACCGAGGCGCTGCTTGGTCCAGTGCAGGTCGGCGGCCACCCGCTTGAGATAGTCGCGCAGCTTGTCGTCATTCACCGTGCATCGTCACCTTTGGTACGCGGGGGCGGGCGGAGGGCGGTAGGGGCGGACGGGTGGCGGGTAGCGGGTAGCGGGTTGCTATGTCAGGGCCTGCCGAGTTCGCTGTCGATGAAGTCGAAGAGCTCGTCGTCGGTGGAGCCCATGCGGTCCTCGACGGCGCCCTGTGCGGAGTCGGTGTCGGTGGCGGTGTCGGGGCGCAGGGTCTCCAGGAGGTTCTGGAGCCGGGCCGTGAGGGCGGTGCGCGCTCCGTCGTCGTGCACGGCGTCGCGCATCGCGGTCTCCAGCCGGTCGAGTTCGGCGAGGGCCGCGGGGGCGGGCCCGCCCGTGCCGCCGTCGGGGGCGATCTCCTCGGCGAGGTGACGGGCGACCGCGGTGGCCGTGGGGTGGTCGAAGAGAAGGGTCGCGGGCAGGTGCAGCCCGGTGGCGGCCCGCAGCCGGTTGCGCAGTTCCACCGCGGTCAGCGAGTCGAACCCGAGGTCGAGCAGCGGCAGTTCGGCGCCGACGGCCACCGGGTCGGGGAAGCCGAGGACCAGGGCTGCGTGGGTGCGGACCAGGTCGACGAGGACCCGCTCGCGCTGTGCCGGGGGCAGGCCGGTCAGGCGCTGCCTCAGCGCGTCGGCGGCGTCGGGTCCCGTCCCTTCGCCCGCCGCGGCGCGGCGCACGGGGGTGCGGACGAGCCCGCGCAGGAAGGCGGGTACGCCGCCCGCGGCGGCCTGCTCCGCGAGGGCGCCGGTGTCGAGGCGCAGCGGCAGGAGGGCGGGCGCGTCCAGGCCGGTGGCCGTGTCGAAGAGGGCGACGCCGTCGGCCGGTGTGAAGGCGACGATGCCGCCGCGGGCGATGCGGGCGAGGTCGGCCTCGCCGAGGTGCCCGGTCATGCCGCCGCCGGTGGCCCACAGGCCCCAGGCCAGCGAGGTACCGGGCAGGCCGCGGGCGCGCCGCCGGTGGGCGAGGGCGTCCAGGAAGGCGTTGGCGGCCGCGTAGTTGGCCTGGCCCATGCCGCCGAAGACGCCGGCGATGGAGGAGAAGACGACGAACGCGGTGAGGTCCTGGTCGGCGGTCAGTTCGTGCAGGTTGACGGCGGCGTCGACCTTCGGGCGCAGCACGCGGTGGAGCTGCTCGGGCGGCATGTCGGCGACCACGCCGTCGTCGATGACGCCCGCGGTGTGCACGACACCGCGCAGCGGTTGCTCCAGCCCGTCAAGGAGTTTCTCCAGCGCCTCCCGGTCGGCGGCGTCGCAGGCGACGATCTCGGCGTCGGCGCCCAACGTGGCGAGGTCGGCGAGGACTTCGTCGGCGCCGTCGGCGTCGGGCCCGCTGCGGCTGGCGAGCAGCAGGTGCCGTACGCCGTGCACGCCCGCGAGGTGGCGGGCGACCAGCGCGCCGATGGAGCCGGTACCGCCCGTGATCAGGACCGTGCCGTCGGGGTCCCAGGGGGCTTCACCCGCGGGCATGGAGGCGGGGACGCGGGCCAGCCGCGCCACGTGCAACTGCCCTGCACGCAAAGCCAGTTGAGGCTCACCCGTGGCGAGTGCCGCGGTCAGGGCCTCGCGGGAGGCCGCGTCGCCGTCGGTGTCGACGAGTACGAACCGGTCGGGGTTCTCGGTCTGCGCGGAGCGGACCAGTCCCCACACGGCGGCGTGCGCCGGGTCGGGCACGTCGTCGCCGGGATCGACGGGAACACCGCCCTCAGTGACGAGGACCAGCCGCGCCCCTTCGAAGCGGGCGTCGGCGAGCCAGGCCCGCACCAACTCCAGTACCTGGGAGGTGACTTCGTGTACGACGCGGGCCGTGTCGCCGCTGTCCGTGCCCGGCACGGCGGTCAGCACGAGGCCGGGCACCTCGGCGCCCGCGTCGATCGCCGCGCCCAGGGCCATGAGATCCGCGTGCACCGGCGCGAGGTCGGCGAAGTCGTCCCCGAGCCCGACCACGGACGCGGACGCATCCCCGGCAGCCGCCGCGACGGGCCACTCCAGGCGGAACATGTCCTCGTACGCCCCCGCGCGGGACTCCTGGATCCGCTCGGCCGTCACCGGCCTGAGCACCAGGGACCGGGCGGAGATGACAGGGGCACCCGTCGGATCGGCGACCGTCAGGGCGACGGCGTCACGCCCGGTCGGCGTCATGCGCAGCCGCAGGGACGCCGCCCCCGACGCGTGCAGCCGCACGCCGCTCCAGGAGAACGGCAGCCACCCCTGGTCGCTGCCTTCGAGCACGCCGAAGGCCAGCGAGTGGAGCACGCTGTCGAGGAGCGCCGGGTGCAGGCCGTAGCGGGCGGCGTCCTGCTGCTGCTCCTCGGGCAGGCGTGCCTCCGCGTAGATGTCGTCGCCCAGGCGCCAGGCAGCGCGCAGGCCCTGGAAGGCGGGCCCGTAGGCGAAGCCGCCGTCGGCGAGGCGTTCGTAGAGGCCCTCGACGTCGAGGGGGTCTGCTCCGGGGGGCGGCCATGCCGTCAGGTCGTCGGCCTCGGCCGGTGTGCCGGTGCCCAGGCGGCCGGTCGCATGCCGGGTCCAGGGTTCGTCGGGTGCGGCGTGCTCGGGGCGCGCGTGGAAGGCGAAGTCCCGCGCGCCGGTCGGGTCGGGGGCCTGGACGGCGAGCTGGAGGGTGACGGCGCCCTGCTCGGGCAGGGTCAGGGGCGCTTCCAGGGTGAGTTCGTCGACCTCCGCGCAGCCGGTCCGGTCGCCCGCGTGGACGGCGAGTTCGAGGAAGGCCGTGGCGGGGAACAGCGCGCCGCCGAGTACGGCGTGGTCGGCGAGCCACGGGTGGGCGGCCACGGACAGGCGGCCGGTGAACAGGAACCCGCCGGTGTCGGCGAGCGGGGAGGCCGCGCCGAGCAGCGGGTGGGCGGACGGCTGGAGGCCCGCCGCGGGCATGTCGCCCGCCGCAGGGGTCGGCGCGAGCCAGTACCGGGAGCGCTGGAAGGCGTACGTGGGCAGCGTGACGTGCCCGTCCGGCACGTCGGCGAAGAGCGGGGCCCAGTCGACGGCGACGCCGTGGACGTGCAGGCGGGCCAGGGCCGTGGTGACCGCGGCCGGCTCCGGTGTGTCCTTGCGCAGCAGCGGCACCGAGACGACCCCGTCGGCACCGGTCAGGCAGTCCTGGCCGAGCGCGGCCAGGGCGCCGTCGGGTCCGAGGTCGACCAGGGCGGTGGCGCCGGCGGCCTCCATGGTGCGTACGACGTCGTGGAAGCGGACGGTGGAGCGGACGTGGCGGACCCAGTGGTCGGGGTCGCGCAGTTCCTCGGTGGTGGCGAGGGCGCCGGTCAGGTCGGAGACGACCGGAATCTCCGGCCCGTGGTAGGTGACCTGCTCCGCGACGGCCCGGAAGTCGGCCAGCATGCCGTCCATGTGCGGGGAGTGGAAGGCGTGGCTGACGGTGAGCCGCCGGGTCTTGGCGCCCTTGGCGCGCCAGTGTGCGGCGATCTCCTCGACGGCCGCCGCGTCGCCGGACAGGACGGTCGCCGCGGGCCCGTTGACGGCCGCGACCGCGACCTCGCCCTCCCTGCCCGCCAGTTGGGGCAGCAGCTCCGCCTCGGGCACGGTGAGCGCGACCATCACGCCACCGCCGGGCATGGCCTGCATCAGGCGGCCGCGTGCGGCCACCAGGGCGGCGGCGTCGGTCAGCGAGAGCACTCCGGCGACGTGCGCGGCCGCCAGCTGTCCCACGGAGTGCCCGGTGACGAGATCGGGCCGTACCCCGTACGACTCGACGAGCCGGTGGAGGGCGACGCCGAGCGCGAACAGGGCGGGCTGGGTGTAGGCCGTGGTGTCGAGCAGCGCCGCGTCGTCGCTGCCCGGCGCGGCGTGGACGACGTCGCGCAGCGGCCGGTCCAGGAGCGGGTCGAGCTCGGCGCACACCGCGTCGAAGGCATCGGTGAACACCGGGTGGCGGGCGACGAGTTCGGCGCCCATGCCGAGGCGCTGGCTGCCCTGTCCCGGGAACAGGAAGGCGGTCTTGCCGCCCCGCCCGGCGACGCCCGTGATCACGTCGGGCGAGGCGGTGCCGTCGGCGAGCGCGGTCAGGGCGGCCGTCAGCGCGTCGCGGTCGGCGCCGATGAGGACGGCCCGGTGCTCGAAGGAGCTGCGGCCGGTGGCCAGGGCCTTCCCGACGGCGTCCGGATCGGGTGCGGGACCGGCGGCGGTGACGCGGTCGAGGAGCCGGCGTGCCTGAGCGCACAGGGCGTCCTCGCCGCGGGCGGACAGCAGCCAGGGCAGGCGGGACACGGCCGGTGGTGCCGCGGCGGGTGCCGGAGGGCCGGGGACGTGTTCCAGGATGGTGTGGGCGTTGGTGCCGCTGACGCCGAAGGACGACACGGCGGCGCGGCGCGGCCGGTCGGCGTCGGGCCAGTCGGTGTTCTCGGTGGGCACCCGTACGTGGCCCGCGGACCAGTCCACGTACGGCGTCGGCTCGTCGATGTGGAGGGTCGCCGGGAGCGTGCCGTGCCGCATGGCGAGGACCATCTTGATGATGCCTGCGATGCCCGCGGCGGCCTGGCTGTGACCGATGTTGGACTTCAACGAGCCGACGAGCAGCGGCCGTTCGGCGGGGCGCTGCTGCCCGTACGTCGCGAGCAGGGCCTGCGCCTCGATGGGGTCGCCGAGCTTCGTACCCGTGCCGTGCGCCTCGACGGCGTCGACGTCGCCGGGTGCCAGGCCCGCGCCGGCGAGGGCCTGGTGGATGACGCGCTGCTGGGACGGCCCGTTCGGGGCGGTGAGGCCGTTGCTGGCGCCGTCCTGGTTGACGGCGGAGCCGCGTACGAGCGCGAGCACCGGGTGGCCGTTGCGGCGGGCGTCCGAGAGGCGCTCCAGGAGCACGAGGCCCGCGCCCTCGGCCCACGCGGTGCCGTCGGCGGCGGCCGCGAACGGCTTGCACCGGCCGTCGGCCGCGAGGCCGCGCTGGCGGCTGAACTCGACGAACGCGCCCGGTGTCGCCATCACGGTGACACCGCCCGCGAGCGCCAGGGAGCACTCGCCGCCGCGCAGCGCCTGCGCCGCCATGTGGACGGCGACCAGGGAGGACGAGCAGGCCGTGTCGACGGTCACGGCCGGGCCCTCCAGGCCGAAGGTGTAGGCGATGCGGCCGGAGGCGACGCTGCCGGCGCTGCCGATGCCGAGGTAGCCCTCGAACTCCTCGGACGGCTCGGTGACGCGTGAGCCGTAGTCGCGGTAGCTGGAGCCGACGAAGACGCCGCCGTCGCTGCCCTTGACGGTCCGCGGGTCGATGCCCGCCCGCTCGAACGCCTCCCATGCCGTCTCCAGCAGGAGGCGTTGCTGCGGGTCGACGGCGAGGGCCTCGCGGGGCGACATGCCGAAGAAGGCGGGGTCGAAGTGGTCGGCGTCGTAGAGGAATCCGCCTTCTCGGGCGTAGGTGCGGCCGACCTTCTCCGGGTCGGGGTCGTAGAGGCCAGCGAGGTCCCAGCCGCGGTCGGTGGGGAACCCGGAGACGGCGTCGGTGTTGTCGGCCAGGAGCTGCCAGAACTCCTCGGGGCTGGTGACCCCACCGGGGAAGCGGCAGCTCATCGCGACGATCGCGATGGGGTCGTCGTCCAGGACGGCGCGGGCCGCCGGGGCGGGCGCGGCGGTGGGCTTCGGCGCGCCGGGCAGCTCCGCGCTCAGGTGCTCGACGAGGGCGGTGGTGGTCGGGTGGTCGAAGACGAGGGTGACGGGCAGGCGCAGGCCGGTGGCCTCGGCGAGGCGGTTGCGGAGTTCGACGGCGGTCAGCGAGTCGAAGCCGAGGTCCTTGAACGCCCGCTCCGGTTCGATCGCGGCGGGGTCGTCGTGGCCGAGGACGTCGGCGGCGCACGACCGCACCAGCTCGGCCAGCTTCTCGCCGCGTTCGGCCTCCGCCAGTCCGGCGAGGCGGGCGGCGGGGCCGTCCTCTCCCCCGCCGGGCGCGGCCGCGTTCTCGGCGAGGGCGCGGCGCACCTCGGGGAGGTCGCCGAGGAGGGCGCTGGGGCGCAGCGCGGTGTAGGCGCGGACGAAGCGGTCCCAGGCGAAGTCGGAGACGATGAGGCGGGTCTCGTCGTCGTCCAGGGACTCCCACAGGGCGTCGACGGCGAGCTCCGGGTCCATGGCGGGCAGGCCGTTGCGGACGAGGCGTTCGCTGGTGGCGCCGGCGGCCAGGCTGTCGCCGCCCCACAGGCCCCACGCCACGGAGGTGGCGGGCAGCCCGCGGTCGCGGCGGTCCTGGGCGAGGGCGTCGAGGAACGCGTTGGCCGCGGCGTAGCTGCCCTGCCCGGTGCCGCCGAGGGTCCCGGCCAGCGAGGAGAACAGCACGAAGGCCGTCAGGTCCGCGCCCCGGGTGAGCTCGTCGAGATGGAGTGCGGCGTCCGTCTTGGGGCGCAGTACGCCCGCGGCGCGCTCCGGGGTGAGGGTGTCGAGGACACCGTCGTCGAGCACGCCCGCGGCGTGGAACACGGCCCGCAGCGGCCGTGTCGCCGGTATCCCGTCGAGGAGCCGTGCGAGGTCGTCACGGTCGGCGACATCGCAGGCCGCGATGGTGAACTCCGCCCCTGCGGCGCGCAGTTCGTCGGCGAGCGCATCGGCACCGGGTGCGTCCGGGCCGCCCCGGCTGGTGAGCAGCAGGTGTGCGCCGCCGGTGCGTGCGAGCCGGCGAGCGATCCGGGCACCTAGTCCACCGGTGGCGCCGGTGACGAGGACGGTGCCGTCGGGGGTCCAGCCCGCACCGTCACCCTCGCGCCGAGGTTCCGCGTGGGTGAGGCGCCTGCCGAAGACCCCGGAGGCGCGGACGGCGAGCTGGTCCTCGCCGTCCGGCTGGGCGAGGACGGCGGCGAGCCTGGCGCGGGACCGCTCGTCGAGGCGTTCGGGCAGGTCGACGAGGCCGCCCCAGCGTTCGGGGTGCTCGACGGCGGCGACTCCGCCGAGGCCCCAGTGCAGGGCCTGGAGGGGTGCGGCGACGCGGTCGGAGCGGCCCACGGAGACCGCGCCCCGGGTCGCGCACCACAGGGGCGCCCGCACGTCGGCGTCGCCGAGCGTCTGGAGCAGCGCGGTGGTGAGGGCGAGGCCGGTGGGCAGGGCGGTCCCGTCGGCGCAGGGGGACTCGTCAAGGGCCAGCAGGGAGAGCACGCCGTCGGCCGGGGAGTCCGCGGCGAGGCCGCGCAGCCGGTCGGCGAGCGGTCGCCGGCCGCTTTCCCCGGCGTCCGCGGCGCCGAGTTCCACCAGGACGGGGTGGGCGCCGTGCTCGCGCAGGGCCTGGGCGCAGGCACCGACGGCGGGGGCCTCGGCACCGCCTTCGGGCACGGCGATCCACCACGTACCCGCGAGGTCGGAACTCCTGTCCTGCGCCAGGGCCTTGAAGGCGACGCGGTGGCGCCAGGAGTCCAGCGTGGTGCGGCCCCGGCGGCCGCGCAGCCAGTCGGAGAGGGCGGGCGTCACCGTGGTCATGGCGGCCCGTACGTCGTCGTCCTCGATGCGCAGGTGGGTGGCGAGGGCGTCCGGGTCCTGCCCGGTCACGGCGTCCCAGAAGCCCTGGCCGACGGGGTCGGTACCGCCGTCGGCCTCGCTCCGGACCCGGGGCTCCAGCCAGTAGTGGCGGCGTTGGAAGGCGTACGTGGGCAGCTCGCAGCGGCGGGCCCCGGTGCCGTCGAAGACCGCGTCCCAGTCCACCGGGTGGCCGTGGACGTGGAGTTCGGCGAGGGAGGTGAGCACGCGGGCGCGGCCGCCCTCGCCCCGGTGCAGGGTGCCCACGACGCCGCCGGTGCCGCCGGCCGTCTCCAGGGCTTCCTGGAGCCATACGGTGAGCGCCGGATGGGTGCTGGTCTCGACGAACAGGCGGTGCCCGTCGGCCAGGAGGGCGTCGACGGCCCGGTGGAAGGCGACGGGCTCGCGCAGGTTGCGGTACCAGTACGCGGCGTCGAGCACCGAGGTGTCGAGGACGGCGCCGGTGACCGTCGAGTAGAAGGGCACGCGGGACGGGCGCGGGGTGATCCCGGCGAGGAGGCTGCGCAGTTCGTCGTGGATCTCGTCGACCTGCGGGGAGTGCCCGGCGAAGTCGACACCGGGAATGGGCCAGCACAGCACGCCGTCGTCGGCGAGCGCGCCGTGCAGTTCCTCCAGGGCCGCGGGGTCGCCCGAGACGGTCACCGTCGTGGGGCCGTTGACGGCGGCGATGTCCAGCCGGCCCGTCCAGGGCGCGAGTCGGGCCTCGACGTTCTCCACGGGCAGCGGGATGTACAGCATGCCGCCCCGGCCGGTCAGCGCCACCAGCGCCTTGCTGCGCAGGGCGACGACGCGCGCGGCGTCCTCCAGCGACAGCGCCCCGGCGACGCAGGCGGCGGCGATCTCCCCCTGCGAGTGCCCGACCACGGCGGCGGGCTCCACCCCGTACGACCGCCACACCTCCGCCAACGACACCATCACCGCGAACAGGACGGGCTGCACCACGTCGACGCGGTCGAGCGACGGCGCGGCGGGAACCTCGCGCAGTACGTCGGTCAGCGACCAGTCCGTGTACGGACCGAGAGCCTCACCGCACTCGGTGATGCGCGCCGTGAACGCCGGTGAGGTGTCGAGGAGTTCGCGTGCCATCCCCGGCCACTGCGATCCCTGGCCGGGGAAGACGAACACCGGGCGGTGGTCCTGGGCGGCGGTGCCGCGCACAGCGTCGGGGCCGGTACGGCCGTCGATGAGGGTGCCGAGCGCGGCGAGCAGGGTGTCCCGGTCGTCGCCGACGACGGCGGCGCGGTGTTCGAAGGCGGTGCGGGTGCTGGCCAGGGCGTGGCCGATGTCGGCGGGGCGCAGTTCCGGCCGGGCGGTGACGTGGTCGCGCAGCCGTACGGCCTGCTCGTGGAGGGCTTCGGGGGTGCGCGCGGAGAGCACCCACGGCACGGCCACGTCCGGCGCCTCGGTCTCCGTGGGCCGCTCCTGCGCGGGCGGCTGTTCGACGATGACGTGGGCGTTGGTGCCGCTCAGGCCGAAGGAGGAGACCCCGGCGCGCCGCGGGTGGCCGTCGGCGGGCCAGGGCACGGCCTCGGTGAGCAGCGTGACGGCTCCGGCGGACCAGTCGACGTTCGGGGAGGGCGCGTCCACGTGCAGGGTCGCCGGGAGCACGTCGTGGCGCATCGCCAGGATCATCTTCATGATGCCGGCGACTCCGGCGGCGGCCTGGCTGTGTCCGATGTTGGACTTCAACGAGCCGAGGTACAGGGGGTTTTCGCGGTGCTGCCCGTACGTGGCGAGGATGGCCTCTGCCTCAATGGGGTCGCCGAGCGTGGTGCCGGTGCCGTGCGCCTCCACGGCGTCGACGTCGGCGGCGGTGAGTCCGGCGTCGGCGAGGGCCTCGTTGATCACGCGCTGCTGGGCGAGGCCGCTGGGGGCGGTCAGTCCGTTGCTGGCGCCGTCCTGGTTGACGGCGGAGCCGCGAAGGACGGCGAGCACGGGGTGGCCGAGGCGCCGGGCGTCGCTGAGGCGTTCCAGGAGCAGCAGGCCGACGCCCTCGGCCATGCCGAAGCCGTCGGCCGACGCCGCGAAGGACTTGCAGCGGCCGTCGGAGGCGAGCCCGCGCTGCCGGCTGAACCCGGTGAACGTGAGCGGCGAGCCGATGACGGTGGCGCCGCCCGCGAGGGCGAGGGAGCAGTCGCCCTTGCGCAGGGCCTGCGCGGCGAGGTGGACGGCGACGAGGGAGGACGAGCAGGCCGTGTCCACGGTCACGGCCGGGCCCTCAAGGCCGAGGGTGTACGCGACGCGGCCGGACAGGACGCTGGTGGAGATGCCCGCGACGAAGAGGCCTTCGAGTTCTTCGGGGACGTCGTCCATGCTGCCGCCGTACCCCTGGTAGGCGGCGCCCGCGAAGACGCCGGTGCGGCTGCCGCGCAGGGTGCGCGGGTCGATGCCGGCCCGTTCCAGGGACTCCCAGGAGGTTTCGAGGAGGAGCCGCTGCTGGGGGTCCATGGCGAGGGCCTCGCGCGGGGAGATCCCGAAGAAGCCGGCGTCGAAGCGGCCCGCGTCGTACACGAAGCCGCCCGCGGCCGCGTAGCTGGTGCCGGGCCGGTCGGGGTCGGCGTCGTAGAGCGCGTCCAGGTTCCAGCCGCGGTCGGCGGGGAGTTCGGCGACCGCGTCGCGGCCTTCGGCGACGAGCCGCCACAGGTCGTCGGGGCCGGTGACGCCGCCCGGGTAACGGCAGCTCATGGAGACGACGACGATCGGGTCGTCGTCCGCGGCGGCACGGACCACCGGCGCGGCAGGCGCGGGCGCCCGGCCGCCCAGGAGTTCGGTGCGCAGGTGGCGGGCGAGGGCGCCGGGCGAGGAGTAGTCGAAGACGACGGTGACGGGCAGGCGCAGACCGGTCGCGGCGGTGAGCCGGTTACGCATCTCGACGGCGGTCAGCGAGTCGAAGCCGAGGTCGCGGAAGGCGCGGTCGGGCGCGATGGAGTCGTCGCTGTCGTGGCCGAGCACGGCCGCGGCCTCGGTGCGCACGAGGTCGGTGAGGGCACGTTCGCGCTCGGGTTCGGTCAGGTCGCGCAGCCGGTCGCGGAGGCTTCCGGTGGCCGGGGCCGCGTCGTCGTGGGCGGGTGCGGCGGCCGGTTCCAGGGCGGCGCGGGCCTCGGGGACGCCTTCGATGAGGGGGCTCGGCCTGCTGGTGGTGAAGACCGTGGCGAACCGGTCCCAGTCGATGCCGGCGACCAGGGTGAGGGTCTCGTCGTGGTCGAGGACCTGCTTGAGGGCGGTGAAGCAGGTGGCGGGTGGCATGAACAGCACGCCCTGGGCGCGCAGTTGGTCCTCGGCGAGGTTCGCGGCCATGCCGCCGCCGTCCTCGGGGCTCCAGATGCCCCACACGACGGAGGTGGCGGTCAGGCCCCGGGCCCTGCGGTTCTCTGCGAGCGCGTCGAGGTGGGCGTTGGCGGCGGCGTACGCGCCGTGGATCGCGCTGCCCCACACGCCGGAGATGGAGGAGAACAGCACGAAGGCGTCGAGCGTGTCCCGGTCGAACAGCGCGTCCAGGTTGGCGGCGCCCAGCGCCTTGGCGTGCAGGGTGTCGGCGAACTCGGCGAGGTCCGTCTCGTCGAGTGCCACGAGGGAGCCCCCGGCGGCGGCGTGCAGCACGGAGCGGATCTCGCGGCCGTCCGCCGCCAGGTCGGCGAGGAGCGCGGCGAGGGCGTCCCGGTCGGTGATGTCGCAGGCGGCGACCGTGGCGGGGGTGCCGAGGTCGGCTATCTCCTGCACGAGTTCGTCGGCGCCCGGCGCCTCGG
Source organism: Streptomyces sp. NPDC029674 (assembly GCF_044903205.1). Lineage (NCBI taxonomy): Bacteria > Bacillati > Actinomycetota > Actinomycetes > Kitasatosporales > Streptomycetaceae > Streptomyces > Streptomyces sp. NPDC029674. The sequence goes on from NZ_JBJDPY010000005.1 coordinate 511,213, forward strand.
GGCCGCGGCGGCTGACGAGGACGAGGTGTTCGGCGCCCTCCCGGGCGAGCCTGCGGGCGATGTACGCGCCGAGGCCGCCGGTGCCGCCGGTGATCAGCGTGGTGCCGCGCGGCGTCCAGGTGCGGCGCGGCGCGGTGTCGCCGAGCGGGGCGCGGACGAGGCGGCGGCCGTGCAGGCCCGCGCCGCGCACGGCGAGCTGGTCCTCGGCGCCGGGTGCGGCGAGCACCGCGCACAGCCGGGCCTCGGCCCGCGCGTCGAGTTCCTGCGGCAGGTCGACGAGGCCGCCCCAACGGCGCGGGTGTTCCAGGGCGGCACACCGGCCGAGGCCCCAGCTCACGTACTGGGCGGGGCTGACGGCCGGGTCGGCGGGTCCGACGGCGACGGCGCCGCGCGTGGCCCACCAGAGCGGCGCATCGATGCCGGTGTCGCCGAGTGCCTGCACCAGGGCGAGGTTGAGGGCGGCGCCGACGGGCACGGACGGCCGCTGCGAGTGCGGTCGTTCGTCGGTGGCGAGGAGGGAGAGGACGCCGGTGGGTTCCGTGGCCGCCAGTGCGTCGGCGAGGCGGGCGGCGAGCGGGCCGCGTACGGCATCGGGCTCGTCGAGGACGACGGTGACCGCGGTGGCCCCGGCGTCCTCCAGGGCGCGTACGCAGGCGAGTGCCCACGGGTCCCCGGCGAGCGGGGCGGGCGACAGGACGAGCCAGGTGCCGGACAGGCGGGCGGCGGCGGGCTCGGGCAGGGGCTGCCAGGTGGGCCGGTAGCGCCAGGACTCGACGGTGGCGAGCTCGGCGCGCCGCTCCCGCCAGGTGGCGAGGGCGGGCAGGACGGCGCTGAGCGGTTCGTCGGGCCCGACGCCGAGGGTGGCGGTCAGCTCGGGCAGGTCGCCGGTGCGGACGGCCTCCCAGAAGCGGTCCTCCACGGGATCGACGGTGGCGTCCGCCGCGGTCGGCGTGGGCGGCGACTCCAGCCAGTAGGGGCGCCGCCGGAAGGCGTACGTGGGCAGGTCGGCCACCGCGTCGTGGCCGGCGAACACCCTGGACCAGTCCGGGGTCAGGCCGCGGGTGTGGGCCTCGCCCAGAGCGAGCAGGAAGCGGTCCGGGCCGCCCTCGTCGCGGCGGAGCGTGCCCAGCACGGCGGCGGGCCGCTCCAGACCCGCGGACTCGGCGGTCTGCTCCACGCCCAGGGTGAGCACCGGGTGGGCGCTGATCTCGACGAAGAAGCCGTGGCCCTGGTCGAGGAGGCCGCGGACGGTTTCCTCGAAGCGGACGGTCTGCCGCAGATTGCGGTACCAGTACGCGGAGTCGAGGACGGTCGTGTCGGGCACCCGGGCGGCATCGACCGTCGAGTGGAAGGGCACCTCGGCGGCCCGCGGCGCGATGCCGGCCAGCACGGTGTGCAGCCGCTCCTCGATCTCCTCGACGTGCGCGGAGTGCGAGGCGTAGTCGACGGGGATGACGCGGGCCTGCACGTCCTGCGCGTTGAGGGCGGCGACGACGCCTTCGATCGCCTCCGGGTCGCCCGAGAGCACGGTGGCCGAGGGTCCGTTGACGGCGGCGACGGACAGCCGCTCCGCCCACGGTGCCAGATGCGGGCCGAGGTCACCGGCGGGCAGCGGCACGGACGCCATGCCACCGCGTCCCGCGATGTCGCCGAGCGCCCGGCTGCGCAGCGCGACGACCTTGGCCGCGTCGTCCAGGGACAGCGCCCCGGCGACGCAGGCGGCGGCGATCTCCCCCTGGGAGTGCCCGACCACGGCGTCCGGCTCGATCCCGTACGAACGCCACAGCTCCGCCAGGGACACCATCACCGCGAACAGCGCGGGCTGCACCACGTCGACGCGCTCCAGGGACGGCGCGCCGTCCGAGCCGCGCAGCACCGCCTCAAGGGACCAGTCCACGTATGGCGAGAGGGCCCGTTCGCACGCCGCGATCCGGGCCGCGAACACCGGCTCCGCGTCAAGGAGTCCGACCGCCATGCCCGCCCACTGCGAGCCCTGCCCGGGGAAGACGAACACGGTCTTGCCGGCGGGCCCGGTGGCCCCGCGCACCAGGCGCGGGGAGGTGGTGCCCGCGGCGAGCGCGGTCAGCCCTTCGACGAACTCGTCCCGGTCGTCCGCGACGACGGCGGCACGGTGTTCGAAGGCGGTGCGGGTGGTCGCGAGGGCCCGGCCGACGGCGCCGTCCGTGGCCGCGGTGGCCTCCAGGTGTGCGAGCAGGCGCGCGGCCTGGGCGGGCAGGGCGTCCGCGTCGCGCGCGGAGAGCACCCAGGGCAGAGGCCGGCCTGGTGCGGAGTCCGGTACGCCGTCCTGCGGGTCCTCCTGCGCGGTGTCCTGCGCGGTGTCCTCTTCGAGGACGAGGTGGGCGTTGGTGCCGCTCACGCCGAAGGCGGACACCGCGGCCCTGCGCGGCCGCCCCTGCGCCTCCCAGGGGCGGGACTCGGTCAGGACGCGGACGCCGCCCCGCGACCAGTCGACGAACGGGGTCGGCTCGTCGACGTGCAGGGTGCGGGGCAGCCGCCCGTGGCGCAGCGCCATGACCATCTTGATGACGCCGCCGACACCGGCCGCGCCCGAGGTGTGGCCGATGTTCGACTTCAACGAGCCGATCCACAGCGGCCGTTCGGCGTCGCGCCGCTGCCCGTACGCGGCCAGCAGGGCCTGCGCCTCGATGGGGTCGCCGAGGCGGGTGCCGGTGCCGTGCGCCTCGACGGCGTCGACGTCGCCGGGCGCGAGCCGGGCATCGGCGAGGGCGTCGGCGATGACGCGTTCCTGGGCGGGGCCGTTGGGCGCGGTCAGGCCGTTGCTGGCGCCGTCCTGGTTGACGGCGGAGCCACGGACGACGGCGAGCACCCGGTGGCCGTTGCGGCGGGCGTCCTCGAGACGCTCCAGGACGACGACGCCGGCGCCCTCGGACCAGCCGGTGCCGTCGGCGCAGGCCGCGAACGCCTTGCAGCGCCCGTCCGCGGACAGGGCCCGCTGGCGGCTGAAGGCGACGAACGCGTCCGGTGTCGCCATCACCGCGACGCCGCCCGCGAGGGCGAGGGAGCACTCGCCTGCGCGCAGCGAACGGACCGCGAGGTGCAGGGCGACCAGGGACGACGAGCAGGCCGTGTCGACGCTGATCGCGGGCCCTTCGAGGCCGAGGGTGTAGGCGACGCGGCCCGAGACGACGCTCGCCGCCGTGCCGGTGTCGAGGAGGCCCTGCAGTTCGGGGATGTCGCGCGAGGCGCTGCCGTAGTCGTTGCGCATCGCGCCGATGAACACGCCGGTGCGGGTGGAGCGCAGCGCGGCCGGGTCGATGGCGGCACGCTCGACGGCCTCCCAGGCGGTCTCCAGGACGAGGCGCTGCTGCGGGTCCATGGCGAGGGCCTCGCGGGGCGAGATCCCGAAGAAGCCCGGGTCGAAGTCGGCGGCGTCGTGCAGGAACCCGCCGTGCCGGGTGGCCGAGGTGCCGGGGTGGTCGGGGTCCGGGTGGTAGAGCGCCTCGGTGTCCCAGCCGCGTCCCGTGGGCCATTCGGTGATGGCGTCGGTGCCGCTGTCGACGAGGTCCCACAGCCGCTCGGGGGTGTCGGCGCCGCCGGGGTAGCGGCAGCTCATGGCGACGATCGCGACGGGTTCGTGGCGGGCGTCCTCCGCCTCGCGCAGCCGCCGCCTGGCGTCCCCCAGGTCCGCGGTGGCACGCCTGAGGTATTCGAGGAGCTTGTCGTTGTCCGGCATGGGTGTCTCGCTTCTCCCTCAGGCGCCGTAATTGTTGTCGAGCAGTTCGAAGAGTTCGTCGGCGGTGGCGGTGGTCGTGTCGGCGCCCTCCGCCCCGCCGTCGCAGTCGTCCCGCGGGCGTCGGCTGTTCCAGGACCGCAGCAGGTCGCGCAGGCGGGCGCCGATCTCGTCGGCGTCGGGCGTGTCCGTGCCCGCACCGGCCAGCGCGTCGGCGAGGCGGTCGAGTTGGGCGAGGACGGGCCGCTCCGGCTCGGACGGCGCGGCAAGGCGTTGATCGATGTGGGCGGCGAGCGCGGCGGGCGTGGGGTGGTCGAAGACCGTGGTGGGCGGCAGCGCGATGCCGGTCGCCTCACCGAGGCGGTTCCTGAACGTCATGGCGAGCATCGAGTCGAACCCGGCGTCGGTGAAGGGCCGTTCGGGGTCGACGGCCGTGGTGCCGGAGTGTCCGAGCAGGGCGGCGGCGTGCGTGACGACCAGGTCGAGGAGGGTGCGGCGGCGGTCGGTCTCGTCCAACGGGGCGAGCCGGGCGGCGAGTTCGTTCGCCGGGTCCGTTTCGGGCACCGGTCCGGCCACGGGCTCCGGGGCGGCGGCCTTCGCGGTCGCGGTGCCGGCGGTCCGGCCCGGGGTGGGCAGCCAGTAGCGCTCGTGCTGGAAGGGGTAGGTGGGCAGCGGGACGTGGGTGCCGGTGGGCGGGGGCAGTACGGCGGCCCAGTCCACGGCGGCGCCGTGCGTCCACGCCTCGGCGAGCGAGGCGAGGAGACGGTCGGTGCCGCCGTCGTCGCGGCGTACCGAACCGACGGCGGCGACGGGCCGCCGCGCCCGCTCGGCGGTGTCCGCTATCGCGGCGGTCAGCACCGGGTGCGGGCTCATCTCGATGAACAGGTCGTGCCCGGCGGCGAGCAGGGTCTCGGTGGCGCGCGCGAACTCGACGGGCTCGCGCAGGTTGCGGTACCAGTAGGCCGCGTCGAGGACGGCGCCGTCGACGACATCGCCGGTCACGGTGGAGTACAGCGGCACGTCCGGCGTCCGGGGCCGCACTCCGGCGAGGGCGGTGCGCAGCGCGTCGCCGACGTCGGTGACCTGGGCGGAGTGCGCGGCATAGTCGACGGGGAGCCGCCGGGCCCGTACGGCCTCGCGTGCGCAGTCGGCGAGCAGCCCCTCCAGCGCGGCGGGCTCGCCCGCGACAACGACGGCCTGCGGCCCATTGACCCCGGCCACGCCGATCCGCTCGTCGTACGGCAGCAGCATTTCCCGTACGCGTTCCTCCGGCGCGGCCAGGGAGACCATGCCGCCGCGGCCCGCGAGGCGCAGGAGTTCCCGGCTGCGCAGGGCGACGACGCGGGCGGCGTCCTCCAGCGACAGCGCGCCCGCCACGCACGCGGCGGCGATCTCCCCCTGCGAGTGCCCGACCACGGCGGCGGGCTCCACCCCGTACGACCGCCACACCTCCGCCAACGACACCATCACCGCGAACAGCACCGGCTGCACCACGTCGACGCGCTCCAGGGACGGCGCACCGTCCGAGCCGCGCAGCACCGCGTCCAGCGACCAGTCCACGTACGGGGCGAGAGCCCGTTCGCACGCGTCGATCCGGGCGGCGAACACGGGTGAGCCGTCCAGGAGCTCACGCGCCATGCCCGCCCACTGCGACCCCTGCCCCGGGAAGACAAACACGGTCCGCGCCTCGCCCGCGCGGCCCGTGACGGCGCCGGGGGCGGGCGCCCCGTCCCCGAGGGCCGCGAGGGCGCCGAGGAGTTCCTGCCGGGTGCGGCCGGTCACCGCGGCGCGGTGGCGGAACGCGGTGCGGGTGGTGGCGAGCGCATGGGCGAGATCGGCGAGGGGCCGCTCGGGCTCGGCCTCGACGTGCTCGCGCAGGCGGCGGGCCTGGGCGCGCAGGGCGGTGGCGGAGGCGGCGGACAGCGGCAGCGCCACGGGGGCGCCGGTGAACGGCTCGAGTGCGGTGGGCGCGAGGGGGGCGGGCGAGGCGGAGGATTCGGGCGACGCGGAGGGTTCGGTGGAGGCGACGGGTGCGGGAGGCCGTGGGCCCGGCGGCACGGTCGACGGGCTGTCGGACGGGGCCTGTTCGAGCACCGCGTGCGCATTGGTGCCGCTCATGCCGAACGAGGAGACGCCGGCGCGGCGCGGGCGGCCGGTGTCGTGCCACGGGCGGGCCTCGGTCAGCAGCCGTACCGCGCCCTTGGACCAGTCCACCTTGGTGGTCGGCGTGTCGACGTGGAGGGTGCGGGGCAGCAGCCCGTGGCGCAGGGCCATCACCGTCTTAATGACGCCCGCGACTCCCGCGGCGGCCTGCGTGTGGCCGATGTTGGACTTCAACGAGCCGAGCCACAAGGGCTGTTCGACGGGCCGGTCCTGGCCGTAGACGGCGAGCAGGGCCTGTGCCTCGATGGGGTCGCCGAGAGTGGTCCCGGTGCCGTGCGCCTCGACGAGGTCGACGTCGCCGCCGGTGAGCCCGGCGGTGGCGAGCGCCCGGCGCAGGACGCGTTCCTGCGCGGGACCGCTCGGGGCGGTGAGGCCGTTGCTGGCGCCGTCCTGGTTGACGGCGGAGCCGCGGACGACGGCGAGGACCGGATGGCCCTGGCGGCGGGCCTCGGAGAGCCGTTCGACCACCAGGACGCCGACGCCCTCGCCCCAGCCGGTGCCGTCGGCGGCCTCCGCGAAGGACCGGCACCGGCCGTCGGGCGAGAGCCCGCGCTGGCGGCTGAACTCCACGAAGGCGTCGGGGGACGCCATGACGGCGGCGCCGCCGACGAGCGCGAAGGAGCACTCCCCCGCACGCAGCGCCTGCCCGGCCAGGTGGAGGGCGACCAGCGAGGAGGAGCAGGCGGTCTCGACGGTGACGGCGGGCCCCTCGGTGCCGAGGGTGTACGCGATGCGTCCGGAGGCGACACTCGTGACCGTGCCGCTGAGCAGATGGCCCTCCACGTCGGCGGCCGGGTCCTGCGGCCCGGCGCCGTACCCCTGCCCGGCGACGCCCAGATAGACGCCGCCCTGGCTGCCGCGCAGCGACGCGGGGTCGAGGCCCGCGCGTTCGAGCGCCTCCCAGGAGGTTTCCAGGAGGAGCCGCTGCTGCGGGTCCATGGCGAGCGCCTCACGCGGCGAGATACCGAAGAACTCCGCGTCGAAGTCCCCGGCTCCGTCGAGGAATCCGCCGCCACTGGTGTAGAAGGTTCCCTCGCGCTCGGGGTCGGGGTCGTAGAGGGCGTCGAGCGGCCAGCCGCGGTCGTCGGGGAGCGGCCCGATCGTGTCCCGCTCGCCCGCGACGAGGTCCCACAGGTCCTCGGGGCTGCGTACTCCGCCCGGGAAGCGGCAGGCCATGCCGATGACGGCCAACGGCTCATCGGCGGAGGAGGAGGAAGAAGAGGACGAGGACATGGTCGGCGCGGCCTGTGACGCGGGGGCGACGCCGGTCAGTTCGGTGTGCAGGTGCTCCCCGAGCGCGGTGGCCGTGGGGTGGTCGAAGACGGTGCTGGCGGGCAGCGTGAGGCCGGTGGCGGCGGCGAGGCGGTTGCGCAGTTCGACGGCGGTGAGCGAGTCGAAGCCGATGTCGTGGAAGGACCGTCCGGCGTCGACGGCCTCCGTCGAGTCGTGCCCCAGGACGGCGGCCGCCTCGGTGCGTACGAACTCGGTGAGCGCACGGTGCCGTTCGGCGCCGCCGGGCAGGGCGGCGAGCCGCTCGCGCCAGCGGGCGGCGGCCGCGTCGGGTTCCGTGCCCCCCGCCCGCCCGGACGCCACCTCGGACCCCGCCCCGGACAGCGTCTCGGACGCCGCCTCAGGAAGGTCGCCGAACAGAGCGCTCTCACGACTGGAGCGGAAGGCGGGGGCGAACCGCCCCCAGTCCATGTCCGCGACGGCGATCCCGCTGTCGTCGCGCTCGAGGGCCCGCCACAGCGCGTCGAGCGCCGCCTCGGGCGCCATCGGGACCAGGCCGAGGCGGCGCAGCCCCGCGCCGGTCCCGCCCTGCGCCATGCCCGCCCCGGCCCACGGCCCCCACGCCACACAGGTCGCGGGCCGCCCCTGTGCGCGCCGCCGTTCGGCGACGGCGTCGAGGTGGGCGTTGGCGGCCGCGTAGGTGGCCTGTCCCGCGCTGCCCCAGACGGCGGAGACCGACGAGAAGAGCACGAAGGCGTCCAGGTCGTCGCCGAGCAGCGCGTCGAGGTGTGCGGTGCCGCGCACCTTCGCTGCGGTCTCCTCGGCGAGCACCGCGGGCGTGCAGTCGGCGATCCGGGTGTCGGAGGTGACACCGGCCGCGTGGAAGACGGCCCGTACGGTGTCGCCGTCGGCGGCGATGCGGTCGAGGAGGTCCGCGAGCGCCGACCGGTCGGCGACGTCGCAGGCCGCGACGGTGGTGCGGGTGCCCGACGCGCCGAGTTCCCGGACGAGTTCGGCCGCGCCGGGCGCGTCCGCTCCTCGGCGGCTCGTGAGGACGAGGTGGTCGGCGCCGCCGCGGGCGAGGCGGCGGGCCACGTGGGCGCCGAGTCCACCGGTGCCGCCGGTGACGAGGACGGTGCCGCGTACGGTCCACTCGGGCGCACCCTGGCGCGGTCCGCCGGGGGCCGGCTCCCGGACCAGGCGGCGGCCGTGCAGGCCGTCGGCCCGGACGGCCACCTGGTCCTCGGCGCAGCCGCCGTCGGGTGCGCGCACGGTTCCGGACAGCAGGGCGCACAGGCGTCGCAGGGCGGTGCCGTCGGGCCGCTCGGGCAGGTCCACGAGACCGCCCCAGCGCCGCGGGTGTTCGAGTGCGGCGACCCTGCCGAGTCCCCAGACCTGGGCCTGTTCGGGGTGGTCGGGGCCGCTGCCGTCCACGGCGACGGCACCGGTGGTGACGCACCACAGCGGGACGTCGGCGCCCGCGTCACCGAGGGCCTGGATGAGGAGGAGGGTGGCCTCGGGCCCGGTGAGAGGGCCGAGCAGCGAAAGCACTCCGCTCACGCCGTTCGTGCCGAACGGGACGCGGGCGGCGAGCCCGGACCGGTCGGCGCCTTCGGGGACTTCGACGACGGACACGTCGGCGCCGTGCTCGGCGAGCGCACCCCGGCACGCCTCGGCGAGCGCCGCGCCGGCGGCCGCCTCGGGCACGACGAGCAGCCAGGTGCCGGTCAGCGGGGCGGGGGCCGGGTCGGGCAGGGCGCGCCAGGTGACGCGGTAGGTCCAGGCGTCGGCGGGGTCGTCGGCGACGCGGGTCGGGCGTGACGCGGGCCAGTACCTGCGGTGCTGGAACGGGTAGGTGGGCAGGTCGAGCGGGGGTGTGTGGGCCGGGGTGCCCGCGGTCCAGTCGACGGGCACGCCCCGTACGTGCAGGGCGGCGAGGGCCCCGGACAGCGACTCGGCTTCGGTGCGCCCCTCGCGCAGCAGCGGTACGGCGCGGCAGTCGTCGTCGGCGGTGCGGCACCCCTCGACGAGGCCGGACAGGACACCGGCCGGGCCCAGTTCGAGGCAGCTGGTGGTGGACTCGGCGAGCAGGGTGCGGGCGCCGTCGAGGAACCGGACGGTGGAGCGGACGTGCCGCACCCAGTACTCGGGGTCGCACAGCTCGGCGGCGGTGGCGCGTTCGCCGGTGAGGTTCGAGACGACGGGGATGCGCGGCGGCTCGTACGTCATCCGCCGTGCCACGGAGCGGAATTGGTCGAGCATCGCCTCCACGTGTGCCGAGTGGAAGGCGTGGCTGACGGCGAGTTCCTTGGTGCGGCGGCCCCGTGCCCGGAAGGCCTCGGCGAGGCGCAGCACGGGCGTGCGGTCACCGGAGAGGACGGTGGAGCGCGGCCCGTTGACCGCGGCGATCGAAACGGCGTCGGCGGCGATCGAGACGGCGTCCGCGGCGATCGAGACGGCGCCCGCAGCGCTGGAAGCACCGGCCGCGTCGGACGGAACACCCTCCCCACCGGTCGGGGCCGGCACCGCGCCCACTTGGCCGCCCCCGGCCGCGAGCAGCGTCCGCACCTCCTCCTCGTCGGCTTCCACGGCCACCATGGCGCCGCCGCCGGGCAGCGCGTCCATGAGGCGGCCGCGCGCGGCGACCAGGGCGCAGGCGTCCGGCAGGTCGAGGACCCCGGCCACGTGCGCGGCGGCGAGCTCGCCGATGGAGTGCCCGAGCAGGACGTCGGGACGTACGCCCCAGTGCTCCAGCAGCCGGAACAGCGCCACCTGGAGGGCGAACAGCGCGGGCTGGGTGCAGCCGGTGCGGTCCAGGAGTACGGCGTCCTCGGTCCCCGGGGCGGCGAACATGACGTCGCGCAGCGGCAGTTCGAGGCCCGGGGAGAGGTGGGGTGCCAGGTGGGTGAGGACGTCGTCGAGCGCGTCGGCGAAGGCCGGTTCGGTGCGGTACAGCCCGGCGCCCGCGCCCGGCCGCTGGCTGCCCTGGCCGGGGAAGAGGAACGCCGTCCGGCCGGGCGCGCCCGCGTGCCCGGTGACGAGCCGCCCGGCGGAGGCCCCGTCGGCCAGGGCGTCCAGGGCGGCGAGGACCGCGTCGGGGTCGTGCCCGAGGACGGCGGCGCGGTGGTCGAGCGCGGCGCGCCGGGTGGCGAGGACGTGAGCGACGTCCGCGAGGCCTCGAGCGGGGTGCCCGCCGGGATACGCGCGTACAAGATGGGTGCGCAGCTGGGCCGCCTGCGCGCGCAGGGCATCCGGGGTGCGGGCGGACAGCAGCAGCGGCACGGCGACACCGGTGTCAGGCGTGTCGTGTGTCGCTGTCGCTGGAGCCTCGGCGGGCGGCGGCGCCTGTTCCACCACGATGTGGGCGTTGGTGCCGCTGATGCCGAACGAGGAGACTCCGGCCCGCCGCGGCTCACCCGTCTCCGGCCAGGGCATGGACGGCCCGGTGAGGAGTCGTACGTCACCGGCGGACCAGTCGATGTGCGGGTTCGGTTCGTCGGCGTGCAGCGTGCCGGGGAGTTCTCCGGCGCCGAGGGCGAGCACCGTCTTCATGAGCCCGGCGACTCCGGCCGCGGCCTGCGTGTGCCCGATGTTGGACTTGACCGAGCCGAGCCACAGCGGCCTGTCGGCGGGCCGCCCCGCGTACACGGCCTGGAGGGCCTGCGCCTCGATGGGGTCACCGAGCACGGTGCCTGTGCCGTGCGCCTCCACCGCGTCGACCTGGTGGGGGCGCAGGCCCGCGTCGGCGAGCGCGGCACGGATCACGGTCTGCTGGGCGGGTCCGTTCGGGGCGGTCAGGCCGTTGCTCGCGCCGTCCTGGTTGACGGCGGAGCCACGGATCACGGCGAGCACCCGGTGGCCGTGGCGGCGGGCATCGCTCAGCCGCTCCAGGAACAGCACTCCGGCGCCCTCGCCCCACGCGGTGCCGTCCGCGCCCGCCCCGAACGCCTTGCACCGTCCGTCGCGGGCGAGGCCGCGCTGACGGCTGAACTCGACGAACAGGCGGGGTGTGCTCATCACCGTCGCGCCGCCCGCGAACGCCTGGTCGCAGTCGCCGCGCCGCAGCGCCTGGGCGGCGAGGTGCACGGCGACCAGCGACGAGGAGCAGGCCGTGTCGACGGTGAGGGCGGGCCCTTCCAGGCCGAGGACGTAGGAGATGCGGCCGGACATCACGCTGGCCGTGTTGCCGGTGAGGAGGTGGCCTTCGGACACCGCCGGGTCGGCGCCGGCGAGGCCCATGTAGTCCTGGCCGTTGGTGCCGACGAACACGCCGACACGGCGCCCGCGCAGTGCGGCCGGGTTCTGCCCGGCGTGCTCCGCGGCCTCCCAGGCGGTCTCCAGGAGGAGGCGCTGCTGGGGGTCCATGGCGAGCGCCTCGCGCGGCGAGATCCCGAAGAACTCCGCGTCGAAGTCGGCGGCGCCCGTCACGAACGCGCCCTGCGTGCAGTAGGTGGTGCCGGTCCTGTCCGGGTCCGGGTCGTAGAGCCCGGCCGTGTCCCAGCCCCGGTCCGCCGGCCAGTCCGTGACCGCGTCCCGGCCCTCGGTGAGCAGCTGCCACAGCTCCGCGGGACGTCGTACGCCGCCGGGAAACCGGCAGCCCATGCCCACGATGGCGATGGGCTCTCCCTCCTGGGCGGCGGAGGTCTCGTCCGTGGCCCGGGTGTCGGCGGGCGCGCCGAGTTCGCTCAGCAGGTGGCCGGCGAGGACGGCCGGGGTGGGGCGGTCGAAGAGGACGGTGGCGGGCAGTCGTACGCCGGTGACGGCGGCCAGCCGGTTGCGCAGCTCGACCGCCGTGAGGGAGTCGAACCCCATCTCGGTGAAGGCCCGTTCGGGGTGCACGGCGTCGGTGTCGGGGTGCCGCAGGACGGCCGCCGCGTGCGTACGGACGAGGTCGGTGACGAACCGGGCCCGTTCGGCGTCGGGCACGGCGGCGACCTGCTCGCGGAACGCCCCTTCCGATTCCTGGCCCCCCACAGCCCCGTCGCTGCGGCCGGTCAGCTCGGCGAGCAGCGTGGCGGTCCGCGGCCCCGTCGCGTCGGCCAACCGCCGCCAGTCCGCGTCGGCGACCACGACGAGCGCGTCGTCCTCGGCGAGGGCGCGTCCGAGGGCGGTGACGGCGGCCTCCGGGTCCATGGAGGGCAGCCCGCGGTCCCGCAGCCGGCCCGCGACCCCGTCGGCGAGCATGCCCTCACCGGCGGCCCAGGCGCCCCAGGCGACGGCGGTGCCGGGCAGTCCGGCGGCCCGCCGGGAGGCGACGAGGGACTCCAACGCGGCGTTCGCGGCAGCGTAGTTGGCCTGCCCCGCGTTGCCGACGACCCCCATGACTGAGGTGAAGACGACGAAGGCCGACAGGTCGAGGTGCGCGGTCGCCTCGTGCAGGACCTCGGCGGCGGTCACCTTCGCCCGCAGGGACTTGGCGAGCCGCGCGGGCGTGAGGGCGTCCAGCATGCCGTCGTCGAGGACGCCCGCCGCGTGGACGACAGCGGTCAGCGGGCGGTCGGGCGGCAGCGTCCCGACCAACTCCGCCACCCGCTCCGGGTCGGCGACGTCGCACGCCACCACGCTCACGGCCGTACCCGAGCCCTCCAACTCGGCCCGCAGCTCCTCCGCACCCGGCGCCTGCGGCCCGCGCCGGCCGACGAGCAGCAGATGCCCGGCACCGCGCGCGCCCAGCCACCGCGCCACGTGCGCGCCGACACCGCCGGTGCCGCCGGTGACGAGGACCGTGCCGTCCCCGAACGCCTCGTCCGGCACGGCCAGATCACCCCGCACGGGCGCGGGCAACAACCGCCGCCCCTGGACCCCGGTCGACCTCACCGCGACCTGGTCCTCATCGGTCACGGACGCCAGCACGGCACACAGCCGCCGCAACGCCCGCTCGTCCGGTTCGTGCGGCAGATCAACCAACCCGCCCCACCGGTCCGGGTGTTCGAGCGCCACACAACGACCGAGCCCCGCGACGGCCGCGTGCGCGTGAGCACCGGGCCGCTCCCCGGCCCCGACCACGGCAGCGCCCCGCGTCACACACCACAGCGGCGCGTCGACGCCCGCGTCCCCGAGCGCCTGCACGAGCGAGAGGGTGAGCGCGACCCCACCCGGCACCTCCGGGTGCTCCGGGTGCGTGCGCCGCTCGTCCGCGAGCAAGGAGAGGACCCCGACGACGGGTGCCGCCCCGGCGCGGGACGTCTCACCTGCGGCGTACGGCTCGCCGTCGGCGTGCGGCACCCCGGCAACGGGCGGCGCCCCGACACGGGACGCCCCACCCGCGACGTGCGGCTCGGCGACGGATGGCATCCCGGCGACGGGCGACTCTCCGGCGCGGGACAGCTGCCCTACGGCGCCCGAATCCCCGTCGGCATGCGGATCGGCAGCGGATGGCGGCCTGGCAACGACGGGCGACTCTCCGAGGACAGGCGGCTCCCCGGCGAGGGACAGCTCCCCTGCGGTGGGCGAATCGCCTGCGACCGGCGGGCCCTCCGCAGCGTGCGACGCCGCGACGACGGGTGGCTCCCCGGCCACGGGCGACCTCCCGGCGCCGGGCAACCCCCCTGCCGCGCGCGAATACCCGTCGGCGTACGCATCGGCGGCGGGCGGCACCCCGACCGCGAGCGGCTCGCCGGCCACGGGCGACCCGGCGCCGGACAACCCCCCTGCCGCGCGCGAATCCCTCCCAACCGGCGGATCCCCCGCGACCGGCGCGCCCCCGGCGACCGAACGCAGCGCGGCCGCCAGCTCGGCGCGGCTCGTGCCGGGGCCGTCGGTGTGGACGACGGTGAGGTCGAGGCCGAGTGCCACGAGGCCGCGTACGACGTCGTCCGCGGGACCCTCCGCCGGGCACACCGCGAGCCAGCGCTCCGTCGGCGCCGGTGCGGGCGGCAGGTCCAGCGGGCGCCAGCCGACGCGGTGGCGCCAGGAGTCGACGCGTCGCTCCCGTGTCCGTTCGGCGCGCCACGCGGACAGCGCGGGCAGCACCTCGTGCAGCGCTTCGGGGGTCACCCGCAGCGTCTCGGCGAGACGCGCGGGCTCCGCCTCGACGAGCGCCTCCCACAGCCCGTCCGTCTCGCCGCTCCCACTGGTGCCGCCGGCTGCCGGCTCCGTGGGCTCCAGCCAGAACCGTTCGCGCTGGAAGGGGTAGGTGGGCAGTTCGGTGCGGGCGGCCCCGGTGCCGGCGAAGGCGGGTGACCAGTCGACCGGGACGCCGTGCGCGTGGGCCTCCCCCAGGGCCAGCAGCATGCGCCGCAGCCCGCCTTCGTCGCGCCGGAGCGTGCCGAGCACCACACCACTCGCCCCGGCGGCCTCCAGGGTCTGCTCGACCGCCATGGCCAGCACCGGATGCGGACCGACCTCGACGAACGCACCGTAACCCGCGCCCGCCAGGGTCCGCACGGCCGCCTCGAAGCCGACCGTGCCCCGCAGGTTCCTGTACCAGTACGCGGCGTCCATCACCGAGGTGTCCAGCCACTCCCCCGTCACGGTGGACAGCAACGGTACGTCGCCCTGGACCGGTTCGATCCCTGCCAGGGCCTCCGCCAACTCCCCCTCGATCCGCTCCACATGAGCCGAGTGCGACGCGTAGTCCACGTCGATACGACGGGCCCGCACCCCCTCCGCCTCACACGAGGCCAGCAGCTCGGCAAGGGCGTCGGAGTCGCCGGACACCACCACCACCGAGGGGCCGTTGACCGCCGCCACCGACAGGCGCCCGTCCCAGGCCTCGATCAGCTCGGCGGCCCGCGCCGACGACACGGCCAGCGACACCATCCCGCCCTGCCCGGCGAGCCGCACGATCGCCCGGCTGCGCAACGCGACCACCTTCGCCCCGTCCGCCAACGACAGGCCCCCCGCGACCACCGCCGCCGCGATCTCCCCCTGGGAGTGCCCCACCACCGCGTCCGGCACCACACCGAAGGAACGCCACAGCCGCGCCAGCGACACCATCACCGCGAACAGCACCGGCTGCACCACGTCGACCCGCTCGAGCCCCTCGCCCGAGCGCACCACATCCAGCAACGACCACCCCACATGGGGAGACAAGGCCGCCTCGCACTCCCCCATGAACCCGGCGAACTCCGCCGACTCGTCGAGCAGTTCGCGCGCCATGCCCGCCCACTGCGCCCCCTGCCCCGGGAACACGAACACCGTCCCGCCGAGCTGCTCGGCCCGCCCCTCCACCACGAACGGGGACGGGTCTCCGGACGCCAACGCCCCCACGCCATCGAGCAGTTGCTCCCGGTCTCCCGCCACCACGGCCCGGTGCTCGAACCGGGAACGCGTCACAGCCAGCGACAGACCCACATCACCGATCCGCACCTCCGCACCGCACGCCTCCAGGAGCCGCGCCGCCTGCTCCCGCAACGCCTGGGGCGACTTCGCCGACACCACCCACGGCACCGGCGTACGCACCTCGGAAGCGTCCGCGGGAGGCTCGCAGGCCGCCTCCGCGGCGACGCCCTCCGGCGCCTGCTCCACAATCACGTGCGCGTTCGTCCCGCTGATCCCGAACCCGGAGACGCCGGCCCGCCGGGGCCGCTCGTTCTCCGGCCAGGGTGTGGGCTCGCCGAGCAGTCGTACGTCACCCGTGCCCCAGTTCACGTACGGCGTCGGCTCGGTGATGTGCAGGGACCGGGGCAGCAGCCCGTGCCGCATCGCGAGGACCATCTTCATGACGCCGCCGACCCCGGCGGCGGCCTGCGTATGGCCGATGTTGGACTTGAGGGATCCCAGCCACAACGGACGCCCGTCTGCGCGCTGTTGGCCGTACGTCGCGAGCAGCGCCTGCGCCTCGATCGGGTCCCCGAGCGTGGTTCCCGTACCGTGCGCCTCCACCGCGTCGACGTCCTTCGCCGACAGCCCCGCGTCCGCCAGCGCCGCACGGATCACCCGCTGCTGCGACGGACCGTTCGGCGCCGTCAGACCATTGCTCGCACCGTCCTGGTTGACCGCGCTGCCCCGCACCACCGCCAGCACCGGATGCCCGTTCCGACGCGCGTCCGACAACCGCTCAAGGAGTACGACGCCCACGCCCTCGGCGAGGCCGAACCCGTCGGCCTGCGCGGAGAACGCCTTGCAGCGGCCGTCGGCAGCAAGCCCGCCCTGACTGCTGAACTCCACGAACATGCCCGGCGTCGGCATCACCGTCGCGCCGCCCGCGAGCGCGAGCGCGCACTCGCCGCGGCGCAGCGCCTGGACCGCGAGGTGCAGGGCCACGAGCGACGAGGAGCAGGCCGTGTCCACGGTGACCGCGGCCCCTTCGAGGCCGAGTGCGTAGGCGATGCGGCCGGATGCGACGCTGCCGGTGTTGCCGGTGAGGAGGTGGCCGTTGCCGTCCGTCGCCTCGTGCAGGCGGGGGCCGTAGTCCATGGTCATCGCGCCGATGTAGACGCCGGTGCGGCTGCCGCGCAGGGTGTGCGGGTCGAGCCCGGCGCGTTCGAAGGTCTCCCAGGACGTCTCGAGGAGCAGCCGCTGCTGCGGGTCCATGACGCGTGCCTCGCGGGGCGAGATGCCGAAGAACGCGGCGTCGAAGCGGTCGGCTTCGTGCAGGAACCCGGCCTCGCGCTGATAGTGCCGGCCCGGCGCGACGTCTTCGGGGGCGCAGGCGTCCCCGGTGCTCCAGCCCCGGTTGTCGGGGAACGGCGTCACGGCGTCGGTGCCGTCCGTCAGGAGCTGCCAGAGCCGCTCGGGGCTGTCGGCTCCGCCGGGGTACCGGCAGCCCATGGCGACGATCGCCACCGGATCGTCGTCCGCGGCGGCGACACCCGCGACGCCCGCGACGGCCGTGTCGCGCCCCTCGGCGCCCGCCCGGCCCGCATGCCGGTCCCCCTGGGCCGAGCCGGCCAGCAGTTCGTCCCTGAGGAACTCGGCGAGCTCCCTCGGTGTCGGGTGGTCGAAGACGGCCGTCACGGGCAGCGCCCCGGCGCCGGTGACGGCGGCGACGCGGTTGCGGATCTCCACCGCCGTCACGGAGTCGGCACCGAGGCCGGTGAAGGTGGCGTCGGGGTCGACGGGTCCCGCGTCGCCGAGCACCGCGGCGGCCTCCTGCGCCACGACGCGCAGCAGCCGCTCGCGCTGTCCGGTGGCGGTGAGGCGGGTGAGTTCGTCGCGGAGGGCGGCCCCGGGGTCCTCCGTGCCGGCGTCGTCGTCCGTCTCCCGCGGGCCGGCGGGGAGTTCGGCGGGGCGGGCGCCGAGCCCCGCGAAGACGGCGGTGCGGTCCGGGTCGACCCCGTGCGCGTACGCCTCGCCGAGCGCGGTGAGGAACCGCGCGCGGCCTCCGTGGCCGCGGCGCAGGGTCGCGCCGATGTGGGCGTCGACCGCCTGCTCGGCGGCGGTCGCCTGGAGCGCGGTGGTGAGGACCGGGTGTGGGCTGACCTCCAGGAGGGTGTGGTGCCCGTCCCGCAGCAGGGCCGCGGTGGCTTCGTCGAAGCGGACGGTGTTGCGCAGGTTGCGGGCCCAGTAGGCGGCGTCGAGGACCGGAGCGGGGAGCCGGTCGCCGGTGAGGCCGGAGTAGTACGGGAGGTCGGCGGGGAGCGGGCGGACAGGGGCCAGGTCGGAGTGGAGACGCGGCACGATGGCGTCGATCTGCGGGGAGTGGGCGGCGAGCCCGACGGCGATACGGCGGGCGTGGACGCCCTCGGCGGTGAGCCGGGCGACGAGTTCCGTGGCGGCGGCGGTGCCGCCCGAGACGATCACGGAGCTCGGCCCGTTGACGGCGGCGACACCCAACTGCCCGTCGTACTCAGCCAGTCGGGCTCGTACGTCGGCGACGGGAGCCATGACCGAGACCATGTCCCCGCGCCCGGACAGGGTGGCCTGCGCCTGGCTCCACCGGGCGACGACGCGGGCGCTGTCGTCGAGGGAGAGCGCGCCGCTGACGGCCGCGGCGGAAATCTCGCCGCAGCTGTGGCCGATGACGGCGGACGGCTCCACGCCGTGGTCGCGCCAGAGCCCGGCGAGGGCGACGCCGACGGCGAACAGGGCGGGCTGCACGACGTCGGGGCGGTCCAGGGCGGGCGCGCCGTCGGCGGCGCGCAGCACGTCGATGAGGGACCAGTCGACGAAGGGTTCGAGGGCCTGCGCGCAGGCGTCCACGCGCTCCCTGAAGCCGGGTGCGGAGTCGAGGAGTTCGGCGGCCATGCCGGGCCACTGGGAGCCCTGTCCCGGGAAGACGAAGGCGACGCCGGCGCCGGGCCCGCCGGGGCCCTCGACGAGGCCGGGGGCGCCGTGGCCGCGGGCGAGCGCGTCGAGGCGGTCCAGGAACTCCTCGCCTTCCCCGGCCACGAGGGCGGCGCGCCGTCCCTCGACGGTCGTGGCGTGGGCGAGGGCGAGCCCGATGTCCGCGGGGTTCCACTCGGGCAGGGTGCGCAGGTGGTCGCGCAGTCGTCGCGCCTGCGCCGCGATGGCGCCCCTGCTGTCGCCGGACAGGGTCCACAGGAGGGAGGTCCCGGCGGGGGACTCGGGCACGTTCACGCCATGGCTCCTCAGCACGCACAGGGGACAACGGGACAGGGACTGCGGGCGCGCCGGGGCGCCGGGACGCGGGGCCGCTCGGCTCGCGGTCCGGGTCGGTGCGGGTGGCTCTCGGGGCGGGTGGCTCGCGGGGTGAGCGGCCGTCAGTAGAGGCCTTCGGGCGCGGTGTTGGCGATCTGGAGGGGACGGACGTCGGCGACGCCGTCGCAGGGCCACTCGGGGTCGAGGTGGCGTGCCGCCTGGTCGCGTTCGAGGATGTTGGGCAGGAACAGGTCGTCGTGGAGGACGGTGAGGCGGACCTGGCCGGTCGCGCCGGGCGCGACGACCGAGCGCCAGTCGTCCTTGCGCACCACGGCCATGGTCACCTGCGGATAGTTGGGCATGTACGGGATCGGGCCGCCGCTCTCGGGCACGCCGAGGAAGGCGGCGTTGCCGAAGGTGTTGCCGTAACTGATGCCGCAGATCCCGCCGTCGAGGGCGGCGCGGAAGTCACGGAGCATCGCGGCGTTGATCTGAGTGCCGCTCAGGCGTGCCCCGGCGAGGGCCGCGACGCGCTCGGGCGCGCGTCGGCAGAGCGCCGCGAACAGGGCGGGGGTGGTGTTGAGGTAGTCGATGCCGGGCTGGTCGAGGGCGTCGGTGATCTGGTCCAGGAGGTGGTCGGTGTAGTGCCGGACGTCGGCCGGGCGGCCTTCGCGGATGAGGCGTTTGACCCAGCGGGGGTCCATGTCGATGGCGTACACCAGGCCCGCGTAGAGGTCGGCGACCTCCCAGACGCCGTGCCCTATGAGGTGGGGTCCTGTGGGTGTCGCCTGGAGCCAGCCGCGGCCGGGCGCGAACCCTTCGTGGACGAAGGACCAGCGGCGCCAGACGGCGCGGTGGCGGAGCATGTCGGGTGTGTAGAAGACGCGGCAGGGGGTGCCGGTGGTGCCGCCGGTGTCCCAGACGCGGCCGGCGAGCGGCCGCCGATGGGCGCGTGGCACCAGGTCCGCCGGGTCCACGCCGCGCAGGTCGGTGAGCGGGAACGGGCCGAAGGCGATGAGCTCCTCGTGGCGCGTGATGTCGTACGGGTCGAAGTCGAGCCGCTCGCGACGGCTCAGCCAGTAGGGGCTGCCGGCATCGGGGTCGAAGGTGCGCCGCACGACCCTGCGGGTCCACGCGTCGATGTCGGTGTCGAGCCACTTCTTGACGAGCACGTCGGGATCGGCCGCCGGGAAATCTTCCGGACCAGCCGTGTGCTCGGCCCCCCGCATATCAGCGTTCCCGTGTGCCGGAGTCGCCTCCGGAGAAGCCGATTCCCAGATCGTAGGCAGTACTGACGGCGAGTTGTATATGCTCGATGCTTTCCACATGAACAACAGGGAACGGGAAAGCGAGCATTCCTTCAGGGATCGCGGGTCCCATGACGAGGCCGAGGCGCACGTCGTGGCTCCGCATTCCTTCGTAGATGTCGACGAGACTTATCGGATCCGTGGGATTCCGCTCGAACATTTCGCGCACCTCGTCCGCCGTTTTCAGCTCTCCGCGCTCCAGGCAGGAGAGCAGCGGAATGCGGGGTGCGGTGAACGGCATTTCCGCCAGCTGCGGCGCGATGAAGTCGCGGAAGGGCTTGCGCAGTGGGGAGTGCACGGCGATGGTGCGGCCGGGCAGCGGCACGATCGCGCCGGGGGCGGACTCGGCGGCCAGGGCCTCGATCGCCGTGCGGTGCCCGGCGAGCATGACGATGCGCTGGGATCCGTCCACGACCGGTCCGAAGTCGCCGGCGAGGTGGATGTCGGGGCGTCCGTCCCAGGGCGGTGGGTCCTGCGCGTCCTCGGCCCGCACGAAGGCGAGGGCCATCCCCTCCTCCACGGCGTCGGGCCCGGGACCTGGGGCGTCGGCCGTCCGGGCCAGCATGGTGAACAGCGACCGGCGGTCCAGGGCGCCGGCCACGGAGCTGGCGGTCATCGCGCCCAGGCTCAGCCCGCCGACCACGTCAGGACTCAGGCCCGCCTCCGCGAGGAGGTCGTGCACGGCGACGGCGAGCGCCGCCTCGCGTATCGTGCCGGCGCTCTGCCGCTGCTCCCGCCCCTCGGGAAGCTCGCCGCGCAGAATCTGCTCGGCCGGAAGGCCGGTCCACCCGGATATCTCTTCATAAAGCTGTCGTACGAGCGGTGACGCCTCATACAGTTCGATCCCGTGCGGTTCGGTGCCGACGCCACCGCCGAATAAGTACCCCAGGGGCATGCTTACTCCTGTCACACTTCGGAATCACTCTTGCCGTACGAACTCAGCGCCGAGTCCGAACCACCTATGGAGACCTTCCCACGCCTGGGCGAAGGAAATCCACAACGCCCATAAACAACCGTAAACAATCGGACGTCGAAAGGTACGGGAATGCAACTTCGGCGAGCCTAACATCGGGGCCGCGGTGGCAGAACGGCACCTTCTCGATCCGGCCACCCTTTATGTGCGCCGCCACGCCATGGCGGAATGACAGGAACAAGCCAGCACCGAACGCCCCGCACGGCACGTGATTCGAATACGTTCCGCACGCCATGGCGGGTACCCGCGGGGTCGGGAACGCGCCGCTGGCAGGTGCCAGCCGGGGTTGCCGGACGGGCAGGACGACACATTCGCGCAACGTGCCCGACCGCGGCCGGTTCGCCGGAAGTGGCGCGAACCCTTGGTCGGCCGTTCGACGAATCCCTCGCACGAGCGCACGCCCCCGAACAGAAGACCGCTTCCGGCCGTCCTCAGCTCCTCGTGGAGTTGGCGCGTCTGCGGCCGTATCGCCCGTACAGGGAGGGGTGGTAACGGGCCCGCCGCGGTAGGCATCCCCCGTGCAGACCTTCCTCCCGTACCCCGGCTTCACCCGCTCCGCCACGGTCCTGGACCGCGCCCGCCTGGGCAAACAGCGGGTCGAGGCCCTTCAAGTGCTGCGCGGCCTGACCGTGCCCGGCTACGGGTGGCGGCACCACCCCGCGGTACGCATGTGGGCCGGCTACGAGGAGGCCCTGGTCCGCTACGGCCTCGACGTGTGCGCGGTATGGGTGGCGGAGGGACGCCCCGACACCTGCGCCGCCACCCTGCTCACGGACTTCACCCGGCATCACCCCGGCGCCTCCGTACGCACCCAGGACGAACTGGCCGACGCCGGCGAGCTGCCTCCCTGGCTGGGAGACCCGGCCTTCCACCGCAGCCACCAGTCGGCCCTGCTGCGCAAGGCACCGGACGTCTACTCCCCCCTCTTCCCGGACGTCCCCGACGACCTGCCCTACGTCTGGCCACCCTCCGACCGGACCACCTCGTGACCACGCTCAAAGGGACTCAACGGGTGAGTCCGGCGTCGCGGGCCACCAGTGCGGCGTGGACGCGGTTGGTGACGTCCAGGGCGGCCAGGATGGGGCTGACGGCCGGCCCTACCATCGCGGCGAGCCGCGTACCCGGCTCACTGATCGCCACGGAAGTGCTCGCGCAACGCATCGCCGCAGTCGTCCTCGGTACCGACCCGGACCCGCGAGAAACCCAGCACTTGGTCTTCCGCGCCTTCCTGTTCGGCCTTCGCCTTCGCCTTCGCCAGCTGCGTCTCGATGTTCGCGATGTACTCGGCGCACTCGGCACTGACGGGCTTCTCGGGCTGCGGGTCCGGCGCCGAGGAGGCGTTCAGTCCGGCGGTGGCGGCGATGCCGACCGCGCACAACGCCACCCACGCGGCACCCCACGCGCGGCGACTCATCCGTATCGGCATATCGGCTTGGGCATCCACGCATCCTACGAGCGCCGCACCAGTATGAGGTCGAGGAGAAGACGCGGCAGGATGTCGTCGGTCGGCTGGACGGACAAGCCGTGGATGGTGGCGTCGTGCCACCCCATGTCCGTTGCCCATGTCCGCATCTAAGCAGACACCGCAAGGTGGCCGCCGTGCCGCAGGACGTCGCTGGCCCGCTGGCCCGCCGGGACGAACGCCTGGAGACTCCTGTGCTGTGAACATGGGAATCTCTGGTTTCGAGCCGTCCTTCCTGATCGGGGTCGACGCGATTCGCCGGGCGCACGGCTCACGCCTGGCTGCGCTCGCCGGTAGGCGGCTGACGGGGTTCGCGCTGGTGCGGTTCGCCGAAGACGGGGACTGGTTCGCCGACTGCCCGGTGGTGCTGGACTTCGACGGGATCCAGGTGGAGGTCCAGCACTGGAAGTTCGACGAGCTCTCGATCAGCTGGAACACCATCGACACCGCGGTGACCATCGCCGGGTGGGAGTCGTCGGAGTTCACGCCGCGGTGGTCTCACAGCGATGAGCGCCTCGAACCGTTCGTCGGCCATGAACTGCGGGAGGTCACGCTCCTCGAATGGCTGCCGCCAGAACATGACCTGGCGGCAGGAACCGTGGCGGTGGAGTTCGTCTTCGCCGGCGGCTGCCTGCGGATCGTCAACGGCCTTGATGAGAACAGCATCGAGGTCGGTGCGGCCCACCTGGATTTCGTCCGACACGGGCTGGGCCACCGGCCGGTGCGGGGATGTCGGTGAGCCGCTCCAGTAACTGATCGCGTGCCAGTCAGCCCTGCCCTCGCCCCCCCCGAGAGCCACAACCTCAACTCACCACCACGGCAAGCGCGAACCGCGCGACGGGCGCGGTTGTGTCCCACCACGATCGGCGCAGGTGGAGCTCGAGCTTCGCGCGGCCGACGGCGTACGCCCGGAAGGTGAACGTACGCGCTCCGCCGGCGCCGAGCGCGGTGGTGGCGCCCGGCGCGAATTGGTCCCCTTGCCCGGCGAAGACGTCCGGGGCCCCGGAGGCGAGCAGCCACAGATGGCCGGTCGTGGGGTTCTCCCGCAGCGTCACCACCACCAAGTCCCCCACGTGTACGTGAATTTCACGGCCGTGGTCACTCTCGGTGCAGGTCACCTGCGGCACGGCAGCCCCCTCACCCCGGGCAGGCCCAACAGTACGGGGCCGCACCGGACTTGACGCCTCTTTCCGGTCATTGCCGCGCCAGGTCTGGCTGAATCGGACACAGCGGAGCAAAGTGACCACTCTCAATGGCGGCCCAGCCGGCTTCTCGGGGGGACACAATGGCACCGGAACCGCAGCACCTGGAAGAGATCCAACAAGCCATTGCACGCGACAACGCCGACTGGCAGGCCGAGAGCAACCCGCTGACACGGCTGCCGCTGGAAGAACAGCGCCGCCGCCTCGGCTTCGTCCCCGGCCCCAACGACCCGTCGCTGGCCGAACGCGAAGCGGTGGCCCTGCGCAATCGGCCGGGAGCGGCCGGTCCGGAGTCCGCCGCGCTGGGCGCGCCCAGCGCGTACGACCTGCGCGACGTGGACGGCCAGAACTACATCACGCCCGTCCGCGTCCAGGGCAACTGCGGCTCGTGCGTGGCCTTCGGGACGCTCGCCGCCGCCGAGGGCACCTTGCGGGTGGCGCTGAAGAACCCGGACCTCGAGATCGACTACTCCGAGGCGCACCTTTTCTACTGCCACGCGCGCAGGGAGGGCCGCAACTGCGACAACGGCTGGTGGGTGGACCGCGCGCTCGAGGCCATCAAGAAGTCCGGTGTCGTGGACGAGAACTGCTATCCGTACACGGCGGGTGACCAGAACTGCTCGAACCTCTCCGACAGTGCTCCGTCCCGGCTCACCTACATCGAGAACTGGCGCCGCTTCGTCACCCCGGCCTCCATGAAGATCTGGCTGGCCGGTGAAGGACCCCTGATCGCCTGCTTCTCGGTCTACAAGGACTTCATGTACTACCGCGGGGGCGTGTACCGGCACGTGTGGGGCGAGTGGCTCGGCGGGCACTGCGTGTGTGTCGTGGGCTACGACGACGAGGGTGGCTACTGGATCTGCAAGAACAGCTGGGGCGCGGACCGGGGCGAGAGCGGGTTCTACCGCATCGGCTACGGCGAGG
Source organism: Streptomyces sp. NPDC029674 (assembly GCF_044903205.1). Taxonomy (NCBI): domain Bacteria; kingdom Bacillati; phylum Actinomycetota; class Actinomycetes; order Kitasatosporales; family Streptomycetaceae; genus Streptomyces; species Streptomyces sp. NPDC029674. Next base: position 535,670 of record NZ_JBJDPY010000005.1, read on the forward strand.
TCGGCATCGACGCCGAGATGTGGACCGTCGAGGGCATCCGCAGCCCCTTCGCGGTGCGCGACGCCTCCTTCGTGGCGCAGTCCGTGCCCACGGCGATGGTTCCCGGACAGGCGTACGACGTCGCCGTCACATTGCGGAACACCGGCATCCAGGCCTGGACGCCGGGCCGCAACTACCGCCTGGGCTCGCAGCAACCGCAGGACAACACGGTGTGGGGCCCCGGCCGCATCGACGTACCGCACCGGGTGCCGACCTGGGGTGAGGCGACCTTCGCGTTCCGCGTCACGGCGCCCGCGCAGCTGCCCGCCCACCACCAGTGGCGCATGGTGCAGGACGCCGTCGAGTGGTTCGGCGAGTTCACTCCGGACGTCCTGGTGGAGGCGGCCGGCGTGACCGTGCGCTACGGCTCCACGCTGCGCGTCCGGCACGCCGCGAGCTGGGCCAATCTGCACTCCCACACCCATCCGTACGGTCACCCGGGCTCGTCGCGGCAACAGCAGGTCACCTGCTACGAAGGGGCCGACGACAACGACCTGTGGATCGTGAAGGGGCCCGACGGGACACCGCCGGAGCACCGCGTCGGACAGCACGTCGCGCACGGCGACCTGGTGCGCCTTGAGCACATGGCCACCCGCCGCAACCTGCACAGCCACGCCGGCATCCCCTCCCCCGTCACCGGGCAGCAGGAGGTCACGTGTTTCGGCGAGGCCGGGCAGGGTGACGGCAACGACACCTGGCGGGTGGAGATCGAGGGCGGCGGCACCTGGCAGGCGGGCCGGCAGATGCGCCTGATCCATGTCCCGACCGAGCACGCCCTCCACTCCCACCAGGGCTTCGCGCATCCGGACTGGACGATGGGCCAGCAGGAGGTCACGTGCTTCGGCAAACGCGACGCCAACGACCTGTGGTTCGCCTCCGACTTCCGGGCGCGCGACGCGCGGTTCGTCTCGCAGCTGGTGCCCACCACCATGGTGCGCGGCCAGGGCTATGACGTGAGCGTGACGATGTGCAATGTCGGTACGGAGACCTGGACGACGGTCGGCGCCTACCGGCTGGGCTCGCAGAGTCCGCAGGACAACACGGTGTGGGGCCTCGGCCGCGTCGAACTGCCGCGCCCGGTCGCCCCGGGCGAGCAGGTCACCGTCCCGTTCCAGGTGACCGCGCCCGCCACCACGGGCGTCACCCATTTCCAGTGGCGGATGCTGCGCGAGGGCGTCGAGTGGTTCGGCGCGCTCTCGACACACACGGCCGTACGCGTCTACATGACGCTCGAGGAGACGACGGTCCCCGATGCCACCGGCCTGAGCCGCAGCGCGGCAGGAAACACGATCCGCGCCGCGGACCTCGTGCCCCGCTTCAGCGGTGCCCAGGGGGCCCGGGTGGAGGTATGGAGCCAGGAGCCGACGCCCGGGTCCCGAGCGCGGCGCGGCAGCACGGTGACGCTGAGGATGGTCCGCAACGATCAGTAGGGCTTGGTCCGGTGGGTGCGGATGGATGGCTCAGGCGGTCAACCGCACGGCCCCAGGGGGGTGCGTCAAGTCAGCGTTGCCCGTGTGCCCGGTGGACACGGCGGCGTGGGCGCAGGCGCCCTCGTCCTCCGTCCCGGTGATCGCGACGCTCGGGAGCGGCGGGCGGCCGGGGCAGAACCGGGGGCAGTCGGGTGGTGCCGCCGCGAGCGCCTCGGCCGGCGGGCAGGGACACGTCCATAGCGATCACGACCCTGCTCCCGGACGACGGGCCAGGACCAGGGCGGCCGCCTGGGGCAAGGACGCGCCGCCCTCGAACTCCCACGCCTCCTCGGGATCCTGTACCTGTCCGGCGGACGAGTCGCCGTGGCGGGCTTCCTCCGCGGCCAGCAGTGCGCTCGCGGTCAGAAGCGCCCCCGTGGGGTCGCTCACGGCGGCCATCAGCCGGGCGGCGGCGGCAGGGCGGGTCTCAGGTGGAATCACCATCAGGTCCCAGCGTCCGACACCGTAGGAGAGCAGCAGGATCTTGTGCGGGTCGAGCTCCGTGGTGAACCAGCCGACATTCACCACGTGCCCGCGGACGGGCACCTTGCGCGGGATCACGGGCCAGTGAGTGGGATTGACGGCGATGCGGGTGACGCGCCCCCAGTGCGGGTCCAACGCGTCGGTCAGGTCGGGCAGTTCACGCAGCAGGTCGCGGGAGCGTGGCCACCACGCGCCGTCCAGCAGGCCACGGGGGGTGCCCGGGGCTTTCAGCGAGAGGCGGGCGGCCGGTACGGCGGGGTCCCTGGGCGGCGGGAGAAGGCTGATGGTCGCGGACATGGCGCGAACCCGTCTCCGGACAGCTGCCCGGGAGCGGCTGGCCGGCGTATTTGCTCACCGAGAACGACTAGGGCGCGGTGGCCGGTGTACGACATGCTCTCGGTACCTCCAGACTACTCCCCGGTCAGGCGCAACGGACTGTGGGAGTCCTTGCTTCTCAGTGGACGGCCAGGGAGATGGCGATGTAGTGCGCCGTGAAGGCCGCCACGGTGAAGGCGTGGAACACCTCGTGGAAGCCGAACCAGCGCGGTGAGGGGTCGGGGCGCTGGAGCGCGTAGACGACCGCGCCCGCACTGTAAAGGAGACCGCCGACCACGATCAGGATGAGTACGGCTGCCCCGCCGGTGTGCAGGAAGTCCGGCAGGTAGCGCACCGGTGCCCATCCCAGGGCCAGGTAGCACGGGGTGTACAGCCAACGCGGAGCTCCGACCCACAGAACCCGGAAAGCGATGCCCGCCAACGCGCCGGCCCACACGATCCACAGCAGCACGGCCCGCCGGTCCGGCGGAAGGAGGACCACCGCGAGGGGCGTGCAGGTTCCGGCGATGATCAGGAAGATGTTGGCGTGGTCGAGACGTCGCAGAAGGGCTTCGCCGAGCGGCCCCCAAGTGCCGCGGTGGTAGATGGCGCTCGTCCCGAACAGCAGCCAGGCGGTGACCGAGTACACGGCGCAGGCCGTAACCGCCTGCGGGGTGTGAGCCAGGAAGATGAGCGCAATGCCGGCGATCAGCGCGGCGGGGACCATTCCGGCATGGAGCCACCCTCGCAGCCTGGGTTTGATCGGTTCGGCCAGGTCGGCCGCCCGCTCCACCAGATCCGCGACCGGGTGCCCGTTGCCACCGGAACCGTCCCCCCGTGATCCACAGCGCGGCTCATCATCACCACGTTCTCCACGTTCTCCACGCGCTGGCGCGATGTGCGTGTTATCGGCTTCAACGGCGTCGCGGGCCACAGCTTCCCGCCCTCCCTCGCACTCCTCGGCATGACCGGTGACCAAGTCGCCATGTTAAAAGAACTGACCCTGGCAGGGCTCTGGGGCCTGCAGGCTCGGAGGGCCGACGGCGAGGCGTTTTTGATGACGCGAGCCGAAATAGTGATTTGCGGCCAAAGTTTGCTGATTCCGTCCACTTGGAGACATTTGATCAGTATTTGGGATGTGTGACACGTTCCGTTTCCCCTAGGTTGGAAACCGTCAGGCGGAGTATCTCTCCGCCTGAACAATCGAAGGAAGTCACACCATGCGCACCATGCGCGCAACCACCGCCAGGACCTTCCTGATCGCCACGATCGCCGTAGCCGGCCTCACCGTGTCGCCCGCCCTCGCCTCCGCCCAGCCGGGTACGGGCAGCGCCCGGGCTCACAGCGCCGCCGGGGCCCCCGGCAGTAACGGGGCGAACGGCGTTGGGGTCCTCGGCGGTATCGGTGGCCTCGGCGGCACCGGTGGCGCCGCGGGTGCCAATGGCAACGGCGGCAACGGAGGGGCCGGAGGCAATGCCGGCGGCGTCGCGAGTGTCGGCGGACTCGGCGGCACGGGCGGGGCCGGCGGCGCCAACGGCAACGGCGGCAACGGCGGTTCGGGTGGCGAGGCCAAGCTCGGTGGCACCGGCGGCAAGGGCGGCGTCGGCGGTGTCGGCGACGCCGGGGCCGGAATCAACGGCGGCAAGGGCGGCAACGGCGGCGCCGCCATCGTCAGTGGCGGCCACACAGGCGGCACGGGCGGCGCCGGTGGCGCGGCCAGCCCGGTGTGCCCGGGTAAGCCCGGCGGCAATGGAACCGCGGCCACGATGTTCGCGGACGGCACCACCGGCGCCACGGGCGCTGCCGGCAAGACCACTCTCCCCTGCTGAACATCCCGCCCCAGCACTGCTGAGTGCCGTCAGGCACTCAACGGGGCGCGACGAAGCCCATAAGGCACCCGGCCAAGATCCCTTGGCCGGGTGCCTTACGTCGTAGCGGTCCGTCCGCACATCGGGCCCGGCCGCACCTCTGACGTCTCCAGGCGTGACCTTCGCTGCCGCAAGGTCGATACTGCCGACAGCGGCTCTCCGGCCGTGCACCGGCCATACCCACTCCGACCAGCAAAAACGCAGGCGGAGGAGCTGCCTGCCAACCTTCCCAGGAGGCACGCATGAGGATGCTGATCAATGTCGCCGAGACCGTCGTCGCCGACGCGTTGCGCGGGATGGCCGCCGCGCATCCCGAGCTGATCGTCGACGTCGAGAACCGGGTGATCGTGCGCAGGGACGCGCCCGTCGAGGGGAAGGTCGCTCTCGTTTCGGGTGGTGGGTCCGGGCACGAGCCGTTGCACGGCGGGTTCGTGGGGCCGGGGATGCTGTCGGCGGCCTGTCCGGGTGAGGTGTTCACCTCGCCCGTGCCGGATCAGATGGTGCGGGCCGCGGCTGCCGTGGACAGTGGCGCGGGCGTGTTGTTCGTCGTGAAGAACTACACGGGTGACGTGCTCAACTTCGACATGGCCGCGGAGCTCGCCGAGGACGAGGGCATCCAGGTGGCGAAGGTGCTCGTCAACGATGACGTGGCGGTCACCGACAGCCTCTACACCGCGGGGCGGCGCGGCACCGGCGCCACCCTCTTCGTGGAGAAGATCGCGGGGGCCGCCGCCGACGCGGGCATGCCGCTGGAGCGGGTCGAGGCGATCGGGCGGCAGGTCAACGAGAACACGCGCAGCTTCGGCGTCGCGCTCACCGCGTGCAGTACGCCCGCCAAGGGCAGCCCCACCTTCGAACTCCCGGCCGGGGAGCTGGAGTTGGGCGTGGGTATCCATGGGGAGCCGGGGCGGGAGCGGCGCGCCATGATGACCTCCCGCGAGATCGCCGACTTCGCCGTCAACGCCGTGCTGGAGGATCTCGACCCGCGCAATCCGGTACTCCTCCTCGTCAACGGCATGGGGGCCACCCCGCTGCTCGAGCTGTACGGCTTCAACGCCGACGTGCAGCGCGTCCTCGTCGAGCGCGGCGTGCCCGTGGCCCGTACCCTCGTCGGCAATTACGTGACGTCGCTCGACATGGCCGGGGCCTCGGTGACGTTGTGCCAGGTCGACGAGGAGCTCCTGCGGTTGTGGGACGCGCCGGTGCGGACGCCCGGGCTGCGCTGGGGGGTCTGACCGTGCTCGACGCCGACTTCTTCCGCCGCTGGCTCACGGCCGCCGCGGCCGCCGTCGACCGCGCGGCCGACCGGCTCACGGAGCTGGACTCGCCCATCGGCGACGCCGATCACGGCAGCAATCTGCGGCGCGGCTTCACCGCGGTCGTGGCCGCCCTGGAGAAGGAGGCCCCGGACACGCCGGGCGCCGTGCTCACGCTGGCGGGGCGGCAGCTGATCTCGACGGTCGGCGGCGCGTCGGGCCCGCTCTACGGCACACTGCTGCGCCGCACCGGCAAGGCGCTCGGCGACGCGGCAGAGGTCGACGAGGCGCGGTTCGCCGAAGCCCTGCGCGCCGGGGTCGACGCGGTGGCCGCGCTCGGCGGCGCCGCACCCGGTGACAAGACGATGCTGGACGCCCTCGTCCCCGCGCTCGATGCCCTCGGCGCGCCCGACGACTCGTCGGGTGACACAGTCGGCGGCGCGTTCGGCGCGGCGCGCGACGCCGCCCTCCAGGGCGCCCTCGCCACGACGCCGCTCCAGGCGCGCAAGGGCCGCGCCAGCTACCTGGGCGAGCGCAGCATCGGCCACCAGGACCCGGGCGCGACGTCCTCGGCGCTGCTCTTCGAAGCGCTCGCCGAGACCGCGAGCGGCGACGCGTCGGAGGGCAGCCGTGACTGACGAACGGCTGGTCGGCATCGTCCTCGTGTCGCACAGCGGTCCCGTCGCCGAGGCAGTCGCCGCGCTCGCCGCGGGGCTCGCGGGCGGTGGCGCCACCGCACCCGTGGCGGCCGCGGGCGGCACACCGGACGGCGGGCTCGGCACCAGCGCGGAGCTGATCTCGGCGGCCGCCGCGCGGGTGGACCGCGGCGCGGGCGTCGCCGTCCTCACCGACCTCGGCAGCGCGGTCCTCACCGTGAAGGCGCTGATCGCCGAGGGCGACGAACTCCCTCCCGGCACACGGCTGGTGGACGCCCCGTTCGTCGAGGGCGCGGTGGCGGCCGTGGTGACCGCGTCGGCCGGCGCCGACCTCGCCACGGTCGAGGCGGCGGCGACGGAGGCGTACACCTACCGGAAAGTCTGAGCTACCCGGGGTTCTCGTCCCTCACCCCGGTCAGATACCTGCGGAGAACCTCCTCGAGGTCACCGAAGGATTCGGCGCAGAAGAGGACCGGCTGGTAGCCGGTCACGACGTACGGCTGGTTCTGCATGGCGGCGGTGTCCAGCGGCCGGATGTCGGCCCGGGCGATGTTCTCCAGCTCTCCGCAGGAGGACAGCAGGCTGGCACCGCACGCCTTGACGTCCCCGTCCTCCCTGACGAGTCCGGTCTCCATGGTGAACCAGAAGACGTTCGACACGGCACCGACGGCCTCGCGGGTGGACAGCCGGCGCACGGTGTGGCCGAAGAGTTCGTAGATGTCGGCCCACCGGTCGTGCGCCAGGGCGGAGCCGTGACCGATGATCTCGTGGATCATGTCGGGTTCGGGGGAGAAGTGCGGCAGCGAGGGATGCCGGATGTACTGGGTCGCCTGGAAGCGGCGTTCCGCGAGGGAGCTGTAGAAGTCGCGCGGCGCGAGCATGCCGGGTGCCGGGCTGAACCGGGCTCCCGTGCACTGCTGGATTCGGGCGGACGCCTCACTGAGCTGCGGCAGTCGGTCGGCGGGCAGTTGCAGGCGGCTGATGCCTTCGAGGAACTCCTGGCAGGCGAACTTCACGTGCAGGTCCACGAGTGACGTGGTGACGGTCCGCCATACAGCGTCTTCCTCGGCGGTGTAGGCGACGTCGGGGGCCGGCGCTCCCGCGGGGGTGCGGAACGCGGCCTCGGCCATCGCGACCCGCCGGTCGTGGTAGGCGGCGTCACGGTGGCCCGGGTGGTCGGGTGGAAAGACCACGGACACCTTGCCGTCGACGTTCTGCACGTCCGGGTAGCCGAAGGCCTGTTCCATGGGTGACCACAACCCCTTAGAGCCTGTCTCTGAACCCTCGACAACCGGTTCGGTCGCCGGAGTCCCAGCGTCAGCGTCCCGGCCCGGCCTCGCCCGACGTGTGGCCCGAACGGGTGAGCCGTGGGGTGCCGGACGGCCGTGTGCCGGAGCCCGGCGCCGTCCCGGCCGTGCGGTCGGTCAAGTCGTCGACCACGTCCCGCAGGTCTTTCCGGCGCTCGAAGGCCGCTCGCTGAGCCGTCGCTCCGCCGCCCTGCCTGCACCAGCGCCGCAACACGCCGCACACCCGCTCCAGTTCGCCGTACTCCGCCAGCACGGGCCGCGCATGGCGCACCAGCTGTTTCACGAGCTCGTGCACGGGAAGCAGCCGCGCGCTGTGCGCATCCACCCCGTGGCCGCGCAGGCCGTCGCGCGCCGCCCGCCAGTACGCGGTGCTCAGTGACGTCTCGGGCAGCCTGGGGCCGGGGTCCCCCAGCCTCACCCGTTCCAGGGCGGTGACCACCACGGCCCGGATCAGGACGGCGAGCACCGCGACCACCTCGGCGTCGGCGACGCTGTCCATCACCCGGATCTCCACGGTCGGCAGGTGCGAGCACGGCCGGACGTCCCAGAAGAGCATCCCTTCGTCGACGACCGCCCCGGCCTCCAGCAGGTCGGCGGCGACCCGGTCGAAGTGGTCCGCGGAGGTGAAGTACGGCGGCGGCCCGAACACGGGCAGGGCGTGCGCCACCATGGTCCGCCAACTGGCGTAACGGGTGTCGCGCTCCGCCCAGAAGGGAGAGTTCGCCGACAGCGCGACCAGCACCGGCAACCACGGACGCAGATGGTTGCCGACCAGCACCGCCTCCTCCCGCCCCGGGACCTGGACGTGGACGTGGGTGGCCGAGATGACGGCGCCCTCGGTCCTGGCCCGGAACGTGGTGCGGGCGGCGAGATAGCGGGGATCGTCGCGCAGCGTCGCGGCGCCCCGCGCGCCCAGCACGGGGGTGCCGGAAGCGTGGATCCGGAGCCCCTGCGCACCGGCCGCCCGGACGAGCGCGCCCCGCATCGCGGTGAGATGACCGTGCAACTGCTCCATGGTGGAGCACGGCGGAGTCTTGGCCTCGACCTGGCATTCCATGAGCTCACCGGAGCACCGCTCGCCCAGCAGAGCGGTGGCTCCCGGCAGGATCCGCGAGGCACCATCGGCCAACGCGCGGCTGTCGGCGGCCGTCAGGAAGTACTCCTCCTCCACCCCAAGCGTCGGCCGTGCCCCGTACGTCACTGTCATGCACCCACCGTTCCCGCCACGAACCGCCGCGCCACCGCGTCACCCTGCGCGACCGCCGCCTCGTGGCTCTCGATCGGTGTCGCCTTGGCGTCCTTGAAGAAGATGTACGTGACGTCGGAGCTCGCGCCGCCCGTTGCCGGGTCCGGGCGGATGCCGAGCGCCCGGGCCGTCGCGTACGACGCCTCGCCGATGAGGTCGGTGGGGCCCGTGTCGCCGACGACGGCGTACTGGACCTGGTCGCCGTGGATGACGGCGGCGACGGTGCCGCCCGTGATGCCGTGCTCGGTGTGGTTCCAGCGGGGGCCCGGCTGGGGCACGACCACGTAGGGCAGGAGTTCCGCGTTCAGGTGGCGGCCGTCGGACTGCTGGTACGTCGTGGTGGGGAGGAACAGCGGGTCGGTGCGGCGGTTGCAGGCCTCGGTGGGCTGTCCGTCGCAGTCGATGTCCATGTCGGCCTTCCAGAAGACCGCGTCCGGTGTCCCGCACACGGGGACGGCCTCGGGCGCTCCGACGTCGGTGCGGTACTTGCCCTGCGAGATCTGCTCGCAGTCCTTGGTCCTGGCCAGCAGGTCGGCGGCCCGCACCGTCCCTTCCCGGACCGGGTGGGTCTCCGCACCTGCCGCGCCCCGTGCCGCCGCGGGATACGAGGCGGGGGCCAGCAGGGCGACCGCGGCCGCCGCCGCGGCGACCAGGACCGTCGTTCCCGAGGCTGTCGTTCTGATGCGCACAGGGAAGAACCCTTCATAGAGGGAGGGGCGGGGCGACTCACGGACATATCCCAGTTTGTGCACCGCCGTACGCCCCGCGCGTGCGATCAGGGACCGGACGGGGCACGCCCACCCCTTGATGTGCTCTCGTCACCTGTGTCAAATAGGTCCGGACCAATGCCGTCGAGTGGAAGGCAGCACCGTGCGACGGACCCCCCGGCTGTCCACCCCCCTGACCCTGCTGACGGTGACGGCCGCGACCGCGGCCACGCTGAGCGGCTGCGCATGGGGCGGTGGCGGCGGCACCGAGGACACCAGGCCCCCGGCGGCGCCCCGCGGCCTCACCGTGCAGGCGGGCAGCTCCACCACCGCCCACGTCATGTGGAACCAGGCCACCGACGACACGGAAGTCACCGGGTACGAGGTGTACCGCGGGGCCAAGAAGGTCAAGGAGGTGCCGGGCCGGGACCACATGGTGGACGTCGTCGGCCTGAAGCCGTCCGCCACGTACACCTTCACCGTCCGGGCCCGCGACGCCGCGGGGAACGTCAGCGAGGACAGCAAGGAGCTCTCGGTCACGATGCCCGCCGCGGCCGCCGAGGACCGCGAACCGCCGGCCCGGCCCGGGCGGCTGACGGGCGAGGCCGAGGGGAGCCGGGCGGTGATGCTCTCCTGGAGCACGTCGTCGGACGACAAGAAGGTGGCCTCGTACGAGATCTTCCAGGGCGGCTCGAAGATCCACAGCGTGGGCGGCAGCCAGACCGCGACGCTGGTCACCGGGTTGCGGCCCGGCACCGACTACACCTTCACGGTCAAGGCGCGCGACGCCGCCGACAACTTCTCGCCCGCGAGCCCCGCGGTACGCGTCACCACGGCCGCCGGCGACGGCAAGGGATCGGGACGCGGCACCGCGCCCACGGACTTCCGCGCGGGCACGCACCGCGCCGACGGGGCGTACTACATCGACCTGAAGTGGACACCGCCGCGCACGGGTGGAGCCGTGACGGAGTATCAGATCCAGCTGGACGGCCGCACCGCGACCTCGCTCGTCTTCGGCGGCACCGCGCCGCGGGACGAGGCCGAGCACAGCTTCTACATCGGCAGGGAGGCCGGGGAGCGGCACCGGGTGCGGCTCCGCCCCAAGCTGCCGGACGGGACATGGGGCGGCTACTCCCCCGAGCGGACGGTCACCACCGGCTGAGCCACCGGCCGGCCCTGGGGCTCAACTCCGCCGGCGCGCGGCGGCTTCCCGCTCGCTCAGCAGGGCCGCCGCGCGCCGGCACCAGTCGCGGGACTCGCGTTCGAAGGCGAGCCCGCGCAGACAGGTCAGATAAGGGCCGACGCGCTCGCTGGTGCGCAGGAACTCCGCCTCGTCCGCGTCGCCCCGCAGCTGTACGAGCAGCTTCTCCAGGACGTCGATCTTCGCGTCGGCGACCGCCGCCCGCTCCGTGAGCTGCTCGATCACTGGCCCGGCGGCGACGCCGTCGACGGCCTGCACCTTGACCAGCAGGTCGTCGCGGATGAAGGACGGCTTGGCGGCCCGCGCGGCGAACCGCTCCATCTCGGCGAGGCCGTCGTCGGTGACCTTGAACAGCCGCTTGTTGGGCCGGCCTTCCTGGACGACCTCGCGCCCGGCGATCAGGCCCTCCGTCTCCAGCTTGGCCAGCTCGGCGTAGAGCTGCTGGGGCAGCGCGTGCCAGAAGTTGGCGACGCCGATGTCGAAGCCCTTGGCCAGCTGGTAGCCGCTGTACTCGCCGTCCAGCAGTGCCGCGAGCACCGCGTGCCGCAGAGCCATTTCCCGGGTCCCCTTCCCTCCGGCCGCCTCGCCCCTCATCATAGTCACCGATCTGACTACTCACATTCTTGACTGCGTTCTCTGCGTTCTCTGCGTTCTCTGCAGCTCGGGAGGAAACATGACCCATCCCACCGCCGCGCGCTTCCGCGCCCTCGTCGAGCGGCGCGATCTCGCCGCGCTGGAAGAGCTGTTCACTCCGGACGTCCGGCTCTACAGCCCGGTGAAGTTCACGCCCTTCGAGGGCCGCCCCGCCGTGCTCGGGCTCTTCGGCGTGCTGCTGCGGACGTTCGAGGACTTCCGGTACGTCGGCGCGTACACCGGCGAGGCGCAGACCAGCGCCGACGGCGGCGAGGCGGAGTCGGACGTGCTGCTGTTCCGCACCACCGTGCACGGGAAGGAGGTGCACGGCATCGACCTGCTGCACTTCGACGAGGCCGGGCGGATCAAGGAGTTCACCGTGATGGTGCGCCCGCAGTCCGCGGTCCAGGCGCTCGGGCAGGCGGTGTACGAGGGGCTGGTCGCGGACGGCCTCGTGCCGGCCCCCCGCTGACACCTCTGCCGGCACACCTGCGCCGGACGAAGGATTCCGTCACCTGCCCGGCGGCCGTCCGCATGCGGTCGCCGCTCGCGGCACGTTGGCTCTTCGTCAGGTAGCACGGGCGTTCCCCGACTCTCGGCGGCGCATGGGTTGTACCGCCTCCCGTGTCACCGGAGGGCAGACTCATGCGTACTACTCAGATATGTGTCCGTACCGGCCTGACCGTCGCCGCCGCCGCGCTGCCGCTGATACTGGGTGCCCCTTCGGCGTCCGCGGCCGACGATCTCACCGTCACCGCCACCGGCTCCACGGTGCGGGCCACCACCGCCGCATGTCCCGACGGCGGCACGGCCTCGCTCATGGGCGCCGCCAACGCCAGCTTCGCCGGAGGCAAACAGGCGGCGCTGGTCAACGGGAGCGCTTCCTGGCAGAACGTCGGCGCCGGTTCCTACACGGTGCTCGTCTCCTGCAAGGACGGCACGCAGGTCGGGCCTCGGACCGTCACCGTCGGCACCACGCCGACGGCCTCCTCGACGACCGCGCCCGCGCGCGGCGTCCGCGGAGGGATCGGGGGCGGTTCCGAGGACCGGAGCACGATCACGCTCGCCACCGGCGGGGCCCTGGTGGCCGCGGCCGCGGTCGGCGGCGTCTGGTTCCTGCGCCGCCGGGGAGCCGCCGGCCGCCCCTGAGCGAGGGCCGCGGCCGGCCCGGCACCAACCGAGCGCCGCCCGCCTGTCGGTGTGACAGGCGGGCGGCGTTCGCATGCCGAGGCACCCTTGCCGACCCCACCGAACCGCCTTACCGTCCTCCCAGCCGACAGGGGAGGGCGCGTTCATGCCACGACCGCTCAGCGTTCAGCTCTACACCGTGCGCGACCAGCTCGTCGCCGACCGGGAGGGAACCCTGCGCCGCCTCGCCGGTCTGGGGTACGGCGCGGTGGAGGCGTACGACGTGCTCAGTGATCCGAAGGGGCTGCGCCGCGTCGTCGAGGAGCTCGGGCTCACCGTGTCCGGTACGCACGCCGTGCAGTTGCTCGGCCCGGAGCCGGGGCCCGTCCTCGACGCGGTGCGGACGCTCGGGACCGACGTCGCGATCGTCCCCGCAGGCATCCCGCCCGCGGAGTTCACCTCCCGCGACGGGCTCGCGCGCACGGCCGACCGCCTCAACTCCCTTACGGAGGTGGCCGGTCGGCACGGGGTGCGCATCGGCTACCACAACCACTGGTGGGAGATCGAGCCCCGCTTCGGCGCTGACGGGGCGGGCGAAGCAGGTGCGGCGGAGGGCCCGCACGCCCTCGACGTGCTCGCCGGACTGCTCGACCCCGCCGTGTTCCTGGAGGTCGACACCTACTGGGCCGCGGTCGGCGGCGCCGACGTCCCGGCCCTCCTCGGCCGTCTCGGCGACCGGGTGCGGGCGCTGCACCTCAAGGACGGGCCCGGCACCAGGGAGGACCCGAACGTGGCGGTCGGCGGCGGCACCATGCCGGTGCCGGAGATCCTCGCCGCCGCGCCGGACGCCTGGCGGATCGTCGAGTTCGACTCCTGCGCGGGCGGCACGGACACCCTCTTCGACGAGCTCGCGGCCAGCCGCATCTACCTCACCTCGCTGGAGGCGGCATGACTGCGGCACCCGTCGGCTCGGGCCCGGTCGGCGTCGCCGTCGTCGGCGCGGGCGTCATCAGCGCCGAGTACCTGCGTACGTTGAGCGGATTCCCGGACGTCCGGGTCGTGGCCGTCGCCGATCTCGACGAGGAGCGGGCGGCCGCCGCGGCCGTCACCCACGGCATACCCGTGTCGGGCAGCCTCACGGAGGTGCTCGCGCTTCCCGAGGTCGAGCTCGTCGTCAATCTCACCGTGCCCGTCGCGCACGCGCAGGTGGCGACGGCCGCGCTGCGCGCGGGCAAGCACGTCTACGGCGAGAAACCCATCACGCTCGCCCCGGGCGAGGCGGAGAAGGTGCTCGCCGAGGCGTCGGAGCGGGGGCTGCTGGTGGGCAACGCGCCGGACACGTTCCTCGGTGCGGGGTTGCAGTCGGCGCTGCGGGCCGTGAGGGCCGGGCACATCGGCGCGCCCGTGGCGGCGACGACCGTGACGCAGGGCATGGGGCCCGAGGCCTGGCACCCCGATCCGGCGTTCTTCTACCAGCCGGGCGCCGGGCCGCTCTTCGACCTGGGCCCCTACTATCTGACCTCGCTCGTCGCGCTGTTCGGCGGTGTGGAGCAGGTGGCCGCGACGGCGGCCCGCGCGCGCGAGGAGCGGATCGTCGGGTCGGGGCCGAAGGCGGGCCAGGCGTTCCCCGTCGACGTACCGACGCATCTGTCGTCGCTCATCCGGTTCGCCTCCGGTGTGCGGGCCGCCTCGACGTTCAGCTTCGACTCGGCGCTGCCCCGCATCCGCTTCGAGGTCACCGGGACCGAGGGCACCCTGGCGGTGCCCGACCCGAACACGTTCGGCGGCCCGCTGAAGCTGCTGCCCAACGGCTCCGGCGAATGGTGCGAACTGCCCGTGCGGGGGCGGACCGACGGCCGCGGCCTCGGCGTGGTCGACATGGCGCGCGCCCTGCGGAACGGCACCGCGCACCGGGCGTCCGGCGCGCTCGCGCTGCACGTCCTGCAGACGATGACGGCGATCGCGCGCTCGGCGGAGCGGTCGGAGTTCACCTCGCTCGCCACACAGCTCGTGCCACCGCGGCCGCTGCCCGAGGACTGGGACCCCACGGAGGCGACACTCGACTAGGGCCTGTCCGGCGGATCATGCCGCGGGGCGCGGGGTCTGGCACTTCCCCAAGCTCTCGGCTTCGCTCGAGCAGGGGAGACCCCAACCCTGC
>NZ_JBJDPY010000006.1:0-80603 GCF_044903205.1 Streptomyces sp. NPDC029674
CCGGGCGCGGTCACGTCGGGCTTGATCGCACCGTCGCCGACCCGCGGGCCCTGGCTGGAGAAGTCCGCCAGCTTGTCGTTGTCGTCGACCGCGCCCACGGTCAACGCCGCGTCCGCGCTGCCCGGCGAACCGACGGAGCCGGGCGATCCTGCGTTGCCCGCCGAGATGGCGAAGAGGATGCCCTTCTCCGCGGAGAGCTTGTCGACCTGCGCTTCGAGGGGGTCGACACCGGGGGTGTCGCCGCCGCCGAGGCTGAGGTTGACGACGTCGGCGCCCTCGGCGGCCGCCCAGTCCATGCCGGCGATGATCCCGGAGTCGTCTCCGTAGCCCTCGTCGTCGAGGACCTTGCCGTTGAGGAGCTTGGCGCCGGGTGCGACGCCCTTGAGCTTCCCGCCGGACTTGGCGCCCGTGCCCGCCGCGGTGGAGGCGACGTGCGTGCCGTGGCCGTAGCGGTCCTTGGCGTCCGCCGACTGCGTGAAGTTCTTCTCGCCGATCACCTGGTCCTTGAGGTCCGGGTGCGTGGCGTCGACACCGGTGTCCAGGACGGCGATCTTGACGCCCTTGCCGTCGTAGCCGGCGGCCCAGGCCTTGTCGGCGCCGATCTGCTTGACGCTCTTGTCGAGGGTCGCCTTGCGGATGCCGTCCAGCCAGACGTGGCTGATGCCGGAGGCCGCGGTGCGGGCGCCGTCCTTGCCGCTGGTGAGGGCGGCCCACAGGTCGACCGCGTCCTGCTTGGGCGTGCTGACGGCGTCGGCGTTCAGCGACTTCAGCGTCCTGCGGACGGTGGTGTCACCGGCGCCGCGGACCTCCGCCTTGGCGGCGGAGGCGGCTCCCTTGTAGCCGACGATGACCTTGAGGGCCTTCTTCTGCGCCGCGCGGTTGCGCTTCTTGTTCAGCTCCGTGACGTCGAACAGCCGCCTATCGACGGTGCCGTCGGCTATCAGGCGCTGGGCGTCGGCGGGTATCAGCAGGGTGTGCCCGCCGCTGCGCCGCACCTGTACGGGTATGTGCTCACGGCCCTTGGCGCGTTCGACTCCGACGACGCGGCCCTCGGCGTCGAGGACGGCGCGGTCACCGGTGATCAGGGTGACGCGGTCCTTGCCGACGCCCTTGACGAGTGCGCCCTCCGCCCCGGCCGACTGTCCCGCGGGTACTGGTGCCGCGGCCGCGGGGCTGGTCATGCCCGCCGCGAGAGCCACGGCGACCGCCGCGGCGACACTGGCCCCGCACGCTCTTTTCACTTGTCTGTGCAAGTCTCCCCCTGGAGGTTAAGGGGCTGCCGCCCCTCGGAGGTCGAAGTATGCCGAGGGGCGAACACCTGCTCAATAGTGGGGCGGGAGCGCAGAGTTGAGGCTGTCCGAAATTCATGCACCTTGACGGCAATTGGCCGGAACAAGGCAATTCGGGGATGGTCCGGCGGCCGGACCGGCGGCCGCCGCCGTGTGAGTGCCGGCGGCGCGCGCTCGGGTGACGCGATCAAGGTCGCGGTTGCCGCACACCCCCGCAGTGGAACCACAAGCGCCATGATCCCGACGCGACCCTTGCGCCCCCGTGGCGCGATCCGGCTGGCCTGTCTCTCCGCCGTCCTCTCCCTCACCACGGCCGCGTCGTCCGACCCGCACCCCTCGCAGTCCCGTCCCTCCGCGCACGGGAAGGGCGTGCTGAGGCAACGTACCGTCGGCCTCGACATCGCCGACCACCGCTGGCTGTGCGCCTCCGGCGGCTTCGGCCGGCCCTCCGAGCACCGCATCGATCTCTTCCCCGGCGTACGGGCCACCGTCGTCCAGGACGGCCGCGAGGTGAACGGGAACACCGTCACGTGGACCGGCCACGTCAAGGGCGCCCCGGACCGGCGGGCGGTGATCGCGGCGAGCCGGGTGTGCGGGCCTGCCGAGGAGACCCGGCCCGCCGTCGACGCCCTGGTCGACCTCGGGACGCGCACGTACCACGTCACGACCCTGCCGGGAGAGCGCCCGCGGCTACGGTTCACGGAGCAGGACCCGGGCGCGCACCACCGCCCCCGGCCCGACCGCACCGCCCTCGACGAGCGGGCCGCCCGCGCACCGCACGCTTCACTCCGGGACCTCGCCCCGGCCGATCCCGCCGCCCCCGTCGTCATCGACGTCCTGGCAGGACACACGCCCGCCGCGGTGCGGCGCGTGGGCGGCGAGGAGGCGATGGCGGCCCGCCTCGGGGTGGCCGAGTCCTATATGAACCAGGCCCTGGCCGACAGCGGCGTGGCCGCCAGCATCGACCTCGTCGCCCGTTACGACACCGGCTACCGGGGCGACCAGACGGCCGACCTCATGCTCGAGAAGCTCTCCGACGCCGGGGACCGCGACCTGGGGGCGGCCGCGCACCACCACCGGGAGCGGCTGGGCGTCGACCTGGTCACCGTCGTCAACGACGTGCCCGTCGGCTCGTCGGGCCAGGCCAGCCTGCCCACCGGGGGCCGCCTGGACAGCGAACTCGCCTATTCCGCCGTCGATGTCCAGTCCCTGGTCACGTGGTACAACCTCGGGCACGAACTCGGCCACAACCTCGGCCTGTTCCACGACCGCACCACCCTCGCCGAGCACCACGCCGGCGGCTCCTACGACCGGCTGCTCAACTCGCCCAGCGGCACCGGGTGGATCACCCCGCGCCGCGACCACTACTCCCTGATGGCCTACGGACAGAGCTGCGGCGCCCCCTGCGGCCCCGTCAACCAGTACTCGAACACCAGGAACACGATCGACGGCCAGCCGCTCGGCGACGAGAACAACGACAACGCGGCGCTGGCCCGCAGGACCGCGCCCGTCGTGGCGGGTTACCGCTCGCTGAAGGTCGCCCGTGTCCGGCACCCCCTCACACTGGAAACGAGCCCGAACGGCACGGTCCGGCCCGCCGTCCACGGCCCCTACACCCCCGGGACCACCGTCGGCCTCACGGCGGAACCGGCCGCCGGGTACCGCGTCGCCGCCTGGATCGTCGACGGCCGGCGCCACGACATCACCGAGGAGAACGTGACGCTGACGATGGACCGCCCGTACACGGTGAGCGCGGTCTTCGCCCCGGCGGCCGGGACGTGAGAGCGGCCCGCACCCGGTGGGGGTGCGGGCCGCTCGGGGACCGTGGAGTGACGAGGGATCAGACGGCGGAGCCGGCCTTCCACTGCGCCCAGTTCATGTTCCAGCCGTTCAGGCCGTTGTCCGGGGCGATGGTCTTGTCGCCGGTGTTGCGGACGTCGACGACGTCACCGGTGATCGAGTTCTCGTAGAACCAGGAGCCCGGGGTGCTCTTGTCGTTGGCGCCCTTGGCGTCCTGCAGACCGATGCAGCCGTGGCTGGTGTTGGCGCCGCCGAAGATGGAGGGCGAGCCCCAGTAGTTGCCGTGGATGAAGGTGCCGGAGCTCGACAGGCGCATGGCGTGCGGCACGTCCTTGATGTCGTACTCGCCCTTGCCGTCGCCGTCCTTGAAGCCGACGGTCGCGCCGTCCATGCGGGTCTCCTTGAACTTCTCGGAGATCACCATCTTGCCGTTGTACGTCTTGTTCTCGGGCGAGCCCGCGGAGATCGGGATGGACTTCACGACCTTGCCGTCTCGCGTGACCTTCATCGTCTTGGTCTTGGCGTCGACGATGGAGACCTGGTTGCGCCCGATCTTGAACTGGACGGTCTTCTGCTGCACTCCGTAGACACCGTCGGCACCCTCGACACCGTCGAGGTTCAGCTTCAGGGTGACGGTGGAGTTGCCCTTCCAGTAGTCCTGGGGGCGGAAGTCCAGACGGTTGTTGCCGAACCAGTGGCCGACGATCTCCTGGCCGCTGTCGGACGACACCTTGACCGCGGACTGCACTTCCTTCTTGTTCGTGATGCCCTTGTCGAAGTTGATCGACACGGGCATGCCGACGCCGACCGTGGAGCCGTCCTCGGGCGTGAAGTTCCCGATGAAGCTGTTGGCCTTAGAGACGGTCGTGAACGACGAGTTCTCGTGCGCCTTGCGGCCCTCCGAGTCCTTGGCGGTCGCCGAGATCTTGTACTTCGTGGCGCGCTCGAGCTGGCCGCTGGGCTTCCAGCTCTTCTTGTCCGCGGATATCTGGCCCTCGACGGCGGCGCCGCCGTCGGCCGGCTTCATCGTCACGTCCGTGAGCGTGCCCTCGCTGACGGTGACCTTGGCGGCGCTGTTGATGCTTGCGTTGTCGGAGCCGTTCTTCGGCGCGATCTTGATCTGGGCGGCGGAGGACTTCTTGGCCGCCGCCTCGTCGACCTGGTTCTGCGACTCCTTGCCGCCCGAGGCCTTGTCGCCGTCGTCGCCGCTGCACGCCGAGAGCACGAGCACGCCGCCCACCAGAGCGGACACGGCCGCGACGCTCCTGCGTCCGCGCCCGAGCCTGCGAGGCCTACTGTCCGTCATCACACGCATCTCCATAGTTGCCGAATCCCCGAAGTCATCCCCGGGACATCCCCGAGGGTCCCGGGATTCCCCCACAACCCCGCATAACGTCCTGCCCGGTTCGTCCCGTTCCACATCCGCGGAGAGTGTGGGGAACACCACGTCCGCGCTGCTGGACTGCCGCTGCCGGATTCCTCCGTGCCGATCACCGCGTCGATCATCGCGCTGGCTGAGACGACGGAACCCCGGGCGGCGGTTGCTGCCCGGGGTTCCCGATTCCGGTTTCTTCAACCCGAATCCGGGCTACCGCACATCGCCGTCTTCGCCATCCTCATCATCCTCGTCGTCCGCACCGTCGTAGTCCTCGTCCCCGTCCAGGTCCCAGTCCGGCGTATCGGGGTCGTAGTCGACCGGCTCGCTGCTCCACGAGGCCTGGCTGAGCTCGGTCCCCGGCACCTGGCTGACCAGGTCGAACGGGTCCACGAGGTAGGCGAGCGCCTCGGCGACGTCCTCCTGGACCGCGCTCTCCGCGTGCGCCCGCTCCTCGCCGGGCATCTGCTCGTCCTCGGCGATGCGGCCCAGGGCGGCGCCGGTCAGCTTCTCGGCGTCACCCACCTCGACCACCATTTCGACCCGCAGCCGTACAAACCGTGATGTCTCGTCTCCACTCATACGACGGAGCGTACGGCCCCCGCACCTCGCGACTTTCCCGCGACCCGCACCTTTCATTAGCATCGCCCCACACGGCCAATTCGCCAGCGCCACAAGGGGGATCCGATTCCGTGTCCGCACGCCGATCGTTGCTGACCACCGCCGCCGCGGGAGCCCTCCTCGGCGCCCTGTGCTTCGTCCCCTCCGCGAACGCGACGTCCCCCGCGACGCCCGACGCCCCCCACGAGAACCCGCCCACGCATTCGACCTCGACCTCGGCTTCCGCTGCTTCCGCTGCTTCCGCTGCTTCCGCGCATCACACGACCACGGCGTCGGCCCCCCGCCTGGCGGAGACGGGCGGCGGCTTCGACACGACCCCGTACGTCGTCGGCGGCACGGCGTTCCTGAGCCTGGGCGCGGGTTTCGTGGTCTTCTCGGTGCGCAGGGAACGGGACGGGCACTCCCTGACATGAGCGCCTCGGGCACGGGGTGGGACGACGCCGCGGTGGCGGCGGCCGGGGCGCGGGCCGGCGCGGACGTGGTCCGGGAGATGTACGGGCAGCGGCTCGACCGTTTCGACAAGGGGGCCGGGGACTTCGCCACCGCCGCCGACGTGGCCGCCGAGCAGGCGATCCTCGACGTCCTGCGTGCCGCGCGGCCGCGGGACTCGGTGCTCGGTGAGGAAGGCGGGCAGCGGGGTGCCGCCGATGCCGCGCGCCAGTGGCTGGTCGACCCGCTGTGCGGGACGTTGAACTACGCCGTCGGCACCATGCTCGTGGCCGTCAACGTCGCGCTGCGCGGCGGGGCGGCGGCGGTCGCCGACCCGTTCAGCGGCGAGGTCTTCCTCACCGACGGGGTGACGGCCCGAGTGCGGCGGGACGGGGCCGACGACGCCCCCTTGTCCCCCACGTCCGCCACCCGCCTCGTGGACGTCAACCTGGACCCGCCGTTCCCGAGCGCCCCCGGGTTCCGCGGCGTGGACCTGCTGGCCCACCCCGACTTCGTCGCACGGTTCAGGCCCCGGGCCGTGTCCTCGACGCTGGCCCTGGCCTGGGTCGCGGCCGGCAAGCGCGCCGCGTACGTCACCGACGGCGGCGACCTGTCCGAGAGCGTGCACTTCGCCGCCGGCATCGCCCTGTGCCGGGCCGCGGGCTGCGTGGTCACGGGGATCGACGGCGCGCCGCTCAGGGCCGGGGGCCGCGGACTCGTGGCGGCGGCGGACGGGGAGACGCACGGGTTGCTGATGGGGATGATGGGCGGCCGGGGTTAGAGCCTGTCTTTGAACCCCGTCGTTCGCGCTGAGCGCGGGCGCAGCGGCGGTCCGGGCGTGCGAGCGTGCGTGCCGGGCGTCGGGGCGCAGGCGGGGGTTCAAAGACAGGCTCTTAGCGGGGGCGGGGTCGCCCCGCACGACCGGGTTAGCGCGGACGAGGTCGCCCCGCACGACCGGGGCCAGCGAGGTCGAGGCCGCCCCGGACCCCTGACGCATAGGCGGACCATCCCGTCGGCGTCACGCGGACCGGCGACGGCGACGGCGACCCACGCCAGCCGCGCGACGCCCCGGTGCCGGGCACGCATCGGGCTGCGCCCGGGCCGCCCCCGTCGAGGGCACGCGAGCCGACGACGGGAAGCCACGCTGGGAGGGGGCGGGTGGGCGGGAAAGGGCCGCAACGACTCGGCGCGGGGCACGGATCGCACTGCGCCGGGCCACCCCGTCGAGGGCACACGAGCCGACGACAGCAAGCCACGCTCGGAGGGGGCGGGCGGGCGGGAAAAGGCCGTGACCACCCGGCGCGGGGCACAGATCGGGCTGCGCCACGCCGTCCGGCGCAAGGCACGGATCAACTGCGCCAGGTAGCCCCCCTCAACAGCAGGCAAGCCGGGAACGGCAAGCCCCGCTGGGAGGGGGCGGGCGGGCGGGAAAGGGCCGCAACGACTCGGTGCGGGGCACGGATCGCACTGCGCCGGGCCACCCCGTCGAGGGCACGCGAGCCGACGACAGCAAGCCACGTTGGGAGGGGGCGGGCGGGAAAAGGCCGTGACCACCCGGCGCGGGGCACGGGGGCGGGAGGGCAGGCCGTCCCGGCCGGGGCGAGAAGTCAGGCGGGCCCGGGAGGCTCCGGCCCGCCCCGCCCCCGCTAACGCCAGCGCCAGCACCCCGCTTACGCCAGCGCCCCCGTGACCGGCTCCACCGCCGCCACGAGCGCGCCCGTGCGCACGAACTCGTCCGCCGCCGCGAGGTCCGGGGCGAGGAAGCGGTCCGGGCCCGGGCCCTCGACGCCCGCCTTGCGGACCGCCTCGATGACCGCCTGCGTCGCGGGCGCCGGGGTGAGGCCCTCGCGGAGTTCGACGGCGCGCGTGGCGGCGTACAGCTCGACCGCGACGATGCGGGTCAGGTTGTCGACGGCCGTGCGGAGCTTGCGCGCCGCCGACCAGCCCATCGACACGTGGTCCTCCTGCATCGCGGAGGAGGGGATGGAGTCGGCCGACGCCGGGACGGCGAGGCGCTTCATCTCACTGACCAGCGCCGCCTGCGTGTACTGGGCGATCATCAGGCCGGAGTCGACGCCCGCGTCGTCCGCGAGGAACGGCGGCAGGCCGTGCGAGCGGTTTTTGTCGAGGAGGCGGTCGGTGCGCCGCTCGGCGATGGAGCCGAGGTCGGCCGCGGCGATGGCGAGGAAGTCCAGGACGTACGCGACCGGGGCGCCGTGGAAGTTGCCGTTCGACTCGACGCGCCCGTCGGGCAGTACGACGGGGTTGTCGACGGCGGCCGCCAGCTCGCGCTCGGCGACGAGCCGCGCGTGCGCCATCGTGTCCCGGCCCGCGCCCGCGACCTGCGGGGCACACCGCACCGAGTACGCGTCCTGCACGCGCGGAGCGTCGTCCTGGTGATGACCAGTGAGGCCCGAACCTGCCAGCACCGCAAGCATGTTGGCGGCGGAGGCGGCCTGGCCCGGGTGCGGGCGGATGGCGTGCAGCTCGGGCGCGAGGACCTTCTCCGTGCCGAGCAGCGCCTCCAGGGTGAGGGCGGCCGTGATGTCCGCCGACTTGTAGAGGTTCTCCAGGTCGGCCAGGGCCATGATCAGCATGCCGAGCATGCCGTCGGTGCCGTTGAGGAGGGCCAGGCCCTCCTTCTCGCGGAGCTCGACCGGCGCGATCCCGTGCGCGGCGAGCAGCTCGCCCGCGGGCTTCAGCTCGCCGTCGGGGCCCTCCGCGTCGCCCTCGCCCATCAGCGTCAGCGCGCAGTGGCTGAGCGGCGCGAGGTCGCCGGAGCAGCCGAGCGAGCCGTACTCGTGGACGACGGGCGTGATCCCCGCGTTCAGGACGTCGGCCATCGTCTGCGCGACTTCGGGGCGCACGCCCGTGTGGCCCGAGCAGACCGTCTTGAGGCGCAGGAACATCAGCGCGCGGACGACCTCGCGCTCCACGCGCGGGCCCATGCCGGCCGCGTGCGAGCGGACGATGTTGCGCTGGAGCTGCGCGCGGAGGTCGGGGCCGATGTGGCGGCTGGCCAGGGCGCCGAAGCCGGTCGAGACGCCGTACACGGGCTCGGGCTTCGCCGCGAGCGCGTCGACGATCTCCCGGGACCTGGCGAGCGCCGCCAGCGCCTCGGCGGTGAGTTCGATCCGTGCGTTCCCGCGCGCGACGGCGATGACGTCCGCCGCGGTCGTCCCGGAGGTCCCAAGGGCCACGGTGCCCACGCTGTGCATATCCATATTCAGCAGCGTACGGACTGAATCGCCGAGTGTCACGGGTGGGTTCCGCAGGAGCCACTTACCGCGAGGTCAGCCGCGTCCGAGCGCCCCGCGGAACGTCATCCCGTAGCGCCCCCGCAGCCTGCGGATCTCCCACACGGACAGCGCGGTCACCGAGACCGGCGCCCCCAGCATGAACGCGTAGAGCACCACGGGCGGCGCGGCCACCACCGCGTCGTCGAAGAACTGCAGGACCGCGAGGCCCCACAGCAGCACGGGCGACAGGACCGGCGGCAGGAGCTCGTGGATCGCCCCGGCGCGGAAGCAGCTGTTCACCGCGAACACGAGGAGGGCGACCGTGTAGACGAGGCCGACCAGGACGCCGACGAGGGCCGCGGCACCGGCGGCGAAGGAGAGCAGGTAGTAGAACAGGACCACCAGGAACGAGCCCTGGTTGTCGGTGAGCCCGATGCCCTCGCGCAGCACGTACAAGCAGAGCCAGACCACGCCGGCGCCCACCGCGAGTGCCGCCAGCGTGCCGAGCGGCTGGACGGACCGGCGCAGGTAGACGCGGCGCAGCGAGGCGTCGGCGAGGCCGATGAAGAGGCCGGCGGCGACGAGGATCGCGACCACCGCGAACCCCGCGGCGACCACCAGGTCCTCGATCTTCCCCACCACGAATTCCTCCCGCCCCTGCCGCAGCGGATAGGCGAAGACGAGCCACACGGTGGCGCCGAGCCCGAGCAGCGTCCGGCCGGACTGGAGCGCGGTGATGGTGCGGTCCTCGACGGCGCCGGGCCGGTCGGGGGTGCCGAAGCGGCGGGCGAGGTTCAGGGGCCGCGCGGCGACCCCGCGAACGCTTCGCGCCGGGGGCTGGGGAGCGGTTGGGGCGCGCCGGCCGGTGCCATACGCCGCCGAGCTCCCGCCGTACGTCCCGTACTGCCCGTCGTACGTCGCCGAGTTCCCGTCGTACGTCCTGCGTTGCCCGTCGTACGTCCCGTACTGCCCGTCGTACTGGCCGTACCCGTTCCTCTGATCGCTCAACGCCCGCTCCCCCGCGCGGTCTTGTGCGGTCCCGCGTACCGCGCGTCCCGGCTCCCGGGCGCGGGACACCCTAACTGATCATGCTCATGCTGCCGGGAGCCCGCACGGGTCTAGCCGGGGGAGCGCCGTCCCCTGAACCGCCGCCGCTCCCCCGCTCGGGGCGCACCCGGGGGCGAGTCGGCGAGCCGGACGACCGGGTCGTCCGCGCCCTCGCGCCCGGCCACTACCGGCTTCGCCGCGCGCGCGGCCTTCGCGCGGTACTGCGCCGCGTCGGCGAGGCGGAAGAGGCGGCGGGCCGAGCGCACCGGGCCGATCGGGTCCCCGGTCGACGCGACACCGCAGGCGACCCCGTCGCCCAGCTCCAACTCGGCCGCGCGCACACAGAGTTCGTCGGCGGCCCGCACCACCTCGTCGGCCGTGGGCCCGACCGAGAGGAGGCAGAACTCGTCGCCGCCGAGGCGCGCCGCGAGCGTTCCCGGCAGCATCGCGCCGCAGAGGGAGAGGACGGAGCCGAAGCGCTCCAGGAGACGGTCGCCGACCGCGTGCCCCTGGGTGTCGTTGACCCGCTTGAGCCCGTTCAGGTCGCAGACGACCAGGCTCACCACGGCACCGTCGGTGAGGTGCCGCTCCACCGCCTGGTCGAGCCGCAGGTCGACCGCGCGGCGGTTGGCGAGGCCCGTCAGCGCGTCCGTGTAGGCCAGCCGGCGCGCCTCCTCCAGGCGCTCGGTCTGGGCGATCCCGGCGGCCACCACGGCGGCGAGGACCGTCGCGAAGTCGGCGTCGGCGCGGCCGAAGACGGGTGCACCGGGCGGGCGCGCCACGTACAGCTCGCCCCACGCCCGCCCGTGCAGCACGACCGGCGCGACGACGCAGCAGCCGCGGCCCCTGCGGCGCAGCGCGGCGACACGCTGGTGGCAGTAGCCGGGCGCGCGGGAGTCCGCGGGGCCCTCGGCCGTCTCGACCCAGGCGTGCGGTTCGCCGCCGCCCGCCCAGTGCTCGTGCAGGAACTCGGTGATCTCCGGGAACCGGTTCACGGGGTACGCCTCGTTCTCCGGGAACTCGACCTCGCCCTGGACGCGCTGCCCGGCGTTCACCAGGACCCGCAGCCGGCCCAGTTCCCGCTCCCAGACGGACAGCGCGGCGAAGCTTCCGTTCAGCGCGCGGCAGGCGCCGGCGGCGGCCGCCCGCCAGGACTCACGCGGAGTCTGCGCGGCGGCCATTCCCTGCGCCAGCTCCACCACGGCCCGCAGCCGGACGTCCTCTCCCATTTCCCCAGGTTAGGAGGTTTAGGGCATTTTGGAACTTTGGGGCAGTTCACTCCCCGGGCCACTCCGGCTTCCGCTTCTCGTTGAACGCCGCGACGCCCTCCGCCCGGTCCCCCGAGAACGCCACCGTGCGCCAGGCCGCGTCCTCGACCTCCAGGCCCGCCCGCAGGTCGAGGCCGTGCCCGAGCCGCAGGGCGCGCTTGGCCGCGCGCAGGCCGACGGGCGAGTTGGCGGCGATGCGGGCGCCGAGCGCCAGCGCCTCCGTACGGGCCTCGCCCTCCGCCACCAACAGGTCGACCAGGCCCAACTCCCGTGCCTCGGCGGCCTCCACGCGGCGCGCCGAGAAGATCAGTTCGGCGGCTCGGGCGGCGCCGACGCGGCGCGGCAGGAGCTGGGTGCCGCCGCCGCCCGGGATGACGCCGACGGACACCTCGGGGAGCCCGACGACCGCGGTCGGGTCGGCGACGATCATGTCGCAGGAGAGCGCGAGCTCGAACCCGCCGCCGAGCGCGAAGCCGTGCACGGCGGCGACGGTGGGCATGGGCAGCTCCAGTACGCCGGTGTAGGAGGCCCGGGTCGTGGGGCGCTGGCGGCGCAACTCGGCGTCGCTGAACGAGTTCCGCTCCTTCAGGTCGGCGCCCACGCAGAAGGCGCGCTCGTGCGTGGAGGTCAGGACGACGACGCGGGCGTCCGGGTCGTCGCAGAGCGCGGCGCAGGCGGCGGCGATGGAGCGGGCCATCTCCGAGGAGACGGCGTTCATCGCCTTGGGGCGGTCCAGGACGAGCTCGACGACGTGGCCGTGCCGCCTGACCGCCACGTACTCCCCGTACCGCTGCTCGTCACCCATGACGCCTCCTCCACCTCCGGTTAACGACCGTTACCCGGGGATCATGTCAGGCGGGGGCGGCTCCGGAAAGGGGTGGGCGGACGCCCTAGGAGCCGCGGCGGGCCAGCAGCCACGGTTCGACGATGCCGAGGCCGCGGACGGGCCGCTGCCACATCGGCTGGAGCGCGAAACGGTAGGTGGGCGGCTCCTCGCCCTCCTTCTCGGCCACGGCCGCCGCCTCCGCGGCCTCCGTCTCGGAGGCGGGCGCGTCGCCCGTCCGCGTCAGCTCCTCCGCGAGCGCGCCGTCCACGAGGACCGCGTCGCGAGGCGCTATCGACGTCAGCCTGCTCGCGAGGTTCACGGTCGTGCCGAAGACGTCGCCCATGCGGGTCGTCACGGTGCCGAAGGCGATGCCGACGCGCAGCTCCGGCATCGTCTCGTCGTTGGCCATGGTCTCGATGAGCCGCAGCGCGATCTCCGCGGCGACGCCCGCGTCGTCGGCGGCGTACAGCACCTCGTCGCCGAGGGTCTTGATGAGCCGTCCGCCGTGCGCGGCGACGAGGTCCGCCGCGGTGGTCTCGAAGGCCTCGACGAGCTCGCCGAGCTCCTCCTCCTCCATGCGGCGGGTCAGCCGGGTGAAGCCGACGAGGTCGGCGAAGCCGACGGCGAGCCTGCGGTCGACCATCTCCTCGTCGTCCGCGGCCTGCACGACGCGTCCCGTGGCCGCGGCGAGCTGCCTGCGCCACACGTAGACGAGGAACTCCTCCAGCTCGGGCAGGAGCAGCTCGACCAGCGGATACGTGACTTCCGTACGCGTCATTCCGGGCTCGGGCGGCTCCGTCAGGCCCTCCAGGAAGGAGTCGATCTGCCACTCCGCGAGCCGGGCCGTGGTCTGGCCCGTCGACCTGGCCACCTGTACGGCCATGGCCTCGCTGAGCAGCCCGGCCTCGACCAGACCGGCGAGCCGCCGCAGGGCGAGGACGTCCGCCTCGGTCAGCGCCTTGGCCTGGCCGATGTCGGGAAAGCCCATGGCCCGCCAGAAGCGGGACGCCAGCTCCATCGAGACGCCCGCGCTGCGCGCCGCCTGGAAGGGCGTGTAGCGGCGGTCGGCGCCGAGGATCAGCTGCTCGAGGCGGAGCGCGAGCGGGTCCCGCTCGGCGTCGTCCTCGCTCTTCCCGTCCACCTCGGGGACTCCAGAGACGTCTCTCGCACCGTCCGGCACCGCACCCTCCGCCCCGCCGTCACGGGCGGCCACGGAGCCGGGGGTACGGCCGGACCCGTCGTCGGGGGCGGGGTGCACGCCCTCGCCGAAGCCCGTGTCGTCGCCGGTCACGCCTGCTGCCCTTCCGATCTGCCGCGGTCAGGTATCGACCGGCGTCAACTTTACGGCAGGTGTGCCGCAGCTCACTCCCGACTCCCGGGACCGGCGCCTTGACGCCGACGATCCCATCCCCGCGCCCCCCTGAGCACCGCCACCCGTCCGGCGCCCCGGCCCCGCGCCGTCCGGCCCCCGCACGCCCGCCGTGGCTGGTCGCGCAGTTCCCCCGCGCCCCTGGAAAGCGTGCCGTCACCCGCCCGGCGCTGTGTCGCGTATGCCGCGCCATGCCGGTTAGCCCGTGCACGCCCGCCGTGGCCCGGTCGCGCAGTTCCCCGCGCCCCTGGCAAGCGTGCCGTCACCCGCCAAGCGCTGCACCGCGTGTGCCGCGCCGTGCCGGTTGGCCCCTGCACGCCCGTCGTGGCCCGGTCGCGCAGTTCCCCGCGCCCCTGGAAAGCGTGCCGTCACCCGCCAAGCGCTGCACCGCGTGTGCCGCGCCATGCCGGTTGGCCCCCGCACGCCCGTCGTGGCCGATCGCGCAGTTCCCCGCGCCCCTACAAAGCGCCGTCACCCGCCCAGCGCCCCGCACCCCGCACCACCTGCAAAGCACCGTCACCCGCCCAGCGCCCCGCACCCCGCACCCCGCACCACCTGCAAAGCGTGCCGCCGCCCGCCCTACCCCGCCGGGCGCAGATGCACGATGTCCCCCGCTCCCACCGGCTGCTGTACGCCCTCCTCCGTGGCCAGGACCAGGCGGCCGTCGCCGTCTACGGCTACTGCCTCGCCCAGGATGGAGCGGTCGCCGGGGAGTTCCGCGCGGACTCGGCGGCCGAGGGTCGCGCAGCCGGCGGCGTAGGTTTCCTGGAGGCGGGAGGCGGCCGGGTCGCCTCCCGCGGCGCGCCAGTCGCCGTACCACTGTTCCAGGGAGCGCAGCACGGCCCGCAGCAGCGGGTCGCGGTCCGTGGCCTTCGCGCCGGCCAGGGCGAGCGAGCCCGCCGTCGGCACGGGCAGCTCGTCCTCGTGGAGGGTGACGTTGAGGCCTACGCCGATGACGATGCCGCCGCCAGAGGCGGAGCCGGCCCGCTCCGCGAGGATGCCGCCGGCCTTGCGCTCCTGGTCGCCGACAGTCACCAGGAGGTCGTTGGGCCACTTGAGTGCCGTGTCGACGCCTGCTGCCCGCGAGACGCCCGTGGCGACCGCGACCCCGGTGAGCAGCGGCAGCCAGCCCCACCGTTCGACCGGCACGTCGGCGGGCTTGAGCAGCACGGAGAAGAACAGGCCCGAGCGGGCGGGCGCGGACCAGCGGCGGTCGAGGCGGCCGCGGGCCGCGCTCTGCTCCTCGGCGACGAGGACGGCCCCCTCGGGGAGCTCGTCCGCGCGGGCCGCGAGGTCGGAGTTGGTGGAGCCGGTGGAGGGGACGACCTCCAGGGAGGTCCACAGGGCGCCGTCCCGCACCAGGGCGCGCCGCAGCGAGGCGGCGTTCAGGGGCGGCCGGTCGAGGTCGGACCAGCGGTTGTCTTCAGCATCTGGCGGCGTCATGCAAGCCACCTTAGGTGTGGTAAACGCCGCACTGCCGAACCGTATCCGCGCCGATACGCTACGGGTCAGTAGCCAGCCGCACAGCCGTAGACAAGCACCTTTGAGCAGGCAGGGAGCCGCATCCCGATGTCCGAGCCGGAACAGCCCAACGTGCCCGCGTCAGACCGCACCGCCGAAGACGGCGCCACCGACATCCATACGACCGCGGGAAAACTTGCCGACCTGCAGCGCCGCATCGAGGAGGCCAAGCACGCGGGCTCGGCCCGCGCGGTCGAGAAGCAGCACGCCAAGGGGAAGCTGACGGCGCGCGAGCGCGTGGAACTCCTGCTCGACGAGGGCTCCTTCGTCGAGCTCGACGAGTTCGCGCAGCACCGGTCGACCAACTTCGGCCTGGAGAAGAACCGGCCGTACGGCGACGGCGTGGTGACCGGTTACGGCACCGTCGACGGCCGCCCGGTCGCCGTGTTCTCGCAGGACTTCACCGTCTTCGGCGGCGCGCTCGGCGAGGTCTTCGGGCAGAAGATCGTCAAGGTCATGGACTTCGCGCTGAAGACCGGCTGCCCGGTCATCGGCATCAACGACTCCGGTGGCGCCCGCATCCAGGAGGGCGTCATGGCCCTCGGGATGTACGGCGAGATCTTCCGCAGGAACACGCACGCGTCCGGCGTCATCCCGCAGATCTCCCTGGTCGTCGGGCCGTGCGCGGGCGGCGCCGTCTACTCGCCCGCCATCACCGACTTCACGGTCATGGTCGACCAGACCTCGCACATGTTCATCACCGGGCCCGACGTCATCAAGACCGTCACCGGTGAGGACGTCGGCTTCGAGGAGCTGGGCGGCGCCCGCACGCACAACTCGACGTCGGGCGTGGCCCACCACATGGCGGGCGACGAGAAGGACGCCATCGAGTACGTCAAGTCCCTGCTGTCCTACCTGCCGTCCAACAACCTCAGCGAGCCGCCCGCCTTCCCCGAGGAGGCCGACCTGGCGCCCACGGACGAGGACCTGGCGCTGGACACGCTGATCCCGGACAGCGCCAACCAGCCGTACGACATGCACGGCGTGATCGAACACGTCCTGGACGACGGCGAGTTCTTCGAGACGCAGCCGCTGTTCGCGCCGAACATCCTCACCGGCTTCGGCCGCGTCGAGGGCCACCCGGTGGGCATCGTCGCCAACCAGCCGATGCAGTTCGCGGGCTGTCTCGACATCGACGCCTCCGAGAAGGCCGCGCGGTTCGTGCGCACCTGCGACGCGTTCAACGTGCCGGTCCTGACCTTCGTGGACGTGCCGGGCTTCCTGCCGGGCGTCGAGCAGGAGCACACGGGCATCATCCGGCGCGGCGCGAAGCTCATCTACGCGTACGCGGAGGCCACCGTCCCGCTGATCACGATCATCACGCGCAAGGCCTTCGGCGGCGCGTACGACGTGATGGGCTCCAAGCACCTGGGCGCCGACCTGAACCTCGCGTGGCCGACCGCGCAGATCGCGGTGATGGGCGCGCAGGGCGCGGTGAACGTGCTACACCGCCGCACCATCGCCGCCGCCGG
The DNA here is from genome assembly GCF_044903205.1 of Streptomyces sp. NPDC029674. Classification (NCBI taxonomy): domain Bacteria; kingdom Bacillati; phylum Actinomycetota; class Actinomycetes; order Kitasatosporales; family Streptomycetaceae; genus Streptomyces; species Streptomyces sp. NPDC029674. The sequence continues at coordinate 16,257 of NZ_JBJDPY010000006.1, forward strand.
TGACGAGGCGGCCCAGGAGGCGGCCCGCGCCCGGCTCATCCAGGAGTACGAGGACGCGCTGCTCAACCCGTACACGGCGGCCGAGCGCGGCTACGTGGACGCGGTGATCATGCCGTCGGAGACCCGGTCCCATCTCGTACGCGGTCTGCGTCAGCTGCGCACGAAGCGGGAATCCCTCCCTCCGAAGAAGCACGGCAACATCCCCCTGTAGGACGCGATCAGTAAGGAGCCCTCGTGATCAAGGTCGTACGGGGCAACCCCACCCCGGAGGAGCTCGCGGCCGCCCTGGCGGTCGTCCAGGTGCGCGCCGCGGCGGTCGCCGGTCAGCCGTCCGGCGCGCCCGCGCTGCCCGACTCCTGGGCCGACCCCGCGCGCGTGGCCCGGCACCGGCTGCCCGCCCCGTCCCCGACGGCGTGGGGCCGTACCTACTGGCCCGGATAGCCGCCGGACGGGTACCTCGGGCCGGGAACCTGAGTATGCGTACTCAGGCGTCCCGGCCCGCCCGGTCGCACTATCGACTGCATGCTGTGGTCGGATCCGGAGGACAACCCTCCGAAGGACATGCGGGACCTTCAGGCGAGGATGCGCCGCACGGGACTGGTCCTCGCCCTCGCGATGGTGATCGCGATGTTCGTCCTCGGCATCCACTGAGTGCGCTCGGCATCTACTGAGTGCGCTCGCCATCCGCTGAGTGCGTTCGTCCGCACGCGCTCGCTACGCTGACCGCATGAGTGATCAGCCCCGCCGTCTCGTCCTCGCCTCCCAGTCGCCCGCCCGGCTCGGCCTGCTCCGCCAGGCGGGGCTCGCCCCCGAGGTGATCGTCAGCGGCGTCGACGAGGACAAGGTGTCCGCGCCCACCCCCGCCGAGCTCGCGCTCGCCCTGGCCGAGGCCAAGGCGTCCGTGGTCGCCGCGCGGCCCGAGGCGAAGGGCGCGCTGGTCGTCGGCTGCGACTCGGTCCTCGAGCTGGACGGCGAGGCGCTCGGCAAGCCCGCCGACGCCGAGGAGGCCACCGCCCGCTGGAAGTCCATGCGCGGCCGCGCGGGCGTGCTCCAGACCGGCCACTGCGTGTACGACACCGCCTCCGGCCGGTACGCGTCGGCGACGGCGTCGACCGTGGTCCGCTTCGGCGAGCCCTCCGACGACGAGATCGCCGCCTACGTGGCGACCGGCGAACCGCTGCACGTGGCGGGCGCGTTCACCCTGGACGGGCGCTCGGCGCCGTTCGTCGACGGCATCGAGGGCGACCACGGGAACGTCATCGGCCTCTCGCTGCCGCTGCTGCGCCGCCTGCTCGCGGAACTGGGCGTCGGGATCACGGAGTTGTGGCGGAAGTAGACAGCAGGGGCTGGGACTGCGACTGCTGCGCCTTCCTCTCGTACGCCACGAGCGGCAGGACGATCAGGCCGAGCACGACCATCATGAAGGCGAACGCGGCCCAGCCGACCAGGCCGACGGTGAGGGCGCCGAGCACGCCGTGCACGACGGCGCAGCTGATCAGGAGCGTCCGCCCGAAGGTGCCCGGCGCGCGGTCGCGCACGGCGGTGCGGGCCAGGGTGAGGGCGCACAGCGCCAGATAGCCGCCGAAGAGGGCGCCGGCGATCCAGGTCGACACGGACATCGCGTGCGGGTCGAGGCCCGCCAGGGACATGTCCTGGTTGTCGACGACGAGGCCGAGGAACCAGTTGAGGAGCGCGATGCCGACCGCCTCCGCGAGGAGAACGATCGCGCCAACCCAGGCCATCGGTCTGCGCGCCACGGCGCCCACCCTCTTCCGCTTGCTGTTACCGCCAGTACGTCCGAGCCATCGCGAACGCTACTAACCGGTAGAACGGGGGACAAGAGCCGTGCCGCAGGCAAAGAATCATTGGGCCATTCGTAGGGACTCCACAAAGAAAGCCCCGCCTCCGCAGCGCTGACTCACAGAGACCTTGGCCACATCGGAGGGCTACGCTGCCGGGGAGGGACCCTGCGTACCGCGGTACGACAAGGGATTTCACGAACCTAGCCGGTCTCGAGTCACACTCCGTGTGGGCAAGCTCACCATTGGGGACGGGTCGTAAGCCCGTGTCGGCAGTCCCTAAACTCGGCTTGTTTCAAGGAGGGAGCCATCGTGCGCAAGGTGCTCATCGCCAACCGTGGCGAAATCGCTGTCCGCGTTGCCCGGGCATGCCGGGATGCGGGGATCGCGAGCGTAGCCGTCTACGCAGACCCTGACCGGGACGCGCTGCATGTACGGGCAGCCGATGAGGCGTTCGCGCTGGGCGGTGACACTCCGGCCACCAGCTACCTGGACATCTCCAAGGTGCTGGCCGCGGCCAAGGACGCGGGGGCGGATGCCATCCACCCCGGCTACGGCTTCCTTTCGGAGAACGCCGACTTCGCGCAGGCCGTCATCGACGCGGGCCTGAACTGGATCGGCCCCCCGCCGCAGGCCATCCGTGACCTGGGCGACAAGGTCGCCGCGCGGCACATCGCGCAGCGCGCGGGTGCCCCGCTGGTCGCGGGCACCCCCGACCCGGTCTCCGGCGCCGAGGAGGTCGTGGCGTTCGCGGAGGAGAACGGCCTGCCGATCGCGATCAAGGCGGCGTTCGGCGGTGGCGGGCGCGGGCTGAAGGTGGCCCGCACCCTGGAAGAGGTCCCGGAGCTGTATGACTCCGCGGTGCGCGAGGCGGTGGCCGCCTTCGGCCGCGGCGAGTGCTTCGTGGAGCGCTACCTGGACAAGCCGCGGCACGTGGAGACCCAGTGCCTCGCGGACAAGCACGGCAACGTGGTGGTCGTCTCCACCCGTGACTGCTCGCTGCAGCGCCGCCACCAGAAGCTCGTCGAGGAGGCGCCCGCGCCGTTCCTGACCCCCGAGCAGAACGAGCAGCTGTACGCGGCCTCCAAGGCGATCCTGCGCGAGGCGGGCTACGTCGGCGCGGGCACCGTGGAGTTCCTCGTCGGTGTGGACGGCACGATCTCCTTCCTGGAGGTCAACACCCGTCTGCAGGTGGAGCACCCGGTCACCGAGGAGGTCGCCGGCATCGACCTGGTCCGTGAGATGTTCCGCATCGCCGACGGCGAGGAGCTCGGCTACGGCGATCCCGAACTGCGCGGTCATTCCTTCGAGTTCCGCATCAACGGTGAGGACCCGGGCCGCAACTTCCTGCCCGCGCCGGGCACCGTCACCACGTTCGCGCCGCCCTCGGGCCCCGGTGTCCGCCTGGACGCGGGCGTGGAGTCCGGCTCGGTCATCGGCCCGGCCTGGGACTCGCTGCTGGCCAAGCTGATCGTCACCGGTGCCACCCGTGAGCAGGCGCTGCAGCGTGCCGCCCGCGCACTGGAGGAGTTCACCGTGGAAGGCATGGCCACCGCCATCCCCTTCCACCGTGCCGTGGTCAAGGACCCGGCGTTCGCGCCCGAACTGACCGGCTCCACCGGCCCGTTCACGGTCCACACCCGCTGGATCGAGACGGAGTTCGTCAACGAGATCAAGCCGTTCACCGCGGCCGCGGACACCGAGACGGACGAGGAACCGGGCCGCGAGACGGTCGTCGTCGAGGTCGGCGGCAAGCGCCTGGAGGTCTCGCTGCCCTCCTCCCTGGGGATGACCATCGCGCGCACCGCGGCGGCGGGCGGCGCCCGCCCCAAGCGGCGCGCGGCCAAGAAGTCCGGCCCGGCCGCCTCCGGTGACACCCTCGCCTCGCCCATGCAGGGCACGATCGTCAAGGTCGCGGTCGAGGAGGGCCAGGAGGTCAACGAGGGCGACCTGATCGTCGTCCTGGAGGCCATGAAGATGGAACAGCCCCTCAACGCGCACCGCTCGGGCACCATCAAGGGCCTCACCGCGGAGGTCGGCGCCAGCCTCACCTCCGGCGCGGTCATCTGCGAGATCAAGGACTGACCCCGTTCCTCGATCGCCGGACGGGCTGGATTTCAAGCCCGTCCGGCGATTGAGGACGAACTCGGCGGAGCCGGTGACCGACGGTGCTCCGGTGCGGAGCCGTCGCCCCCGCAACCGCCCCCGCCCGCCCCGCGTCCTTTCCCCCGTAGAACCGAAGACCACGGGGGGACTTCAGTGACACGTACGGGGGACGTACTGTGCCTGCTGGCCGCGGCAGGCGTCAGCGCAGGCACCGGCTGGCTCGCGGCCACCGCCGACACCGGGCAGCGCTACGAGGCGGGACTCGTCCTGGGCCTCGCCGTCGGCCTCTCCGTGGCGCTCCTGCGCCGCTTCACCGAGCTGCCGCTGGGCAGACGCCGCCCCTACGCCTTCGCCCTGCCGCTGCCCGCGCCCGACTGGCGCGCCCCGCTGCCGGACCCGCACGGCGATCCCGAGGCCCTGCTCCCGCACGCCGAGCAGCGGGCCGAGCTGCTCAGCGACGCGTCCGCGCTCGGCGACACGCTCTGCCACACCTGCTCGCTCGCACCGGAACTCCACGCCGAGCTCGGCTCCTTCGCCGTCACGGCGGCCATCCAGGCGAGCAACTCGGTGATCCTCCCCATCGGCGACGGACCGCGGTCCCCGGACCCGGCGTACGACGCCGCGCACGCGCTCGGGGAGCTCGTGGCGGGCATCGAGTTCAGCCGCATCGGGATGCGCGCCCTGGAGGCGCTGGTGACGGAAGAGCCGCTGCGGCCGGACCCGCCCTGCTACTTCAACCCGCTGCACGAGCGCGGCCACGCGCGCGTGAAGCTGCCCATCGCTCCGGAGGGCACCGAGGAGGTCGCCGCCTGCCACGGCTGCGCGCGCGAGCCCGCGCCGCTCCTCGTGCCGTCGGCGGCGGGCCCGGTGCCGTACTACGAAAGCGACGCCGTCGACCCGCGCTGGCGGCTGCTCGGCTACGGCGCGGCGACGCCGGACAACGGCGCCACGATGATCGCCGCGGCCCGCGACGGCTTCCGCCCCAGCCCCGCCGGCTACCGCACGAAGGTGAGTTGATGATCATGGGTGACCTGGTCGCGGGGGTGCTGACCGGACTCGCCGTGGGCAGCGGCGTCACGTATCCGCTGGTGCTCTGGCTGGTACGGAATCTGCGCGGCGGCGCCCTGCCGCCGCACCGGCGCGAGCGCAGGGCCAGGGCGGAGCTGGACGCCTTCTTCGCCCGCCGGTAACCCCGACCGGCCGATCGCGCTCCGCGGGCAGTGGCATCCTTGAGGGACGCGTACGTTCACGAAGGGTGCGGGGATGACGACCGGCATGAGCCAGCACGCGAGAGCGCCGCGGCAGGCGGCACAGTCGGCGCGCACCATGCGGGCCGACGCCCGCCGCAACTACGACCGGCTGCTCGCCGAGGGCCGCGCCGCCTTCGCCGAGCACGGCACGGGCGCCTCCCTGGAGGACGTGGCACGCCGCGCGGGCGTCGGCATCGGCACGCTCTACCGGCACTTCCCCAACCGGCACGCGCTGATGAGCGCCGTCTGGGAGGACGCGGTGAGCGACCTCCTCGCGCGCTCGCACGCCCTGCTCGACGACCCGCAGCCTTGTTCGGCACTGGTGGCGTGGCTGCGCGCCATCATCACTCATGCGGGTGAGTACCGCGGCCTGTCGAGCGCCCTCATGTCGGCGTCGCACGACGACACTTCGGCGCTCGCACGGTGCAGCAAGCCGATGCGCGAGGCGGGCGCGGCGCTGCTCGCCCGCGCCCAGGAGGCAGGGGCGGTGCGCCCCGACGTCTCCATCTCCGACCTGCTCCAGCTGACCAACGCGATCTCACTGGCGGCCGAGGAGACCCCGGACGACCCGGAGCTCGCCGACCGCCTGCTCACGCTGACCCTGCGGGGCCTGAAGGCCGACGGGCAGGCCACGGCGTAACACCGTGCCCCCGTCCGCTCCCGGCCCCGCCCGGTTCAGCGGCGGCGCAGGTCCGCGACGCGCGCGGCCCGCTCCCCGGGCGGCTGCTCCCCGAGGATCGCACTGCGCAACTGCTGGCCCGGGCCCGCCCCGTGGGTGCGACGCTGCCCCGGCAGGGGCATGTCCCGGCGCGGCTGGCGCCCCGCAGGGACGGAATCGACACCCGGCCCGGCGTTAGGGCCGGCGGCACCGCCGGCCACCGCGATCTGCACACCCTGGTCGGCCAGGGCCTGCAGTTCCGTGGCGGCACGGTCGTCGTGCCCCGGTGGTTCGTCCGTGACCAGGCGGGTGATGACGTCCGTCGGCACCGTCTGGAACATCGTGTCGGTGCCGAGCTTGGTGTGGTCGGCGAGGACCACGACCTCGGCCGCCGCCTGGACCAGCGCACGGTCCACGCTCGCGGAGAGCATGTTGGACGTGGAGAGGCCGCGCTCGGCGGTCAGACCACTGCCCGAGAGGAACGCGCGGGACACCCGCAGCCCCTGGAGGGACTGCTCGGCCCCGCTGCCCACGAGGGCGTAGTTCGAACCGCGCAGGGTGCCGCCGGTCATGACGACCTCCACCCGGTTGGCGTGGGCCAACGCCTGTGCCACCAGAAGGGAGTTGGTGACGACGGTCAGACCGGGCACCCGCGCGAGCCGTCGGGCCAGCTCCTGCGTGGTCGTACCCGCCCCGACGACGATGGCTTCGCCTTCTTCGACGAGACCCGCCGCGAGATCGGCGATTGCCGTCTTCTCGGCGGTCGCGAGATGTGATTTCTGCGGAAAGCCGGACTCCCGCGTGAATCCGCCCGGCAATACCGCACCGCCATGTCGGCGGTCGAGGAGTCCTTCTGCCTCCAGCGCGCGCACGTCCCGCCGTACGGTCACTTCGGAGGTCTGGACGACGCGGGCGAGCTCACGGAGCGATACCGCCCCGTTGGCCCGCACCATTTCGAGGATCAATTGGCGACGTTCTGCAGCGAACACGAAACTGACAGTAACCCCAACGACCGTCTGCTTTCAGCAGTTTGCGCCGAATTACAGAAGTTGTTCGCACAGCAGGACAGGAAGTGGTATAGGTGCTTACTCGCTGTGCCTATGCCGCGCGAATGGGCGACAACAGTGCGTGACCTGCGAGGAGTTGATTCAGGCCGCCGTCCCGATCAGCCCTCGCCCGCCGTCTTCCGGGTGTGGAGCTGACGTGCCACCTCGGCGATCGACCCCGAAAGCGACGGGTACACGGTGAACGCATTCGCGATCTGCTCGACCGTCAGATTGTTGTCGACCGCGATCGAGATGGGATGGATCAGTTCCGAAGCGCGCGGCGCGACGACCACACCGCCGACCACGATCCCCGTTCCCGGCCGGCAGAAGATCTTGACGAAACCGTCGCGGATGCCCTGCATCTTCGCGCGCGGATTGCGCAGCAGCGGGAGTTTGACGACGCGTGCGTCGATCTTTCCGCCGTCGACGTCGGCCTGGCTGTAGCCGACGGTGGCGATCTCCGGGTCGGTGAAGACGTTCGCCGACACGGCCTTCAGGTTCAGCGGCTGCACCGCGTCGCCCAGGAAGTGGTACATCGCGATGCGCCCCTGCATGGCGGCGACGGAGGCCAGCGCGAAGATCCCGGTCACGTCACCGGCCGCGTACACGCCCGGCGCCGACGTCCGCGACACCTTGTCGGTCCAGATGTGCCCGGACTCCTTCAGCTTGACCCCGGCCTCCTCCAGGCCCATGCCGCTGCTGTTCGGGATGGCGCCGACGGCCATCAGGCAGTGCGTGCCGGAGATGACGCGCCCGTCGGCGAGCATGACCTCGACCCGGTCCCCGACCCGCTTGGCGGAGGCGGCACGCGAACGGGACATCACGTTCATCCCGCGGCGCCGGAAGACGTCCTCCAGGACGGCGGCGGCGTCCGGGTCCTCACCGGGCAGCACGCGGTCACGGCTGGACACAAGCGTGACGTTCGACCCGAGAGCCTGATAGGCACCGGCGAACTCGGCACCGGTGACACCCGACCCGACCACGATGAGCTCCTCGGGCAGCTCGTCGAGGTCGTACACCTGCGTCCAGTTCAGGATCCGCTCGCCGTCGGGCTGCGCGTCGGGCACCTCGCGCGGGTGACCGCCGGTCGCGATCAGCACGGCGTCGGCGACGAGGGTCTCCTCGCTCCCGTCGGCGGCCCGCACCACGACCTTCCGCGACCCGTCGGTGTCCTGCTGCCCTTCGAGCCGCCCACGGCCGCGCATCACACGCGCACCGGCCCTCGTCACCGACGCGGTGATGTCGTGGGACTGCGCGAGCGCGAGACGCTTCACACGGCGGTTGACCTTGCCCAGGTCCACACCCACCACGCGCGCGGGGCTGTCGATGTGCGGGGTGTCGTCCGCGACGATGATCCCCAGCTCCTCGTACGAGGAGTCGAAGGTGGTCATCACCTCGGCCGTGGCGATCAGAGTCTTGGACGGCACGCAGTCGGTGAGCACCGACGCCCCGCCCAGACCGTCGCAGTCGACGACGGTCACCTCCGCGCCGAGCTGGGCGGCCACGAGCGCCGCCTCATATCCGCCGGGTCCGCCGCCAATGATCACGATCCGAGTCACGTACTCCATTGTCCCGCACGCTTCAAGGTGATCACGCGCCGGGGCCCTCCGTCCGTGCGAGGACCCCCCGTCCGGGCGGTCCTTCCTCTTCAGGAGGGGCGTACTTGATTGCTGCCGTACCCTCGACGTCATGTCGCTCTACGCCGCGTACGCCGGCAATCTGGATCCGCGGCTCATGTCACGCCGCGCCCCGCACTCACCGCTGCGCGCGACCGGCTGGCTGAACGGCTGGCGGCTCACCTTCGGCGGGGAGCACATGGGCTGGGAAGGCGCGCTCGCCACCCTCGTGGAGGCCCCGCGCTCCCAGGTCTTCGTCACGCTCTACGACATCGCCCCCATGGACGAGGACTCCATGGACCGCTGGGAAGGCGTCGGGCTCGACATCTACCGGCGCATGCGGGTCCGCGTCCACACGCTGGAGGCAGAGGAACCGGCCTGGGTGTACGTACTCAACGGTTACGAGGGCGGGCTCCCCTCGGCGCGCTACCTGGGCGAGCTCGCGGACGCCGCCGAATCGGCCGGAGCCCCCCACGACTACGTGATGGAACTCCGCAAACGCCCCTGCTGACGTCACCGGTCACCCTTCTCGTCGGAAACGACAAGACAACGATCGGAATCCCGTGAGCATCGTCATCTACGCGCGTAGGCCATAAACGGCTACTCTCGTCCGCGTGAACGCTTCAGTTATTCCGGACGACATCCAGGGCGACCCCTACGCCTCCGCCGACGCCGCCGCCGCGCGCCTGCGCGAGCTGACGGGCGCCGAGACCCACGACGTCGCGCTCGTGATGGGCTCCGGCTGGGCGCCGGCCGTCGACGCGCTGGGCGAGCCCGAGGCCGACTTCGCCGTCACCGAGCTGCCCGGCTTCCCGCCGCCGGCGGTCGAGGGGCACGGCGGCCGCATCCGCTCCTTCAAGATCGGCGACAAGCGCGTCCTGGTCTTCCTGGGCCGCACCCACTACTACGAGGGCCGTGGCGTCGCCGCCGTCTCGCACGGCGTCCGCACCGCCGTGGCCGCCGGCTGCAAGACCATCGTGCTCACCAACGGCTGCGGTGGCCTCCGCGAGGGCATGCGCCCCGGTCAGCCGGTGCTGATCAGCGACCACCTCAACCTGACGGCGACGTCCCCGATCGTCGGCGCGAACTTCGTCGACCTCACGGACCTGTACTCGCCGCGTCTGCGCGCCCTCTGCAAGGAGATCGACCCCTCCCTCGAAGAGGGCGTCTACGCGCAGTTCCCCGGCCCGCACTACGAGACCCCCGCGGAGATCCGCATGGCCCGCACGATCGGTGCGGACCTGGTCGGCATGTCCACCGTCCTCGAGGCCATCGCGGCCCGCGAGGCGGGCGCGGAGGTCCTCGGCATCTCCCTCGTCACGAACCTCGCCGCGGGCATGACGGGCGAGCCCCTGAACCACGAGGAGGTCCTCCAGGCGGGCCGCGACAGCGCCACCCGCATGGGCGAGCTCCTCGGCAAGGTGCTGGGCCGCATCTGACGGGCGGGGGCGCCTGGCTGGGGCGGGTACCGCCTGCGCCGTCCCGCTGGGGTAGGAGCACCAAGCCCGCCGCTCCGCGGCGGATGCATCCCACCCACCCACCCGTTTGCCCCGCGACGTCCTGCGGGGGTAGGGGCGGGTGGGCCGGGGTGCTCCGCGCCGTTCTGCGGGGGTAGGGGCAGGTGGGTGGGGGTGGCCCTGCGCTTGCTGACGGCGGGTGGGCGAGGCTGCTCCGCGCCCTCCTGCGGGAGTTGCGGACGGATGGACCGGGATGCTCCGCGCCGTCCTGCGGAAGTTGCGGACGGCGGGTGGGCAGGGATGCTCCGCGCCGTCCTACCGGAGTTGCGGACGGCGGGTGGGCGGAGATGCTCTGCGCCGTCCTGCCGGAGTTGCGGACGACGGGTGGACGGGGCGGCTCCGCGCCGTCCTACCGGAGTTGCGGACGGCGGGTGGGCGGAGATGCTCCGCGCCGTCCTGCCGGAGTTGCGGACGCCGGGTGGACGGGGCGGCTCCGCGCCGTCCTACCGGAGTTGCGGACGGCGGGTGGGCAGGGATGCTCTGCGCCGTCCTGGGGAGTCGCGGACGGTAGGCGGGCGGGCGGGGCGTTTAATGCCGGCCCTCCGGTGGGACCAGAGGAGGCGGCGGACAGTGGTTCTGCCGTACTGACCAGGCCAGCGAGTCGCAGCGCCGGGGCACCACGGGCGACCGACCGGCCCGTAGTGCAGGAGGGCCGCCCCCACCGGACCGCAGGCGCAAGCGCGCCGGAGGGGGTGGGGGGGTATGTGCGAACGGAGCACCGAGCACACTGTGGCGTCTTTGGACTTGAGGCGCGACGCAGGGATAGCGAGTACGCACATACCCCCGCGCCCCCGCCCCCGAGCCGGACAATAGGCGCGACCCGCACGCGCCCAAGGCGCCCCACCCACAACCGACCCACCGCGCAAACCCCGCCCAAGGCCCCCGGCCCCCGCCAGACGACCCGTACACCAGCGACATGAGCGACATGAGCGACAGCAGCGACACGAGAGGCTGAAGAAATCGTGCAGGACACCTCTGAACTCATCGCGCGGGCCCAGGCCTGGCTGGCCGAGGACCCGGACCCCGAGACCCGCGAGGAGCTCGGCAAGCTCATCGACGCGGAGGACGTCGACGAGCTGACCGCACGCTTCGCCGGCACCCTCCAGTTCGGCACCGCAGGCCTCCGCGGCGAACTCGGCGCGGGCCCCATGCGGATGAACCGCTCCGTGGTGATCCGCGCCGCCGCCGGCCTCGCCGCGTACCTGAAGGCCAAGGGAGAGACCGACGGCCTCGTCGTCATCGGCTACGACGCCCGCCACAAGTCCGCCGACTTCGCCCGCGACACCGCCGCCGTGATGACGGGCGCGGGCCTCAGGGCCGCCGTCCTGCCCCGCCCCCTCCCCACCCCCGTCCTCGCCTTCGCCATAAGGCACCTGGGCGCGGTCGCGGGCGTCGAGGTCACCGCCAGCCACAACCCGCCGCGCGACAACGGCTACAAGGTGTACCTCGGCGACGGCTCCCAGATCGTGCCGCCCGCCGACGCGGAGATCGCGGCGCAGATCGACGCCGTCGCGAGCCTCCACGACGTCCCCCGCCCCGAGACCGGCTGGGAGACCCTCGACGAAGCCGTCCTGGAGGCCTACCTGGCCCGCACGGACGCCGTCCTGTCCCCGGAGTCCCCCCGCACCGCCCGCGTCGTCTACACGGCGATGCACGGCGTCGGCAAGGACACCCTCCTCGCCGCCTTCGCCCGCGCCGGTTTCCCGGCCCCCACCCTCGTCGCCGAGCAGGCCGAGCCGGACCCGGACTTCCCCACGGTCGCGTTCCCGAACCCGGAGGAGCCGGGCGCGATGGACCTGGCCTTCGCGACGGCGGCCCGCACCACCCCCGCCCCCGACCTGATCATCGCCAACGACCCGGACGCGGACCGCTGCGCCGCCGCCGTCAAGGACGGCCCGGGCGACGCGGACTGGCGGATGCTCCGGGGCGACGAGGTGGGCGCCCTCCTCGCCACCCACCTCGTCGACCGCGGAGCGCGGGGCACGTTCGCCGAGTCGATCGTCTCCTCCTCGCTGCTCGGCCGGATCGCCGAGAAGGCGGGACTCCCGTACGAGGAGACCCTGACGGGCTTCAAGTGGATCGCCCGCGTCGAGGGCCTGCGCTACGGCTACGAGGAGGCGCTCGGCTACTGCGTCGACCCCGAGGGCGTACGCGACAAGGACGGCATCACGGCGGCGCTCCTCCTCACTGAGCTGGCCTCCGAACTCAAGGAGCGGGGCCGCACGTTCCGCGACCTCCTCGACGACCTGGCCCTGGAGCACGGCCTGCACGCCACCGACCAGCTGTCGGTCCGTGTGGAGGACCTGTCGGTCATCGCGGACGCGATGCGCCGCCTGCGCGAGCAGCCGCCGACGGAGCTCGCGGGCCTGCCCGTGACGAAGGCCGAGGACCTGACGCGGGGCACGGAGACGCTGCCGCCCACGGACGGCCTGCGCTACACGCTGGACGGCGCCCGCGTCATCGTCCGCCCGAGCGGCACGGAGCCGAAGCTCAAGTGCTACCTGGAGGTGGTGGTCCCGGTGTCGTCCAGGGCGGACCTCCCGGCGGCCCGCACCCGGGCGACGGACACGCTCGCCGCGATCAAGCGCGACCTCTCGGCGGCAGCAGGAATCTGACGTACTTCAGGAGCCGCGGCGCACGCCACGAGGGACAGGTCCAGGACCACCCCTCCGAGTGATTCCGCTGACGCAACTGCCGCAGTGACCCGGTGCGCTGCCGGTCCCCCAGGAAGGGACGACCGGTAGCGCACTTTCACGTTCCGGGAGCCGCCGCAGTGCCGTACGGATTCTCCGAGCCCTCGACCGCCGCCCCGACCCGCGTCCCCGCGTCCAGGAGCCCGCACGACGGGGCGCCGCCGCCCCGTGGGCCGGTCGCGCACCTGGGCCGCGCCCTGCGCCGCGCCGCGCCCGCCCTCGCCGCGTACACGGCCGTACGCGCGCTCGGCCTGCTCGTGTTCACCCTGTGGGCGCACCGCGACGGCCGGGGCGTGCGGCATCTGCTCATGGAGTCCTGGGACTGCGACTGGTACCTGAGGATCGCGAGCGACGGCTACGCCCACGAGCTGGGCACCCGGATCGACGGCAACAACCTCGCCTTCTTCCCGCTGTACCCGTCGCTCATCAGGGCAGGCGACGCCCTGCTGCCCTGGCTGCCGAGGGGCGCGGCGGGCCTGTCGGTGTCGGTGGCCGCGTCGCTCGTCGCCGCGTGGGGGATCTTCGCGGTGGGCGACCGGTTGTACGGCCGCAGGGCCGGGACCGTCCTGGCGGTCCTGTGGGGCAGCCTGCCGGTGGCCCTGGTCCAGTGGATGGGCTATACGGAGTCCCTGTTCACGGCCCTCTGCGCCTGGTCGCTGTACGCGGTGCTCAGCGGGCGCTGGCTGTGGGCGGGCTCCCTGGCCGCCCTCGCGGGTCTCACCCGTCCCACGGGGGTGGCTCTCGCCGCGGCGGTGTCAGTGACGGCACTGCTCGCCCTGCGCCGCTCCTTCGCCGTCCGCCCGCTCCTGGGCGCCTTCCTCGCGCCCCTCGGCTGGCTGTCGTACGTCGGCTGGGTGGGCCTGCGCCTGGGCCGCTGGGACGGTTACTTCGCCGTACAGAAGCTGTGGCGCAACGAGTGGGACGGCGGTGTCGAGACGCTGCGGCGGATGCGGGACCTGTTCCTGGCCGAGCGTCCCGCGCTGTTCGTGGCGATGGTGACGGCGGTCCTGCTGGGCTCGGTCGTGCTCTTCGTCCTGTCGGCGGGCGACCGGCAGCCGCTGCCCCTGCTGGTCTTCAGCGGTCTGCTGCTCCTGATCGTGCTGGGCAGCAGCGGCGTCTACTTCCCGCGGGCCCGCTTCCTGCTGCCGGGCTTCCCGCTGCTGCTGCCGGTCGCCGTGGCACTGACACGCGCGAGGACCCACGTACTCGTGACCCTCCTGACCGCGGCGGGGCTCACGTCGGCGGTGTTCGGCGGCCACATGCTCCTTGGGTGGCACGGCCCTCCGTAGACACCGCGGACGCCGGGGATACCACCCGCGCGCGGGTCTCAGGCCACCGCGAACAGCACCGCGAGCAGCACCGCCCCGGCCAGGCACGGCGCGAGGATCTCGTACGCCCAGCGCACCACCGGCTCGCCCTGCGCGGACTCCGCGTCGGCCCGGTGCTCGGCGAGTTCGCGGAGGTCGTCCATGGCCTGGTCGCCCGGGCTGCGGGTGGACGGTGCGGTGGGGTCGAGGAAGGGGCGGCCGCCCATGGGGTCGCCGGCCGCGGCGGCCTGCGACTGCCTGCGCGCCGCCTTCTTGCGGCCGCGCAGCGAGACGGGGATGGCCCAGAGCTGGTACTTGGCGCCGGCGTTGCTGAGCACCTCGTTGGAGTAACCGGAGCGGAGCGTCGCGACGGAAGCCCACGGCAGCGTGACGGTCCTGAAGGGGTTGCGGACGCGGAGCCGGTCGTCGTTGGCGTACACGACGGGCCGCACGGTGAACGCGACGACCAGCGGCACCGCGAAGAGCAGTCCGGCGAGCGCGAGCCACGGGGTGCGGCCCTCGCCGCGGATCACCGCGTCGATGCCGAGCCAGGCGCCCAGGGCGAGCAGCAGGACGCCGCCGGCGATACCGGCGGGCGACCGGAAGGTGCGGTCCTTGTACGCGGGCTCCGCCACGGGCTCCTGGGGGCCGCTCACACCCTGACGCTTCTGAGGGTCGCTCATACCCTGATTCTGCCTGAAGCCCGGGGGTGGCCCCGGGGCACCACCCCCTGTACAGCAGCTACGCGCGTAGATATGCTCCCCTCGTGACCATGCCCACTGCATTCGCTGACGTGACCGCGTCCGACAGCACGCTCCGCCGCTTCCTCCACGGGCTGCCCGGCGTCGACGCGGTCGGCCTGGAGGCGCGCGCCGCCTCGCTCGGTACCCGTTCGATCAAGACCACGGCGAAGGCGTACGCCATCGACCTGGCCATCTCGATGATCGACCTGACGACGCTGGAGGGCGCCGACACCCCGGGCAAGGTCCGGGCGCTCGGCGCGAAGGCCGTCAACCCCGACCCCACGGACCGTGGCACGCCGCGCACCGCGGCCGTCTGCGTCTATCCGGACATGGTCGCCACCGCCAAGGAGGCCGTCGCGGGCAGCGGCGTGAAGGTCGCGTCCGTCGCGACCGCCTTCCCCGCGGGCCGCGCCGCCATCGAGGTGAAGCTCGGTGACGTGCGCGAGGCGGTCGCGGCCGGCGCCGACGAGATCGACATGGTCATCGACCGGGGAGCCTTCCTCTCCGGGGACTACATGACGGTGTTCGAGCAGATCCGCGCCGTGAAGGAGGCCTGCGGCACCGCCCGCCTGAAGGTCATCTTCGAGACCGGTGAGCTGTCGACGTACGACAACATCAAGCGCGCCAGCTGGATCGGCATGATCGCGGGCGCCGACTTCATCAAGACCTCGACCGGCAAGGTCGGCGTCAACGCCACCCCCTCGAACACCCTCCTGATGCTGGAGGCCGTCCGCGACTTCCGCGCGCAGACCGGGGTGCAGATCGGCGTGAAGCCCGCGGGCGGCATCCGCTCGACCAAGGACGCGGTGAAGTTCCTCGTCCTGGTGAACGAGACGGCGGGCCCCGACTGGCTGGACAACCACTGGTTCCGCTTCGGTGCCTCGTCGCTCCTCAACGACCTGCTGATGCAGCGCCAGAAGCTGGCCACCGGCCGCTACTCCGGCCCTGACTACGTGACGGTGGACTGACCCATGACCTCCACTCCTTTCGAGTACGCACCCGCGCCGGAGTCCCGCTCCGTCGTCGACATCGCCCCCTCGTACGGCCTGTTCATCGACGGCGAGTTCACCGAGGCCGCCGACGGCAAGGTCTTCAAGACGGTCTCGCCGTCCACCGAAGAGGTCCTCTCCGAGGTCGCGCAGGCCTCCTCCGAAGACGTCGACCGCGCGGTGCAGGCCGCCCGCAGGGCCTTCGAGAAGTGGTCCGCGCTGCCGGGCGCCGAGCGCGCCAAGTACCTGTTCCGCATCGCCCGGATCATCCAGGAGCGCAGCCGCGAGCTGGCCGTCCTGGAGACCCTCGACAACGGAAAGCCGATCAAGGAGACCCGCGACGCGGACCTCCCGCTGGTCGCCGCGCACTTCTTCTACTACGCGGGCTGGGCCGACAAGCTCGACCACGCCGGGTACGGGAAGAACCCCGCGCCGCTCGGCGTCGCCGGCCAGGTCATCCCCTGGAACTTCCCGCTCCTGATGCTGGCCTGGAAGATCGCCCCGGCGCTCGCGACCGGTAACACGGTCGTCCTGAAGCCCGCCGAGACCACGCCCCTGAGCGCCCTGTTCTTCGCGGACATCTGCCGCCAGGCGGGCCTCCCCAAGGGCGTCGTCAACATCCTCCCCGGGTACGGCGACGCGGGCGCTGCCCTGACCGCCCACCCGGACGTGAACAAGGTGGCCTTCACCGGCTCCACCGCCGTCGGCAAGGCCATCGCCCGCCAGGTCGCGGGCACCGACAAGAAGGTCACGCTCGAGCTGGGCGGCAAGGGTGCGAACATCGTCTTCGACGACGCCCCCATCGACCAGGCCGTCGAAGGCATCGTCACCGGCATCTTCTTCAACCAGGGCCAGGTCTGCTGCGCCGGTTCGCGCCTCCTCGTGCAGGAGTCGATCCAGGAGGAGCTGCTCGACTCGCTCAAGCGCCGCCTGTCGACGCTGCGCCTCGGCGACCCGCTCGACAAGAACACCGACATCGGCGCCATCAACTCCGCGGAGCAGCTGGCCCGCATCACCGCGCTCGCCGAGACCGGCGAGGCGGAGGGCGCCGAGCGCTGGTCGCCGGCGTGCGAGCTCCCCACGTCCGGCTACTGGTTCGCGCCGACGCTGTTCACGAACGTGACGCAGGCGCACACCGTCGCCCGCGACGAGATCTTCGGCCCGGTCCTGTCCGTGCTCAGCTTCCGCACGCCGGACGAGGCCGTCGCCAAGGCCAACAACACGCAGTACGGGCTCTCCGCCGGCATCTGGACGGAGAAGGGCTCCCGCATCCTCGCGGTCGCGAACAAGCTCCGGGCGGGCGTCGTCTGGGCCAACACGTTCAACAAGTTCGACCCGACCTCGCCCTTCGGCGGCTACAAGGAGTCGGGCTTCGGCCGCGAGGGCGGCCGCCACGGTCTGGAGGCGTACCTCGATGTCTGACAAGTCCGAGCAGCAGCGACTTGGCGTCTTCAAGACCTACAAGCTGTACGTGGGGGGCAAGTTCCCCCGCAGCGAGAGCGGCCGGGTGTACGAGGTGACCGACACGAAGAACACGTGGCTGGCCAACGCGCCGCTGGCGTCCCGCAAGGACGCGCGTGACGCCGTCGTGGCCGCCCGCAAGGCGCAGGGCGGCTGGGCCGGCGCGACCGCGTACAACCGCGGCCAGGTGCTCTACCGCGTCGCCGAGATGCTCGAGGGCCGCCGCGACCAGTTCGTACGGGAGGTGGCGGACGCGGAGGGCATCTCCAAGCCGAAGGCCGCCGCCCAGGTCGACGCGGCGATCGACCGCTGGGTCTGGTACGCGGGCTGGACCGACAAGATCGCCCAGGTCGTGGGCGGCGCCAACCCGGTCGCGGGCCCGTTCTTCAACCTGTCGACGCCGGAGCCGACCGGCGTGGTCGCGGTCCTCGCGCCCCAGGAGTCGTCGCTCCTCGGCCTGGTCTCGGTCGTCGCCCCGGTGATCGCGACGGGCAACACGGCCGTCGTCATCGCCGCCGAGAAGTCCCCGCTGCCCGCGCTCTCGCTGGGCGAGGTCCTCGCGACCTCGGACGTCCCCGGCGGCGTGGTCAACATCCTCACCGGAAAGACCGCCGAGATCGCGGCCCCGCTCGCCGCCCACCAGGACGTCAACGCGATCGACCTGACGGGCGCGGGCGCCGACCTCGCCCTCGATCTGGAGATCGCGGCGGCGGACAACCTGAAGCGCGTCCTGCGTCCACAGCCTGTGGACACGGACTGGGCCGCCGACCCCGGCACGCACCGCCTGACGGCCTTCCTGGAGACCAAGACGGTCTGGCACCCGACGGGTTCGCTGGGCGCGTCCGGCTCGGCCTACTAGCTCCCCAGCCACTCCGGTACCGCGGAGCCCCGGCCTCCTCCGTCCAGGGGGCCGGGGCTTCGTCGCGTTCAGGGTGCGAGGCCGAGTCTGACCGCGATGCCGTCGAGGACGCAGTCGAGCCCCGTCTCGAACTGCCAGGCCGCGTCGTCCTTGCGCCCCGCCGCCAGCGCGTACCGCCGATAGGCCGGGTACCTGCCGGTCTCCATCAGGTACTTCATCTGCGGCGCGAGCCCTTGCCGCGTCTCGTCGCCGCTGGTCCAGTCGTTCTCCCGCATGTACTGGCGCAGCGCCACCTCGGACTGGCTGACGCCGTGCACGTAGGCGCCGACGGTGCGGAAGGCGGCCATGGTCGTGTCGGCGTCGAGACCGTGCCGCTCCAGCGCCGCGAGCTGGCGTTCCGCCATCGCCATCCGGTTCGGCGTCAGCGCGAAGTGCGGGGTGGGGAGCTGGGCGAGCCAGGGATGGTCCAGCATCAGGAGCCGGCTGGCGACGGCGTACGCGCGCAGCACCTCGCGCCAGCCGGTCACCTCCGCGGGCACGGTGATCTCGGCCGTCACCCGGTCGACCATCAGCGCCCACAGGTCGTCCTTGCCGGAGACGTGGCGGTACGCGGCCATGGGCGCGACGCCCAGCTCGGTGGCGAGGCGGCGCATGGTGACGGCGGCGAAGCCCTCGGCGTCGGCGACCTGTACGGCGACCGCCGCGATCTTCTGCGGTGTCAGCGCGGCACGCTGTGTGGCCGCCGGGCGCTCCACGCGCTCCCAGAGCGAGACCTCGGGGCCGCTTCTCTTCTGTGTGGCCATGCGTACACCGTATCCCTAGTAGACGCCGTACACATCGGTGTGTACGTTGTACGCACAGAGTACGCCGTACACATTCCGGGGGAACCCCATGAACGCAAACACTCCCAACCCGGCCCCGCTCCGCGTCGCCGTCCTCGTCGGCAGCACCCGCGAGGGCCGCTTCGCCCCCGTCGTCACCCAGTGGATCAAGGGCCACCTCGACCAGCGCGCCGACATGAGCGCCGACGTCGTCGACCTGGCCGAGACCCCGCTGCCCACGGTCCTCCCCGCCTTCGGACAGCCGCCCGCAACCGCCATCACGGAAGCCCTCGCCCTGGTCAGCCCGCGTCTGGCGGCGGCCGACGCCTTCGTCTTCATCACGCCGGAGTACAACCACAGCTACCCGGCGTCCCTGAAGAACGCCATCGACTGGCACAACGAGGAGTGGCACGCCAAGCCGATCGGCTTCGTCTCCTACGGCGGCGTCTCCGGAGGCCTGCGCGCGGTCGAGCACCTCCGTGTCGTGATGGCCGAGCTGAACGCGACGACCATCCGCAACACCGTCAGCCTGCACAACGGATGGGGCCTGTTCGACGACGAACAGCGGATGACGGAACCCGCGAGCGACGCCGCCGTCAAGGTCATGCTCGACCAGCTCGCCTGGTGGGCGCTGGCACTCCGCGACGCCAAGGCCGAGCGCCCGTACGCCGCCTGACGTCACGTCACGTCACGTCATGTCACGTCACGTCACGTCACGTCACGTCACGAACACGGGGAAGCCATGACCCAGCCCACGAACCAGCGCACCGAACCCGCCGCGCCACCCGCGCAGGAACCGGCGGACGCCCCGGAGCTCCCGTCGCGCCTCGTCATCCTCGGGCTCCTGCTCGGCATCATCCTGGCGACGCTCGACGGCACCATCGTCGGCACCGCGCTCCCGACCATCGTCGGCGACCTGGGCGGCCTCGGTCACTTCTCCTGGGTGGTGACCGCGTATCTGCTCACCACCGCCGTCTCCACCCCGATCTGGGGCAAGGTCGGCGACCTGTACGGCCGCAAGGGCAGCTATCTGACCTCGATCGTGGTCTTCCTCGTCGGCTCCGTGCTCTGCGGACTCGCCCAGAACATGGACCAGTTGATCGCGTTCCGCGCCCTCCAGGGGCTCGGCGCGGGCGGTCTCTTCGTAGGGGCGCTCTCCCTCCTCGGGACACTGCTCCCGCCCGCCGAGGCCGGGCGCTCGCAGGCGATGATCGGCGTGCTGCTGCCGGTCGCGATGATCGGCGGCCCGCTGCTCGGCGGCTTCCTCACCGACCAGCTGGACTGGCGCTGGGTCTTCTACGTCAACGTGCCCGTCGGCGCCGCCGCGCTCCTGATCGTCGGCTGCCTCGTCAAGCTGCGCGGCGAGCGCAGCGCGGCCCGGATCGACTACGCGGGCACCGCCCTCCTGACGGCCGGCATCCTGGCGCTGACGCTGCTCGGCACGTGGGGCGGCTCGACGTACGACTGGATGTCCCCGCAGATCACCGGTCTCGCGCTGCTCGCGGCGGTCTCGCTCGCCGCGTTCGTGCGGGTCGAGCGGCGCGCCCCTGAACCGATCGTCCCGCCCCGCCTGTTCCGCGACCGCAACTTCACGCTCGCGCAGGCCCTCACCTTCCTCGTGGGCGCGGCGATGCTGGGCGCGGCGAGCTATCTGCCGCAGTACATGCAGTTCGTGCGCGGCATGTCGTCGACGGAGAGCGGTCTGCTGCTGCTTCCGCTGATGCTGGGCATGATGGGCGCGCAGCTGTACATCGGCCGGGCCGTCGCCGACGGCGGCGGGTACCGGGCGTATCCGATCGTGGGCGGCGCCGTCGCGACCGCGGGCGCCCTGGCGCTCCTGACGGTCGGCGTGGACACGGCCACGGCGGTGGCGTCCGCGCTGACGTTCGTCCTCGGTGCGGGTCTCGGCTGTCTGGCGCAGCCGTCGCTGCTGATCACCATGAACAGTGCGGAGCTCCGCGACATGGGCGCGGCCGGCGGCACCAACGCGCTCCTGCGCACCATCGGCGGTTCGCTGGGCGTCGCGGTGCTCGGCTCGGTCTACACCGGCCGGCTGACCGACACCGTCACGGACCGGCTCGGCCCGGACGGCGAGCGCCTCGCGGGCGGCCACGAGCTGACCCCCGCGGTACTGGACGGCCTCCCCGAGCCGGCGCGGGACGCCTTCCGGGCCGGGGTCACGAGCGGGCTGCACGGCGTGATGATCGGCACGGCCGCGCTCTGCGCGGTCACCTTCGCGGCCGCCTGGCTGATCCGCGAGGTGCCGCTGCGCTCCCGGGCCGACCCGGAAGGCACGCCCTAGCTCACTGGCGGGGCAGCAGCCCGCCCACCACCGGCAGCTCACCCAGGGACGCGCCGCTGGCCAGCGGGCCGGTGGCGAACGCGGTGCTGACCGGCTTGAAGTCGGCGACCTGCGTGCCGAGCGTGTTGCTGAGCGGGTCGACGCTGGTGTTGGCCAGCGGGTCCAGCTGGAGGTCCCTGATCGGGGCGAGCCCGCCCTTCGTCGAGTGCTCCAGCGCCGTCGTGAGGCCCTTCAGCGGACTGCCCGCGTCGATGTCACCGAGCGGCGCGGCACTGGCGACCCCCGTGCCGCCCACACCGAGGGCGGCTCCCGCGGCGGTGACGGTGAGGCCGACGCGCAGCAGTGCGCGCGAGCGGGCCCGGGGGGACTTGCTTACTGCGTGTCGTGCCATGGGTAGCGCCCACATCCGTAGGTGGTGAGTAATCAGGCGAGCACATAGAGTAGTTGAGCGGCGGCGCGCGCACCAAAGGCCGACTCGCCGGACGGGCTACGCAACCTCCCGTCCCGGTTGATAATGACTCCCGACCACGCTGACGAGCCGTGTCGGGAGATGCGGTCCACCCCAGGTGCAAAGGTTCACAGAATTGGGCTCCCATCCCCCGATACCGACCCGCGTCGTGCTGCTGACGGGCCCCTCCGGCTCGGGGAAGTCGTCGTTCGCCGCCCGCTCCGGGCTGCCCGTCCTGTGCCTGGACGACTTCTACAAGGAGGCGGACGACCCCACGCTGCCGCAGGTGCCGGGCAGCGCGGACATCGACTGGGACTCCCCGCTCTCCTGGGACGCCGACGTGGCGGTCGCCGCCATCGAGGAGCTGTGCCGGACGGGGCGCACGAGGGTTCCGGTGTACGACATCGCCACCAGCTCGCGCGTGGGCGAGGAGGCGCTGGACATCGAGCGCACGCCGCTCTTCATCGCTGAGGGCATCTTCGCCGCGGACATCGTGGAGCGGTGCCGGGAGCTCGGCGTGCTCGCCGACGCGATCTGTCTGCGGGGGCGGCCCTCGACGACCTTCCGGCGGAGGCTGCTGCGGGACCTGCGGGAGGGCCGCAAGTCCGTGCCGTTCCTGCTGCGGCGCGGCTGGCGGCTGATGCGGGACGAGCGCGCCATCGTGACCCGGCAGACCGCGCTGGGGGCGCACCCGTGCGGGAAGGACGAGGCGCTCGGCCGGGTCGCCGCCGCAGCGGCGGGCCGGTGCGTGAAGGCGCGGGCCGAGGCGTCGTAAGCGGGTCGTGATCGGTACGCGCCGGGAACCTGAAAAGCAGAAGGACCGGAAAGACCCCCCGGCCTTCCGGTCCTCTACTTGATTCCCCCGTGTTCCCCCGTACTTCCCCCGTGCTACCGCCGCGCCCCCCGGAACGACGGCCCCCGTGCTTCCCCCCTGGGGCCCGGATGCGGCTGACGCCGCGGGCCCCGATCCTCAGGCGACCAACTCGCCGAAGGACTCCTCCTGGTCACGGCCGAAGCTGAGGACCTCGTCCTCGCGCAGCCGGCGGAGCGACCGCCAGATGCTGGACTTCACCGTGCCCACGCTGATGTCGAGGATGTCCGCGATCTCGGGGTCCGTACGACCCTCGTAGTAGCGGAGCACGAGCATCGTCCGCTGCAGTTCGGGAAGGCGGGCCAGGGCCTGCCAGAGAACCGCGCGCAGCTCCGTGCCGCGCATCGCGTCCGTGTCGCCCACCGTCTCCGGCAGCTCCTCGGTCGGGTACTCGTTCAGCTTGCGGCGGCGCCACGCGCTGATGTGCAGATTGGTCATGGTGCGGCGGAGGTAGCCCCCGACCGCGGCCTTGTCGCTGATCCTGTCCCACGCCCGGTACGTCGAGAAGAGGGCGCTCTGGAGCAGGTCCTCGGCCTCGAAGCGGTCGCCGGTCAGGTGGTAGGCGGTTGCGTACAGGGAGGCGCGGCGTTCCTGTACGTAGGCGGTGAACTCCGCCTCCGACAGGGACTTCCGCTCCCCCGAACCCTCCCCGTACGCGGCTCCCCCGTGAGCCCCGTGTCCCCCCTGGCAGGTGTCAACCACCGTCATGTACGCGGTGTGCTGACGCCCGGTGCCGCGAGCGCACCCCCGCCCGCTCACGGCACCGGACTTCTCAGATCCCCGCCCGACATCGTGCAGACGCGTGACAACTGCGCTTGAGCTGGTGCTGTGCAGCGTATTCATCTCGCGCCCCCCGTCGGTGGAGTCCGGCTTCTTGCGTGTGACCAGAACTCTGCCGGACCCACTTCATGACGGTGTCCGCCGACTGTCACAGGCCTGTCACAGGGCCCGGGGACGTCTTCCACCTGTGAAGGTCACGTGTGAGTGGGGCCTTCTACCCGCTCATTGCGGGCGCGGGGAGGCTCCAGCAGTCGTACTGGGGCCGTGACATGGGACAGAATGACGTCTGTGCCTTCCCTGTTGCTGATCGAGGACGACGACGCCATCCGGACGGCCCTGGAGCTTTCGCTGACGCGCCAGGGGCACCGGGTGGCCACTGCTGCCACCGGCGAGGACGGCCTGAAACTGCTCGGTGAGCAGCGGCCGGACCTGATCGTGCTGGATGTGATGCTGCCGGGCATCGACGGTTTCGAGGTGTGCCGTCGCATCCGGCGCACCGACCAGCTGCCGATCATCCTGCTGACCGCGCGCAACGACGACATCGACGTGGTCGTGGGCCTGGAGTCCGGCGCCGACGACTATGTGGTCAAACCCGTGCAGGGGCGGGTCCTGGACGCGCGGATCCGCGCGGTGCTGCGGCGCGGCGAGCGGGAGGCCAACGACGCGGCGACGTTCGGTTCGCTCGTCATCGACCGGGCCGCGATGACCGTGACGAAGAACGGCGAGGACCTGCAGCTCACGCCGACCGAGCTGCGGCTGCTCCTGGAGCTGAGCCGCAGGCCCGGCCAGGCCCTGTCGCGGCAGCAGCTGCTGCGGCTGGTGTGGGAGCACGACTACCTCGGTGACTCGCGGCTCGTCGACGCGTGCGTGCAGCGGCTGCGCGCCAAGGTCGAGGACGTGCCGTCGTCGCCGACCCTCATCCGCACGGTGCGCGGCGTCGGTTACCGGCTGGACACTCCTCAGTGACCAAACCGCACGACAAGCTCCGCGGCTGGGCCGCGGCGCGCAAGGCGATACTGGCGGGGCTGCGCTTCACGAGCCTGCGGCTGCGGCTCGTGGTGGTGTTCGGGCTCGTGGCGCTCACCGCCGCCGTCACCGCGTCCGGCATCGCGTACTGGCTCAACCGCGAGGCCGTGCTCACGCGCGCGCAGGACGCGGCGCTCAAGGACTTCCGGCAGCAGATGCAGAACCGCGCGGGCGCGCTGCCCGCCGACGCGTCGCAGGACGAACTGCAGGCGGCGGCCGAGCAGATGGCCAACAGCGGCCAGCGTTACAGCGTGCTCCTGGTCGCCGAGAAGAAGGGCGGCGGCCAGATCGTCGGCTACTCCGACCTGGACGCGTTCACGCTCGCCAAGGTGCCGGGTTCGCTGCAGAAGGCCGTGAACAAGAAGCAGCCGCTCACCTCCGGCAACAAGAGCCCGTACCACCTGTACTGGCAGCGGACCGTGAACCACGGCACCCCGTACCTGGTGGGCGGCGCCACGGTGATCGGCGGCGGCCCGACCGGTTACATGCTCAAGTCGCTGGAGCCGGAGGCGAAGGACCTCAGTTCGCTGGGCTGGTCGCTCGCCATCGCGACGGGGCTCGCGCTGATCGGCTCCGCGCTGCTCGCGCAGGCCGCCGCGACGACCGTGCTGAAACCCGTGCACCGGCTCGGTGTCGCCGCGCGGCGGCTCGGCGAGGGCAAGCTGGACACGCGGCTGCGGGTGTCGGGCACCGACGAACTCGCCGATCTTTCCCGTACGTTCAAC
Source organism: Streptomyces sp. NPDC029674 (assembly GCF_044903205.1). Lineage (NCBI taxonomy): Bacteria > Bacillati > Actinomycetota > Actinomycetes > Kitasatosporales > Streptomycetaceae > Streptomyces > Streptomyces sp. NPDC029674. Next base: position 41,274 of record NZ_JBJDPY010000006.1, read on the forward strand.
AAGACCGCGGAGAACCTGGAGAAGAAGGTCGCCGACATGAGCGCCCGCGAGGAGGCGTCCCGGCGCTTCGTCGCCGACATGTCGCACGAGCTGCGCACCCCGCTGACCGCGATCACCGCCGTGACGGAGGTCCTGGAGGAGGAGCTCGACGCGGAGACCGGTTCCGTGGACCCGATGATCGAGCCGGCCGTACGGCTCGTGGTGAGCGAGACCCGCCGCCTGAACGACCTGGTGGAGAACCTGATGGAGGTCACCCGCTTCGACGCGGGCACCGCGCGCCTCGTCCTGGACGACGTCGACATCGCCGACCAGATCACCGCGTGCATCGACGCGCGCGCCTGGCTGGACGCGGTCGAGCTCGACGCCGAGCGCGGCATCACCGTCCGGCTCGACCCGCGCCGCCTCGACGTGATCCTGGCGAACCTCATCGGCAACGCCCTCAAGCACGGCGGCTCCCCGGTGGAGGTGTCGGTCCGTCTGGAGGACGAGAAGCTGGTCATCTCCGTACGCGATCACGGCCCCGGCATCCCGGAGGACGTGCTGCCGCACGTCTTCGACCGGTTCTACAAGGCGAGCGCGTCCCGGCCGCGGTCCGAGGGCAGCGGCCTGGGCCTCTCCATCGCCCTGGAGAACGCGCACATTCACGGCGGCGAGATCACCGCCGCCAACGCTCCGGAGGGCGGCGCCGTCTTCACGCTGTGGCTGCCGCAGCACGACGACGCCGACGCCGAGGACGAGGACGCCGAGCGCGCCGAAGGGGACCAGGCATGAACGGGCGACGGATCCGCGCCGTGGCCGCCGCCGCGGGGCTCACCGCCGTGCTCGCCGGGTGCGGGATCAGGTCCACCGAGGTGCCGACCGACTACGGCGCGGCACCGTCGCGGGTGCCGTGCGTGATGTCGGGCTCCGGCATCGCCTCCCGGTCGGGCAGCGGTGTGCCGGTGGAGGTCTATCTGGTGTGCGCGGCCCAGCTGGTGAACGTCGACCGCAGTCTCCAGCTCCCCACCGACAAGGCGACCACCGACCGGGTCCGGATCGCCCAGGCGCTCCTCGACGAGCTGGCGACGTCCCCTTCGGAGCCGGAGAAGCAGGCGGGCTTCGCCACCGACGTGCGCGGCGGCACCACGGTCTCCGGGCCGCGCAAGGGCGACCCGGAGGACGCGCTGCGGCTGAGCTCTTCCCCGGAGGACCTGTCGGCGTTCGCGCTGGCCCAGATCGTGTGCACGCTGGCGGGCAACACGGTGTCGGGCGATCACGCGGTGGTCATGGGCGGCCCCGGGAGCAGCCCGCTGCGGAGCTACGAGTGCACCGCTGAGGTCCGGTCCCGGCCCGGCACGGTGGCGCCACCGATGAAAACCGTCGAGTAGCCGTCGGCGGGTACGCGGAACCGATCCTGCCGCCTCTGGCGTCTTGGGGGGCGTGCGTCAAGGCTCGGGCGGCCACGGTGCCGCCATCCGCTTCCGTGCGGCGGGGGGATTCCTCCTCGTCGCACATCTTCTGCTCGTCGGGTGGATCACGCTGCGTCCGCTGGACGTGCCCTGGGTGAGCGCCGCGAATCTGCGGCCACTCGCCGGGATCAAGGCGGATCTGGCGCTGGGCGGCCTCCAGGCGGCCCGGCGGATCGGTGAGAGCGTGCTGCTGCTCGCCCCGCTCGGCGTGCTGCTGCCGCTGGCCGGCGGCCGTCTCATGGTCTCGCCGTGGGGTTCGCTGGTCCGCACGGTCGCCGCCGGAGCACTGCTCTCGCTCGGCATCGAGCTGTTGCAGACCGGGGTCCCCGGGCAGGTCGTCGACATCGACTCGCTGCTCCTGAACACCCTCGGGGTGGCTGTCGCGCATCTGGCGGTGGTGCCCGCGGTCCGGGCCAGGATCCGTCGCGGCGACGACGGGAGGACCCGTGCGGCCCTTCCCCGGGAGGACGTGTCTCAGGGGTCGACCCCGACGATTCCCAGGGTCGGTATCGCACCGTAGAGCGATGCTTTGACCTACTTCGCGTACGTACTGTCGACGTATCGGGGCACACACAGAGAGAGGCCCCGTACCCACCGTTCGCGAAGGAGCCCGACATGACCGCCCTTGCCCGCCCCACCCACGGCCGGATGATCGGCGGAGTGTGCGCAGCCCTGGCCAAGCGCTTCGGCACCTCCGCGACGACGATGCGCGTGATCTTCGTGGTCTCGTGCCTGCTGCCCGGACCGCAGTTCGTGCTCTACATCGCCCTGTGGTTCCTGCTGCCGTCGGAGAGCAAGGCCCGTCAGGCCTGGTGAGCGACAACGCGATGGGGCGCCCCTCCGGAGAGGGGCGCCCCATCGGCGTATGCGCGGTGGCGGGTCAGCCGAGCGGCAGGCCGTTGAGGCCGGTGCCGCCCAGCGGCAGGCCGCCGAGCAGGCCAGCGACGGGGGAGGTCGGGCCGCCCGGCTTGGGACCGGCGGCCTTGCCGAGCGCGGGCTGGGTGGCGTTCAGGCCGCTGCCGAGGGCGTTCTGCCCGGCGGCCAGGGACTCGGTGGCGCCGGCGGCGGGCACGACCGAGGAGACGGGGCCGAGGGCGGCCGTGGGGTCGGCGGCGGGGGCGGCGTTCGCGGCACCGGCGCCCGCGGCGGCGAAGGCGGCGCCCAGAGCGGCGACACCGAGGGTCTTGGCGGCTGACTGCTGCTTCATCTTCAATGCGTCCTTGCGTCTTTGCTCAGGGATTTGAGCGGCGGATCGAGGAGGGGGGTTGCGCGGTTCAACGACCGTACGCAGCCCCGATCACGGCCCGAGCGCGAAGGAAAGCGGCCGGGAAGAAAATATCCCGGCCGCCGATCCGTCCCGCCGACGCGGACGAATTGCCTCAGCTCCCGACAGAAGCGCTGGTCGAGGCGGTCTGCCGGAACAGCCATTCGGACTTCAGCTCGGCATAGCCGGGCTTGATCACGTCGTTGATCATGGCGAGGCGTTCATCGAAAGGAATGAATGCTGATTTCATCGCATTGACTGTGAACCACTGCATGTCGTCGAGCGTGTAGCCGAACGTGCCGACCAGGTGCTCGAATTCGCGGCTCATGCTGGTGCCCGACATCAGGCGGTTGTCGGTGTTCACCGTCGCGCGGAAGTGCAGCTTGCGAAGCAGCCCGATGGGGTGCTCCGCGTAGGAAGACGCCGCCGCCGTCTGGAGGTTGGACGTCGGGCAGAGCTCCAGCGGGATCCGCTTGTCACGCACGTACGAGGCGAGGCGGCCGAGCTTCACGGTGCCGTCGTCGGCGACCTCGATGTCGTCGATGATGCGCACGCCGTGGCCGAGGCGGTCGGCACCGCACCACTGCAGGGCCTGCCAGATCGACGGCAGGCCGAAGGCCTCGCCCGCGTGGATCGTGAAGTGGTTGTTCTCGCGCTTGAGGAACTCGAAGGCGTCGAGGTGGCGGGTGGGAGGGAAGCCCGCCTCTGCGCCCGCGATGTCGAAGCCGACCACTCCGAAGTCGCGGTAGCGGTTGGCGAGTTCGGCGATCTCCAGGGCGCGGGCGGCGTGCCGCATGGCGGTGAGGAGCGCGCCCACGCGGATGCGGTGGCCGTTGGCCCTCGCGCGGCGCTCGCCCTCGCGGAAGCCTTCGTTGACCGCCTCGACGACCTCTTCGAGGGTGAGGCCGCTCTCCAGGTGCTGCTCGGGCGCGTACCTGATCTCGGCGTAGACGACGCCGTCCTCGGCGAGGTCCTCGGCGCACTCGGCGGCGACGCGCTTGAGGGCGTCCTTCGTCTGCATCACCGCGCAGGTGTGGGCGAAGGTCTCCAGGTAGCGCGGCAGGGAGCCGGAGTCGGCCGCCTCGCGGAACCAGATCCCGAGCTTGTCGGGGTCGGTCTCGGGCAGGCCCTCGTACCCGCAGTCGCGGGCGAGGTCGACGATCGTGCCGGGGCGCAGGCCGCCGTCGAGGTGGTCGTGGAGGAGCACCTTCGGGGCGCGGCGGATCTGCTCGGCGCTGGGCGTTTCACGGTCCGTGTGACCGGTCGTGTGTGTCTGGCTCGTCATTTCGGCACTCTAGCGCCTACGCGCGTAGAACTCACTGGTCGATACGTAACAGTGACCCTGCGGACGGGTGGCGTACACCATGGCTTCTGACACTGTTCTGTCATGGCACAGCAAGGGACCGCGGGGCCGGCGGGCGCGGCCAGGCTCGGGCGCGCGATCGGGACGGCGCCCTCGGCGGTGGGCGGCGCGGTGCTCCTGCTGCCCGGCGGCGCCGAGACCTCCACGCGCAGACCGTCACCGCTGGCGGGCGTCGGCCTGCGCGCGCTGCGCCGCAGACTGGCCCACGACGGGCGCGAGGCGGGCCTCGTCACGCACGTCGTGCGCTACCGCTGCCGGGGGTGGAACGGCGCGCAGGCGGAACTGGCCCGCGACACGGCCTGGGCGGCGGACGAGGTCGTACGTCGCTACGGGGACGTCCCCGTCTGTCTCGCCGGAGTGGACATGGGCGGCCGTGCGGCGCTGCGCGCGGGCGGGCACGAGGCCGTCAACTCCGTTCTCGCGCTGGCGCCCTGGCTGCCCGAGGACGACGTGGCCGCGCCGCCCGAGCCGGTGAAGCACCTCGCGGGGCGGCGGGTGCTCATCGTGCACGGCACGAACGACGAGCGGACCGACCCCGAGCTGTCGTTCCGGTTCGCGGAGCGGGCGAAGAAGGCGAACCGTGACGTGTGCCGGTTCGAGGTCCACTCCGACGGGCACCGCTTGCAGCAGCACCAGTCGGAAGTCCTGGCACTGGCCTCGGACTTCGTGCTGGGCACGCTGTTCGGGGCGGGGTTCGCCCGGCCGCTGGAGGACGCGTTGGCGGCGCCGCCGCCGCTGGGGCTGCGGATGCCGCTGGCCGCCGGCTTCGGGCAGTCCCTTCGGAGGTGACCCCGTGACGGGGCTCTGTCCGTCACCGGCTTCGCCGAGTTCGTCCTCAATCGCCGGACGGGCTCATACCCGCCACCAAGTTGCCCTTCCTGCTCAGCAGGAACTTCTTGAACGCCGCCACCGGTGGGGTGTCCGGGTGGCCGCCCAGCCAGGCCACGCCGATCTCACGCACCGCCCGCTGCCCGGTCACCGTCAGCTCCACGACTCCGGGGCGGGGCACGGCGGGCGGCGGCAGCAGGGCCACGCCGAGGCCCGCCGCGACCAGGCCGCGCAGCGTCTCCGCCTCCTCGCCCTCGAAGGCCACACGGGGCTTGAAGCCCGCCTCCCGGCAGAGGTCGTCCGTGATGCGGCGCAGGCCGTAGCCCGGCTCCAGGGTCACGAAGGCCTCCTCGGCGGCCTCGGCGAGGCGGACCCGCTTGCGGGTGGCCAGCCGGTGGTCGTCGGGCACGACCAGGCGCAGGCGCTGCTCGTCGAGGCGGCGGGCGACCAGGTCGGGGGCGTCGGGCACGGGTGAGGTGAGGCAGAGGTCGAGCTCGCCTGCGCGCAGCCGCTCGATCATCGCCTCGCCGTAGTTCTGGACGAGGCTGAAGCGCACGCGCGGGTGGTCGGCGCGGAAGGCGCGGATCAGTCCGGGCACCGTCTCGGAGCCCATCGTGTGCAGGAAGCCGAACGCGACCTTGCCGGACTCCGGGTCGGCGTCCGCGCGCACCGACTCGGCCGCGCGCTCCACCTCGCCGAGCGCCCGCTCGACGGAGGTGAGGAAGGTGCGGCCCGCCGGAGTGAGGGAGACCGTGCGGCCGCGGCGGGCGAACAGGTCCACGCCGAGGTCCCGTTCGAGCCGGACGAGGGCGCGCGACAGCGTCGACTGGGGGATCCGCATCTGCTGGGCGGCGCGCGTGACGTGCTCGGTCCTGGCGGCTCCCGCGAAGTACGCGAGGCGAGGAGCGAGCAGCGTCACGATGTCCTCCACGTCACTGTTCTGTGACACGCGCGGCTGTGACCTGTGCTGATGCTGCATGGGAACGATTATGGCGATTCCATGCATTGGACGCATCAAAAAACCGGCCGTACGTTCGTGGCATGCCTCCTGCCAGTAGCGGGGCGACCGCCACCCATGCGGCCGCCCTCACCCCGTCGTCCCCCGCCGCCGACTCACGTCTGACCCCGGGCGGACCCGGCTACCGCAGGATGAGCTTCGCGCTCTTCCTCGCGGGCGTCGCCACCTTCGCCCTCCTCTACTCCACGCAGGCCCTCCTGCCGCTCGTCTCCGCGGACTTCGGCGTGAGCGCGAGCACGGCCAGCTGGACGGTGTCGGCGGCCACGGGCGCACTGGCTCTTCTCGTCCTTCCGCTGAGCGCGCTCAGCGAGCGCTACGGGCGGCGCGCGGTGATGACGGCCTCGCTGACCGTCGCCGTCGCCGTCGGACTCCTGGTCCCCTTCGCCCCGTCGGTCGAGGTGCTGATCGCGCTGCGTGCCGTGCAGGGCGCGGCCCTCGCCGGGCTTCCCGCGTCCGCGATGGCGTTCCTCGCCGAGGAGGTGCGGCCGAAGGCGCTGGTCGCCGCGATCGGCATGTTCGTGGCGGGCAACTCCATCGGCGGCATGAGCGGGCGCATCGTCACCGGCTGGGTCGCGCAGGCCTGGGGCTGGCGGGCGGCGCTGGCCGTCGTGGGTGCCGTCGCGGTGCTGTGCGCGGTCGCCTTCCGCGTGCTGCTGCCCGCGCCCCGGCACTTCACGCCGGGGCCGCTCAGCCCCAAGTCCCTCGTGCGCACGGTGCGTACGCACCTGTCGAACCCGCTGCTGTGCAGGCTGTACGTGATCGGGGCGCTGTTCATGACCGTCTTCGGCGCGGTCTACACGGTGATCGGATACCGGCTCACCGAGGCGCCGTTCTCACTGCCGCAGGGTGTCATCGGCTCGATCTTCCTGGTCTACCTCGTCGGTACGGTCTCCTCGGCGGCCGCCGGGAAGCTGGTGGCCCGGCTCGGGCGGCGCGGGGCGCTGTATCTGGCGGTGAGCACGACGGCGGGCGGACTGCTCGTCTCCCTCTCCTCCTCGCTGGTGCTCGTCCTGCTGGGGCTCGTACTCATCACCGCCGGTTTCTTCGCGGGCCACGCGGTCGCGTCCTCCTCCGTGAGCCGTACGGCCACGACCGGGCGGGCGCAGGCGTCGGCGCTCTACCAGTCCGCGTACTACCTGGGTTCCAGCGCGGGCGGCACGCTCGGCGCGGTCGCCTTCCACGCGGGTGGCTGGGCCGGGACGGTGGGGCTCGGCGTGCTGGCCGTGCTCGGCGTCGTGTCGGTGACGGTGTGGGGCTCGCATGTCGCGCGTACGGAGCGGCGGCGCGGCCTTGTCGCGCGCTCCTGCTGATTCGACCTGCGGGTTTTCCTACTCCGGGGGCCGTTGTCAGTGGGCTGCGGTAGCTTCCGATGTGTGGGGCCTCACATCGGGTCCCGCTCGGAAGCCAGGGGTGGGTGGGGATGAGCGACAGCGCAGGGACGACGACCGAGCTGGACGTCACGCTGGAGAAGCACCGGGTCGAACTGACCGGGTACTGCTACCGGATGCTGGGCTCGGCCTTCGAGGCCGAGGACGCCGTGCAGGACACGATGGTGCGGGCCTGGCGCAGCTTCGACAAGTTCGAGGGCCGCTCCAGCATCCGCTCCTGGCTGTACCGCATCGCGACGAACGTCTGCCTGGACATGCTGAACGCGGGCAACCGCCGCGCCCGCCCCATGGACCTGACCGCCGCCGCCCCGCTGGCCCAGGCCGCGCTCAACCCGCGCCCGGACAACACCTGGCTGGAGCCGATGCCGGACGCCCGCGTGCTGCCGTCCCTGCACGACCCCGCCGAGGCCGCGGTCGCGAAGGAGTCCGTGCGCCTCGCGTTCGTAGCCGCCCTGCAAAGCCTGCCGCCCAAGCAACGCGCCGTGCTGATCCTGCGCGAGGTCCTCGCCTGGAAGGCCAACGAGGTCGCCGAGCTGATCGACACCTCCGTCGCCTCGGTGAACAGCGCGCTGCAGCGGGCCCGCGCCACCCTCGCCGAGCGGCCGGCGGACGACACGGCCGTCTCCGACCCGCTCGACGAGGAGCAGCAGAAGCTCCTCGACCGCTATGTGACGGCCTTCGAGGGGTACGACATGGCGGCGCTCACCGCACTGCTCGCCGAGGACGCCGTCATGACGATGCCGCCGTTCGACCTGTGGCTGCGCGGTACGGCGGACATCACGGGCTTCATGTCCACGATGGGCGCCGCGTGCGCCAACGGCCGTCTGCTGCCGGTGAACGTGAACGGCACGCCGGGCTTCGCGCAGTACAAGCCCGACCCCGACAACGGTGGCTTCATGCCCTGGTCGATCCAGGTCGTCGAGATCTCAGAGGGCCGTATCGCCGGCTTCCACTGCTTCCTGGACACCCAGCGGTGGTTCCCGCTGTTCGGAGTTCCCCTCCATCTCGACGACTAGCCCACAGAGTTCGACGAGCCCGACGAGCCCGATCAGCGCCAGCAGCCCCGGGGTCGGATTCCTGAGCCGGATCCGGCTCCCGGCCCTGCGGGCGGCGAGGTGCAGGCGGGCGATCGCGTCGACGGTGGTGAGGTCGGCGGTGGTGACGGCACCGACATCACAGACGACATCGCCCGCCCCACCGCCACCGGGCCCGTGCCGGGCGGCGGCCACCCGCTCGCACAGGCCCGGGATGTCACCCGGCCGCACGGGGCCCTCGATACGGATGAGGTTCTCTTCGGGAGCAGTCACGCAGGGTTGACCGCGGGGGCGGGCGGAACTCATCGGTGGGGGCGGCGGCGTCTTCGGTGGGCCTGCGCCTTCGATGGTCACCGGGGCCGCCCGGCTTTTAGCGGAGTGTGGCGCCTCCGGACCGCCAGTAAAGGGCGCTCCGCTGCGCTACGCGTCGGCTCCGCCGATTCCGCTTCGCTCCACCCTTGACTGCCGCTCCTCCACCGCACGCAAACCTTGACCCGGACGGCCAGGGGTGGGGGCTGCGGGATCGCGGGGCGGGACCATCCCCTTTCATCGCCGGGTGCGGACCGGCTCAACGTGAGCGGACGCCACGGTCGGGGCTCGGCCAGCCGCCCGGCTTCGCCGCTCGGGTCATCCCCTTTCGCTGCCGGGTGCGGACCGGTCCATCGTGGGTCGACGCCACGCTTGGGGCTGGCCCGGCTTCGCCGCTCGGGTCATCAGCTTTCGGTGCCGGGTGCGGTCCGGCCCATCGTGAGTGCCCGTCACGGTCGAGGCGCCGCCACCGGCTTCTCCGCTCGGGTCATCGGCTCTCGCTGCCGGGTGCGGAGCGGTCCAACGTGAGTGCCCGTCACGGTCGGCGCTCGGTCTCCCCCGTTGCCACCCTGGTCGGGGACCTACTTTGGGAAAGTTGCGAACCGGGTCGGCGCGCGCCCCCCTCTCACACCTCGCGCGCCTGTCGCTCGTACCCATCCGGGCCGCGAATGGGGCATAACGGGCCCGCACGCCGGGGGCGTATTGGCTGTGCAGGGGGGCGCGCGGCACACGCATTCGCAACTTTCCCAAAGTAGGTGCCGCCGAGCGGCGAAGCCGGGGCCGCTGGCCGAGCCCAGACGGTAACGGGCACCCGCGATGGGCCGGACCGCACCCGGCAGCGCAAGGGGATGACCCGAGCGGCGAGGCCGGGCGGGTGGCCGCGCCCAAACCGCAACGGGCACCCACGATGGGCCGGTCCGCACCCGGCAGCGCGAGGGGATGACCCGAGCGGCGAGGCCGGGCGGGTGGCCGCGCCCAAACCGCAACGGGCACCCACGATGGGCCGGTCCGCACCCGGCAGCGCGAGCGGGTGGCCCGAGCGGGGAGTCCGTTCGTATGCCTGACCGGTTGGCGGAGCGCGGGGTGTGGCAGGGGGGCGCGCGCCGATCCGGTTCACTACTTTTCCAAAGTAGGTCCCCGACCGGCGCCGCCACGCCGAAGGCCGAAGACCGTGCCCCAAGCGTGGCGCGGCACACGATGAACCGGTCCGCGCCCGGCGGCGAGAGCCGATGGCCCGAGCGGCAAAGCCGGGGCCTGGCCGCGCCGAGAACGTGGCATCCGCCCACGATGGGCCGGTCCGCACGCGGCAGCGCGAGCCGATGACCCGGGCTGAGAGGCCGGGCGGCTGGCCGAGCCCAGACCGTGGCGGGCACCCACGATGGGCCGGGTCGCACGCGGCAGCGAGAGCCGATGACCCGAGCGGAGAAGCCGGGCGGCTGACCGAGCCCTCACCGTGGCTCCCGCCCACGATGGGCCGGGCCGCACCCGGCCGCGAGAGGGGATGGCCCGAGCGGCGAAGCCGTGGGCCGCGCCTCGACCGTGACGGGGACTCACGTTGGGCCGGTCCGCACCCGGCAGCGAAAGGGAATGACCCGAGCAGAGGGGTCCGTCGCCCCACCCCTGGCCGTCCGGGTCAACGTCAACCTGCGGTGGAGGGACGGCAGTCAAGGGTGGAGCGGAGCGGAATCGGCGCAGCCGACGCGACGTAGGAGCGCCCTTTACTGGTGGCCCGGAACCGCCACACTCCGCAAAAACCGGGCGGCCCCGGTGACCATCGAAGGCGCAGGCCCACCAAAGTCACCGCCCCACCCTGACCACCGCGCCGCTAGCCGATCCGGTCCAGGACGATCGGGGTCGGCGAGAAGGACGTCCCCGCCGGCGCGATGTCGTACGAACCCTCCACCGACTCCAGCGCGTACGCGAACCGCTCCGGCGTATCGGTGTGCAGGGTCATCAAGGGAGCCCCCGCCTCGACGGAGTCGCCCGGCTTGGCGTGGAGTTCGACGCCCGCGCCCGCCTGGACCACGTCCTCCTTGCGCGCACGGCCCGCGCCGAGACGCCAGGCGGCGACACCGACGTCGTACGCGTCGAGACGGGTGAGGACACCGGACGACGGGGCGGTGATCACATGCTGCTCGCGTGCCACGGGCAGCTCCGCGTCCGGATCGCCGCCCTGCGCCGCGATCATGCAGCGCCACACGTCCATCGCCGAGCCGTCGGCCAGCGCCTTCGCGGGGTCGGCGTCCGTCAGGCCCGCCGCGTCGAGCATCTCGCGGGCGAGGGCGAGGGTGAGTTCGACGACGTCGGCCGGGCCGCCGCCCGCGAGGACCTCCACCGACTCGCGGACCTCGAGGGCGTTGCCCGCCGTCAGGCCGAGCGGCGTCGACATGTCGGTGAGCAGGGCCACCGTGCGGACACCGCTGTCGGTGCCCAGCTCGACCATGGTGGAGGCGAGTTCGCGAGCGTCGTCGAGGTTCTTCATGAAGGCGCCGGTGCCGACCTTCACGTCGAGGACGAGCGAGCCCGTGCCCTCGGCGATCTTCTTCGACATGATGGAGGAGGCGATCAGCGGGATCGCCTCGACCGTGCCGGTGACGTCGCGCAGGGCGTAGAGCTTCTTGTCGGCGGGGGCGAGGCCGTCGCCCGCCGCGCAGATGACCGAGCCGACGCCGTCGAGGACGCTCAGCATCTCCTCGTTGGAGAGCAGCGCGCGCCAGCCGGGGATGGCCTCCAGCTTGTCGAGGGTGCCGCCGGTGTGGCCGAGGCCGCGGCCCGACAGCTGCGGGACGGCCGCGCCGCACGCGGCGACCAGCGGGGCGAGCGGCAGTGTGATCTTGTCGCCGACGCCGCCGGTGGAGTGCTTGTCGGCGGTGGGGCGGGAGAGCGAGGAGAAGTCCATGCGCTCGCCGGACGCGATCATCGCGGCGGTCCAGCGGGCGATCTCCTTGCGGTTCATGCCGTTGAGCAGGATCGCCATCGCGAGGGACGACATCTGCTCGTCGGCGACCGTGCCGCGGGTGTACGCGTCGATGACCCAGTCGATCTGCTCGTCGCTGAGCTCGCCCCGGTCGCGCTTGGTGCGGATGACGGAGATGACGTCCATGGCATGTCCTTCCAGCAGTTACGGCGTCGTACCGGCCAGACTCTACGCGCATAGAGCAAGGCCATGGAGAAGGCCCCCGCCAACAGGCGGGGGCCGGGGCTCAGTTGAGGTGCTGCGGTCCGAACGCGTCCGGCAGCATGTCCGCGAGCGTGCGCACGCCCGACGCGGTCTCCAGGAGCAGCTCCGGGCCCCCGAACTCGTACAGCAGCTGGCGGCAGCGCCCGCACGGCATCAGGATCTCGCCCTTGCCGTCCACGCAGGTGAAGTGCGTGAGGCGGCCGCCGCCGGTCAGCTGGAGCTGCGAGACCAGGCCGCACTCGGCGCAGAGGCCGAGTCCGTAGGAGGCGTTCTCCACGTTGCAGCCGGAGACCGTTCTGCCGTCGTCGACCAGGGCCGCGGCACCGACCGGGAAGCCCGAGTAGGGGGCGTACGCGCGGGACATGGCCTCGCGCGCGGCCTCCCGCAGGGAGTCCCAGTCGGTGTCCGTGGCGGCAGTCGTCACTTTCCTTGGCCCTTCCGGTACGGCATTCCGTCCGCCTTCGGCATCCGCAGCCGCTGGGCGGAGAGCGAGAGGACCAGCAGGGTCACCACGTACGGGGTGGCGGTGACGACCTGGTTGGGCACCTCGTCGGTCAAGCCGTACCACAGGAACATCAGCGCGGAGACGGCCGCGGTGATCACCGCGGGGACGTACCGCTTGCGCCACGCGAGGTAGATCGCGCCGATGACCAGCAGGATCGCGATGAGCAGGAGCAGCGCGTGGACGTTGGTGCCGCCACCCCGGAGCTTCAGGCTGTCGGTGTAACCGAACAGGCCCGCGCCGAGCGCGAGTCCGCCCGGCATCCAGTTGCCGAAGATCATCGCGGCGAGGCCGATGTAGCCGCGGCCGCCGGTCTGGCCCTCCAGGTAGATGTTGGAGGCGACGAGGGAGAGGAAGGCACCGCCGAGACCGGCGAGGCCGCCGGAGATGACCACGGCCAGGTACTTGTACTTGTAGACGTTGACGCCGAGGGACTCGGCGGCGATCGGGTTCTCGCCGCAGGAGCGCAGGCGCAGGCCGAACGACGTGCGCCACAGGATCCACCAGCTCAGCGGAACCATCGCCACCGCGATCACCGTCAGCGGCGACAGGTCGGTGAACAGGCCGCCGAACAGGCCGGCGAGGTCGGAGACCAGGAACCAGTGCTTGCCGTTGAGGTCGGCGAGCCAGTCGGAGAGGCCCGGCACGGAGAAGTTGCCGAGCGATTCGACGGGCGGCGACTGCTTCGACGTACCGCCCTCCTCGCCCTCGAAGGCGAAGGTGGCGAGGTAGCGGGTGGCGCCGAGGGCGAGGATGTTGAGGGCCACGCCGGAGACGATGTGGTTGACGTTGAAGGTGATCGTCACGATGGCGTGCAGCAGGCCGCCGAGCGCGCCGCCGAGGATGCCGAAGAGGACGCCCACCCACGGGCCCCACTGGAAGCCGGCCCAGGCGCCGAACCAGGTGCCGAGGATCAGCATGCCTTCGAGGCCGATGTTGACGACGCCCGCGCGCTCGGCCCAGAGACCGCCGAGACCGGCGAGGCCGATCGGCACGGCGAGCTTGAGTGCCGTGGACATCTGGCCGGTGGACGTGATGCCGTCGGCGCCGGTGATCATGCGGACCACCGAGGTCAGCACCAGGACACCGGCGATGACCAGCAGGAGGACGGGGAGCGAGATGCGGCGGCGGCCCGGTGTGGGCTGCTGGGCCGAGGGCTTGGCGACGGTTGCCGAGCTCATCGGGCAGCCACCTCCTTCACTGAGTCGTTGTTGCCGTTGTTGCCGTTCGCCCGGGCGGCGGCGGCCAGTTCCTCACCGACGCGGCGCTGCTGACGGCGCAGGCCCCAGCGGCGCACCTCCTCGTAGGAGACGACGACCGCGATCACGATGAGGCCCTGCATGATCACCGCGATCTCCTTGTCGTACGCCTCCGGCTGGGCGTAGTCGAGGGCGGGCGAGGCCTTGTCGAGGAAGGCCCAGAGCAGCGCCGCGAAGGCGATGCCGACGGGGTTGTTGCGGCCGAGGAGCGCGATGCCGATGGCGGTGAAGCCGAGGCCCGCGGGGAAGGAGAGGCTGTACGTGTGGGTGTCGCCGAGCAGGATCGGCAGGCCCGCGAGGCCCGACACCGCGCCGGAGATCAGCATCGCGCTGAGCACCATGCGCTTGGCGTTGACACCGGAGGCCGCGGCGGCCGACTCGGAGGCGCCGGTGGCGCGCAGGTCGAAGCCGAACCGGGTGCGGTTGAGGACGAGCCAGTACAGGACGCCGGCGAGGACCGCGACGACCACGAAGCCGTAGATCTCGCCGCCCGCCACCTTGATGCCGGGGAACCAGCCGGACTTCTCCATGACGCCGGTGGTCTGGTTGTTGCCGACCGGGACGCCGAAGTTCTCGGTGAGGGTGAGGTAGGCGATGACGCTCGTCGCGATGGCGTTGAGCATGATCGTGGCGACCACCTCGCTGACGCCGCGGGTGGTCTTGAGGACGCCCGCGATGCCGGCCCAGAAGGCGCCGGTGAGCATGGCGACCAGCATGAGCACGGGGATCTGCAGGAAGGACGGCAGCGCGAGGTGCGTGCCGACGACCGCGGTGATCATCGCGGCGAGGCGGTACTGGCCGTCCACACCGATGTTGAACAGGTTCATGCGGAAGCCGATGGCCACCGCGAGCGCCGCCAGGTAGTACATGCCGGCCTGGTTGAGGATCAGCACCTGCACGTCGGAGAAGGTGGCCTGCTCCAGCATCAGGGTGTACGGCTCGATCGGGCTCTTGCCGGAGGCGAGCAGCACGACCGAGGTCAGCGCCACGGCCGCGATCAGCGCGATGACCGGCCCGGCCACCGCGAGGAGCACGCGCTCCTTGTCGAACTTCTTCATCGGGCCTCGTCCTCCGGGGCGTCTTCTTCCACGTGCTCCAAGTGACCCGAGGCGGCACCGGTCATCGCCGAGCCGAGCTCCTCCGGCGTGATGGTGGCCGGGTCGGCGTCCGCCACGAGCTGCCCGCGGTAGATCACGCGCAGCGTGTCGGAGAGGCCGATCAGCTCGTCGAGGTCGGCGGAGATCAGCAGCACGGCCAGGCCCTCGCGGCGCGCCTCGCGGATCTGGTCCCAGATCTGCGCCTGCGCGCCGACGTCGACACCGCGGGTGGGGTGGGCGGCGATCAGGAAGCGCGGCTTGTGGCTCATCTCGCGGCCGACGATCAGCTTCTGCTGGTTGCCGCCGGAGAGCGAGGCCGCCGTCACGTCGATGCCGGGCGTACGGACGTCGTACTCCTCGACGATGCGGCGGGTGTCGGCCTGCGCGCTCTTGAGGTCGAGCCAGAAGCCGACCTTGCCGCCGGCGTTCGGCCGCTCGGTGACGTGGCCGAGGATGCGGTTCTCCCACAGCGGGGACTCCAGGAGGAGGCCGTGGCGGTGGCGGTCCTCGGGGATGTACCCGATGCCGTCCTCGCGCCGCTTGCGGGTGGGGACGGCGGTGATGTCCTCGCCGGCCATCCGGATGACGCCGGAGTCGGCGTGCTTGAGGCCGATGAGCGCGTCGATCAGCTCGGTCTGGCCGTTGCCCTCGACGCCCGCGATGCCGAGGACCTCGCCCTCGTGGATCGTGAAGGAGATGTCGTCGAGCAGGGCGCGGCCCGAGTCGCCGTCGGCGAGCAGCTTGAGGCCCTCCACCTGGATCATCGGGCGGTCGGTGACCGTCGACTCCGCGGTCTCGGGGGTGGGCAGTTCGCTGCCCACCATGAGCTCGGCGAGCTGGCGCGGCGTCGTCTCGGACGGGATCGCCGTGCCGACCGTGGTGCCGCGCCGGATGACGGTGATGTCGTCGGCGACGGACAGGACTTCACCCAGCTTGTGCGAGATGAAGATGACGGACAGGCCCTCGGCCTTGAGGTCGCGGAGGTTGTCGAAGAGCGCGTCGACCTCCTGCGGCACGAGCACGGCCGTCGGCTCGTCGAGGATCAGCGTGGTGGCGCCGCGGTAGAGGACCTTGAGGATCTCCACGCGCTGCCGGTCGGCGACGCCGAGGTCCTCCACGTACGCGTCGGGGCGCACGCCGAGTCCGTAGCGGTCGGAGAGGTCGAGGATGGTGCGGCGGGCCGCGCCACCGATGCCGTGCAGCTTCTCGCTGCCGAGAACGATGTTCTCCAGGACGGTGAGCTGGTCGGCGAGCATGAAGTGCTGGTGCACCATGCCGATGCCGCGGGCGATCGCGTCGCCGGGGCTGCCGAAGGCGACCTGTTCGCCGTCGACGGTGATGGTGCCCTCGTCCGGCTTCTGCATGCCGTAGAGGATCTTCATCAGGGTCGACTTGCCCGCGCCGTTCTCACCGACGAGGGCGTGCACGGTGCCCTTGCGGACGGTCAGGTGGATGTCGTGGTTGGCGACGACTCCGGGGAAGCGCTTGGTGATGCCGGCGAGTTCGACGGCGATGGGCGGAGGGTTGGTGGACGCGTCGATGGCGCACTCTCCTCGGGGGCCAGAAGGCCTGAAGGGCCTGAAGGAAAGGGGCCGCCTACGCGCGCAGTGCCCCTGCTAGTGACTGATGCTCAGTTCTGGATGTGGTCCGCGCGAACGGGGCGCGGGGGAAACATCGTCCCCCACACCCCGTCGCACGAGAATCACGCTGCCGTTACGGGCAGTCGATGTGGCAACCGCGCCGTTACGGCGTGGTCTTGACCTTGATCTTGCCGCCCTTGATGCCCTCTTCGGCCTTCTTCAGGGCCTCCTGGACGTCCTTCATCTTCATGAAGTCGGGGTTCGAGTCGGCGAGCGCGACACCGCCCGACTTGAGGTCGGCGCGGACGACGCCGCCCTTGGCGGTGCCGTCCTCGACGGCCTTCGCCAGGTTGTACACGGAGCCCGCGACGTCCTTGGTCGCCGAGGTCAGGATGTACTTCTTGTACTTGGCGAGAGCGTCCTGCTTGTACTGGTCGGAGTCGACGCCGATCGCCCAGACCTTCTTGGCGGCCGCGGCCTCGATGACGCCCTGACCGGAGAGGCCCGCGGCGTGGTAGACCACGTCGGCGCCCTTCTCGATCTGGCCCTGCGCGGCGGTCTTGCCCTTGTCGGGGCTGGAGAAGCCGCCGTCCTCGGCCTTCTCGGTCAGGTACTGCTTGACGACCTTGACCTTGGGGTTGGTGTCCTTGACGCCCTGCGCGAAGCCCGCCTCGAACTTGTGGATCAGCGGGACGTCCACGCCGCCGACGAAGCCGACGGTCTTGGACTTGGTGGCCTTGGCGGCGACGACGCCCGCGAGGTAGGACGCCTCCTGCTCGCTGAAGACCAGGTCGGAGACGTTGTCGGCCTTGACCGTCTCGTCGTCGACGATGCCGAAGGTGGTCTTCGGGAACTTCTCCGCGACCTCCTTGATGGCGGGTGCGTACGCGTAGCCGACGCCGATGACCGGGTTGTAGCCCTGCTTGGCGAGCTGCGTCAGGCGCTGCGTCTTGTCGGCGTCGGACTCGCCGTCGACGGGCTCGACGGCCTTCTCGCCGGTCTTGAACTCCTTGGCGGCCTTCTTCATGCCGACGGTCGCGGCGTCGTTGAAGGACTGGTCGCCGGCGCCACCGACGTCGTAGGCGATGGCGACGCCCTTGTTCTTGTCGTCCTTGCTCGCGGCGGCGTCGCTGGACGTGCCACCACAGGCGGAGACGGTTACGGCAAGAGCGGCGGTCGCGGCGCCCGCGACAGCTATTCGAGACACCCGGCGCATAGAGACGAACTCCTTAGTACAAGCAAGCACAAGCACGTTCGAGCGCCTCACCCGGCGCTGATTTCGCCGCAGCGTAACGCGCGTAGACCTGACATAAGAACCCTTCTGTCCGGTCCGTTATCGAGCTGTGGCCACCGGGTGTCGGGGGGCCGAACGACGGGTGGGCGCCCCCTTGATGGGGGGCGCCCAGTCGCCACACGCAGTACTACGTAAAACGTCCCGGACCGCTCACTACGGAACGATCTTCACCTTGACCTTGCCGCTGATGATGTCCTTCTCGGCCTTCTCCACGGCGGCGACGACGTCCTTCATCTCCGTGTACTTCGGGTTCGAGTCGGAGAAGCCGACGCGGCCCGACTTGAGGTCGTAGCGCTGCTCGCCCTTCATCGGCTTGCCGTCGACGACCGACTTCGTCAGGTCGTAGACCGCGCCGCCGACGTCCTTGAACGCCGAGCCGAGGATGTAGTCCTTGTACTTGGCGAGGGCCTTCTGCTTGTACTGGTCGGAGTCGACGCCGATGGCCCACTTCTTCTGCGAGCCGACCTCCTGGATGACGCCCTGACCCGACAGACCGGCCGCGTGGTAGATCACGTCGGCGCCGGACTCGATCTGTCCGCTCGCCGCGTTCTGCCCCTTGTCCGGGCTGGAGAATCCGCCCTCCTCGGGCTTTTCCGTCAGATACCGCTTCTCGATTTTGATCTTGGGGTCGACGGATTTCACGCCCTGCACGAATCCGGCCTCGAATTTGTGGATGAGCGGAATGTCCACGCCTCCCACGAATCCGACGTGTTTGACCTTGGTGGCCTTGGCGGCGGCGACGCCCGCCAGATAGGAGCCCTGTTCCTCGTGGAAGACCAGGTCGGCGACGTTGTCCGCCTTCACGGTGTTGTCGTCGATGATCCCGAAGGTGGTGTCGGGGAACTTCTTGGCAGCCGCCTCCACCGCGGGCGCGTAGACGAAGCCGACGCCGATGACCGGGTCGTACCCCTGCCTGGCGAGCTGTTCGAGGCGCTGGACCTTGTCGGCGCTGGACTCGCCGTCGCCCGGCTCCATGTCCACGCCGCCGATCTTGAACTCCTTGCGGGCCTTCGAATACCCCGCGTAGGCGGCGTCGTTGAAGGACTGGTCGCCCTGCCCGCCGATGTCGTACGCGAGGCCGATGCCCTTGCCCTTGTACGAGGAGCCGGCGGGGCCCTTGCTGTTGTCGTCCTGCGAGGCCTCGTTGCTCGTCTCGCCGCAGCCGGCCGCGGCGAGGGCGAGGACCGCGAAGGCCGCGGTGATGTGAGTGGCGCGAGATTTCCGGGACCGGGACTGCCGGGTTTTCGAAGAGAGACGACGCACAGGAAGCACCCCTTGATCGCCAACGCGCCGCGTACGGCGCTGATTTCGGCGCACATTAACGCGCGTAGAAAGGGAGGGGAACGGGTTTTCGCGGTGCCGTTACCTCTTCGTGCTGTTCATGCCGGGGGCCGGCCGCGTCCGCGCGTACGCGCCGTTCGCAACCGGCCCCTGTGCCGCACCCCGCCCCTAGCTCACCGCGTCCAACAGGGCAGCGGCGGTGAAGAGTTCGACCCCCGCGGTGATCGCCGACTCGTCCACGTCGAAGTCGCCCTGGTGGAGGTCGCGGACGGTGCGCTCGCCCGGGACGCGGACGCCGAGCCGGGCCATGGCGCCCGGCACGTGCTCCAGGTACCAGGAGAAGTCCTCGCCGCCGAGGCTCTGCTCGGTGTCCTCGACGGAGTGCGCGCCGCGCCGCTCGGCCATCGCGTCGCGCAGCAGGTCGGCGACCGCGCCGTCGTTGACGACCGGCGGCACGCCGCGGATGTAGTTGATCTCGGACTTGGCGCGGTACATGTCGGCGACCTCCTGGACGGCGCCGTGCAGCAGGTCGGGCGCGTCCCGCCAGGCCTTGAGGTCGAGGCAGCGCACGGTCCCGGAGAGCTCGGCGTGCTGCGGCACGACGTTCGGGGCGTGGCCCGCCTCGATGCGGCCCCAGGTGACCGAGAGGCCGGAGCGGGCGTCGACGCGGCGGGCGACCAGGGCGGGGACCTCGGTGGCGACCTTGGCGACGGCGGTCACGAGGTCCGTGGTGAGGTGCGGGCGCGCGGTGTGCCCGCCGGGTCCGTCGAGCGAGATCTCCAGGCGGTCGCAGGCGGAGGTGATGGGGCCGTGCCGCAGGCCGATGCGGCCCGCGTCGACCCGGGGGTCGCAGTGCACGGCGATGATCTTGCCGACGCCGTCGAGGGCGCCCCCGGCGATGGCGTCGGTCGCGCCGCCCGGCAGGACCTCCTCGGCGGGCTGGAAGATCAGCCGCACCGGAAAGGGCAGCTGCCCCTGCTCCGCCAGCTCGGCGAGGACGAGCCCGGCGCCGAGGACGACGGTGGTGTGCACGTCGTGCCCGCAGGCGTGGGCGCGGTCCGGCACCGTGGAGCGGTACGGCACGCCCAGCTTGGTGTCCGGGATGGGCAGCGCGTCGATGTCGGCACGCAGGGCGAGCATGGGCCGGGCGGAGGGCCGGCCGATGTCACAGATGAGCCCCGTGCCGGAGGGAAGCACACGGGGCTCGAGGCCCGCCTCCTCCAGGCGGGCCTTGAGGGCCGCGGTGGTACGGAACTCCTGGTGGCCGAGCTCGGGGTGCATGTGCAGGTCGCGACGGAAAGCGACCAGTTCGGCACGCAGCGCTTCGGGCAGCGTGCCGGGGAGCCTTGCCGCAGGTGCGGACTCCGCTCCGGACACGCCGTCGGACACCTCTTCGGACGCACGGGACATCAGTTGGTTCACCCTCTGAAGGGTAAGGCGATGCAACGGCCAACTAACCCACGATCAACAAAAGTTCAGCCCGATAGGGGAAGAATTACTGGCCTCGTGGCGCATGGCCGCCGATCGGGATGGGTAGAGATTTACGCCGCCTCGGGGGATGCGCAAGTCGTCCGGCGCCTGTAGTAGGCGAGGGCGACCGCTGTCAGCAAGGGCGGCCACGCGATCAGCGGTATATAGCAGAACACGAGTAGTGCGGTTTGCGCTGTTCCGCCCGTCACATCCGTTTCGCTCCCCAGTTCGGCCGCCTGGGCGTAGCAGACCCAGCCCAGGAGTCCGAAGAGCCCGGCCGCGCCGAGCAGGGCCGGTACGACGGCGGCGAGCGGCTGGATCCGCCGCCCGCCGAGCACGGGTACCCACGCGGGGACGACCTCACCCCACTCACGCACCAGACCGAGCGTGAGCAGGGCCAGCCCCTCGGACACGACGCTGAGCATCAGGATGTACACGGCCTCCCCCACCCCGCGCTGCGGCTCCGCGGCCACGGGGAGCCCGGCGACGAGGGCCACCCGCCACAGCCCCGAGGGCAGGGTGACGAGCGGCACGGCGTGCGCGGCGAGGGCGGCCAAGCGGGGGACGCCGGGCAGCGCGGTGATTTTCATCGGCATGCGTCCGATGCTCCCGCCGGGCACGGGCGCCCCACGTCCCCATCGGGGCCCAGGTGCCTCCACCGTCCGGGGGAGCCGGCCTCACCCCCAGGGGTCGGAGAACGACCGCCCCGGTACGGCGGGGAGATGTGACCGCACGCCGGCCTAGAGAGTGACCACTTCCCGTACCGTCCGTGCGAAGGCCGCCACCGCGCCCGTGTCGTGGCCGCGGCGCCAGACCAGGCCGTAGCCGGTCGGCCGGGTGTCTGTGAGGGGGACGTAGGTGACGCCGGGGCGGGCGAAGTACGTGGCCGTGTGGGCGGGGGCCAGGAGGGCGCCCTTGCCCGCCGCGACCAGCGTCAGGGCCTCCTGCATGTTCGTCACGCCGGGGCCCCGGCCGATGGGGCGGCCACCGGGGGTGCGGGGCGGGGCGTGGTGGTCGTGCCAGTAGTCGGGGACGTCGCCGTCGATGGTGAGGAGCGGGACCTCCGCCAGGTCCTCGCGGATCACCGAGGGGCGGGCGGCCAGCGGGTGGGACGAGGGCAGGGCAAGGACACGGTCCTCCGCGAGCAGCACCGTCCCGCCGCTCAGGTCCTCCTCCCGTACGGGATGTTCGGTCAGCTGCACGTCGAACTTGCCCTTGCGCAGCTGGCCGTACGGGTCGCCGAGGGGCACCTCGCACACCTCCACCGCCAGGCCGGGGTGGCTGACGCGGAGGGCCTCCGTAGCCTTCATCACGATCTCGCCGGTGAGGGGGTTGGCGAAGCCGACGTGGAGGACGGAGTCGATGCCCCGTGCGGTGGCGACGGCACGGGCCAGGGCGTCCTCGATGGCGCGGTGGTGCGGTTCGAGGTCGGCGCGCAGCTGGCGGCCGAGCGAGGTGAGGGCCACGCGGCGGCTGGTGCGGACGAACAGCGGGGCGCCGACGCGGCGTTCGAGGCGCTGCACGAGCTGGCTCACCCGGGCCCGGGACAGCCGCATGCGCTCGGCCGTATGGCCGAAGTGCAGCTCGTCGGCGAGAAGCAGGAAGCACTCCAGTTCGTCGCGTTCCATCGCCGTACCCCCAGGTCGTTCCGCATCGGTCAGCCTGGCTGAACGAACGTTGCGATGTTCGCCGTTGTTCCGCGCCCCGGCCCGGCCGAGGGTGGCGCCATGAGCCAGAGTCCCGCACCGCACGCCCACCAGTCCCCCGGCCGGCCCTTCACCGGCCGCGAGCGGATCGTCCTCCTCGTCCTCTGCGGCGCGATCTTCCTGGAGGGCATCGACATCGCGATGCTCAACGTCGCCCTCCCCTCCATCCGCGCCGACCTCGGCCTGTCCACCGGCTCGCTGCAGTGGGTGATGAGCGCGTACGTCCTCGGGTACGGCGGGTTCATGCTGCTCGGCGGGCGGGCCGCCGACCTCTTCGGGCGCCGCCGGATGTTCGTCCTGTGGCTCTCCGTCTTCCTCGTCTTCTCCGGACTCGGCGGCCTCGCCACCGAGGGCTGGATGCTGATCGTCGCCCGCTTCGTCACGGGGATCGCCGCGGCGTTCATGACCCCGGCGGGCCTCTCCATCATCACCACCGGGTTCGAGGAGGGCCCGCGCCGCAACAAGGCGCTGCTCTTCTACTCCGGCACGGCGGCCGGCGGCTTCTCCATCGGCCTGGTCGTCGGCGGGCTGCTCACCCAGTTCGGCTGGCGGTGGGTGTTCTTCGCGCCCGTCGTGCTGTCCGCCGTCATCCTCGTCGGCGCCCTCACCGTCGTGCCCAGGTCGCAGCGGCCGGACCGGACGGGGCAGCGCGTCGACGTGGCGGGCGGGGTCACGATCACCGCTGCCATCGTGCTGCTGGTCCTCGGCGTGGAGCGCGCCACGCACACCACGTCCGCCTGGACCGCGCTCACCGTGGGCGCGGGGCTCGCCCTGCTGGCCGTGTTCGTCGCGGTCGAGCGCCGGGCGGCGATCCCGCTGGTGCGTCTGGGAATTCTGCGGAGCGGCCCGCTGGTGCGTGCCAACGCCTCCGCGCTGCTCCTGGCCGCGGGCTTCTTCGGCTTCCAGTTCCTGGTCGTGCTCTACCTCCAGGAGCTGCGGGACTGGTCGACGCTCCAGACCAGCTTCGCGATGCTCGTCATGGGCATCGACGCGGTCCTCTCCCCTCTTCTCACGCCCCGGCTCGTGAACCGCTTCGGCAACGCCCGGGTGATCTTCGGCGGCCTGCTGCTCGCCGCGCTGGCGTACGCCCTGTTCCTGCCGGTCGGCGCCGACTGGACGTACGCGATGATGTTCCCGAGCTTCATCGCCGTCGGTATCGCGTTCTCACTCGCGTACGGCCCGCTGACGATCGTCGCCACGGAAGGCGTGGCGGAGAAGGAGCAGGGTCTCGCGGGCGCGCTGCTCTACACGTCCTTCCAGTTCGGCGCGGCGGTCGGTCTGTCGACGGTGACGGCGGTCAACGTGGCGGCGACGGCATCGAGTTCGCCGTCCGACCTCCTCGACGGGTACCGGGCCGCGCTCTGGGTACCCCTGGCGGCCGCGCTGGTCGCCGTGCTGGTCAGCGCGTTCGGGCTGCGGGGGCGGCGGAGTGTGCTGGTGACCTCCGGGGCGCCCGCCACCGGGGACGGGGCGCCCGTCCTGGAGGGCGTCCACCGCACGCGGTAGGGAGTACGGCAGGGGTTGACCGCGCTGCCCCCACGGGTGCAGGCGCGCGTCAAACTCCTGCTGGACGCGCGACGGCGGCCGGGTCCCTAGCGTGAATCGTGTCCGAGCGGCACACGAGAACGCTTCCCGAGGAGTACTCATGTACGCCAACCGAAAGGCCGCGGCCGTCCTGGCCGCGGGAGCCCTGGCCGCGACCGCCCTCACCGGGGTGGCCGCCACCGCGTCGGCCGCCACCCCTGCCCCCGCCCCCGAGTCGCCGTCCGCCGCGGCCTCCTGCGAATGGTGGGGCGGCATCGGCTGGTACTGCGGCTACGACCTGTTGAACACCTACGCCGACTACGGCGACCGGGGCAAGAAGGTGAAGGAGATTCAGGCGCTGCTCCGCTTCCACTCCGTCTACGTCACCGTCGACGGCATCTTCGGCAAGGACACCCGCGCGGGCGTGAAGAAGTTCCAGCGGTCGTGGGGTCTGAACGACGACGGCATCGTCGGCCCGAAGACGTGGAAGTGGCTGCGGACCGCCGTATGAGAACGGCTGTGCGCCGGGAGCGCCCGGGCGTAAGACTGAGGTCATGACAGAGAACCGCGGCGCGACGACAGCCCGCTGGCAGCCCACTGCCCCCGGCGTTCTCCGGCTGCCCTCCGGGCGGCTGGTCCGGGGGCGGGGGCTGCGGCATCCGTTGCCGGAGGACGGGGACGGGGACGTACCCGGCTTTGGTGTCTATCTCCTCGGCAAGGAGCCGGGGCCCTTTCCCTGGGAACAGGCCTGGCTGCGCTGGCCCGATTTCCGGCTCCCCGCTGACCGTGAGCTCGCGCGGAAGGTGTTGCGCGAGGTGTGGGAGCGGGCCGCCGGGGAGCGGGTGGAGGTCGCGTGCGGGGGTGGGCGCGGTCGGACCGGGACGGCGCTGGCGTGCGTCGCCGTCCTCGACGGGGTGCCCCCGGCGGAGGCCGTCGCGTACGTGCGCGCGCATTACGACCGGCGTGCGGTCGAGACGCCGTGGCAGCGGCGGTACGTCCGCCGGTTCACCCCGTGACGGTCACGCCGGCGCCGTGTGCCGTACCGACGTCAGGCGGTGTACGTCGCGGGCCGTGCCCGTCACGCCGGAGAGGAAGCCCTGGGCGCGCGGGGACGCGGTCTCCGTGAGCCAGGCCGGGTCGATGTCGCAGACCGCCACTTTCACCTCCGTGCCCGCGAGGGCGAGGGGGAGGGTGTGGACGACCGTCGAGGGGAAGCTGAGGATGGTGCGGCCGATGGGGCCCCGGCGGGCGATGAGTTCGAGGGGGAGGTCGGGGCGGACCACCTGGAGGCCCGTCTCGACCGCGAGGCGGTGGAGTTTCTCGGAGCTCTCGCGGCGGTGGGCGAAGTAGCGGTTGGCGCCGTGGGCGTGGGAGAGGGCGCGGACCGCTTCCATGTAGCGGTCGGGGTCGACCACGCCCGTCTCCACCAGTGACGTGCCGACCAGGTCGGCGCCGCGCGTGATGCGGGGCGGGCCGAAGCGTTCCCTGGTCCAGGCGAAGGCGTTGGCGGAGACGGTCACGCCGTCGGGCGCGCTGTCGATCGGCATGGAGGAGAAGACCTCCACCGTGCGCGATCCGCCGGGGGTGAGGCGGCGGCGCGCCGAGGCCGAGACCGGGGCGAAGACCAGGTCGCGGGGGCCGGGGCGGCCGCCCTTGCGGTGCCAGCGCTGCAGGCGTTCGCCCCGGGCCAGCTGGGAGATGAACTCCATCGTGGCCGTGCCGTCGTCGACCACGACCAGGGAGCGGGCCCTGGTGATGGTGAGGAGCAGTTGTACGTAGCGGGAGAACGGGTCGCCGATGACGATCCGGTCGGCCCGGCGCAGGGGGCCTGCCAGGCCCCCGATGGTCTGGAAGGGAGCCGACGCGCCGCCGCGCGCCTCCTCCCAGCGGACCTCGACGCCCTCGTCGCGTGCGAGCTGCGCCATGCGGCGCAACTGGCCTCGCGTCATGGGGTCGTTCGGGGAGAGGACGACGACGGTGAGGCCCCCGGCCGGGCCGGTCGCGGCCGCGGTGTGCGCCCACTCCAGGACGTTCAGCAGTTGAACAGGGCTCTCCACGAAGGCGAGCGTGGAGAGGGCGGTGGCGCCGCTGGTGTCGGCCGCGCGGCCGGCTCGGGGGCTCATCGTCGTATGTCCGTCTCCCGATAAGAGGCTCAGACCGCGACCGGCTCGGCGTCCGCGGAGGACTCGGCCTCGGCGACGACGCCGGCGACGCGGCGGAGCTTCTTCATGGGGCCGAGCTCCGACTCGTAGACCTTCTTGACGCCGTCGCCGAGGGACGCCTCGATGGTGCGGATGTCGCGGACGAGGCGGGTGAGGCCCTGCGGCTCGACGGAGGCGGCCTGGTCGGAGCCCCACATGGCGCGGTCGAGGGTGATGTGGCGCTCGACGAAGGTGGCGCCGAGGGCGACGGCGGCCAGCGTCGTCTGGAGGCCCGTCTCGTGGCCGGAGTAGCCGATCGGGACGTTCGGGTACTCGGCCTGGAGGGTGTTGATGACGCGGAGGTTGAGCTCCTCGGCCTGCGCCGGGTACGTCGACGTGGCGTGGCACATCAGGATGTTGTCCGAGCCGAGGACCTCGACGGCGTGGCGGATCTGCTTCGGCGTCGACATGCCCGTGGAGAGGATGATCGTGCGGCCCGTGGCGCGCAGGGCGCGGAGCAGCTCGTCGTCGGTGAGGGAGGCGGAGGCGACCTTGTGGGCGGGCAGGTCGAACTTCTCCAGGAAGGCGACGGCCTCGGTGTCCCACGGGGACGCGAACCAGTCGATGCCGCGCTTGGCGCAGTGCTCGCTGATGGCCTGGTACTCGGCCTCGCCGAACTCCACGCGGTGGCGGTAGTCGATGTACGTCATGCGGCCCCAGGGGGTGTCGCGCTCGATGTCCCACTGGTCGCGCGGGGTGCAGATCTCCGGGGTGCGCTTCTGGAACTTCACCGCGTCGCAGCCCGCCTCGGCGGCCACGTCGATCAGCTTGAACGCGTTCTCCAGGTCGCCGTTGTGGTTGATGCCGATCTCGCCGGTGATGTACACGGGCTGACCGGGACCGGCCGTCTTCGAACCGAAGCGGCGGAGACGGGAGTTGGCGCCGATGGAGGTGATGTTGCTCATGGTGGGAACAGTCCTTAATTGTGGAGGGAGTCGAGAGAGGGGCCGAGGATCCAGGTGGCGATCTCTCGGATCGCGCCTTCACCGCCGGGGACGGTGGTGACCGCGCGTGCGGCGCCGCGTACGACGTCGTGGGCGCTCGCGACCGCCACGGGCCAGCCCACGAGGGCGAAGCACGGGAGGTCATTGACGTCGTTGCCGACGTAGAGCACGCGCTCGGGAGCGATGCCCTGTTCCTCGCACCACTGCTTCAGTGCGAGGTCCTTGCGGTCGATGCCGTGCAGGACGGGAAGCTTGAGCTTCCTGGCGCGCGCGGCGACGACCGGGTTCTGTTCCGTGGACAGGATCAGCATGTGCAGGCCGCTCCTGCGGAGGGCCGCGATGCCGAGGCCGTCCCCGCGGTGCACGGAGACGAACTCCCGTCCTTCGGAGTCGATCAGCACCCTGTCGTCGGTCTGGGTGCCGTCGAAGTCGAGGACGACCGCGTCGATGTCGGCGGCGGTCGGGAGGGCGGCCTCGTCCCCGGGACGGGCCGCGTCGAAGAGGGGGGCCAGCGCGCGGGCGCGGGCGAGGTCGTGCGGGTCGTCGACCTCAAGGACGCGCGCGGGGTCGGTGCGGACGGGCTCTGTGCGGCCGAAGAAGCGGTGCTTCTCGGTGCGGAAGCCCGCCGCGTCCATCGCGTAGGCGGCGCCGGTCTCCAGGAGGTCCTGGGGGCGGTCCTGGCGGCGCGGGCGGAACGACTTGTCGTGGTTGACGCCGTAACCGCCGCCCGTGCGGGTGGAGTTGGCGAGCGTCGCCGTGCCGCCGAGTGAGTCGGTGCGCTGCGCGGGGACGTCGGCGGGTCCGGTGGAACGGTCCGCGTCGTCGGCCGCGTCGCGCCAGATGAAGCCGTGGAACGGCGCCACCGTGACGGCCGTGTCGGCGCCGTGTTCGGCGACGGCCGACGCCACCCCGTCGATGTCCTCGTGGGTGAGGAAGGGGCTGGTGCACTGCACGAGCAGGACGACGTCGACGGGCGTGCCGTGCAGCTCCTCGTGGGCGTCCATCGCGTGCAGCACGGCGGCCTCGCTGGTCGCGGTGTCCCCGGCGATCGCGACGGGGCGCAGGACCACTTCGGCGCCGGCGGCGCGGGCGGTCTCGGCGATCACGTGGTCGTCGGTGGAGACGACGACGTCGGTGACCAGCCGGGCGGCGAGGCACTGGCGGACGGCGCGGGCCACCAGCGGCACGCCGCCGACCGGGGCGAGGTTCTTGGCGGGCACGCCCTTGGAGCCGCCGCGGGCGGGGATGACGGCGAGCACGCGGCGGGCCGGTGCGCTCGCGGGGTCGGAGTGGGGCATGGGGGCTCCTTGGAAGGGGTGGGTGCTCACGGCTCGCCCGGGACTCACGGCTCGCCCGGGGTTCACAGCTCGCCCATCCGCCGGATGACGGGGGCCACGCGCTGCACTCCGTGGCGGTAGGCGCCGCGGGCCGCGCGGCGCACGATCTGCCGTACGGGACCCGGGTCCTTGTCGGCCGCGGGGGCGCCCGGCAGCGGGGCGCCGTCGGGGCCGAGGTGGTGGCGGGCGAGGATGCCGGGCAGATAGCCCCGGGCGGTGCTGAGGCTGTAGTAGGGCTGGATGGGCGGCAGCGCGCCGGCGGCCGCGTCGGCGAGCAGGGAGTCGACACGCTCACGTGCCGCGTCGAAGGCCTTCTCGTACGCCCCGTCGGCGGCGACGCCCTGCCGGGCCAGCCACCGCTCGTCGGGCTCGGGCAGGTGGCCCGCGTCCAGCTGGTCCCAGGAGGCGAGGCAGCCGGAGCCGGTGAAGTGGTGGTTGCCGAGCGCCTCGCGCACCCCGAGGTCGGTGAGGACGGCGGTGGGGATGCGGCGGTGCAGGGATTCGAGCGCGGCCGTGGAGCTGACGGTGACCAGCAGGTCGGTGCGGTCGAGGACCTCGCCCATGTGCCCGTAGACGAGGCGGCAGTTGGCGGGCAGGCCGCCCTCGATGCGCTGCGCCAGCTTCTGGTAGGGCAGCTCCTCGATGTGCGTGGTGTGCTCACCGGGCTTGCTGCGCAGCTTGAGCAGGACCTCGCGGTCGGGATGCAGCCGGGCGTGCTCGGCGAGGCGGCGCAGCAGGTAAGTGCGGTGTGCGGCGGTCTCGGGGACGGAGGGCTGGGCGGCGAAGACGACGGTGTACGGGTCCTGCTTCGCGTCCGTGCCGTTCTTCTCGTACGGCTTCTCGTACGGGGCTCCGCCGAGGAACGGCAGCGCGGCCTCCGTCACCGCGGACGCGTCGGCGCCCACTCCTTCGTACACCGCGCGGAAGCGCTCCGCGTCCTGGCGGGAGTTGGCGAGGACGACGTCCGCGCCGTGCCGCAGGAGGAGGCCGTCGGCGAGCTTCTCGTAGACGACGCCGACGTAGCCGGTGACGACGACGGGCCGCTTCCTGGTGGCGCCGGTGAGCAGGGCGTCCTGTGCGACGCGGGCGAGCCCGTGCAGCACCGCCTGGACCGCGCCGCCCACCAGGGCGAGCACGATCACGTCGGGCGCTTCCCGCTCCGTCTCGCGCAGGAACTCGACGGCGGTGACCTCGCGCAGTGAGTCCGCGCGCACGCCCACCTCGTCGAGCTGCCGGGGGGTGGGAGTGGCCCGGCCGCGGAGCAGGTACCCGCTGAGCCGGTGGCCTTCGGGATCACGGCCCTCGGGATCACGGCCCTTGGGATCATGACCGCCGGGCCGGCTGTCCGATACGATGCGGTTCGCGGTGAGCGCGCCCCATTTCCATCGCGTATCGGAGTCGGCGAGCACGGCGACCCGCAGCGGGTTTCGATGACTTCCTTGCACGTCCCAGACGCTAGGAAGGCATTTCGATTCGCGGCCCAACTCAGGTGCAACAAACGGTTAACAGCACGCCGACGAATGGCGAATCGGCCCCGGAAAAGCCCGCGGGGCAGCCAGGTTAACCATTCCGCCACGCGTCGTTCACCTGGCATACCGCTGCGGGTCGACCCGAATGACGGGCCGACACCTAACGTCACCCACGTGGTTAAGCTCTCCGTCATCGTGCCGTTCTACAACGTGCAGCAATACGCGCCCGACACCTTGAGGAGTCTGCGTGCGAACGCACGTGACGACTTCGAATTCATTCTCGTCGACGACTGCTCGCGCGACGAGACTCCGGACATCCTGGAGCGTGCGGCGCGCGAGCTTCCCGGCGCCGTTCTCCTCAGACATGAGACGAACGGCGGTCTCGCGACCGCCCGCAACACGGGCCTCGACGCGGCGCGTGGCGAGTACCTCACCTTCCTGGACGGTGACGACTGGCTCGCGCCCGGCTATTTCTCCCAACTCGTCGATGCCATCGAGCAGTTGGGCTGCGACTTCGTGCGCACCGACCATGTGCAGTGCACCGCGCGGGCCCGCACCGTGCACCGTGTGCCGCACGGCAGGCGCGGCGTCGTGCTCAATCCGCGCGACGTGATACTGCCCGCCGACCGGTCGACGTCCGTCGACTACGCGTACGCGTGGGCGGGCATCTACCACCGCAGGCTCGCCGACGCGGGGCTGCTGCACTTCACCGACGGGCTGCGCACCGCCGAGGACCGGCCCTGGATCTGGCGGCTGCACCGCGAGGCGGAATCCTTCGCCGCGGTCGGTCTTCTCGGGGTGTTCTACCGGCGTGGCGTCGCCTCTTCGCTGACGCAGATCGGCGACGTACGCCAGCTCGATTTCATCAAGGCATTCGACCAGGTCGTACGGGAAACAGCGGCGGACCGGGACGCGGCCGAACTCCTGCCGAAAGCCGTGCGCACCTACTGCGCGATCATCTCCCACCATTTGGGATCCATCGAAAGGTTCGAGCCATCCGTGGCGCGCAAATTGAAGTCAATGAGTGCGGCCGCGCTGAAGCGGATGCCGCAGGGCGTTCTCGACGACGCGCTCGACTCCATGGACGTCCAGCGGGCGACCCGGCTGCGCAGGCTGCGCCGGCGTCCGGCGTCGGCGGAGGTGGCGGCCTGATGGCGGCGCCCCGTACGACACAGATCTTCATGGCGTCCACGCTGTACGGCGTCGCCACGCTCGCCGCCGCCCTGGACGCCGGCCGTTTCGGCCCCGCCGACCGCCGCATCCTCCTCGTCAGCAACAACGCGGCGACGCCCGAGACGACGACGTCCCTCGACGGGATGCCGGGGTTCGAGCGGCTGCGCGGCCGGTTCGACGAGGTGCGCTCCTGGAACGAGACCATCGCCCCCTTCCACCCGGGCGGCTGGGCCCCGCGCGGCGACGACGTCGTGCTGTGGGAGCGCTACGTCCGGCTGCTCTGGGGCCTCGGTGACGACGCCGTCGAGCTGGCCGTCGAGTCCATCCAGGTCAACCCCGCGCTCGCCCTCGCGCAGATCTTCACCGGCGTCCCCGTCGACGTCTACGCCGACGGCCTGATGAGCTACGGCCCGACCCGCAACAAGCTCGACCCGCTGATCGGCACCCGCATCCGGCGCCTGCTGCACCTGGACCTCGTGCCGGGACTCGCCCCGCTGCTCCTCACCGAGTTCGGGGTGGAGCCGGAGATCGTACCGACCGAGGCGTTCCTGAAGGTGCTCGGTGAACTGGGCGCCGGGGAAACGGAGCTGCCCGAGATCGACTCCCCCGCCCTCGTCCTCGGCCAGTACCTCTCCGCCCTCTCCATCCTCACCCCCGAGGAAGAGGAGGAGCTGCACATCCGCATGGTGCGCGGCGCGGCCCAACTGGGCCATACGCGTGTGGTGTTCAAGCCCCACCCCACCGCGCCCGCCCGCTGGTCGCGCGCGCTGGAGAAGGAGGCGCAGGCGATCGGCGTCGAGCTGACGGTGCTCGACACCCCGGTGCTCGCCGAGGTCCTCTACCAGCGGATGCGGCCCGCGCTCGTCGTCGGCTGCTTCTCCACCGCGCTGATCACGGCGTCCGCGCTGTACGGCCTGCCCGCCGCCCGCACCGGCACCGACCTGCTCCTGGAGCGCCTCGCGCCCTACCAGAACAGCAACCGCGTCCCGGTCACCATCGTCGACGCGCTGCTGCCCGAGCTCACCGACCGCGCGGCGGTCACCGACCGGGAACCGGGGACCGGCACCGGCGAGCTGACGAGCCTCCTCAAGGCCGTCGGCTTCGCGATGCAGCCGCAGATCTACCCCCGGCTCCGCCCCGACGCCGAGCGCTACCTCGCGCGGAACCTCTCCGCCGCCACCTGGCGCTACTTCAAGCGGCGCCGCCTCACCGCGCTCGCGCTGCCCGGCGCCGTCCCCTCGCAGCTGGCGTTCATCCCGCGCAACGCGGCCGTCCGCCGCGTCGCCCGCCGCGCACGTTCCGTACAGCGCTCGCTCAAGCGGACCGCGCTCGGATGACCTCTCCCGACCTCACGCTCCCGAAGCTCTCACCGGGGGCGGAGCCCGCCACGCCGCACGCCCTCCCGGCGCCGCGGCCGGCCCGCCGGAAACCCCGGCTGCGCGCGCTCGACGGGTTGCGCCTTGTCGCCGCGCTCATGGTCGCCGCCTACCACTACGGCGGCCGCGACGGCGAGATAACCGAGGCCTGGGGCAGCTCGCCGAAGCAGCAGTTCCCGACGGCCAGTGAGTGGTTCGCCTACGGCTGCCTGGGCGTCCAGATCTTCTTCGTGATCAGCGGCTTCGTCATCTGCATGAGCGGCTGGGGCAGGCCCCTGCGCTCGTTCTTCGCCTCCCGGGCGTCCCGGCTCCTGCCCGCGTACTGGGCGGCGATCGTCCTGGTGACGGCCGTCTTCGCGCTGCCCGCCGTCGCGTACGAGGCAGTCTCGCCCAGTGACGCGCTGGTCAACCTCACCATGCTCCAGCAGCCGCTCGGCGCGGACCGGGTGCTCGGCGTGTGCTGGACGCTCTGGGCCGAGCTGCGCTTCTACGCGCTGTTCGCGCTGTGTGTCGTCATGCCGGGCGCGACCCGCGCGCGCGTGGTGCTGTTCTGCGCGGTGTGGACCCTGTCCGCAGCCGTCGCGGAGGCCGCGGACGAGCCGCTGCTCGACCTGGTCCTGATGCCGGAGTACGCGCCGTTCTTCGTCGGCGGCATCGGCATCTACCTCATCCACCGCGATCGCCGCGACCTCACGGCATGGGGCATCACGGGCGTGAGCTGGCTGATCGGCCAGCACTACGCGGTCCAGGGGCTGTGGCACGCGCCGAACCCGGACTTCTTCTCGTACCGCTCCTCGGCCGTGATCATGGCGGTGGTGACGGCGGGCTTCGCGGCGGTGCTGCTGATCGCGCTCGGGCACCTGCACTGGGCGAACTGGCGCTGGCTGACGGTGGCCGGCGCGCTGACGTACCCCTTCTACCTGGTGCACGAGCACCTGGGCTGGGTGACGGTGGAGGTGCTGCACCGCCATCTGGGACTGTCGTCGTACGCGACGTTCGGTCTGACGATCGCCGCGATGCTGGCCCTCGCGTGGCTCCTGAACCGTTACGTGGAGGAGCGGCTGACGCCCCTGATCCGCACGGGCCTCAACCGGAGCCTCACTCCCCGGAAGTGACGAGGGTCGCGCCGATCCCCGCCACGATCGTGGCGAGCCCCTCCTCGAAGCCGCGGTCGTGCGAGCGGAACATCTCTTCGCCCGCCGCCGCGGCCAGCGGGTACGCGGCGAGGCGCTCGGCACGCGCCACGAGGTCGTAGCCGTCCTCGTCGCGGCCGGGCGCCGGACCCGTCGACTGCTCCTCGATGACGTACCCGATCGTGTAGTTGTACGCGGTGAACCAGGCGCGCGCGGCCGGTCCCGGCGCGAACCCCGCTTCGGCGAGCACCCGCAGATGGGCCTCCAGCGGCGCCGCGTACGACAGGTCCGTGTACCGCGTACCGCTGAACACCTTCGCGCCGTCGCGGTAGTGCAGCAGGTGCTCGCGCAGGCCCCGCATCGCGGCGGTGAGCGCCACCCGCCAGTCGGCGTCCGGCGAGGACAGGAAGCCCTCGGCCATCCGCCGCATCATCTCGGTCGCCATCTCGTCGAGCAGCGCCTGTTTGTCCTTGAAGTGCCAGTACAGGGCGGGTGCCTTCACGTCGAGGCGCTGGGCGATGGCGCGCAGGGTGAGCCCTTCGAGCCCCGTCTCGTTCAGCAGGTCGAGCGCGGTGCGCGCCACTCGGGTCCGGTCCAGCTTCGTCGTAGCCACCTTGACAATTTAACACCGTTAAGCGCAAGCTCGTCGGCATGGCACTTAACAACGTTAAGGAAACCGGTACGACCGACGTGCTCGTCGTGGGCGCGGGCCCCACCGGGCTCGCCCTCGCCTGCGACCTGGCGCGGCACGGCGTGCCCGCCCTCGTCGTCGAGCGCGAACCCGCCCTGTTCCCCGGCTCCCGCGGCAAGGGCCTGCAACCCCGCACCATGGAGGTCTTCGACGACCTCGGCGTGATCGGCGCGGTCCTCGCGTCGGGCGGCCCCATTCCCGTCGGGATGGTGTGGCGGGACGGCGAGCGGCAGGGCGAGCACCGGATGTTCGACGAACCCGAGCCGACGGAGACCGCCCCGTACACCACGCCGTGGATGCTCCCCCAGTGGCGCACCCAGGAAATCCTGCTGGCGCGCCTGCGGGAGCTCGGCGGCGATGTCGCCTTCGGCACGGGGGTGACGGAGCTGACCCAGGATGCCGACGGGGTCACCGTCCGGCTGTCGACGGGCGCGGTGGTACGGGCCGCGTACGCGGTCGCGGCGGACGGCGGCCGCTCCACCCTGCGCGGGGCGCTGGGCATCGCGATGACGGGCGAGACCGTCGACCCGAACCCGGTCCTGGTCGCGGACGTCCGCGTCCCCGCGCTCGACCGCGACAACTGGCACATGTTCCCGGCCGCCGACGACACGGGCCTCTACACGGCGATCTGCCCGCTGCCCGGCACCGGGGACTTCCAGCTGACCGCCCAGTTCCCCGCCGGAGCGACACCCGACCTCTCCGCGCGCGGTGTACGCGAGCTCGTCGCCGCCCGGACGCACCTGAGCGCCGACGACGTGACCGAGGTCCGCTGGTCCTCGGACTTCCGGCCGCGCGCGGCGCTGGCGGACCGCTTCCGCGAGGGCCGCGTCCTCCTCGCCGGGGACGCGGCGCACATCCACTCGCCCGCGGGCGGCCAGGGCCTCAACACCAGCGTCCAGGACGCCTACAACCTGGGCTGGAAGCTCGGCGCGGTGCTCCGGCGCGGCGCCCCCGAGTCGCTCCTCGACACGTACGAGGAGGAGCGGCGGCCCAACGCCGCGCGGATGCTGGGCCTCTCCACCCGCATCCACCGCGGCGAAGAGCGGCGCGGGGCGGCCACCCGGCAGCTCGGCATCGGCTACCGCGACGCGTCACTGGCGGTGGAGACGCGCGAGAGCCTGCCGGAGGACGCGCTGCGGGCGGGCGACCGGGCGCCGGACGGGCCGTGCGGCTCCGGGACCCTGTTCGACGTGTTCCGCGGCCCGCACTGGACGCTGCTCGCGGTGGGCACGGACACGGAACTGCCGCCGATGGACGGGGAGTTGGTGCGCGTCATGGACATCCCCGCCTACGAGCCGTACGGCAAGGGCCTCTTCCTGGTCCGCCCGGACGGGTACGTGGGCTGGGCGGGCACGGACGCGCGGGACGGCCTCACGGCGTATCTGAGGCGGTGCGGTGCGGTGGCGGCTTCGGGGGTGACCGACTCGGGGACGGCTTCGGGGGTTGACCTCAAGCATGCTTGAGCTTCTACGTTCAAGCACATGACAACTTTCGCTTACTCGCACAGCGACCAGGACCTCGTCGACCAGCCCGTCGGCTACTGGAGTTCGGCCGCGGGCGCCGCCGTCGTCAACCACATCCGCACCATGCTCGCCGAGATGGGTCTCACCCAGCCCCAGTGGTGGACCCTCAGCCAGCTCGTGCCGGCACCGGACGGCCGCCCCCGGGACGAGGTCGTGTCGGCCCTGAAGGGCTACCTGGAGATCGGCGAGGGCGTCCTCGACCACAACATCAGCGCCCTGCACGACCGCGGCCTCATCACCGAGGGTCCCGCGGGCCGCATCGCCCTCACGGAGGAGGGCCGCGCGCTCCAGGCCCGCGTCGCCGAGCGCCAGCAGGCGGTGCGCGCGGAGATCCACGAGGGCATCACCGACGAGGACTACGTCCGCACGCTGAAGGTGCTCCAGCGGATGATCCACAACGTGGGCGGCTCGGCCTGGCACCACTGACCGGCCGACCGCCGGCCGTCGGCGTCGGCCGGGTCACACGCTGCTGACCGACAGCTTCACCGCGAAACCGAGGAACAGCGCGCCCGCCGCCGAGGTGGCCCCGGCCGAGAGCCGCCTGCGGCGGCGGAAGGCGGCCGCGAGCCGGGTGCCGCTGAAGATCAGGGCCGTCAGGTAGAGGAAGCTCGCCAGCTGGGCCAGGACGCCGAGCACGACGAAGGACAGCGCGGGATAGGCGTAACCGGGATCGACGAACTGCACGAAGAAGGCGATGAAGAACAGGATCGCCTTGGGGTTGAGCAGGCTGATCACGAAGGCCCTGCGGAACGGCCGCTCCCCCGGCCCCGCCGCCGGGTCGTCCGCCGCCCGGCCCCCGTCCGCCGCCTGCTCCCGCCGCGACCGCCACATGCCCCACGCCGCCCGCAGCATGCCGACCGCCAGCCAGGTCAGGTACCCGGCGCCCGCGTACTTCACGATCCCGAAGAGCACGGCGTTGGCCTGCAGCAGCGAGGCCACGCCGGCCGCCGACAGCGTCATCAGGACGGTGTCGCCGCACCAGACGCCGGCGGCCGCGGTGTAGCCGGTGCGCACGCCGCGACGGGCGGCGACCGAGAGCACGTACAGCGAGTTCGGCCCCGGCAGCAGAATGATCAGGGCGAGGCCCGCGAGGTAGGTCGGGAGGTCGGTGATACCCAGCATGCCGGGAGTGTCGCACGGGAGTGCGACATGGGGACACGGGTTTCCGAGTGACGGACGGGACCGCCCCGTGGCGTCGCGGGCGCAGGGGCGCGTACGGGCTCAGAGGGGCTCAGAACGCGTCCGTCGGGACGTACGCCCCCCACACCTCCCGCAGCGCGTCGCACACCTCGCCCACGGTGGCCCGCGCCCGCAGCGCCTCCTTCATCGGGTACAGCACATTGGCGCCCGTCCCCTTCGCCGCCTCCTGGAGCGCGGCGAGGGCGGCGCCCACCGCCGCCCCGTCCCGCTCCGCGCGGAGCCGGGCCAGCCGGGCGGCCTGCCGTTCCTCGATCGCGGGATCGACGCGCAGCGGCTCGTACGGCTCCTCCTCGTCGATCCGGAAGCGGTTGACGCCGACCACGACGCGCTCCCCGCTCTCCGTCTCCTGCGCGATGCGGTAGGCGTTGCGCTCGATCTCGCCCTTCTGGAAGCCCTGCTCGATGGCGTGCACGGCACCGCCGAGGTCCTCGACGCGCCGCATCAGGGCGAGCGCCGCCTCCTCCACGTCGTCGGTCATGCTCTCCACGACGTACGACCCGGCGAAGGGGTCGACGGTCGCCGCCACGTCCGTCTCGTACGCGAGGACCTGCTGGGTGCGCAGGGCGAGGCGGGCCGACTTGTCGGTGGGCAGGGCGATGGCCTCGTCGAAGGAGTTGGTGTGCAGCGACTGGGTGCCGCCGAGGACCGCGCCGAGGCCCTGGACGGCGACCCGGACGAGGTTCACCTCGGGCTGCTGGGCGGTGAGCTGGACGCCCGCCGTCTGCGTGTGGAAGCGGAGCATCAGGGACTTCGGGTTCCGCGCGCCGAACTCCTCCCGCATCACGCGGGCCCAGATGCGCCTGGCCGCACGGAACTTGGCGACCTCCTCCAGGATCGTCGTACGCGCCACGAAGAAGAAGGAGAGGCGCGGCGCGAAGTCGTCCACGTCCATGCCCGCGGCGACCGCCGTACGGACGTACTCGATGCCGTCGGCCAGCGTGAAGGCGATCTCCTGCACGGGCGAGGCGCCCGCCTCGGCCATGTGGTAGCCGGAGATGGAGATGGTGTTCCACTTCGGGATCTCGGCCCGGCAGTACCGGAAGGTGTCCGCGACGAGCCGCAGGGACGGCTGCGGCGGGAAGATGTACGTGCCGCGCGCGATGTACTCCTTGAGCACGTCGTTCTGGACCGTGCCCGTCAGCTCGCCGGCCGGCACGCCCTGCTCCTCGGCGACGAGCTGGTAGAGGAGGAGCAGCAGCGCGGCGGGGGCGTTGATCGTCATCGACGTGGAGACCTTGTCCAGCGGGATGCCGCCGAACAGGACGCGCATGTCGTCGATGGAGTCGATGGCCACGCCGACCTTGCCGACCTCGCCGCTCGCGATCGGGGCGTCGGAGTCGTGGCCCATCTGCGTCGGCAGGTCGAAGGCGACGGAGAGGCCGGTCGTGCCGTGCTCGATCAGCTGCCGGTAGCGGGCGTTGGACTCGGCGGCGGTCCCGAAGCCCGCGTACTGGCGCATCGTCCAGGGGCGGCCGGTGTACATCGTGGGGTAGACGCCGCGCGTGTAGGGGTACGCGCCGGGGGCGCCGAGCTTCTCCGCCGGGTCCCAGCCCGACAGGGAATCGGGGCCGTACACGGGTTCGATGGGCAGTCCTGACTCCGACTCGTGTGTCATGCCTCCAGCTTGCGCCCGCGCACGGGAGGCGTCACTCGCGGCAAACCGGGAAACACTTCCAGAAGTGTGGTCGGAGTTGTCCAGGGGTGTCGTCTACGGGCGCGGGGGCGTGATGGGCAGGGGCGCGATATCGGTGGGGGCCGTGGCGGTACTGGTGCTGACGGCGGGGTGCAAGGCGGTCGCGGTGGACACGGAGGGGGCGCCGGGCGGCGGGGACGGCGGACCGGGGAAGGCGACGGCAGGGCATCCGACGCGGCCTCCTGCGTCACAGGCACCTCCCGCGTCACCCACACCCCATAAGCCTCCCGCGTCACGCACGCCTCCCCCGGTGCCGCCCGCCCCTGCGAAGATTCTCATGCGGATGGGCGACAGCTCCGGGCAGGTGCGGGAACTGCAGGCCAGGCTGCGGCAGATCGCCTGGCTCCACGTGAACCCGTCGGGGACGTACGGGGCCGCCACCACGAGCGCGGTCAAGGGCTTCCAGGCCAAGCGCGGGCTGCCCCGCACGGGCGCCACGGACACCGTCACCTGGCAGCGGCTGCTCGCCATGACGCGCGAGCCGACGCGGCACGAGCTGTACTCGGGCGGCGGCATCCCGGCGGCCGCGCCGGACAGGCGGTGTCTGACCGGCCGGGTCCTGTGCATCGCCAAGAGCAGTCGCACGCTGACGTGGATGATCGACGGCAGGGCGGTGTCGACGATGGACGTCCGCTTCGGCTCGCAGTACACGCCGACCCGCGAGGGTGCCTTCACCGTCTACTGGAAGTCCCGGCACCACGTCTCGACGCTCTACGACACGGCCATGCCGTACGCCATGTTCTTCAGCGGCGGCCAGGCCGTCCACTACTCGTCGGACTTCGCGGCCACGGGGTACACGGGCGCGTCGCACGGCTGCGTGAACGTCCGGGACGAGGGGAAGATCGCGAGCCTGTTCGCGCAGGTACGGAACGGCGACCGCGTCGTCATCTACAAGTGACGCGAGCCCGACGAACGTCTGCGATCCGGAAAAGCGGCGGGGGGGGGGGGGGGGGGGGGCGCGGCGCCCCCCCCCCCGGCCCCGCGCCCGGGGGGGGGGGGGGGCCCCCCCCCCGGGGGGCGGGCCCCTGGCACGCGGGGGGAGTC